>NZ_JAKSYH010000189.1 GCF_022829295.1 Methylobacterium sp. J-088
CCGGACCCTAGAGATTCCCGCCCCGCCAAATTCTCGGCCCGCGCAAGTCTGGGCCCCGGCAAGTCTCGACCGCCGCAACTCCCGGCCCACGCAAGTCTCGGCCCCCGCAAGTCTCGGCCCGCGCAAGTCTCGGCCCGCGCAAGTCTCGGCCCGCGTAAGTCTCGGCCCGCGCAAGTCTCGGCCCGCGCAAGTCTCGGCCCGCGCAAGTCTCGGCCCGCGCAAGTCTCGGCCCGCGCAAGTCTCGGCCCGCGCAGATCTCGGCCCGGGACAGGCTCACCCGGACTTGGCGACGACCTCGATGTCCCGGTCGAGCCCGCTCTCGACCTTGAACTCGCGGGTATAGACCTGCCCGTCGTGGCGGGCGATCAGCACGTAGTCGCCCTCGGCGAGCGTCACCTGCGGGAAGGCCCCGATGGCCTCGCGGATCGTGTCGCCGCCGGGCGTGAGCACCGAGAACGCGGTGCCGGCGAACGCTTCCGCACCCGGCGCCGCCACGAGCTTCAGGGTCACGGTCGCGGCCCTGTGGTTGAGGGTTGCTTCCGTCACCTTGCCGTTCTCCACGCGGAGGTCGGCGCGCTGGATCGCGTTCGACTCACCGTAGATCGACACCACGTGGTAGGTGCCCTCCGGCAGCCGCAGCACCTCGCCGGTCTTGATGCCGCCGCGCACCAGCCGGCCCTCGGAATTGGTCCCGACCGGCACGAAGACCGAGAACGACACCTCGCCGGGCGGGATCTTCTGGTCGCCGACCGCGCCCGAGAGCTTCAGCGCGCCGGCCGCGACGCGCAGCGTCTCGGTGATCGGCTGGCCCGCCATGACGATCCGCTTCGACGCGCTGGCAAAACCGTAGGTCACGGTCGCCGTGTAGGTGCCGGCAGGCAGGACGAAGCGCGGTTCGGCCTCGGTCGAACGGGCCACGATCGACGGCCGGACACCGTCGTTGGCTTCCTCGTAGATCCGCCACGCAAGCCCCTGGCGCAGCGGGATCCCGGGCCCCGACAGCAGCGCTGACAGGGACAGGGGGGCGTCCGGCTCGGCGGAAGGGAGGGTGGGCGGCAGATCCGGCGTGGTGATCGACGGCGAGGGCAGGGGACCGCCAAAACGGTTCTGAAGCGGATTCTGCTGGGCGCGGGCGGGCACGAGCGCGGATCCCGTGACGAGAATCGCCAACGCCATCGCGGCCAGCCTCGTGCGCATCGATCGGATCCCTTTCCTCCGCCCGGCGGATGGTTCCTGCCTCTGCATCGCGACCATGGCGACGGCAAGGCCGCACTTCCCGGCGCGACCGGCGCATGCCACATCCGATCGCCATCGCGAACCTGGGACGACGCGCATGACCGCCACTCTCGAACTCCTGAAGACCCGTCGCTCGGTGCCGCCGATGCTGCTGGACGAGCCCGGACCCGATCGGGCTCAGCTCGAAACGATCCTGACGGCGGCGTCCCGCGTGCCGGACCACGGCAAGCTCGCACCCTGGCGCTTCATCGTCATCGCAGGGGCGGCGCGGGACCGGGTCGGCGAGACCATCGCGGCGACCTTCGCGGCCGACAATCCGGACGCGACGCCGGAGCGCCTCGCGCAGGAGCGCGCCCGCTTGGCGCATGCCCCCGTCGTGGTCGCCGTGGTGTCGCGGGCCGGTCCGCACGTGAAGATTCCCGACTGGGAGCAGGTGCTGTCCGTCGGCGCCGCCACCATGAACCTCGTGATCGCCGCCAACGCGGCCGGGTTCGCGACATCCTGGCTGACCGAGTGGTTGGCCTACGACCGCCGCATCCTGGATGCACTCGGTCTGGCGCCCTCGGAGAAGCTGGCGGGCTTCGTCCATATCGGCCGCGCGCGCGAAGTGCCCTCCGACCGGCCTCGCCCGGTGCTCGACGAGATCGTGACGTATCTCTGAGGGGCGGTCGGGCAGTCGATCTGTCCGCTGCCACCCGTCATCGCGCGCGCAGCGAAGCGCGCCCAGGTCGCTCATCGTCGGCTATCGGTTCCGGAATCTGTCTTCGTGGGCGTCTTCCCCTCGCTCCGATGCGTTATGGACCCGTCTATGCCGCTGCCCGGGCCTCGCCGGTCAGCGCTTCGGAGATTTCCCGTGCATTACGATCTCGACGTTCCCCGCGCGGCGCGCGCGCTTCCGCACAACCCGCTCAAGGCCATCGTCGCGCCGCGGCCGATCGGCTGGATCAGTTCCATGAGCCGCGACGGCAAGCTGAACCTCGCGCCCTACTCGTTCTTCAACGCGGTGGCCGACAACATGGTCGCCTTCTCGTCCTCGGGCCGGAAGGACGCGATGACCTTCGCGGAAGAGGGCGCGGAGTTCGTGTGCAGCCTCGCCACCTGGGACCTGCGTGACGGGATGAACGATTCATCGGCGCCGCTGCCACGCGGCGAGAGCGAGTTCGCCTTCGCCGGGCTCGCCACCGCGCCCTCGCAGAAGGTGCGGCCGCCGCGGGTCGCGGCCTCGCCGGCCGCCCTCGAATGCCGGTGGCTGCAGACCGTGCCGCTGACCCCGCTCGACGGCGCCGAAGCCGAGAACTTCCTCGTCATCGGCCAAGTGGTCTCGATTTACGTCGACGAGGCTTACGTGAAGGACGGGATGGTCGATACCGGGGCGATGCACCCGATCATGCGCGGCGGATACTTCGATTATTTCCACGTGACACAGGACACGCGCTTCCAGATGCGCCGGCCGAAGGGCGCGGGCGAGTTCTCGCCGTCCTGAAAACGGACCGGGTCTCCGTAAGCCGATTGAGAACTTGTTTACCATGGCGGGCGCAGATTCCGGGGGTCTTCAGCCCCCGTGCGCGCCCGGATGTTCCTGTTCACCACGCCATCCAGCCCACCTGAAAGCCCGCCGCCCCCGGCGCGGGCGATGCCGGGCACGGCCGTCTCCGGACCGGTGGTTCAGGCGATCCGCGATGGCGCGATGGCGAGCGGCGTCGGTTTCGACTACCTGCTCGCCACGGCCCGGCGCGAATCCGCCCTCGATCCCGCCGCCAAGGCCGGGACCTCGTCGGCCACGGGGCTGTTCCAGTTCATCGAGCAGACGTGGCTCGGCGTCATGAAGAATGCCGGGCCGCGGCTCGGGCTGCAGGCCGAGGCCGACGCCATCACCCGGCAGGCAGACGGCAGCTACGCGGTGCCGGATGCCGGGCAGAGGCAGGCCATCCTCGACCTGCGCCGGGATCCGAAAGTCTCGGCGACGCTGGCCGGCGCCCTGACTCAGCAGAACGCCGACACGCTTTCGGGGGCGCTCGGCCGCGAACCGACCGCCGGCGATCTCTACGTGGCGCACGTGCTCGGCGCCAAGGGCGCGGCCGCGCTGATTGCGACCGCGCGCACCTTCCCCGCCCGTGCCGCCGCCCTCGATCTACCGGAAGCCGCTTCCGCCAACCGCGCCTTGTTCTACGATCGCACCGGCCGCGCACGGAGCGCCGCCGAACTGTATGCCAGCCTCGCGGCGACCGCCCAGGGCGCTGCCGCCCAGGGCACTGCCGCCACTGACCTCACAAGCCTGCGCCAGGGCGAGGCGGCGGCACCGCAGGCGGTCTCGGCGTATGCGAGCGCCGCGACGGCCTTCGGCGGCACCAGCGACTTGCGCAGCCTGTTCCAGACGGATCCGCGCGTGGCCGCCTCGGATGCCGCCGCACGGAACCTGCAGGCGCGCAGCCAAGCCCAGCCGACCGCGCACGCTGCCCCGACCTACTTCCCCCGGACCGGCTCAGATCCGTTCACGGGTGCGCCGAAGCCGGATCCGGACGTGACCGGTGCGCTCGCCGCGCCCGCTGCGCCGCCGCCCGGCAGCGCGCTGGCCAACCCGCCCCTGCCGCCGCGGCGCCCGGCTGAGCTCGCTGCGGAAGGTTCCTCGGCCACCGTCAGGAACAGCCTGTTCGCACCCCGGAGGGGTCCATGATCATCCGCGAGTTCCTGACCCGGACGCAGAACGCTTCCGCGTCCCGACGCGCCGAGGCAGCCGCGGTCCTGGCGCGGGCCTATCTCTACGGCGACCTCGCCGCGGACGAGGCCTGGGAAGCCAAGACCGCCCTGCTCACCCTGTTGGACGATCCCTCGCCGGTGGTTCGGCGCGCCCTGGCGGAGACCTGTGCGGCCTCGGCGCGGACGCCGCGTCCGCTGGTGGTCGCGCTCTCCTGCGACGTGCCAGAGGTGGCGCGTCTGATCCTGGCGCGCTCGCCGGTCTTGACGGACGCCGACCTCGTGGACGCGGCCGCCCTCGGCGATGAGACGACGCGCGCCGTGATCGCCGCCCGCCATCATCTCTCGCACACGGTCTCCGGGGCGCTGGCGGAGATCGGCGAACTCGAGACCTTGGTCGCGCTCGTCCGCAACCCGACCGCCAAGATCACCGCGGGTCGGATGCTGCGCATGATCGAGCGCCGGGGTGCGGAGGCCGATCTGCGCGAGGCCCTGCTGGGCCGGACCGACCTCCCGCCGGAGGTGCGCCACGCGCTCGGCCTCGCGGTGGCGCAGGCGCTCTCCGGCTTCGTGATCGACCGGGGCTGGCTCGGAGGCGAACGCTGCGAGCGTCTGCGCCGCGAGGTCGGCGAGCGCGTCGCCCTCGAAGTTTGCGAAGACTCAGGGGCCGCCGGCATCGCCCGGTTGGTCGCGCATCTGCGTACGAGCCACCAGCTGACCGCCGGACTGATCCTGCGCGCCGTGCTGTCCGGGCGGACCGAGTTCGCCCTCGCGTCCCTCGCCGACCTATCCGGCCAGGACCATGCCGGCGTGGCTCGGGCCATGCGCGATCCGCGGAGCTTCGCCGACTTGCACCGGCGGGCCGGTCTCCCCGACGCGCTGCTGCCGGCGATGCAGGCCGCGCTGTCCGCTTGGCAGGATGTCGCCCGGCGCGCGATGCCCGTCCGGGGCACCGGCCTGTCGCAGCGGATCATCGCCTGCGCGATCGAGGCCTGCGGTAGCCTGCCGGGTGCCGAGATGCAGCCGGTCCTCGTGCTCCTCAATCGCTACGAGGCCGAGGCCGCCCGCGACGAGGCCCGGGAAGCCGCCCGCGCCATCGCGGCGGAGGCCGTCGCGCGGGAAACCGCGCGCCGCGAGGCCGAGGCGTTGGATGCGACGTGGCGCGCCGCCTTGGACGATCAGCGCCGGACCGCCTTCGCCGCCGCGTCCGAAGCCACGCCGATCGTCGTTGCCCAAGCCGCCGTTGCCGGCGTGATGACCCCGTCGTCTGCGGAGCCCAGCAACCCGATCGGGGCGATCCTGGACGCGCTGCCGGACCAGATCCTCGCGTGGTACCGGACCGAGGCGCCGGTTGCCGATCCGAAAGCCGAAGCCGCGACGGAGGCCGTGTTGAGCAGCCTGGGAGATAGTCTGCTCGACCAGTTCCGCGCCAGCCGCAGTCCCGCGGCGCCCGCAGCCGTGGAGGGTGAGGTCGATAAGGCAGCCAAAATCGCTGCCTGAAGGCGGTCCGACAGTGGTCGGCCCGCCTTCAGCCGGCGTCGCTCACTCGGCCGCCCGGCGCGTCAGCGCATCGGCCGCGTCCGCAAGGCCGTAGCGGGCGATGGTGTCATCAAGGCGCAGCGCCGCGTTGATCAGCGCCATGTGCGAGAATCCCTGCGGCGTGTTCCCGCGCTGCTCGCCGGTCGCCGGATCGATCTCCTCGGCGAACAGCCCCAGATCGTTGCCCCGGGCGATCAGCCTTTCGAAAGCGGCCTTGGCCTCGGCGGTGCGGCCGTCGAGGGCGAGGCAGCCGACCCGCCAGAACGCGCAGGCCGTGAAGGTGCCCTCGTCGCCTTCGAGCCCGTCCTCCATGCGGTAGCGGTAGATCAGGTCGCCGGCGCCGAGTTCCCGCTCCACCGCGGCCAGGGTCGCGCGCGTGCGCGGATCCCGCGGATCGAGGGCTCCGAACAGGACGACACGCATCACCGCCGCGTCGAGGTGATGCGAATCGTAAGCGCCGACATAGGCCTGCTTCTCCTCGCTCCAGCCCCGGTCCAGATATTCAGCCCGGACCTCGGCGGCGATGCGCTCCCACTCGGCAATCTTCGCCTCCGGGATGCCCTTGATGTTCCGGGCGATCCGGGCCGCGTCGGTCAGCGCCACCCAGATCATCGCCTTCGTATGAACCTGATGGCGCGGCCCCGTCCGCAATTCCCAGATCCCACTGTCCGGATCGTGCCGGTGACGGATCGCCCGCGCCGTCAGGTTGTCGAGCACCTCTGGCAGGCGGTCGTTGACCTTCTCGGGCGGGTCGTAGTCGACTGCTTCCAGGAAGATGCACAGAGCCCGCAGCAATTCCCCGTAGATGTCGTGCTGGTCCTGCCCCTCGGCGAGATTGCCGATGACCACGGGCTGCACGCCGTTCCAACCGGCGAGATGGCTGAGCTCCTCCTCGGGTGGCATGCCGTCGGCAATGCCGTACATCAGGCGCGTGTCGCGGCCATAGGAGCCGTCCCGCTCACGCAGGAAGCGGAGGAATTCCGAGGCCTCGCGCACGTAGCCGAGCATCACGAACGCGGTCACTGTAAAGGAGGCATCGCGCATCCAGGTGAAGCGATAGTCGTAGTTGCGGTTGCCCGGCACGGCCTCGGGCAGGCCAGCGGTCGCGGCGGCCAGGATGCCGCCGGAGGGCGAGTATGTCAGCAGCTTGAGGCAGAGGGCCGAGCGCATCACGGCCTCCCGATAGGCCCCGCGGTAGGTGCTGCGGGCGCACCAGCGATGCCAGTACTCCATGGTGCTCTTCAGGCGGCGCTGCGCGCCTTCGAAGTCGTCGATCGAGGCATCCTGCTGGTCCTCGCCGTGGGTGAGGACCAGATATGCGGTCTCGCCAGCGGCCAGGGTGAACCGGATCTCGGCGCGGCCCTCGACCACCGCGGGCTGCGGATGCGCGTTGACCCGCAGACGCCAGTCGCCGGCCTCGAACAGCACCGACGCGCCCTCGACGCTGGGCGTGCAGGGGCGGCGCGCGTAATCGAAGGTCGGGCAAACCCGGAAGAGCCCGGTGACGCTGCCCGTCTCGCAGGTGAGCATGCGGATCAGCCGGCTCTCGCCCTCGCCGTCCGGGCCTTCATCGGGCTCAGGGCTCGGCGGATTGACCGGCATCACGTCGACCAGACGCGCGCGCCCAGTCCGCGTCGTAAACGTCGTCTCGAGGATGTTGGTGTCGGGCAGGTAGCGCCGCTCCGACCCATCGAGGTCGTCGAACGCCACGCTGCATGCACCACCCTTCTCGTCGTCGAGGAGCTTCACGAACAGGGCGGGTGAATCGTGGCGCGGCCAGCATAGCCAATCGATCGAGCCGTCGCGGGCGATCAGCGCGCAGGAATGGGTGTCGCCGATGAGGGCGTAGTCGCTGATGGGCTTCGACACGAAGATGTCCGGCTGGCGGCCTCACCCGTCAAGCTGGGCGAACGCAGAACCAAGGAGGTAGCCGGGGTCCGCGGCGTTGGGAGTCCGGCTCGACGATTCGCCGCAGGACCGGAAGCGATCGGGCTCAGAATGTCGGGGCTCTGTCGGATATCGCGATCGGATTCTGGAAGAAACGTCTCCGCATCTTTGTCCGAAACGTTCCGGCCAGGGCAGGGAAACACGCGCTTACAAATTGGTTCCGCTACCCATCTTCGAATAATCGCCGGTTCGGGGCATGATAGACTCATGATGCAGGCTGAACCACACACAGACTCCGTCGCAATGACGGCACCAGCGACCCCCCATATCCTCGTCGTCGAGGATGATCGGGAGATCTCCAGCCTGATCGCGCGCTACCTGCGCGGGAACGATTGCCGGGTCACGATCGCCGGCGACGGGACCGACATGGACCGGGCGCTCGCGGAGGCGCGCATCGACCTGATCGTGCTGGATCTCATGTTGCCGGGCGAGGATGGCTTGAGCCTTTGCCGCCGCCTGCGCGCATCCTCGCAGATCCCGATCCTGATCCTGACAGCGAAGTCGGAGGATGTGGACCGGATTCTCGGCCTGGAACTCGGCGCTGACGATTACCTCGCCAAGCCGTTCAATCCGCGCGAACTCCTCGCCCGCATCCGCGCGGTCCTGCGCCGGGTCGCCGCCGAGGCGCCCGATACGGACGACCGCCGCCGTCTGCACTTCTCGGGCTGGACGCTCGACGTCTCCCTCCGGCAGGTGTTCTCGCCCGAGGGCGCCCGCATCGCGATCACGGGCGCGGAGTTCGACCTGCTGCTCGCCCTGTGCCTGCGGCCCGGACGGGTCCTGTCGCGTGACCAGCTGCTCGATCTCACGCAGGGGCGCGCCGCCGGCCCGTTCGAGCGCAGCATCGACGTATTGATCTCGCGCATTCGCCAGAAGATCGAACGCGATACCCGCAACCCCGAATTCATCCGGACGATCCGTTCCGGTGGCTACCTGTTCACGCCGGAGGTCACGCGCTCATGAGCGTGCTGCAGCGGCTGCGCGCCCGATTGCGGCCAACGACTATCGCGGGCCAGATCGCGCTGCTCGTGGTGGCGGGAATCGCGGTTGCCCATATGGTCGCCACGGCCGCTTTCCTGCTGCTGCACGAACCGCAGAATCCCGATGCGTTGCCCGGGGTCGCGGCAAGCCGCCTGGGCATGCTGTCGCGGCTGCTCGATTCCGTCGATCCGGCGGCAAGGCCGGCGCTCTTGGCCAGCGGGCGCAGCCTGCCGCTGATCCAGGTCGAAGCCTGGGACGGCAAGGCTCCGCCTGGAGCCGAGCCAGTCCGGGATCTTCCGGTCATCCGCCGGCTTCGGAACGGCGCCGGGCGCCCGGTGACGATCATCGACCTGTCCGCCGACGATTCGGAGCAGGAGCGCTCCGCCAAGCGTCTCCATATCGGAATCGTTACGGCCAATGGCGCGACGCTTCAGGCGACGCTACCGAACGATCCGCTCCGCCCCCCCAGGCAGGGCGCCCTGATCTTCACTGTGGTGTTCCTCGCGCTGACGCTGGCGCTGCTCTGCGTCTGGGCGACCCGCGCGCTGACCGCACCGCTGAAGCGGCTCGCAGGTGCCGCGGAGGCGTTCGGAGCCCGAGACGATCACGTCGCCCTGCCGGAAGCCGGGCCGCGTGAAGTGCTCGCCGTCTCGCGGGCACTCGACCGGATGCGATCGCGCGTGCGCCGCCTGATCGACGACCGCACGCAAATGCTCGCCGCGATCAGCCATGACCTGCGCACGCCGATCACCCGCCTGCGCCTGCGCGCGGAGTTCATCGAGGACGATAACGCCCGGGCCGCCACCCTGCGCGATCTCGACCAGATGAACGGACTCGTCGAGGCGGCCCTGTCCTTCGTGCGCGACGGTCAGGTCCGCGACGCGAGCAGTTTCACCCTGGTCGATCTCGCATCGGTGGTGCAGACGGTGTGCGACGACTTCTCGGATATCGGCGCGCCGGTGAGCGTCGGCCGCAGCCGACACGTCCTCGTGCGCGGCCGACCCGAGGAGTTGCAGCGCGCGGTGACGAACCTCGTCGACAATGCTGTGAAATACGGCAGCCGGGCGGAGGTTCACATGGAGGCGTCGGAGCGCGGGGTCCGGGTCTGCGTGCGCGATTCCGGTCCGGGCATCCCGGAGGCGGAGCGCGAGGCGATGCTGCAGCCCTTCGTTCGCGGCGACCGGGCCCGCAATCTGAATGAGGCGCGGGGCTTCGGCCTCGGCCTATCGATCGTGCAGGCGATCGTGGAGGCGCATGACGGCCGGCTGATCCTCGAGAACGGTCGCGCCGGCGGTCTCGCCGCCACCATCGAACTCCCCCTCGCGGCACAGGTTTTCGCCGGGCAGGCGGTGCGGAAGCCGGCGCCAGCCCCGGCCGAGGCGGCGTAGCGGTTTGCCGTGCCGTGCCAGCGAACTCTGCGAGCGCGGAAAGGGAGGTGAGCGATCAGGTCTGTCCGAGTGTGGCGCGTTGCCGGCGTGCTCGATCCGAAGTCTTTTTGCCGCTCACCGACGCACACTTTAGCACGGGCTTACGGATTCACATTTCTCGGTCAGTCGGCACCGGTTCAGGGTCGAGCGCGGGCCCCCTTCCCGATACGGGAGAGGGGGCCTGTCGGGCATCAAACGGGCCGCGATCCCGACCGCTTCTAGGCTGCCCGGATGTGGCCCAGGAACTGGGTGACCTGTCCGCGCAGCTGCTCCGCCCGCGCCGCCAGTGTGTCCGACGCCTGTGCCACCGATGCGGCGGCGTGGCCGGCATCGTCGGCAACCCGGGCGACCTCGGCAATGTCGGTCGTCATCATGCCGGTTCCGGCCAATGCCTGACTCATGCTGCGCACGATATCCTGGGTGGTGACGCCCTGCTGGTCCACAGCGGCGGCGATGCCGGTCGACACTTCGTTCATGGCCTCGATCTGCGATGCGACCCCCCGGATGGCCGAGACGGCATCCCCGGCGACGGTCTGGATCGCGGCCACCTGCCGCCCGATCTCATCGGTGGCGCGGCTGGTTTGGGTGGCGAGTTCCTTGACCTCGGCGGCAACCACCGCGAAGCCGCGTCCCGCCTCACCGGCCCGGGCCGCCTCGATCGTCGCGTTGAGCGCCAGCAGATTGGTCTGACCGGCGATGGTCGAGACGATCCCGACGACATCGCCGATCCGTGTCGCCGCCGTGGCGAGATCGGTCATGGTCTGCTCGGCGCGCCGGGCCTCGCCGACAGCGGCGGCCGACAGGCCGGTTGCCTGCTCGACCTGACGACCGATCTCTCGCACCGTGGCACCGAGTTCCTCGGCCGCGGCCGCGACGGAATCGACGTTGTCGGACGTCTGCCGCGCCGCAGCGGCGACGCTGGTCGAGCGTTCGGAGGTGCCGGCAACCGCCACGCGCATGGCACCGGACGCATTCTGAAGCGCCGACACGGCCTCCGTCAGGTCGCCCGCAATGCCACCGACCGACTGTTCAAACCCGTCGGCAAGGTTCTGCAGCATGGCCCGCCGGTTCTGCTCCTCCCGCAGGCGCCCCGCCTCGCGGGTCTGCAATTGCTGTGCGGCATCCTCCAGGGACATCTCGTGGATCGTCACGACGGCGCGAGCGATGTCGCCGATCTCGTCCCGCCGCTTGCTGCCGGGCACGTCGTCGAGCGCCTGACGGTCGGCGAGCGCCTTCAGCGCACGGGTCAGGGCACCGAGCGGCGCCACGATCGAACGGGCCAGGAGGAGCCCCAGTACGGCCGTCGCCGCCAGGATGCAGAAACCGATCAGGACCAGGGTGGACGAGAGGGCGCGGACCGCCGCGGTCGCTTCGGCCTCCGACTGCTCCGCCACCACCGTCCAGGGTGCGCCCAGCACGATGAGCGACGAAGCCGCCGCGAGATGAGATCCATTTGCGGCCGTAAAGGCGAGGGTGCCGCCGGCCTTCACGCGCGCAGCGGCGAGGCCGAGCTGCGCGAGGCTCCCGCCGGCCTTCAGCGCGGGGTTCAGCGGCGGATTGCTGCGCAGGAGGCCATCAGCCCCGGCCGCGAAGATCTGACCCGTTTCGCCGAGCCCGTCGCGCTTGGCGAGCGTCTGGTCGAACAACATTGGGGTAACACGCATGACGATGGCGCCGATCGGCTCCGCCGCCTGTGCCGTCCCCATGGCGACATTGGCGCGCTTGGTCATGGTGCGCCCGATGAAAGCGGCCGGAACACCGTCCACCGGGTAGGCGCCGAAATCCTCGAACAGGACCGTGCCCGGTTCGGCCGCCTTCAACCGCGCGACGAGGCGGGCAAGGCCGGTTCCGGCCAGATCCGGATCCGCGATCGACTTGGCGAAATCGGCGCCCTTCGTGGCCGTGTAGACGACCCGGCCGCCCTCATCGACGAAGATCAGATCGGCGTAGCCCGGCTGGGCCACGAGCTTGCGCGCCACCTCCTGCACCTTGACGTGCCGACGTGCGTACATTGCGGGCATCCCGCTGCCGTCGAGCGCGACCCGCGCCTCGACTGTCTGAGGCGCCCGGAACGCCTCGACGAGCGCGGCGGTTTCCGGCTTCGCGAGATCGAGAGTCTCGATCAGGTCCGGGAAGTTGGACACGATCTGGGGATGGGCCGCGACGGCCAGCAGGTCGGCCTGCATCCGATCCGCCAGGAGCTCGATGCCGTCCCGGCGGGTGGCCGCCGCCAGTTGCAGACGCTCCTGGGCCGCATCAATCAGTCCTGACCGCGCCGTATACCAGCTGAAGCCCCCCATGACGGTCGCGCTGAGCAATGCCAAGCCGATAATCATCGCGGGAAGACGGACGCTGAGCCGAGATAACCACGTCATGTTCGTTCAAGATCTCATTTGGACACGATTCCCTCCGATATGGCATCAAGTTTCTAATTTTCCGTGACAGACATAAATCTTCGCCGCTTTCCGGCTGCATTACAGTTCCACAACGGTGAGCCAGTATGGCGAAGGATAGTGCCGATCCATTTTCCATTCTCGTCGAACACAAGATCATCGATGAAATATTTGCTGTGCCGTGTTGCGCGGCCCTAATACTGTTCTCAAACAGATGCCCATCGGTTTTAGGCCAGCCCCATGTCCGACCGCTCCGCCGTCGCGTCCGCGATGCGTCATCGAAGAGCGGCCCGCCGCCTGCTAGAGCAAAGGGGTACAGAGACCTGAAGGAGACGGGATGACCAGCGAGGCCAGCTCCGGCGGGGATCGCCGCATTGCGCTGATCGGCGCGCCGATCGAGGTTGGGACCAGCGAGGCCGGCGCAGTGATGGGACCGGCTGCCCTGCGCACCGCCGGCCTTGCCCGCGCCCTGTCCGATCTCGGCTGTTCGGTCACCGATCACGGCGATATCGCGCCCGATGGGCCGGTCGGAGGGCGTGGTCTCGCCGCCGTGGCCGCCTGGACGCGTGCCTTGTCGCGCGCCGTCGAGGACGCGCTCGACCAGGGGGCGGTGCCCCTGACCGCAGGCGGCGACCACAGCCTCTCCCTCGGATCGATCGACGGCGTCATGCGTCACTGCGCCCGCCGGGGCCGGCCGCTCTTCGTGCTTTGGCTCGATGCCCATGCCGACTTCAACACGCCGGAGACCTCACCCTCCGGCAACGTCCACGGCATGCCGCTCGCGGCTTTATGCGGCGAGGCGGGCTTCCCGCCCCTGTTCACCGAACCGGCCCCGCCCGCGCTCAGCCCCAGCAACGTCCATCTGTTCGGCCTGCGCTCCATCGATGCCGGCGAGCGAGCCTTGGTCACGGCCCGGCGCGTCGGCGTCACCGACATGCGCACGATCGACGAGTTCGGCGTTGTCGCGCCCTTGCGAAGGATCCTTGCGCAGGTCGCGGAACAGGGCGCGCACCTCCACGTCAGCTTCGATATCGATTTCCTCGATCCTGCCATCGCCCCGGGTGTCGGCACGACGGTGCCGGGCGGCGCCACGTTCCGGGAAGCCCACTTGATCATGGAGATGCTGCACGATTCCGGCCTCGTGCGCTCGCTGGACATCGTGGAGCTCAACCCGTTCCTCGACGAGCGCGGCCGCAGCGCCAAGGTGCTGGTCGAGTTAGCCGCGAGCCTGTTCGGGCGCCGCATCCTCGATCGCCCGGCCGTGCCGATCGAGGCAGTGCCCAGCGACCCGGCAGAGCGCATGTGATGCACATTTCTCTCTCGGATGCGGGCCGGGCTGTCGGGACGGCGCCGGCACGCCAGCGCTCGAACGGCCGCGTCCACCTTCGGGCCGGACCGGCAGGCACGCGTGGCCAGACGCGGATCCTCGACCTGTCGGAGGCGGGTCCCGCGCGTCTGCGATTCCCCCGGGGGGAGGGTGCCCTGGAAGCCGTGCTGGTGAACACGGCCGGCGGTGTGGCGTGCGGCGATACCTTCTCGATCGGGCTGAACCTCGAACCCGCGGCCGATCTCGTGCTCACCACGACGGCGGCCGAGAAGATTTATCGCTCTGACGGACCGGTAAGCCATATCGAAAACCGCTTGGGCCTGGGGGCGGGGGCTCGGCTCGCTTGGCTGCCGCAAGAGACGATCCTGTTCGATCAGGCCAGAATCCGCCGGTCTTTCGAGGCTGATCTCGACCTCGGAGCGTCCCTGCTCGCCGTAGAGATCGTCGCCTTCGGTCGCGCCGCCCGGAATGAGCGGATCACCGCCGGTCTTTTCCACGATTCGTGGCGCGTGCGCCGGGCCGGCCGGCTCGTCTACGCCGACAACCTCCTGCTGGAGGGCCCGATCAGCAACCTCCTGGCCCGCCCGGCGATCGGCGGTGGCGCGAGCGCCTGCGCGACGCTGCTCGACGTCTCCGACGGGGCCGAAGCACGCCTCGATGAAGCGCGCGCCCTCCTGGCAGACAGCGATCAGTCCGGGATCGAGGCCGCGGCGAGCGCCTGGAACGGGCATGTCGTGGTGCGCGCCCTCGCGCGCGGCGTCGGTCCCCTGCGGACGCTGACAGCCCGCTTTCTCACACTCTATCGCGGCTTGCCGATGCCGCGGGTTTGGCAGAGCTGAGACGATCCTTCGGAACGACCGCGTCGAAGCCGTTGCCTGCGACCGCCGACCTCTGCTAGAGACGCGCACCCGGAGCTGTCCGCCAAGCTCCGTACGGCGCCTGCGCGCCGTCGGTACGGCCTCGTGGCGGAGTGGTTACGCAGAGGACTGCAAATCCTTGCACCCCGGTTCGATTCCGGGCGAGGCCTCCATCTTCCTATCCGACAACGATTCTCATCCGCGGCCTGCGCCATCGCGGGCCGTATGGTTGTCGGCCTTGGACCGGACACCGTGACCGGCATGGGGGTTGCGGCTCTCCTTTCCAATTGTCCCGAACGCCCGTCGCCGCTTTCTGGGCCGCGGTGTCAGGCGGCGTGAACCTGAAGCATATAGGTCTCGATTGCCTGCTGCAGGTTGTGCGTGCCGGTGTTCACCCGCGCGGCGCTGCCGCGCACCTGGCGGGCCTGGACGTCGTTGGAGGCTGCGGCGGCCCGGACGCCGGCGACGCTCTCGGACACCCTTCGCGCGTCAGCGGCCGCGTTGAAGATGGCGCGCGCGATTTCCTGGCTGGCATTGCCCTGTTGATCGGTCGCTTCCGCGACCTCGGATGCGATCAGGCTCATGCTGGCGATCGTCTGCGCGATCGCCTCAATGGCGCTGGACGTCCGATCGGCGGCGCCCTGGATCGATCCGACCTGGCCGGTGATGCGGTCGGTGGCGAGTGCGGTCTGGCCGGCGAGCGCCTTGACCTCCGCGGCGACCACCGCGAAGCCGCGACCGGCGGCGCCCGCGCGGGCGGCCTCGATGGTGGCGTTGAGTGCCAGCAGGTTGGTCTGCTCGGCAACATCACGGATCAGGGTCACGACCGCGCCGATCTCCTCAGCAGCCTGGGACAGCGAGCGGACCGTCTCCTCAAGACCCCGTGTATCGGCCAGCGCCGTCGATGCGATCTCGCTGGTGTTCCGGACCCGCCCCTCGATCTCGCGGGCCGAGGCCGAGAGCTCCTCGGCCGCGCTTGCGATACTGTCGACGATGCCAGCCGTCTGGCTGGAGGTGTCCGCCACCACGGTCGACTGGGCCGCCACGGCGCCGGCGTTGCCCGAGAGCGTATCGGCCGCCGCCTGCATCGCCTCGACCGATCCCGCGAGATCGGCGACCGCACGCCGCGTCTCGACCTCGAAGTCGTGCGTTGCCGCCGCCAATGTCTCAGCCCGGCAGCGGTCGCGATCGCGCCGGATTTGGGCCTCGGCGTCGAGTTTACTCTTCTCGATCAGCGCTTTCTGGAAGGCGGCGATCGACCCGGCCATCTCTCCGATCTCGTCACGGCGATGCGTGAACGGGATCGCAGGCTCCAGGTCGTTGGCCGCGAGCGCCGTCATGCTGGCCTTCAGCCGGTGCAGGGGATGCCGGACCTGCGTGACGATGATCCCGATCGCGGCAAGCAGCCCCATGGCGAGGGCCAGCGCGGGCACGGAGATCAGCGTGATCCGCGCCTGCCGTCGGTCCGCGGCATCCGCGGCGCGGCGGGCGTTAAGGCGGTTCAGCACCTCGCGTCCCAGGAGGCCGATTTCGGCGACCATGTGCTCGCGGTTCTTCACCGTCGCCTCGTCGGTCGCCTGAATGAGGGCGGCCCTGGGCGAGACGGTGAGGCCCAGCTCGGCGGTATCATTCTGATAGGCGATGAATTCCTTGACGAACAGATCGAAGCGCCTGCGGCGATCCTCCGGAAGCTGATCTTCCATCGCAGCGAGGAACGGCACGCGCACCTGCTCGACGGTGGCCAGGGCCTCATGGAGCGCGGACAGGCGTGTCCGGGCCTCTGTCACGTCCTCCGACGTGAAGAGCGCCGTCGCCTGGACCACGGCATGCTCGATCGCCTGCCCGAGCGCGCCGGCCTGAAGCCCGGCATTCCAGATCTTGTCGGTTTCGGCAGCGCGCTCCTGCTCCAGAGCGGACTGGCGAAGGGCGAACAGCGCGATCCCGACGCCAACGACGGCCAGGAGACCGACGACGACCGAGAGCTTGAGGCCGAGGGATATACGCATTGAGGCGAGGCCGCTTCCGCTGGAGGGCTGAATCAGGGAAGCCATAACGTATTTCAGACGACAACACAGTTGAGCATAGCCGGCAAAGACAGAAAAAATTGTCTCATCATGGTCATCAGGCGTACATGCAGGAGATGTATTTTAAATCATTGGCATCAAGACCAACATATTATCGTGTGATGTGATTGCATCACTCTGCGCAACCCAAACTTGCGGTCGCGAACTCTGCATAGTCGCTCAATTCGGCGAACGATGCGGGCGGCGGCTTGGACGATGCGAAGACAGTCGACCCACCGGGGGGGGGTGAATCTTGGAACCAAGCCACGGGGCGCCTCGGGTTTGTGGCGTCAGTCCCATGCGGGAGGCTGCCGGCACCATACGCACGCAGGGCTGGCGAGGCGTGTACACTCCGAGGTCGGTTTGGCCGTGCGGCGACGCAGAATGCCGACGTGCATGCACGGATCGTCATCAAACCCCTTGCGTCCGACAGCTGCGGTGTGTAGAGACGCGACCGTGATCCCCGATAGCTCAGTTGGTAGAGCAGGCGACTGTTAATCGCCTTGTCGCAGGTTCGAGTCCTGCTCGGGGAGCCACTGAACTTCCAAACACTCAAGCGATGTCGTTGGCAGCAGATTTCGCTCATGCTGCGGATCCGCGCGACGTAGATCAGGGCGCCGACATCCTGATGGATTGGCGGCCCTGAAGCGTAGGGCTTGGGCGTGCCACACGCACTCGCCCGCCCTCGCGTTCCGCAGGACTGTTCGCCCAGCGACCTCCACCTCAGCCCAGCCGCTTCATGCCGCCCCGTGAACGGATGGGCGACGGTACCAATGTGCCAGTCGGTAGATTACACCAGCGAATTGGACTGTATTATCATTTCATATCATATAGACCATAGGTCCCACATTATAGACACTAATCCCCGAAGCGGAAGAGTCGCACGTTGTTATTTCCAGGTTTCTTCCGCTTGTGCCTTGCCCTCGTGGTCGTGGTGCAGCATTTCAGCCGGCTGAGCCTCGGCGACGCTGCCGTATGCTTGTTCTTCGTACTAAGCGGCTACTGGATTTACGTAATGTGGGAGAAGCAATACTCCTACACGCGGAATAAATATTTTACATTCCTGACATCAAGATTCTGGCGTATCGTCCCGACGTTCCTCCTGTGTTCCGCCATTACGTTCGCGCTGTATCCCCGTCTCATTCCCACCGAATTCGCAGCGATCGCATCCAGTCTCTTCGTGATCGGCTACAGAAATCTGTCGCAACTGCCGATCGTTCCGGCCTGGTCGCTCGACATCGAACTTCAGTTTTACATCTTGTTCCCACTTCTCTTTCTGCTCTTCCACAAAGTCGATCGCCGCATTGCGGTCGGCGGTCTGGTTTGCTGGTCGGCGATCTCCGTCGCGATTTTGTATTATAGAAGCGGCGCCGTGATGACGGAACCGCTTCCACAGATCCTGGTCTTGTTCATGATCGGCGCTGCTGCGGCCCGGTCGCGATGGGTTCCCCCGCGGGCCCTGACCCTGGCTTCGGCCGGGCTCACCGTCGGAATGCTGGGCCTGGGCCTGAGCGTGCCTGCGCTGCGCGACATGATCCTGGGCGGGAGCAATGCGGGCGCCAATTTTGTCTACAATCCGGTCTTCAACTTGGTTCTTGCATTGGCGGCGGTTCCGCTCGCGCTATCGACAGTTCACGTGAAGTCGTCCAAGCTGGATAGGGCTTTCGGTGACCTGTCCTATATCGTGTATCTGATGCACTGGCCGGCCTTCATCTTCGTCCACAACAACTTTGGCAAACTTCCGCCGCTGCAGCGGCTGCCCTACGCCCTCCTGGCGCTCGGCGTGGTCTTCATCGTCAGCGTCGCCATCTGGATGCTGTGGGACCGGCCGATCAACCGAGCGCGTCACGCCTGGGTTCGCGGCCGCATGAGGCTGGGCCCCGTGAATCAGGGGATCGGACAGCCGGCGGCCTGAGGGGGAACGCCGTGCCCGGTCGACGATGTGAGCCGATCCGCTGGCGATGACGGCTTCAATCTTTGCGGTAGAAGCGCGATAAACAGGCGATGTCGCGCCGATTCGGTTATGGGTCCGAAACAGACAGCTTGTTCATCGCCCTCGTCGATGAACTCGCGACAGGTCTGTTTCCGGCCGCCATCATGGCGGCAAGTTATTGCGGCGTTGCAAGCTTCGTCGCGTTCAAAGCCCAGTCTCCGGTCTTGTGGGTCATTGCCGCAACCGGCACGCTGATCGGCGCTTCGAAGTGCCTGGTCAAACGGCGTCATCAGCGCGCCCTGCGGGATCGCCCGTGGGACCGCCAGCGCGCCGCCCGGTGGGAGATCGTGAACGCCGCGTTCACCTTCGGGTTCGCGTTGCAGATTGGCTGCGTCGCAGCGTGCGGGTTCCTCGCCGCCGACCCCGCGCTCCCGGTCCTCGTGACCGGCCTCGTGTTCGGGTACTGTTCAGGGGCGGTGACGCGCACCGCGTTCAGGCCCCGGATCGCGGGGATCGCTATCTGCATCGCGACCGTGCCCGCCATCCTGGCATCGGCCGCCCGGGGCGATTCGACCAGCATCGCGATCGCGACGGTCTTCACCGTTTTCCTGTGCGGCGGGCTCGAAACGATCCGGTACCTCTATTTGAACACGCGGCGGCAGATCATCCTGCGGCACGACATGGCGACGCTGGCGAAGAACGACCCGCTGACGCGTCTGCTGAACCGCCTGGGTCTGCGCGAGGCGTTCCGCGCCGTGCTTGCTGAGGCGGGCGGGAACGCGATCGCCGTGCATTGCCTGGATCTGGACGGTTTCAAGCCGGTCAACGATCAGTATGGACACGCGGCCGGCGATGAGCTCCTCCAGGCGATCGCGGATCGGCTGCGGGCCGTCGTACCGGCCAAGGCGGCGGTCGCCCGGGTCGGAGGCGACGAGTTCGTGATCGTCCAGGGACCGATTCTGCAGCCGGATGAGGCCGCGCATCTCGCCCAGCGCATCGATTTCGCAATCGCTGAACCGTATCTCATCCAAGGTCGGGAGGTCCGCGTCGGGACCAGCATCGGTTTCGCGACCGCGCCGCCGGGCTCGCTCGAACTCGATCCGCTCATGGCCGCCGCCGATGCCGCGTTGTACCGCGCTAAGGCGAGCAAGTCCGACGCGACGGTTCGGCGAGCGGCCAAGCGGGCGGACAGCGTCCTTCCCGGCCTGCACGCGAACCCAGTATCCTGAGTCGGCCCTGCACGGGTCGTGCAAAGGCACCGCCTCTGGATCGCGCCTCGCCGCCACACAGCGCAAGGCCGCTTGTGTTTCTGTCCGCATCCGGAGGGATTTCGGCCTCGGTTTGCCAGTTGCCCACGTAATCCTGATACGGCTCGGTCTGCACGTTCTTGCTATCGAACCCGCGCTCATCGCTGTGGAGCGACGGATCGCGGTGACTGCGCACCCTCGTGTCCGGCGGAACGCCGTCCGGCAGGTCCGACATGAAACCGGTCCCCGATCCCTTGCTTCGCCCACCTGCCCTTGTTCGCCGACGCGCGGTGGGCCCGACCGTGTCGGGTCGATGCCGGTTGGGTCTCCGTGGCCGGCAAGATTTGCCGCGCTGCCGATTCTGCCGCCCTGGCGGTTGGATACGGGCCTGAAATCAAAAGCAAATTTCTGGAACGCAACATGCCTGACAGAATCGCAGCAACGGTTCGAGGGCTGAGCATGTCGGTGAACGCGGTATCGGGAACGTCTCTGAGGCACGACCTCGTCAGCGCCCTGCGGCAAGCGCGTGCGGCCGGGATCCAGCCGATCGACGCGAGCGGCTACAGCACGGCAAGTCAGGACACCGGCAGCACCCAGGGTACAGGCGCCAGCACCACCGCGCCGACGAGCAGCGCCGCCACGAGCCCGCCTCTGTCCAGCGACCTGATGGCGTCACTCCTCCAGCTGCAATCCGATTTCAGCCAGATGGGCTTGCAGACCGGCGTGACGGCAGGGTCGGACGCGGACAACGCGACGTCGACATCCGGCGCCACGGATGCGGGCGAGGCCGCGACGAGCTCGGCCCCGGTCCATCATCATCACGGACACCATGCCCCTCCGCCCGAGCCGGACGCTGCCGGGCAGGCCGGAACGTCAATTGACGCGACGGACGCGTCCGCGGACACCAGTGCTGCCACGGGCGGATCCTCGACCGGCGGCGATACGGGCGACGGTCTGCAATCCCTCCTGCAGCACGTCACGAAGGCGATCGCCGCCTACGCCATGGGCGGCCCCGTCGGCATCGCGGCTTCCGCACTGACGAGCTCGAAGGCCTGAATCATTTCCAGGTTGAAGCAGCCTGGAGTGACGCGCCTGTCGCTGGCGTGATCGGCGTAGTCGGAGGTCGTCATGCCCCTCACCGTGCCCGTTATCCTCGGCAGCGTTCGCAGCGATCGCATCGGAATCCGGGCGGCGCGTTACTTGATCGCGCAGCTCGAAGCGCGCGGTCATGAAGCCCCCCTGGTCGATCCGGCCGAGCTGAAGCTTCCGCTTCCCGACCGAATGTACAAGGAATACCCACCCGGTACCGCGCCGGATGAACTGGAACGGCTCGCCATACTCTACCGGCGATCGGACGCCTTCTTGGTCGTGACGGCCGAGTACAACCACGGTGTACCGCCGGCACTCTCGAACACGCTCGATCATTTCCTCGAGGAGTATTATTGGCGGCCGTCGGCGATCTGCTGCTACTCCGCCGGGGCGTTCGGGGGCGTCCGCGCAGCTATGCCGCTGCGGGCCATGCTGGCCGAGATGGGCATGCCGAGCATCCCCGCCCTGCTGCCCATTCCTCGGCTGCAGAATGCCATCACGGAGGCGGGGACCCCCAGTGAACCGCGGCTCGAAGCCTCTGCAGGGCGCTTTCTCGACGAGCTGACCTGGTAGGCGGAGGCGCTCGGCGCGCGGCGCCAGCGCGGAACGCCCTATTGACGACGTTCATGTCGGCGCCGCCTGCGCGGCACGCCGTTCGGGTCGAAGACTGACTGAAACGCGGCGGGCGCAGCCTCGAAGACACCGCGCGACGCCAAGTTACGCTGCGATGGCCGAGCCGGTTTCGCTGTTGCAAAAAGGTGGCTGCATGGGCAGCCAAGGTATGACAACTTAACCGTGCTCCCGGAACACGGACAGACTCCGATGAAGATCGACGAACGGGCGCTCCTGCAGGAGCGCGTGCGGACGCTTGTCTTGCGTCATGCCCTTCAAGCTGTCCTCGAACGCCTGACGGCCGCGACACGCGGGGCCGGGCAGGACGTGGAAGCCGAGCTGCTGAACCTGGAGCAATCCCTGGTCGCGACGGCACGCGGCCTGGCCGATCGCGCGAGTGCGCAGAAGCTGGCGGTTCTCGTCGCCGTCGAGGATGCGACGGCAACGATCCGGGCCGCCTTCGACACCGCGCACGACCGTTTGGACCTGCTCGCCCCGCCCAAGCTCGCCCTCGTGGAGACGGCGCCTGCGGTTGCTGCGTAGAGCGGCGCGCAGGTACGCGGCCATCCGGCCTCGCTCGCAGCTTCCGCCGTAACGTGCCCTCTTGTGCGGAACCGGCATTCGGGCAGGCGGAGAGCGACGGGGTCAGGTCAGTGGTCGTGTGATCGCGCCACGGATATCGCCACATCGGAACTCGCGGCCGGTTTGGAGTTCCGAAGCGTCGCGAGGCGTGCTGAGAGCCGGATCAACGCGGCAAGCCCCGACATGAGGAACGCATCTCCGACCGTGAGGACGACGCGTGCGAGCCCATCCGTCTTTATGATGTAGCTGGGAACCTCCACACTGGACGAGAATCTCGGCGATCAGGCCGAGCACCAGCAACGATAAGCCGGCGTAGTGGCACACGGCATCGATGCCCGCAGCGTGAACGGATTCGCTGCGCGTTCCGCCCCCGAGAAGCCGGCTCATGCCGTTGCGCTCTTCTTGCACCACGCCCCAGCCGATCAGGACGAAGCCCAGCCCCTCGATCGGATGACCGGCTTCCTGGATCGCGCCATGATCCAGATATCCGGCGCCCCAGAGCAGCGATGCGATCTCCCACATGGCCAATGTGAGCGTCAGCGCGATGATCGCATTGAAGACAACGATTGGACAGCGATTGATTAATACTTGAGATGAAATATTTTTATCTATGGCTAAGCAGTACGTTGCGAATTAATTTACACCAAAACGCGAAAGCAACATTAAATCGACGGCAAATGTAACGTAAGCTCGTCGGTCATTGCCTGAGCATGCCGTTGCTCTTGGATCGGCGTAATTAAGCAGAACCGCGCGAATACGCCGTGATCAATCGATTCGAGGTTTAAACGCCCGAAACACTCTGCATCTTGAAACGAGCACAGAATGCGAAGCTGTCTCCGCGCAGCCGCTGAAGGCGACGGAGACAGCTGGATCCGAGGCAACACGGACAAAGGGCTTTCGGACGAAGCGATCAGGCTTGACGACGTCCGTTCACCGTCCGTTGCGGCACCGCGCGTCCCAGTCAGGCCGAACCGACGCGCGGCGCAGAGTGGTGTGCGCGGCTCACTGCTTCGCGCGGTTGATGATCGTCCAGAGCGCCCGGGCCACCGGCTCGGTAACGGTGCGACGGTACTTGCGGTGAACCAGCTGGCCGTTGTGGAAGACGTCCTGCTCGACGTAGAGCCTCTCCCCATCCCAGCGGACGATATTGTCGGACTCGATCGTCTCTTCGACGCCGAGATCGCCTCGTACGATCGAAGTACCGGCCTGGTTCAGCATACGCGCGTCCTCGTTCACGCAGTCGGTTCGCTGGAGAGCGCGTCGTTCCTGCCCATGCCGCGTCCCATGCCGCATGTCGCGGACGGCTCCCCAGTCCGTCAGCATAAGAGGGCGCAGCCGCACACGCCAGGGATGCCGTCGACGCAAGCGGCCAGCCGTAACAAAGACCTGACGTGCGGATGCCGCTTCACGCCCAGCCGCCATCGATGTGCGCAATTGCACCTCGGGTGCGAAGCGACCGTGCGATGTTCTCCCAGCACGCCGGAGGTGCAGGCAGGACATGTCGGCGAGACATATCCCCGGGCCAGCGCGTGCGTCACGGAGGCGCTGATGTTGATCCGCCCGTTCCGCTTCGTCGCCCCGGTCCTCGCCGCCCTCGGTCTGATCGGACTGCGTCTGCTCAGCCCGATCATCGGACCGACGACACCCCCGTCCCCCGACGCTGTCGAGGGCGGAGGCGTGGTGTTCCGCCACTATCTCTAACGATCAGCCACGCCGGTTCAGCACGGCTCCGGGGACGGCGCAGGCCGGCTGCGCCGAGGGCCCCAGGACGATATCGCCCTGCTGTGGGTTGTTGACGGTGAAGGGCGCGGTGCCCTGAAGGCCGATGAAGCCACGTCCCAGCTGCGGGACGAAGAGATCACCGCCGAACCGCACGAAGCAGCGGTCGAGTACCGCCTCATAGTCGAAGGTCTGCTGTTCGACCGGCGCCCCGCCGGCCTGCGGGATGCCGCAATACGCCGCGAGATCGATCTGGCCCGGCCGCGCGAGCCGCATCGTCACGGATTGCCCCGGGAGAAGCACCGCGGGCGGGCCGCCATCCTGACGTGCCACCAGAACCAGGCTCGATCGGTTGTAGACCCGGCGCAGGCAATCCGCCGAAGCGGATGATGGGATCGCGGCTAAAGCCGCGAGGGCGAACCCGATGCCGGCCCAGGCGCACCAAACACGCTTCGTCACCGCAAATCCTCCGCCGGACGACCACTCGACCCGTATTGGCCGCGTTCTACTTGAACCGCGGCCGAGGTGACCGCGCAAGACGAACGCGGCAACACCGCGCGCGTTCATCCACGCAGCATCGATATGATCGATGGCGGTGTAAGAACCGTGCTCAGCGCCGCTCGTAGAGCAAACGGGCGCGGATCGTGCCCGGGATGGCCCGGATCTCCGTCAGCAGCACCTCGGCATCCGCATTGGTAGCATCGGTCTCGAGGACCACGTAACCGACCTCGCCATCCGTCTGGTAGAACTGCGCCGCGATGTTGACGTGTCCGCGGGAGAACACGTCGTTCAGTCGGCCCAGCATGCCGGGCAGGTTGCGCTGGACGTGGATGAAGCGCGTGCCGGTCGGCCGAGCGGGAAGCTGCACCTGCGGGAAGTTCACGGCGCCGACCGTCGAACCGATGTCGGAATAGTCGATCAGCTTGCGCGCCACTTCGGAGCCGATGCGCTCTTGAGCTTCCTCGGTCGAGCCGCCGATATGCGGGGTCAGGATCACGTTCTCGATCCCCTGGAGCGGGCTCACGAACGCGTCGGCGTTGGACCCGGGCTCCACCGGGAAGACGTCGATCGCCGCACCCTTGAGATGACCGTCGCGCAGGGCCGCCGCGACGGCATTAAGGTCGACCACGGTGCCGCGGGCGTTATTGATCAGGATCGCGCCGGGCTTCATCGCCCGGATCTCGGCCTCGCCGATCATGTTGTTGGTGGCCTCGGTCTCCGGCACGTGCAACGAGACCACGTCGCTCTGGGCGAGGAGGTCGTGAAGCGTCTTGGTCGGTTCGGTGTTGCCGTGGCGCAGCTTATCGGTGTGGTCGTAGAATAGGACCCGCATGCCCATGGCCTCGGCGAGCGTCGAGAGCTGCGTGCCGATGTTGCCGTAGCCGACGATGCCGAGGGTCTTGCCGCGGACTTCCAGGGAGCCCACCGCCGACTTGTCCCAGCGGCCCGCATGAGCGCCCACCGAACGCGGCACGATCCGACGCAGCAGCATCACGATCTCACCGATCGTGAGTTCGGCCACCGAACGGGTGTTCGAGAACGGCGCGTTGAACACCGGGACGCCGCGGTGGCGCGCCGCGTCCAGATCCACCTGATTCGTGCCGACCGAGAAGCAGCCCACCGCCAGCAGCCGGTCCGCCGCCTCGAACGCCGCCGCGTCGAGCTGCGTGCGTGAGCGGATGCCCAGCATGTGCACGCCCTGAAGCGCCTCGTGCAGGGCCTCGCGGTCCAACGCCTTCGGCAGCCGGATCAGATTGGCGTAGCCGGCAGCGCGCATGAGCGCGACGGCGCTGTCGTTGATGCCTTCGAGCAGCAGGACCCGGATCTTGTCCTTTGGCAGGGAGAGCTTTTCGGGTGTCATCGCAATCGATCGTTCGGCAATGGGTGACGGCGACGGGACGGCCGCCGGCCCTGATGGCTGCTCGGCACGGATACGAGTCCGTCCAGTGCGATGCAACAAGCCCGGTGGCTGATCGGCAATGCCGGAGCGGACCGTGTCAGTCCCCGAAATGCCGAAGTCCTCGACCCACGGCATCGGCGGTGCGCCGAGCAGGCCGGCAGTTCCGCAGCCGAAACAGCACGCCAGGGCGGAACCAGTCGAAGCTTCGAGCTTTCTAGAACCTTATACTGTTTTACCCTGTCCTGCTTGGCGTCGTGCCGACGCCCAATACGGTCTACGCGAATGCATATCCGCACCGGCTTCACGATCGGTTTCGACACGTTCGGCCCGACGCCGATGAACCTGCTCCTGCATGTGCATCCGGAGCGCCGTCCCGACCTGATCACCCCGGAGGTGGTCACCTTCGACCCGCCGGTTCCGGCCCACCAGAACGTCGACGCGTTCGGGAACGTGTCGACCCGGATCGTCGCCCCGGGCGGCCGAATTACGATGAGTGCGGATTTTACGATCGCCGATACGGGCGAGCCGGATGTGGTGGAGCCCGAGGCGCGGCAGATCCCGGTGCAGGATTTGCCGGACGCCGTACTGATGTTCCTGCTCGGCTCGCGCTACTGCGACACCGACAAGCTGTCCCAAACCGCGTGGTCGCTGTTCGGCTCCACACCTGAGGGCTGGGCTCGCGTCCAGGCGATCGTCGACTACGCGCACGAGCGGCTGCGCTTCGACTACCAGCGTGCCGACGCCACCCGCACCGCCCATGATGGCTTCATGCAGCGTGAGGGCGTCTGCCGCGACTTCGCCCATCTGGCCATCACTCTGTGCCGGTGCATGAACATTCCGGCCCGCTACGCCACCGGCTATCTCGGCGACATCGGCGTGCCCAAGGACCCCGCACCGATGGACTTCTCCGCCTGGTTCGAGGTCTATCTCGATGGACCGTCCGGGCCGCGCTGGTACACGTTCGACGCCCGCCACAACCGCCCCCGCATCGGTCGCATCGTCATGGCCCGCGGGCGCGACGCGACCGACTGCGCCCTGACCACGAGCTTCGGCGCGGCGCTTCTGGCGCGGTTCGACGTCCATACCGACGAGGTTCTCGCGACGGCGGAGTCCCTGGCCCAGGCGGCCTGAGGCCGCCTGACGCGCTACGTCAGACCGTTTCGGCCGGCTCGCTTGCGGGCGTGCGATATCCGGTTTGGTGCAGGAACGTCGGGTCGAACTCGGCTACCGCGGCCAACTCGTCCCAATCCTCGATCGTGAGGACGCCTCCGCCAAGGGTGACGAGACCGCGTGTCCGCAGCGTCCGCAGAACCCGGTTCAGGTGAACGCTGGTCAGGCCCAGGGCGTCAGCCAGCTCCGCCTGTTTGGGCGCCAGGGGACAGCTCAAGCCGCTCGTGAGACCCATCGCACGCTGGCGCAGGTACAGTTCGCAGAACAGGTGGGCCACGCGGCCAAGGGCCTGCCGCCGACCGAGGCTGGTGATCCGCTCGCGATAGTGGGCGCCGTCGATCAGGGTGTCCCGCCAGAAGATGCCGATGAGATTCGGATGGTGCCGGAAGACGCGATGAAGTTCGTCGTGGGTGACGAACGCGATCGTGCACGCAGTCAGTGTCGCGAGGTGGTGGTCCATCCGATGCAGATGCAGGCTCTGCAGATCGGGCATGTCCCCGGCAATGTAGAACGAAAGGATCTGCCGTTCGCCCTCCGACAACGCGGCGTAGCGCGACACCCAGCCCTGCAGCACCAGACAGCACTGGCCCGGTCGCTCGCCGAAGCGGACGATGTCGTGGCGCGCCGGCAGGGCCCGCACCGTGTGGGACAAGCCCAGGACTGCGGCGCGGTCCGAATCGGTCAGCTCAGCGCAGCTGTCGAGCTTTCGCGCCAAAAGCTCCATCGGCATGGTGTAAGTTGTCGGCATCGAGCGGTCAGGCCTCGAACAGTTCGGTTACGAGACGCCGCGCGGATATACCTCTCGTAGAGGGCAGTGCAGCCCGGACATCGCCAACACTCCGAAGCATGCGCTGCCGCCTCCGTGTAAGCCGTTGCCCAAACGCGGCCGGCAACGACCCGCCCCTGGTCGCCAATGGATCCGTCACGCTTTATCCGTCGCGCGGGAGAGGTACCGCGCTCCCGTCCAAGCGGGCAAGCCTGAGACGCGGCTGCGGTCGCGCCATGCCATCCGAGGCATCAGCGGGTTCGGTTGAACTCTTGACGGTGTTGCTGTATGGCACGCGGGTCTTACCGGACCCGCTCTCGCGCGCTCGTCTTTTCGGCGCGCACGCCGAGCCGCCGGATAGACCGCCCTCGTCATCCGTATCGACGCGTCGGCAAGCCGATCCCTCTGGGACCGGTCGCCTCTCCCGGGAAATGCAGGGTGGGGCCGCGGCGGACAGGGGTGCCTGCAACGCGAGCCGCCGGCGCAACGGGCCTCCGAGGGAGGCCGTTCAGGAGATGGAATGACCGCAGGTACCGCTCTGGGGCATAGCCCGAGCCGCGACGATTTCGCCGCACTTCTCGAGGAGAGTTTCCTCGAACACGAGATTACCGAAGGGTCCGTCGTCAAGGGTCGCGTCGTCGCGATCGAGAAGGACGTGGCCGTCATCGACATCGGCGCCAAGACCGAAGGCCGTGTCGCCCTCAAGGAATTCACCGGTCCCGGCCGGGAAGGCGAGCTGAAGGTCGGCGACGAGGTCGAGGTCTACGTCGACCGCATCGAGAACGCGCTCGGCGAAGCCGTCATCTCGCGCGACAAGGCGCGCCGCGAGGAGAGCTGGGTCAAGCTCGAGAAGTCGTTCGAGAACAACGACCGCGTCACCGGCACGATCTTCAACCAGGTCAAGGGTGGCTACACGGTCGATCTCGACGGCGCCGTGGCGTTCCTGCCGCGCTCGCAGGTCGATATCCGCCCGGTCCGGGACGTCACCCCGCTGCTCGGCACCCCGCAGCCGTTCCAGATCCTCAAGATGGATCGCCGCCGCGGCAACATCGTGGTGTCGCGCCGGACCGTGCTCGAGGAGAGCCGCGCCGAGCAACGCTCCGAACTGGTGGCCAACCTTGAGGAAGGTCAGGTCATCGACGGCGTCGTCAAGAACATCACCGAGTACGGCGCCTTCGTCGATCTCGGCGGCATCGACGGCCTGCTGCACGTCACCGATATGGCGTGGCGCCGCGTGAACCACCCGTCCGAGGTCGTCACCATCGGCCAGACGGTCAAGGTCAAGATCATCAAGATCAACCACGAGACGCACCGCATCTCGCTCGGCATCAAGCAGCTGCTCGCCGATCCGTGGGAGGGCATTGCCGCCCGTTACCCTGAGGGCGCCAAGCTCAAGGGCCGCGTGACCAACATCACCGATTACGGCGCCTTCGTGGAGCTGGAGCCGGGGATCGAGGGCCTGATCCACGTCTCCGAGATGAGCTGGACCAAGAAGAACGTTCATCCGGGCAAGATCGTCTCCACCTCTCAGGAGGTCGAGGTCCAGATCCTGGAAGTCGATCCGGTCAAGCGCCGCATCTCGCTCGGCCTCAAGCAGACCCTGCAGAATCCCTGGGAGGGCTTCGCCGAGAAGCACCCGGTCGGCTCCGAGGTCGAGGGCGAGGTCAAGAACAAGACCGAGTTCGGCCTGTTCATCGGCCTCGAAGGCGATGTCGACGGCATGGTCCACCTGTCGGATCTCGACTGGAACCGTCCCGGCGAGCAGGTCATCGAGGAGTTCAAGAAGGGCGACATGGTCCGCGCCCAGGTTCTCGACGTCGATGTCGAGAAGGAGCGGATCTCGCTGGGCGTGAAGCAGCTCGGCGGTGACCCCTTCGCCGAGGCCGGCGAGATCAAGAAGGGTCAGATCGTCACCTGCGAAGTCACCGAGGTGAAGGATTCGGGCGTCGAGGCGAAGATCGTCGACACCGATATGACCACCTTCGTCCGCCGGGCCGAGCTCGCCCGCGATCGTGGCGACCAGCGCCCCGAGCGCTTCGCCACCGGCGAGAAGTTCGACGCCCGCGTCGTGCAGTTCGACCGGAAGGCCCGCCGCGTGCAGGTCTCGATCAAGGCCCTCGAGGTCGCCGAGGAGAAGGAAGCCATGGCCCAGTTCGGCTCCGCCGATTCGGGTGCCTCGCTCGGTGACATCCTCGGTGCGGCGTTCAACAAGAAGCGCACCGACGACGAGTGAGCATCTGACGCCTGCCGCCCGGCCCGTTCGGGCGGCAGATCCAAGATCTCGAACCCGCGTGGGACCGCGTCCTGCGCGGGTTTTTTGTGCGCGGAGGCGTATCGCGCCAGATCCTCTACGATCTGTTTGCCGAGCGGCAACGGGTTACGCCAGCCATGGCGACCCGCACGGAAACGCTGTTCGGCACCGTGAGTCCGCGCTCAGTCTCCAGCGCCTCGACGACCTGCCGCCTGCGGGCGCAGATCGCCGGGAAACAGGTCGGATCCTCAGCTGCGAGGCGGCCTGCGACAGCTCCGCCTTCACGGTTGGCCTGCGGCACCGCAATTTCTTTGCGCGCCCCGTATCCATGCTCGCGGTAAATGCTTAGAACACCGGCCTCACCCGGTTTGGATCGGGTGAGCCGAACGAAACCAAGGACTTGCCCGGCGCGGGGCGTGGCTCCCGCACCCCGTCGAGGGGCCGGCCCGGGGGCTTCAGGGAAGGCACAGCATGGCAGCCGACGCCGAACTGCTGATTGACCGGCGGCGCCTTCGCCGAAGGTTGTCCCTCTGGCGTGTGCTCGGCATCGGCGGCCTGATCGTGGCGGTCGGCGCCCTGGGTTACCGCGTCCGTACCGGCGCGGAGGGCGGTTTCGCCGTCCAGCCCCAGATCGCCCGCATCTCGGTCTCCGGCTTCATCGCCGGCAGCGAGGCCACCGCCAAGCTGATGAAGCGGGTCGGCGACGCCGATGCGGTGAAGGCCGTCATCGTCTCGATCAATTCGCCCGGCGGCACGACGACGGGCTCGGAGGAGATCTTCCGCAACCTGCGGGCGCTCGCCGCCAAGAAGCCGATCGTCGCCTTCGTGGACGGCACGGCCGCGTCCGGCGCCTACATCACCGCCATCGCGGCCGACCACATCGTCGCGCGGGAGACCAGCCTCGTCGGTTCGATCGGCGTGCTTTTCCAGTACCCGGATGTGTCGGGCCTTCTCGACAAGGTCGGCGTCAAGGTCGAGTCGGTGAAGTCGTCGCCGCTCAAGGCCGAACCGTCTGGCTTCACGCCGACTTCGCCGGAGGCGCGCGCCGCCCTGGCGGCCGTGGTGGGCGATACCTACGCGTGGTTCAAAGGTCTCGTCGCCGAACGGCGGGGCATGGATGCCGACCAGGTGAAGACCGTCTCGGACGGTCGGGTGTTCAGCGGCCGCCAGAGTGTGCCCCTGAAGCTCGTGGACGAACTCGGCAGCGAGCGTCAGGCGGTCGCTTGGCTGGAGAGCGCCCGGGGCGTGACGAAGGATCTGCCGGTCAAGGATTGGAAGCCCAAATCGGAGAGCGACTTCTCGCTCTGGTCGGCGGCCGGGATCGGCGCGGATCTGCTCGGCTTCGAGGGCGTGGCGAGCCATCTTCGCATGGTCGGCGCGGAGGCGCAGGCCGCCCGCGGCGGGTTGCTCGCCCTCTGGCGCCCCGAACCCTGAACGGCCGTCGACACAGCGCCCGCCCCGATCCCGCGAGAAGACTCAAACGCCATGATCAAGTCGGAGCTCGTCCTCAAGATCGCCGAGCAGAACCCGCATCTCTATCAGCGCGACGTGGAGATCCTGGTCAACGCGATCCTCGACACCATTTCGGATGCGCTGGCCCGCGGCGACCGGGTCGAGCTGCGCGGCTTCGGCGCCTTCTCGGTCAAGCGCCGCGAGGCGCGTCGGGGACGCAACCCACGCACGGGTGAGGCCGTTGCCGTGTCCGAGAAGGCGATCCCCGTGTTCAAGACCGGCAAGGAGATGCGCCAGCGCCTCAACGCGGCCGGTATCGGCGAGACCGCCTCGGCCGCAGAGTAGCAAGGAGCCCTGAGCGCGATGATCCGTTTCCTGAAGAGCCTCGTGCTGTTGCCGATCGCCGCCTTGGTGATCCTGCTGGCGGTGGCCAATCGCGTGCCGGTCCGGCTCTCGTTCGATCCGTTCAACGTCGATGCGCCGGTCTTCAGCGTGGATCTGCCGCTCTACGCGATCCTGTTCGGGGCGGTGGCGCTGGGCATCATCGTCGGCGGCATCTTCACCTGGCTCGGCCAGGGCAAGACCCGGGCGCAGGCCCGCTATCACCGTCGGGAGGCCGTGCGCTACGAGCGTGAAGCGACACGGCTGCGCACCTACGCGCCGGATAGCGAGACGCCGGGCCCCTACACGGTCCCGAATATCGGCCGGGCGGCGCTGCCGGCGCCCCGGTAAACTCAGCGCGCTCCCCGCACGGCTACGACGAAGGCGGCGATCCTCTCGGGATCCTTGATCCCCGGCGCCGCTTCGACCCCGGAGGAGACGTCGACGGCATCGAGCCGCGTCCGTGAGAGGGCTTCGGCGACGTTGTCGGCGTCGAGCCCCCCGGAGAGCATCGTGCCCTGCGGCAGGTCGCGGTCGGCCAGGATCGTCCAGTCGAATCGCCGGCCGTTGCCGCCGGGTAGCGCCGCATCTACGGGCGCCTTGGCGTCCAAGAGGATGCGGTCGGCCACCGCTGCGTAGGCTGCAAGCGGCGCGAGATCCGCCGGTGTCGCGAGGCCCAGCGCCTTCATCACAGGACGGCGGGTCGAAGCGCGGATCGCCGCGACGCGCTCTGGCGTCTCCCGGCCATGCAGCTGAATCAGGTCGGGATCCATCGCCACGATCGCGTCGGCCAACAGGGTATCGTCCGGATCGACCAGCAGGACCACGCGCTCGGCACGCCCCTTCGCGCGGGACGACAGGGCGGCGGCGCGGGCAAGATTCACGTGGCGCGGACTGCGCGGGAAATGCACGAGGCCGATCCAATCCACCCCGAGCGCCAGGGCGGCGTCCAGGGTGTCCTCGGTACTGAGCCCGCAGATCTTGATGCGGGCTTGGGAAGCGGTCGCGGAAGCCATGGGCGCCTTATAGCCGATCCGGATGCCGGGAGCATGCGCGTAGCGTCGGAGCCCTCAATACAAGGCGGGCAGGTAGACGTTCGGGATCGGGAAGCCGCTGAAGACGACCTTGCCGTCGACCAGCCGGATCGGCGGCAGATCCTTCAGCGGTGCCGCATCGGCCGGCGCATCGGGCTGCGGGCGACGGCTCAATCCGAGAAGGCCGCCGACAAGCTGACTCACGAGGGCGCCGCGTTCCGAGCCGAAGCGCTGTCCCACGATGCTGCCGACGAGCGTATCGATCCCCGCCGCCCGGAGATTGAGCTGTCCGGCCGGCCTGTGAGCCGCGTCGAGGGCGAGGCTGCCCTTCGCCTGGATGCGCTGCTGGCCCTTGGCCAGGGAGAGCCCCGTAATGTCCAGCGTTCCGCCGGCCTGACGCCAGCGCTCCAGCTCCCGCGGCACGGGCCCGGTGCGCAGGATCGTGGCTTGAGACAGCGCCGCGTCCAGCACGAGGTCGGCCGGATCCTGCGTACCGGTGAGCACGTCGAATTGTGGGACCTCCGCCCGTGTCAGGCGCAGACTGAGATCCACGGCGCCTTCGGATGTGTATCGGCCGGGATCGGGCCGGGCATGCAGTTCCAGATGCTGCCCCGAGACGTCGATCGGTCCGGTCGGCACGCCCGTCACCGCGACCTTCGGGTCGTCCATCACCACCGACGCTCGGGTGAATCCATCCGACGCGCCGTGAAAGCTGCCCTGAAGGGCCCGCCAGGACGCGTCACCCGTCAACCCACCCTGTTCGACGTGGAACGGACCCGCGCTCTCGAACACCACGAGGCGTGGCTGATAGACCTGCGCCACCGCGGTCGTCGGCCCGAGGCGGAAGCGGCCGTCCGAGCGGTCCAGGGTCACGGCGCTGCAGCGCAGTTCGATGCGGAAGGGATAGCCGGTCACGGTCCGGTCGGCGCACCCCCAGTTCCGGCCCGCAGCCGCCTCCCGCGCCATCCAGCCGTCGATCTCACCGACCGCCCGGCCGCGGATCCAGAACCAGCCGATCGACCAAGCCACCACCACGAGGGTGAGGAGGATGTAGGGGAGAAACAGCCCGAGACGTGAGCGACGCCTGTCGCCGCGCGGGTACGTCTGCGCCGCATGCTCCGGCTGTGTCCGATCCTGCACCATGCGTTCCGCTCCCGCCTCGATCCCCTACAGGGACGTCACGACCCCGCCATGAGGCCACGCAAGGGGCGAAACTGGGGCAACGGCGACCCGGACCGACGGCGACGCGGATCGAACGGCACGGAGGGACCCGTCGGCCCCGCGCTCAGACCTGAGCCGGCTCCACCGTATCCGCCTTCAAATCGTCCGCAATCGCCATCCGGTCGGCCTCGCTATCGGCGAGGCGATGCACATGCATCTCGGTGGCACCGCCGTTGCGGACACGCTCCAGCCACGTCCGGCAGAGGTGATCCCGCGGGCTCTCCTTCGAGGTGGCAACCGACACCATCTTGGCGATGCCGGTATCGTCGCGGCGCACGGCGATCACCACGGCCTCCGCCATCTCGTCGACATCGAAGCCCCCGGCCGGATGAACCCCGACCACGTAGCGCCGGCCGGAGCGGCCCCGCCAAGCCGAGAGCGGCAGCGCAGGCGCGCCGCGCAGGCCTGCATTCGTCTTGAGGCGTTCTTCACGCACATCCTGCCTCCGGGTGCGATCGTCCTTCAGGTCGCGAAGCGCGGCCGACCAGGACAGGGCTCTTCTGTTCGCCATTTGTTCCAACCTAGCCTGCGATATCCACAGCCGTCAAGGGCGACGTTCCTAGGAAAGGATGTGGGGATGATGCCCGTTATCCACAAGCCGGGATCATGTGTGGCGGGCGACGCGCAGACGGTTCAGCGACGGGATCGGAACGGTGTGGACTCGGCGTCCGGAACCGGATGCGCCGCAGCGTCGAGGCCGTGGCGTGCTCCATCGGCCAGAGCGCTCGAAGCCGCCTCCAGGCGGTCCTGGACCAGGACCTGAAACTCCTGCCGGGGCAGTCCGGGGGGAATGATCGGCAGGAACTCGATGATCGCGGTCCCCGACCGCCGGACGAGGCTGTTGCGCGACCAGAACAAGCCGGTGTTCAGCGCGACCGGCAGACAGGGGACGTGCAACGCGGTGTAGAGGTGCGACAGGCCCTGCTTGTAGGCCGGCGGGGCCCCCACGGAACGACGGGTCCCCTCCGGGAAGATGATCAGCCGGCGGCCCTGCCGGATGGCCTCGACGGCGGCGGCGTTCATCAGACTCATGGCCCGCGCGCCCTTGGAACGGTCGATCGCCACCATGCCGCTGCGCGACAGGTACCAGCCGATCAGCGGAATGAAGAGCAGCTCACGCTTCAGGATGTAGGCGAAGTTCGGCAGAACCGTGCAGAGCGCCAGGGTCTCGAGCGCCGACTGGTGCTTGGCCGCCACCAGCATCGGCCCCGGGGGAATGTTGTCCAGTCCGCGGAACTCGACCCGGGTGCCAGCGACCGTCTGCAGCAGCCAGAGGGTGATCCGTCCCCAGAGATAAGCCAGCCGCATCACAGCCCGCCCGGAGACCAGGGTCGGTAAGCCGGCGACCGCCAGCACCGTGGTGAGCGCATAGAAGCAGATGTTGAAGGCGAGGGAGCGCAGGGCGAGCATCGGAATCCGGGGCTGGGCGCCTTTCCTGTAGCGCGGCGGGATACCGGCGGCCAAGCGAACTTGGTCGACGGCGTCCCGCGACAACAGCTTCAGGCAGCCTCCCTCGCGCGATCGTCCCGGACGAGGCCGGCCCGGCGACCGGCGATCAGCCAGTAGACGAGGCCGGCGCTCGCACCGACCACGAACAGGATCAGGGTCAGCCGCGCTTCGGCCGCGAGGAGACCTGGATTGCGGCCGGCCTCGCCCGAGCGAAGCACGCCGCGGGTGAGCCAGGGGAGAGCAGCGGTCAGCGCGCCGCAGCCGGCGCCGTACCACATCAGGCCGCGCCGCCCGAGGACCTCTCCGCAGAGACCCACGAAGGCCGGCGGCACGGCCAGCAGGACGAACAGCGCCTGGGCAAGGCCTGCAATGAACAGGACAAGTCCCTCCGGCGGCAGGCCGGCCGAGAGGTCCGACAGGGCCATGTCGAGGCCGGCGAGCGCGCCGCCGGTCAGCCAAGCCTGCGCAGCCGGATCGACGACGAGCGCCATGACCAGGACGGCGCAGCCAACCGGAACGGCGAAAACGAGGGCGAGGGCGCCAAGGAACAGACGGCCGAGGGCGTGCATGCCGCCAGCCTCTACACCGGACAGGTCCTCCCGTCGCGCGAAAGCCGCGCCCGATCCTGGCGGATCGGACGCGGCTTCCAGAAGCCGGAGCGGCGCGTCAGCCGTGGGCCGGCGCAGCGTCCCCGTGATCGCCGTGCGTGTGCTTCTTCCGGAACCGGCCGAGCCAGAGCGAGAAGCGGCGGATCACCACGTAGAACACCGGCGTCAGGAACAGGCCGAAGAAGGTCGCGCCGATCATCCCGAAGAACACCGCCGTGCCGAGCGCCTGGCGCATCTCGGCGCCGGGGCCGGTGGCGATCACCAGCGGCAGGGTGCCGAGGATGAACGCGAAGGCGGTCATCAGGATCGGGCGCAGGCGCAGGCGGCAGGCCTCCACCGCCGCGTCGACCGGGCTCAGATGCTCGCGCTGCTCGATGTCGTGCGCGAATTCCACGATCAGGATCGCGTTCTTGGCAGCCAAGCCGATCAGCACGATCAGGCCGATCTGGGTCAGGATGTTGTTGTCCTGACCGCGGAACTGCACGCCTGCGAGCGCCGCGAGCACGCCGGTCGGCACCACCAGCAGGATCGCGAGCGGCAGGGCCCAGGATTCGTACTGCGCGGCGAGCACGAGGAAGACCAGCAGCACGCCCAGGGCGAAGACCGCGCCCGCCGTGCCGCTCGCCGCCTTCTGCTGATAGGCGATCTCAGTCCAGTCGTAGGAATAGCCGTCGGGCAGGTTCTTCTTGGCGATTTCCTCCATGGCGTCGAGCGCCTGACCGGTCGAGATGCCTGGCTTGGCCACGCCCTGCACCGGCACCGAGTAGTACAGGTTGAACCGCTGAACGATCTGCGGTCCCGTCACGTCGCGCACCGAGGCGAGCGTGCCCATCGGCACCAGCGCGCCGGTGGAGGAGCGGACCTTGATCTGGGAAATGTCCTGAATCGACGTGCGGAAGGCGGCGTCGCCTTGCAAGCGCACTTGGTAGATGCGGCCCAGGGTGTTGAAGTCGTTGACGTAGGTGCCGCCGAGATCCGCCTGAACCGACGAGAACACGTTGGCGAGCGGCACGTTCAGCATCCGCGCGATGGTGCGGTCGATGTCGAGAAAGAGCTGCGGCGTCGAGTTGTCGAAGGTCGTGAAGACGCGCTGCACGTCGGAGCTCTGGTTCGCCTGACCGATCACCGCGCCAGCCGCGGCCATCAGCGGCCCGATCTCCGACGATTGCCGGCTCTCGATCTGCATCTTGAAGCCACCGCCGCTGCCGAGGCCACGGACGGGCGGCGGCGGGATCACGATCACCCGGGCCTCCTGGATGTCCGAGGTAGCCTTCAGCACGTCGCCGGTGATCGCCCCAGCGCTGCGTCCGGTCTCGGCACGCTCCTTCGCGCCCTTGAGCGTCAGGAACATCACGCCGGCATTGGTGGTGTTGGTGAAGGTCGCGCCGTCGAAGCCCGCGATGATCACCGCATTGGCCACGCCGTCGACCGTGCGGGCCTGCTTGGCGGCGCGCAGGATCACGTCCGTCGTGCGGTCGAGGGAAGCGCCGGACGGGAGCTGCACGACGCCGATCAGGTAGCCCTGGTCCTGGTCCGGGATGAAGCCCGTCGGCGTCGTCTGCGCGAGGTGCAGCGTGCCGGCGATCACCGCGGCGTAGATCAGCAGCATCACGCCCAAACCGACGATCCCGCCGGTCAGGACGCGAATGGTCCGCCCATAGGCGTTCGAGGTCGCGTCGAACGCGCGGTTGAAGCCGTTCGCCAGCCAAGCCACGAACCGCGTCAGGAAGAACTTCGGCTCCTTACGGGCATGGTGGGGCACCAGCAGCAGCTTGCAGAGCGCCGGCGACAGGGTGAGCGAGTTGAACGCCGAGATCAGCGTCGAGGCCGCGATGGTCAGCGCGAACTGCTTGTAGAACTGGCCCGAGATGCCCGGGATGAACGCGGTCGGTACGAACACCGCGGCCAGCACCAGGGCGATGGCGATGACCGCTCCGCCGACCTCGTCCATGGTCTTGTGGGCGGCGTCTCCCGCGGAGAGCCCCTCGGCCATGTTGCGCTCGACGTTCTCCACCACCACGATCGCGTCGTCGACCACGATGCCGATGGCGAGCACCAACCCGAACAGGGTCAGGTTGTTGAGCGAGAAACCGAAGGCCGCCATCGCCGCGAAAGTGCCGATCAGCGACACGGGAATCGCGATCACCGGGATCAGTGCGGTCCGCCAGCTCTGGAGGAACACCAGCACCACGATCACCACGAGGCCGACCGCCTCGAACAGGGTCTTGTAGACCTCGTGAATCGACTCCTCGATGAACTCGGTCGGGTTGTAGGCGATGCGGTACTCGACGTCCGGCGGGAAGTTCTTCTTGACGGTCTCCATCACCTTCTTGACCGACGCCGCCGCGTCCAGCGCGTTGGTGCCTGGCCGCTGGAACGCGCCGATGCCCACCGCGGGCGTGTCGTTGAGGTAGGAGTTGGTGGTGTAGTCCTTCTGGCCCATCTCGACGCGGGCGATGTCCTTCACCCGAACGAGGCGCCCGTCCTGCGCCTTGATGATCACCTCGGCGAATTGCTCGGGCGTCTTGAAGCGGGCCTGCGACTGGACGACCAGCTGGAACGCCTCGCTCTTGGCCGCGGGCGGGCCGTTGAGCTGCCCGGCCGCCACTTGGACGTTCTGCTCCTGCAACGCCGTGGTGACGTCGGTGACCGAGAGGCCGTAGGCGGCAAGCTTGTTGGGATCGACCCAGATCCGCTCGGCGTATTCGTTACCGCCGAAGATCGTGATGTCGCCGACGCCGTCGAGGCGCAGCAGCTCGTCGCGGATGTTCAGGTAGATGTAATTGGCGAGGTAGTTCTGGTCGTAGGTCTTGTTCGGCGAGAGCAGGTGCACGACCAGCATCAGGTCGGGCGAGGCCTTGCGCACGGTGACGCCGAGGTTGCGCACGTCCGGCGGCAGGCGGGGCTGGGCCACCGAGAGCCGGTTCTGCACCAGCACGTTGGCGATATCGAGGTTGGTGCCAACCTTGAAGGTCACGGTCAGCAGCATGTTGCCGTCGTTGGTCGACAACGACGTCATGTAGAGCATGTTGTCGACGCCGTTGACCTCCTGCTCGATCGGCGTCGCGATCGTGGCGGCCACGGTCTCGGCGTTTGCGCCCGGGTACGAGGCGCGCACCGTCACGGTCGGCGGCACGATCTCGGGGTACTGCGAGACCGGCAGGCTCTCGTAGGCCACGAAGCCGAGGATGAGGAACACGATCGACGTGACGGACGCGAAGATCGGTCTGTCGACGAAGAAATGGGCGAAACGCATCGGTCAAACCTCTGAGGCCCGCCGGTCTCCCGGACGGGGCCCTGCGTCGTCGGTGCGGGGCGCGCCGCTCGGCGCGCGCGAAGGCAGTCCTGGCGAGCCGGTCAGGCTCACGTCTTGCTCGGGGGCAGCTCGATCGTGTCGGGCGTCACCTTCACGCCCGGCCGCACCCGCGAGGTGCCGTTGACCACGACCAGCTCGTCGCCCTTCAACCCCGACTGGATCACCCGGTAGCCATCGACCTTCGGCCCGAGCACCACGTCCCTCTGCTGGATCGCGTTGTCGGGCCCGAGGAGGTAGACGATCCGCTTGTCCTGATTGGCGGCCACCGCCTCGTCGGGAATCATGACCCCCTCGAACGACTTCGTTGCCGGCATCGAGACGATGCCGAACAGACCGGGCTTGATGAACAAATCGGCGTTCGGGACGGTCGCCCGCAGCAGGATCGTGCCGGTGGCGTTGTCGACGCGGTTGTCGACGAAGTCGAGCGTACCCTTGCGGGTCGGCTTGGGCTCACCCGACAATGCAATCAGGATCGGCACGCCCTTGCCCTGCTGGGTCTGGCCCATGCCGATGCCGAGGCTGCTCTGGTACTTCAGGAACGCCTTCTCATCGACCGTATAGCTGAAGTAGATCGGGTCGAGCGACACGATCGTCGTCAGCATGGTCTGATCGGCACTGACGATGTTGCCCTCGGTGACCAGACGCCGGCTGATCCGGCCGTTGATCGGCGCCTTCACCTCGCTGAAGTCGTAGTTCAGCTGGGCGTTGTTGAGGGCGGCCTGGGCGCTGTCGACGTCGGCCTGGGCGGTCTGCGAAGCCTGCCGGCGCTGGTCCGTGACCTGTTCGGAGATGTTGCCGCTGCGCGACAGGGTCTGCGCACGCTCGAGATCCGTCTGCGAGAAGGACTGGCGCGCCTTGGCGGAGGCCACAGCCGCCTGGGCCTGCTCCAGGGCCGCCTTGTAGGGACGGCGGTCGATGACGAACAGAACGTCACCCTTCTTCACGGTCTGGCCGTCGACGAAGTTGATCTTCTCGAGGTAGCCGGTGACCCGGGCACGAACCTCGACGTAATCAATCGCCTCGAAGCGGCCGGTATACTGGTCCTGCTCGATGATCTGGCGCACCACGGGCTTCGCCACGGTGACCTTCGGCGGAGGGCCGCCCGGCGCCTGGGCGTGAGCTGGCTCCGAAAGCGGCCCCGCGGCGAGGCCGACGGCCAGTCCGGAGAGCACGGTGAGAAGGCTGAGAAGCCGGCTGCGCATCGGGTCCTGCTGTCCATAGGCCGACCATCGGTCGCGCCGAGCTTGACGATAGTTCCGCCGCCAGCGCGCCGTAACCCGCAAGCAACGATGTTGCTTGTGCGCCCGCGCACATGACGGCCCCGGAGGCCGGATTGATCCGGCAGGCTACTCGATGGTTTCGCCCGCGCCGTACCAATCCTTGAAGCCGCCCTTGTAGTGTCGGGTGATATCGAGGCCCGCCTGCTGCGCCGCCATCAGCGCATGAACCGACCGGATACCCGAGGCACAGGAGAAGACCGGCTGCCGCCCATCCTCGGCCACCAGGGCGGCGACGGCCTGTGGATCGAAGCTGGAAAGCGGATGCGAGACCGCCCCGGGGATATGTCCGGCGCTGTATTCGTGCGGCTCCCGCACATCGATGACCAGCATCGAGCCGTCGTCAAGCCCGCGCTTGACCGCATCGCGATCGAGGTCGACCACCTGCATCGGCAGGATCTCCGTTCTGCCTGAGATTCGTCAGTCTGTCGGACTGATGCTTTTCCATATTCGTCAGGCCCGACCCGTGCAACTTGGCGTCCAGGGCCTGCCGAGCGCGATCGACCTCAGAGCGCCGCGAGGGTCGGCCCCACAGCGTCGAAATGGGCGACCCAACTCGGCGGCCTGTATCCATCGAGGCGGCCGGCAAGGTCGGACCGCAGCGGTGAGGCCGGTGTCGCCAGCGATTCGATTGCTTGGATCCAGCCCGGACCGTCGAGGGGATCGCAGAAGAGGGCGAAGCCCTCGGCGATCTCCCGGTGGACCGGGATGTCGGAGGCGACCACCGGCAATCCGGAGGCGGCGGCCTCCACGAGCGGGATCCCGTAGCCCTCCGTGAAGGACGGCATCAGCAGCGCGGTGCAGCTGCGCATCAGCGCGGCAAGGCCGTGCGTGGACAGGCCGGTCGCCTCGATGGTGTGCGCGCGAACGCCCGGGCACCGCTCCAGCATATCGATGGCGCTTTCCGCCTCCCAGCCCCGGCGCCCGACCACGATCAGCCGGGGTGTGGCCGCCCCATGCCGCTCGGCCAGATGCCGCCAGATCTGGAAGAGAAGCAGGTGGTTCTTACGCGACTCGATGGTGCCGCAGACCAGGAAGGTCGGCCGGTCAGGCTGGAAGCGCGGCCCCACGCGCCCGAAGGCGGGCTCGACGCCGAGATGGCCCACCGCCACCGGCGGCCGGCCGAAGCCCTCGGCGGCGAGGTGATCCAGGGTGCGATGTCCGGTATCGGCGGAGTTCACCAGAATGGCGGCGGCGTGCCGCCCGATCGTGCGCAGGCGCGCCCGGTGGCGGTCGGCCTCGCCGGCGCGGCCGTATTCGGGGTGGGTGATCGGGATCAGGTCGTGAACGAAGAAGGCGCTGCGCACGTCCCGGCGGGTGTAGAGCCAGTCGAAGCGCCGGGGATCGTCCAGGCGCAGGTGCGACGTATGGAGATAGAGTGCGCCCCGAGGGAGCGCATCGACCGTTCGGCCGCGCAACGCGATCTCGGCCGCTGTCCGGGCCTGGATCCGGCGCCGTGCCCCGGTGCCGGCCCGCGCAACCTCGTTAATGGGCGCAACGGCCGACGCGCCGCAGCGCAATGCCAATTGCCGATAGACCGGATCGTCTGGCGCCTCGCAATCCTCGACCCATCCGGCCGCCACCGCCTCGACGATCGCACGCGCGCGATCCCGATCCAGAATCCGCGGCCCGGCCGCCGTCGAGACGACACCGACGCTGTCGCGACCGAGGTAGGCGCGGGCATAGGCCAGATCGACGCGATCGATTCCGGACGGGCTCGCGTGGCGCAGGCGCGTGACCAGGCGCGTGAGATCGAAGGCAATCGGTCGGTCGGTCATGAACCGTCAGTGCTGTCGGGGACGCGCGCACCCCGTAGCGGCCGCAAGCCGGGAGCGCCAGCGCTTCCGGCCCCGGGCCAGACCGCGCGAAGGACTTGCACAGGCGCTGCGCGACGGCTAAGAGCGCCGAGCCCATGGGGCGTCGGAGTGTAGCGCAGCCCGGTAGCGCACCTGTCTGGGGGACAGGGGGTCGTCGGTTCGAGTCCGGCCACTCCGACCATTACCTTCAACGGCTTAGCGGTCTTTCCGGAACCGCACATCACGCCGTTTGCAGGTCCGTTTGCAAACTGTCCCGGATCCGGCGGTGATCGTCGAGCTTCGCGATCGCTGACTCGGCGAGGCTGCGCATGCAGGCGAGATAGCGGTCCAGGATTTTTTGAGCGTGCGCTTGGCTGTGCCCGGTGATCGTTGCGATTTCCAGGACCGTGCAACCGGCCTCGGCCAGCATCGTCACTGCCGTCCCCGGAGATCGTGGAGGTGCGGGTCCTCCGTGATCCGCGCGGCCGCGAACGTCTCGCTCCATACCGCGTGGTATCGGCGCTTGCGCCAGGCTGCCCCGCGAACTGCCACGAGGATTGTCGTAGCCCTGCGCGGCGCCGCATCGAGCGCAGCCTTCAAGGCGCGCGTCGCCGGTAGATAGATGAGCCGCCGGCTCTTCCCTGGCGCAGCGTGATCGCGCGTCCGTCCCAGGCGCTCCAAGGCAACGCCAGGAGATCCCCCTGCCGCTGGCCCGTATGGAGCGCGAGCATCATCGCGAGCCAGATCTCAGGCGTGGCCGCCTCGGCGAAGGCCGCGACATGCTCGGGCATCCAGATCTGATCGGAGCGATCCGACCGGTAGGCGCGCTCGAACGTGGCGATCGGGTTGTGGACGAGATGACCCTGGTCGACACCCTAGTGCATCAATCCAGACGGAGGCGTCAGCCGAGTCCGGAAAAAATGATGGAAACCCAAAGAACTAGTGCTCACTCGCATGAACGAAGTGAACGCGTCAGAGCACTAGGGTGATCAACAGCAGTTAATTTGGTGCGCTCGCCCGAGAGCAACGGGGTGAGCGAGGCGTTCGTGAAGACGCTCAAGCGCGACTATACCCGCGTCCAACCCCGGCCCGACGCCAACACCGTCCTGGCGCGGATCGGCGCCTGGCTCACCGACTACAACGAACACCATCCCCATCGCGGGCTCGCCATGCGCTCGCCGCGTGAGTTCATCCGTGCTCAGATGCAACCAGTCCCGTGTCCGGTTTGATGGGGGCAACTCCATACAGCGACAAATGGTCTGATGCGCGAGTCGAATAGACTCTGTATCTCGGTTTTATACATGCCGTAGATTGTTAAACGTTCTCCTCGAACATGGGGGTGCAATTCAATCGGGTTGAGATGTCGATGGCCCAGCGTCCCTGTGCGTCCTCTGAAACCGCCAACAGTGCGAATTGGCGTACCTCGCCTCGCGACCCGCAGCTCGACGCCATTTGCCGCGTCGCCGCAGGGCTTTTCGGTGTTCGCTATGCATATGTGTCGCGGCTCGACGAGGCGTGTCAGTTTCTCCTAGGCAGCGAGGGCTTGTCGCTCAATTCATCGTCACGTTCTGACGCACTCTGTGCGCTCACAGCTGTCGGACAGCAACACATCCCCCTTGTCATCCTCGACACCCTGGCCGATCATCGCGTCGTCCGTAACCCATACGTCACGGACGAACCGCACCTCCGCTTCTATGCCGGCGTCCCGATCTCACTCGACGATGGCGCGGCGAATAAGGTGACCGTGTGCGTGGCCGATACCGTGCCGCGGGCGGTGTTCGACGCAAAGGATCGGGAACGCCTCTCCGATCTTGCTGTTTTCATTGAAGCTGCCCTGCGCGGGCGGATCGCACATCACGTGACACATCGTGCGCAACGGCAGGCGGTTGACAGCGAGCGTCGCTTCCGCCTTATCGCCGACAGCGCAAATGATATCTTCGTCCTCTGCGACGTGGACATGCGTCGCACCTACGTTTCAGCCGCGGTACGGAATATTCTCGGGTACACGCCCGAGGAGCTGATTGGCGCACAGGCATTCAACCTGATTCACGCCGACGATACTCACATCTTCGCCGAGCACTGGACGCAGGTGCTGGCCGGCATCGATGAGCGACCAACCTGTTGCGTTCGGTACAAGCACAAAGATGGCCACCACGTTTGGATCGAAGCATCCGTGAGCCGGCTTCATGAGGGAAATGCGGACAGTCTTTCCGGCTACATTGCCGTTCTTCGCGATGTGTCAGTGCGTCGGGAAGCAGAGGACCGGATCCACTACCTAGCCTTGCACGACGCTTTGACCGGATTGCCCAATCGCGCGTTATTCCACGATCGTCTAGATCAAGCCATCGCCCAAACAGCGCGAACGCGCAGCCCGACTGCCGTGCTCGTCTGTGACCTCGACCGCTTCAAGGCGATCAACGACAGTTTGGGTCACCCAGCGGGCGATGCTCTTCTACGCGAAGTATCTGTGCGGATGCGATCCGTACTGCGCCCCTATGACACAGTCGCTCGCGTCGGCGGCGATGAATTCGCGATCGTTTTGACCTATCTCGACGAACCCTGTGCCGCGGATGTTGTCGCCGAGCGGCTGATAGCCGCCGTGGCAGCACCTATCCACCTCGACGGGCAAATCGTGGAAGTTGGTGTGAGCATCGGTTTAACGATCGCCACAGAGCGCGACCGGGATGCAGACGAACTGTTCAAGCGGGCCGATATGGCGCTTTACGAAGCTAAGGCTGAGGGGCGCAACACGTACCGTATCTTCTGCCCTGACTTTGGAGCACGTGTTGCAAGTCGCGGTCAACTCGGGCTCGATATGAAGGAGGGGGTTCGGCGCGGTGAGTTTTACCTCGTCTACCAACCAGTCGTGGACGCCACCACCGGAGCCGTGGTCAGCTTGGAAGCGCTGATGCGATGGCAGCACCCCGTTCGCGGCGGCGTCTCGCCCGGGGAGTTTATCCCGCTGGCGGAGGAGAACGGCCTGATCGTGCCGCTGGGCGCTTGGGCGTTGCGCGAGGCCTGTAGTGAAGCGTTGACTTGGCCAGAGACACTCCTTGTCGGTGTCAATGTATCTGCCGTGCAGTTCCGAAGCGGTTTGGAGGAAGCGGTACTTACCGCACTTGCCGACACGGGCCTGCCAGCCAATCGCCTCAAACTGGAAGTGACCGAGAGCGTTCTGATGCAGGACGGAGATGCTGTGATCGCCTGCCTTCATAGACTGCGATCCCTCGGTATCGTCGTCGCATTGGACGATTTTGGCACGGGGTACTCGTCGTTGGGCTACCTACGCCGCTTCCCCTTTGACAAAATCAAGATCGATAAATCATTCATCCGCGACATCGCCGACCCTGACGCGGCGGCTATCGTGAGGGCTGTGGTCAGTATCGGCGAACGTCTCGGTATGGGCATTGTCGCCGAGGGTGTCGAGACCGCAGAGCAGCTGGAGCTTGTACGTCGCGAAGGCTGCGGGCAGGTACAAGGTTTTCTATTCAGCCGTCCATTATCGTCCCTGGCCGCACGCGCCTACATTCAAGCTAATCAGGCTCAGCGTTAGCACGTGAAGCTCCTCTTGCTATACCTTATGTTCCTTCTTTTTCATGCATTTGAAGGTAGGGCGTGAACCGTGCAGCAAGTGACGTGGACGGTTTGGTGCAGGCTGTGCGTATAGCGACCACGCGCACCGGGCGGTCTACAGATGATGTCCGCGTCGGCGCTATCACTGCTCGGAAGCGGACCGGCTGAAATCCACCCTTAGCGGACTCTTGCCAATCGAGTTCGGCAGGTGAGCGCCCGCCACCGTCGAGCGCCCGCGCGACAACGCGCCGAAGCACAACCCGATCGACGCAGATATCCGCGGCCCCGACCCGGAGACCCTTCGCATGGCCGAACCGCTCGTCATTTCCTTCGCGGCCGACACCTCCCGCGCCCAGGGTGCAATGGCGACGCTGGCCGCCCAGATCGTCGGCAACATGACCTCGATCGGCGTCGCCATGTCGGGCGGCGCGGCCAACAGCAACGGCTTCGATGCGTCGCTCCAGGGCCTCGCCACCAACGCCCAGCGCGCCGCCGCCGCCGTCGGCCAGGACGTGCGGTCGATCGCCTCCGCCACCGCGAACGCCGCCACCGCCGACAAGGCCCCGCTCGATCGCGTCGAGGCGCTCCAGGCGGGCGTGTCGTCGGCCGCGCTTCGGGCGGCGGGCGCCGAGCTCGCCTATACCGGCCGCACCGACCGGCCCGGCCAGGGCGGCCTCGCCTTCGCGCTGGTCGCGGACGCGGCGCAGCTCGGCGGCGACACCGGCGCACTGCCGCGGCTCGCCGCGGACGCGCTGGCGTTCGGGGCCGACGGCAGCGTCGCCCGGGTGCGCGGATCCAGTGTGATCGGCAGCCGCGTCGCGTATCCGGTCGAGCCCGGCCGCGTGTACCGGGCGCGGTTCGTCGTCCGGCGCCGCGCCGACGCCTCCGACCCCTCGAACGACACCGTGCGCCTCGCCATCGCGTGGCTCGACCAAGCCAAGAACGTCCTGCCCGGGGCGCGGGCCTTCACGGTGGTCAAGGATCTGCGCGACCTGCTGGCCTCGGCCGGCCGGCAGGAAGTCGCCACCACCTTCGCGGCGAGCCCGGGCGCGGCGGTGCTGATCGCGGCGCCGCCGAACGCGGTCTACGCGCGGCCGTTCGTGCAGACCTTCGGCGCCGACGGCCTGACCGACATCGCGGTGATCGTCGTGCGCGACCTCACCGATGCGCTGAGCCTCGATCCGGTCTCGACCGACGCCCTGGCGCGCCTGTCCGCGATCGAGAGCCAGAACCTCGGGCCGCGCGTGGCGGCGGTCGAGAGCCGGGTCCAGAACCCGGACAGCCTGACCTTCACCACCCGTGCCGACGCCGCCGCCGCGACGATCCCGGGCCATGTCACCTCGGTCGTGACCCGCGGGGCGATCGCGCCCGGCGACGGCGGCCGGGTGCACGCCCGCGTCGCCGACCTCGAGCCCTACGTCGCGGCCGTACGCGCCGCGCTCGCCAAGCCGGTGCCGCAGCCGTTCTTCGACGCCTGCTGCTCGCTGTGCTTCAACATCGGCCAGCCGAACTTCGCGCATTCCAGCGTCGTGCGGCTGGCCAATGCCGGCGACCTTGCCCGCGCGGTCGAGGCCTTCCTGATGTGGGACCGGCCCGGCTCGATCCTCATCCGCCGCCAGGGTGAGCGCGACCAAGCCGCGCTAGCCGCCTATGGCGCCGTCTACGCCCGCCGGGGCGACCGCGAGCCGGTGCGCGCGCCGATCGGCGCGACACCGATCGCGCCCGCGCGCCCCGACCCGCTGGCGCCGATCACCGGCAGGCCGGCCGTCCCTGCCGAATCTTGGTGGCTGTGGCTGCGGGATGCCGTCCGCCACAACATGAGAAGGGTGCCTGACCATGGAGTTCGTCGCTCTCCTTCCGGCCTTGCTCGGGGCCGTCGGCCCGATCCTGGCCAGGGTGCTGCCCGACGAGGGCCA
>NZ_JAKSYH010000008.1 GCF_022829295.1 Methylobacterium sp. J-088
GGTCCTGTCGGGCGCCTTGCCGGGCTCGGTGCAGGCACAGGCATTGTCGGGGATGCGGTAGGCGCTCTTCATCCAGAAGCCCTCGAAGGGCGTGTCGAGCACCGTGATGGCGTTGAGGTGCTTGACCCAGTAGGTGCCGTAGTAGCCCGGCACCACGAGGCGCAGCGGGAAACCGTTGAGCCAGGGCAGGTTCTGCCCATTCATGCCCCAAGCCAGCAGGACTTCGCCGTCGTTCGCCTGATCGAGGGGGAGCGCCTTGGCGAAGTCGGGCGTCTCCGGCAGGACCGGCCCGTCGAGCCCCCCGAACGACACCTGCACGGCCCCGGCTTTCACGCCCGCCCTGTCGAGGACGCTCTTGAGCGGCACGCCGGTCCAGCGGGCGCAGCCCATGGCGCCGTTGGCGAGCTGGCCGCCGGCCATGCGCGGCTCGAAGAAGCCCCGGGAATTGCCCGAGCACTGGTTGACCGCAGCGATTTCGATTGCCCCCGGTAGGGCCTTGATGTCGGCCAACGATAGGTCGAGGGGCCCCGCGACATGGCCGGTGACCGCGACGCGGAACGCCTGCGAGTCGATCGCGGTGGGGATGTCGGCGAGGTGGTAGCGGACGAAGAAGGCGTCATTGGGCGTGATGGCGCCCTCGTCGAACACCGCGAACGGCGTCTCCAGTTGCGGCGGGCGGGCGGTCATTTGCAGGAGCGGGCGCTTGCCCGGATAGGCCACGAGCGGCCGCTCGCCATTGCCGAACGGCAGCGCAACCTCGTCGGCCATGGCGGAGCGACCGGCGAAGGCGATGGCGCCTGCACCGAACAGAACATCGCGTCTCAGCATTTTCTTCGCATCCCACGATCTTGTTGACGTCACCGTACGAACCGCCGGACGAGCCTCGATTCCGACGCTCCGTGTTGGAGTGCGGCAGAGCTGCCTAGGACGATGAGGTCGAGTCAGGGTCGGAACATCAGTTCCGCCTTATCCGTCGAGTCCGAGCCCGAGGAGCCGGTCGGCGTTGCGCCAAAGCGCAGCGTCGAGCGCTGCCTCCGACAGGCCGAGCATGCGGAAATCCTCGACGCCCTGACGCATCGGCCGGAACGGGAAGGATGAGCCGAAAAGGAATTGGTCCCTCATCGGGCCGTTGGCCGCCTCGATGTAGAGCTGCCCGCCCGCCGCAAAGGTATACATATCTGGCGAGACATAGACGTTCTCATTGCGGAACGCGACGGTGACCATGTCGGCGACGTTCGGATAGAACCCGTGGCAGCAGACCAGTGGCAGCTTTGGGAATGTCTTGGCGACGCGATCGACAGCGAGCGGATCGTTCAGTCGCAGATCCGGCGTGGTCGGGCCCGACATCACGAAGGCAGGGACCTTTAGCTCCTGGCACAGCTCGTAGAGTGGCATCAGACGTTCGTCGTCGGCGCGCATGCCCTCTGCGTAGAAGCCAGCATCGAGGTTGATCGCTTTGAAGCCGAGCTCCGTCACCGCGCGCCGAGCCTCAGCCACACTGGCGGCGCGGCCGAGTTCGATTGGATCGACCGAGGCTATGCCGATCAAACGCCTCGGATCGTGCCGGGCGACCTCGGCCAGCGCATCGTTGGAGACCCGTACCCCCGGCACCGAGCGGGCGACCATGATCGCTACGTCGATCCCGGCGTCGTCCATCTCTGCTTTGAAACCCTCGACGCTCATGCCGCGGGTGAAGTGGTCGATCTCATGGTCGTGGGTACCGACCCGCTTGTTTAACCAGCGCACCACCCCGTAGGACGGCGACTGCGGATCGGCGCCGAAGAAGGCGTGCAGGAAGGTCGGACGGCTACGCATGTCGACGACGGGCATTGTTCTTGACTCCACAATAGGAAAGCGGGGTCCGCGCGCTGCATTCGAGCGCGCAGGATGGATTGGACGTCAGTGGGAGACGGCTTCGAGCACTTTGCCGCGGGTTTCGACGCCGAGGGTGAGGACCAGGATGGCGGCGATCAGAAAACCCCCTGCACCGACTTGAAAGGCGGTGGCCGGGCCGTAATCGCGCACCAGCACCGGCACGATCATCGGCCCGAGGATGGCGCCGATCCGCCCGAACGCGGAGGCGAAGCCCGCACCTGTTGCCCGTGCCCGGGTCGGATACAGCTCCGGCGTGTAGGCATAGAGACAGCTCCACATACCGAACATGAAAAACTGCATCACGAAGCCGGTGACGAACAGCCAAGTCTGGTCGACGGCGTTTCCGTAGACGTAGGCCGCCACCGCCGCGCAGATCAGGAACGCCGCCGTCGTGGCCTTGCGACCGACCTTCTCAAGCATCAGTGCCGCGGTGAAGAAACCGGGGATTCCCCCGACCGTGATCAGGGTGACGAAGCCCACCGAACCGACGATTGAGAAGCCGCGTTCCTTGAGCAGCACCGCGATCCAAGAGTTCAGACCGAAGAAGCCGATCAACGCGAAGAACCACATCCCGAAGGCCATTACCGTCCGCAGCCGGTACTTGGGCGAGAACAGCGTCGCGATCGGGTTCTGGTGCAGCACAGGCGCAGAAGCCGCAGCGGCAATGGACGGGGCGACCGGCGGGAGGGGTTGACCCGTCGAGCGCTCGACCTCGCGCTCCATCATGGACATCACCGCGTCCGCTTCGGCCTGGCGCCCGTTATCGGCGAGCCAACGCGGTGACTCCGGCATAGAGCGACGAACCACGAGCACAACCATCGAGAGGAGACCCACGATGGCGAAAGCCCAGCGCCAGCCGAGATAGGGCAGCACGAAGAAGCTGATCGCCCCCGACAGAACATAGCCGATCGCCCAGAAGCCCTCCATGAAGGCGATATACTTGCCGCGCACATTGGCGGGCACAATTTCCGAGACCATCGCCTGGGCCACCGGTGCCTCGCCGCCGACGCCGACACCGATCAGAAACCGGCAGACCATCAAGGCTGTGAGGCTCCAAGCCGCCGCCGCAGCGAGGCTGGCGAAGCCCCAGACCAGCATCGTCACTTGGAACACTGTCTTGCGCCCGAAGCGGTCGGAGGCAGTACCGGCGATCACGTTGCCAACGAGCTGCCCGGCGAAGGTCATGGCGGCGAGTTGGCCGGCCTCGGTTGGTGTTAACCCGAAGGCGACGACGATCGAACCTAGTAGGAAGGTGAGAAGTGCGACGTCGACCTGGTCGACGAGCCAAGCTGAAGCGATGATCGCGAAGATCTTGCGCTGGTAGCCCGACATCGGCAGCCGTTCGAGCCGACCAGCGATGTCGGAGGTGGCCGCCGCGGCGGCCCGGTCGGAGGTGGTCAGTTCGATCCCCAATCCGATGGGGGAGTCAGTGGCAAGATGCATGGCGTTCACTCCCTGAAACGCGGTTCCATGGACGCTCAAGGCCTATGCTTGCAGCGACCACTGAACTCGTTCGATCTGTAAGCTCTCGCACCCCACCCGCTCGGGTGGGATGCCGGCTGTGCATTATTTTTCTTTTTGTAATTTGATTCGCAGCTGGAACCTTCCCCATTCCGGCGGATCAGCGCAAATATAATTCCCTTTTAGGGGTATAGCTTTGAGTTATGGCTCTCAATCTCCACCTTCTGCGATTTTTCTTCGCCGTGGCTCAGACAGGCAGTTTCTCCCGTGCGGCCGATGAGCTGAATGTCAGTCAACCCGCCATCTCAAGAGGCGTGCGCGACTTCGAGCTTCAAGTGGGCTGCCGGCTACTCGACCGGGGTCCGCGCGGCGTCCGGCTCACTCGCGAGGGTGACGCGCTGTTCAGGCATGCGAAGACCCTGTTCGCGATGGAACGGTCCGCTGAAGATGAGTTACGGTCATTGCGTGGATTAGGCAGTGGTTCTCTGCGTATTGGTGCCAGTACAACGATTGCCACTTATATGCTTCCGAAATATCTTGGCACCTTTCATCGTACATATCCCGGAATCGATCTCAGTATCACGAGCGAAAACACTCGTTCAATTGCAGGCCTGTTGATGAAGAATGAAATTGATGTCGCGTTTGTCGAGGGACCCGTCGATGTAGCGGGTATTGTCAGCGAGGCATGGATTACGGATGAGATGGTGCTGATCACCTCGGCAGACCACGCTTTCGTGCACGATGATGAACCGATAGATCGCATCCGGCTTGAGGGTGAGACTTTCATTTTTAGAGAGCCGGGATCGGGGTCGCGTGAGGTGGTTGCAGAGGCCCTAAAGGCGAACGGGGTTAATCCCGTTCGCCGACTTGATGTTGGGAGTACTGAGGCAATCAAACAACTTGTAGCAAGTGGCGTAGGAGTCGCAATTACATCTGTTGCTACCATTCATGATCAAGTTACATTGGGTACTCTGGTCGCCATCCCAATCCGTCATATGCGGGTTGAGCGTACCCTATGGCGGCTTTCTGTCCCGGGACGGTTGGCAAATCCAGCTACAATCGCTTTCGATGGCCTAATAAAGTTTTGATCAATCTCAGTAACGTATAGTATTTTAAGTCAAAAAAATCAACTTATTCATGCGTGCTGTGGTGTTTCTAGCACTACCTGGGCACTTTGAGGGGCGGTGGGCGTTTTTATCCTGCGGTGGCACTGCGGGAGATGGACATGGGCGAGAGATCGTCGGGGCCGGACCTCGATGTATGGCTGGCCCCGTTTCTGGCTGCGATGGGTCGCAAGACGCGGCGGACTTGGGCGCCGCTGTACCTGCGCGGCCTACTCGGTCCCGGTGATCGCAAGAGCCTGCAGCCGATGGCGGCTCGCCTCGGATTGCCGGGCCACGACCAACTGCAACACTTCATCGCCAGCCCGGCCTGGGACGACAGCCCGCTCTGGACAGAACTGGTCCGCTCCGCGGACCGGCTGGTCGGCGGATCCGATGCCTGCCTGGTGATCGACGACACGGCCCTGCCGAAGAAGGGCACGCACTCGGTGGGCGTGGCGCGCCAGTACAGTGGGGCGCTCGGCAAGAAGGCCAATTGCCAGTCGCTCGTCTCGCTCACCGTGGCGCGGGGCGAGGTGCCCGTGCCGGTCGCCCTGCGCCTGTTCCTGCCGGAGGAGTGGCTCGCTGACCCGCAGCGGTGTGAGAAGGCGGGCGTCCCCGAAGCGGCGGTCGTACCGCAGAGCAAGAGTGAGATCGCGCTCTGCGAACTCGACCGCCTGCGAGCCGAGGCTGGCACCGGACCTTGCTCGACCATGGCCTTCAGCGCGACACGCAGATCCGCGTTCAACCGCGGGCGGGCACCGGGAGCCTTGCCGCCGATGAGCTCATCTGGCCCATCAGCGTTGAAGGCGAGCACCCAGTCCCGCACTGTCTGAAGCCCGACCCTGCCGAGAGCGGCCGCCTCGGAGCGCGAGCCGCCTGCATAGATCGCCGACAGAGCTAGCAGGCGGCGGATCTGATCAGGGTCGCGCGAACTCTTCGCCAGGACACGCAGGGCCTCGCCATCGTAGTCCGGCCGTAGTGGCACAGGAGCGGCCATCCCATCCTCCCAGGCTCCAAACCTTAGGACAGAATCATAGCCCTTCCGCACCGCTATCCAGCGTGAGTCCGCCTCAAAGAGACTTGGTGTAAGGCGCAGTTTGAGCATGTCCAAACCGAGCCACACTGATCGACTGCTACGGGTTGAACGTGAGAGGGACGCTTTTGGATAGGAGGCCCAGGTTCGGTTGCTCCCCGAGCCGACCTTAGCGGACGGCTGGCCGATGGTTGCTTCCGTTAGGCGCAGAAGGTGATCCGAACAGTTGCTGGACGTCTGAAGCAGGCCAGGGGTCAGATTGGCCAAGGTGTGGGAGCATGGTGGATGCGGTGATCAGTCGAGCTTAAAGCCGCGCTGCAGGACAAAGGCCCCGAAAGTCGCCCGCTGCGGTTCTGCGTACTGCCGCGCCTTATCCTCCGACCAGCCGTAATCGGCCATCTCGCCCCAGCGGGCGGGATCGCGTTGCTCCGGGTAGGGCTGCTGCGTCCGACGGCGCCGGTCGTAAGCAGTCAGGCCAGCCGCCAAGTCCCCGCCATCGTACCGATTCTCGTGCAGGGTCATGAACAAGGGCAGCCGCGGGCTGATCTGCCCGTCGTCCGCCGGCCAGCCCAGACAGAGGCCAGCAAACGGGATGACCCGCTCCGGCAAGCCGAGCCACGCACTGACTTCGTCTGCCCGATTGCGGATCTCGCTGATCGGACAGCCGCCGAGCCCGATCGCCTCGGCAGCGCGCAACGCGGTGGCGAGCGCGATAGCAGCGTCAGCGGTGGCATTGAAGAACAGGTCGAGGTGGTCGTTTGGGAATGGCTTGTTCCGCAACTGCGCGATCTCGGGCAGCCGAGCGCCGTTCGCGCAGAACACCAAGAAGGCCGGGGCCTCGCGCACCCACGGCATATGCGGCAGGAAGCCGGCGATGCGCGCCCGCAGCGCGGGGGCAGTAATCACGACGATGTCGCGCTGCTGCAGGTCGCTCTTGGAAGGTGCGGACAGGGCAAGCGCGCAGATCAGCCTTACCAGAGCTGGGCTGACGGGGCGATCACTGTATCGGCGGTGCACGCGATGTGAAGCGATGCGGACCGCCTCGTCGAGGCCGTCGAGATCGGATGGGATCGCGACGACTTCACCGAACCGCTCCTGAAGTGCGGCGAGAAGCACCGCGGCATCCCCTTCTCCAGCCATCCCGATGGTCTCCGCCCCCGCCCGCGTATGTCCGCTTCCGAACCCTATACGAGAGGTGCATCAGCAGCGCACGTCCCGCGGTACGCAGTCACCGACGCCTAGGCAGACTCGTCCGGTCCTGGGAGCATTCAACAGCCGCTCGAGGCATCCGCTACGAAGCACCGCGCACGCCATACTCACAGTCCGGGATGGGTCGGCGAGCGCCGGTCCGCTTTTCTGGGAACCCTGCTCTGGAGCGGACGTGCTGCTTACGGCCAAGTTCGGTCGTTAAGAGGGGAGCAGACCGTTGGTTGGAAGACCTGCCGAGATTCCAAATGGGGTCGAGAGTGGCTGCAATGGCTCATGGCGATGCCGGTGAGCATGCGTTGCTGACACAAGGCGCGAAGGTCGTGTTTCTACGCAACCGAATTCGTTGGGGCCGCTGACCGGACCGATCGCACTCAGCAGCCTGCCCCTAGGCGGCGATCGAGGAAGTCCAGCCGATCCTGGCCCCAGAAGATGTCCTCGCCCACAGCATACGTCGGCACACCGAACACCCCACGGTCGATGGCAACTCTGGTTTCCTGCGAGCGTAGCACCGCCCAACGCTCGTCATCCGCGTCTTCTAAGATCGATGATCCATCCAAGCCGACATCGCTGATGAGCCGGCCGATCGTATCTCTGTCACCCGTATCGGCTTGCTCTTCCCAGAGCGCCTTCAGAACACGGTGCGCCAAGTCGACGGCTGGCTGATCGCCGATCATCTCGCGCACCGCAAGGACGCAATGGGCGGCGGTCGTCTCGTTGGCTGGGAAATGCTTCGGCTCAAGGTCGATCGGAATGGCCAAGGCGTCGCGCCAGCGCGCGAGTTCCTGAATGCGGTAGGCTTGCCGCTGGGGCGAGCGCTTGGGCAGCGGCAGGCCGCCCGATGCCGAGAAGACTGACCCGACATCTATGGGATGACTGCGAACCGTTGCACCGTGTCGTGAGGTCACCTCCATCAGTCGGGCGGCTCCTAGATGCGTCCAGGGTGAATTCAGCGAGACGTAGTAGTCCACTTGCCCGCTCATCGGCTCTCCCATCGACAGCCCGCGTCCATCGCTGACTGGCGCCGTGATTCTTACACCCCTCGCCAAAGTCTGTCTCGACCACGGCGAGAGAGTAGCTACCCGTTCAGTAGCGATCGTTCGCACGCCGATGACCCTAGGATGGACCGATCCGCTCGACTAAACCTGCGAATGACAGGCCTCGCCACCTTCGTTATTGACCCGTCATCGCAAAGCAATCTCGAAGCCGCGCTTGACGCCCGGACGGATCATAAGCGCTTCGTACCAGCGCCGGACGTGGGGGTAGTCGGCGAGGTCTATCCGATGGCGTTCGTGCCGCCATGCCCAACCCACGATCGCGAAATCCGCAACGGACAGCGCGCCGGCCACGAACTCGACCACCTGCAACCGCCGGTTCAGCACGCCGTAGAGCCGCCGCGTCTCGGCCTGGTAGCGCTCCAACCCGTAGGCGCGATCCGCCTCCGCCACACCGAGGAAGTGATGGACTTGCCCCGGCATCGGCCCGAAGCCGCCCATCTGCCACATCAACCATTCCAGCACTGCCACGCGTTGCCGGCGGTCGACGGGCAAAAACAGTCCGGTTTTCACGCCGAGATAGAGCAAGATCGCACCTGACTCGAACACTGAGATTGGCGCGCCGTCCGGCCCATCCGGGTCGACAATCGCGGGGATGCGGTTGTTGGGGCTGATCGCGAGAAATGAAGGATCGAACTGCTGGCGGTTAGTGATGTCGACGGTCCGCACCCGATAGGGCAGACCCATCTCCTCCAAGGCAACGCTGATCTTGCGTCCGTTTGGCGTGTCCCACGTGTGAAGCTCGATCATGGTCGCTGATTCCTCGCCGTCGGCCTAATGTTTATGGTCCCCAGCAGTGCACGGGATTTGTCCGCGTCGTCCAGCGCCACGAATGTGACCACCTCGATCGCCTAATTTGGGTCGTCCTGGCTTCAGTCCGGCACGTTTAAACCCTGTAGGTATGACGAGCGTCTTTATCCCGCCAACGGAGCGACGGAGATGTTAGTCTGACCTGGATCGGAAGGGTGTGTCTGCTTTTCAGGCGAGTCGTCTCGAAAGCGGACTGGCGCCTTTCGGCCACTTCTGGCCATGCTGATGGGCACCACTGAATGGCTGGGTGGGGTGGTTTTCTGCCTGTCTGCTTCGGAGAGAAACCTGGCGAAAGCAGAAATCACCGCCGTGATTGCCTAATAGTAAATACGGCGTCAATCTTTTAATATCGGTTATCAGCTGAACAAATTGACAAACCAACGTGTAGGGCCGCGACGAGTGCGGCCCTACAAAAAGTTCTGGATAGTCTAGTATCAATATTTTCTGATGATCGGTTCCGGCGACATCGGCACTGGATCTGCGCCGAAGCGGTAGGTCAGGCCCGCGTAGACCGAGAGGGGTTGAGCCAAAGTCGTGGTCCGCGGATCGTTGATCGACAGATTGCCCGCTACCGCACCCGTCTCGGCGAAAGTGCCGAAGGTGGCGTAGCGTTGGTTTGTCAGGTTGGTAATCAACCCGAAGATCTCCAGGTTCTTGGTGACCTGATACTTCGTCGTCAGGTTCATCACGTAGTAGGCTGGTAGCTTGCGGTTCAGGTTCGACTCGTCGCCGCGGTAGTATGACGACGAGAACGCAGCCACGTTCAGGCCGAACCGCCAGTTCGGGGTGATGTTGTATTCGAACCCAGCCTTGATCTGGTGATCCGGGATGAGCGGGATCTTGTCGCCCCGCCGCACGTTGATGCCGCCGTTCGGGACCACATCACCACCGGTCGCGCCGCCAGCCACGCCGGTACCGGCGAGCGGGTTATTGGGTGACGAGAGCGTCTGATTGAACTGGAAGGTCGCGTCGATCAAGGCGTAGTTGGCGTAGACGAGCAGGTCGGGGGTGACGACGTACTCGGCGCTGACCTCGATGCCCTGCCGCTGAGTCGCCGGCACGTTGATGTAGTAGGCGCGCGCGGCGTTGCCAGCCACTGCGACCTGATAGAGGTCGTTCTGTAGGTCGGTGCGGAACACGCCGGCCTTGTAAGTCAAATTGCCGCCCGAGAGGAAGCTCGGGATCACGCCGCGGAAGCCGGCCTCGTAGGTCCGCCCGGTGACCTGCTTGAGCGGCGGATCGGCCACCAGCGAGTTCGGCAGGAGGCAGGGCTGGGTCGGGCTGGAGCAGGATAGCTCCAGCGGCGTCGGGGCGCGGTTCGACTCCGAGTAGCTGCCATAGAGATTGAATGCCGGATCGAACTGGTAGGTCAGGCCTGCCAGTGGGTTGACCTTGAAGTACTCGTTCGTGCCCGTCACGTCCGGCGAGAAGCCGGTCTGGTCGCGGGTCTGAATGCGAGCGTAGTTGAGGCGGAAGCCGGCGGTGAGCGAGAGCCGGTCGGTCACGTCGAGCGTGTCGGTGGCGTAGAGGCCGAGATACAGCGTCGACCCACTGACGTTGCTCGGCGCGATGCCGAGGGCGCCGAGGGTTCGTATATCTGGCGTGCCCAGGCCAGGGATGTTGCCGTAATACGGGCTGTTGGGATTGATCGAAACGGAGAGGTTCGGGTTGATCACACCCAGCGTACTCGACGACTTGAACGAGAAGTTCGAGGCGTCGACGCTGCCTCCGACCACGAAGGTGTTGGGCAGGCCGAAGATCCGGTCGCGGTTGGCCGCCTGCAGCGAGCCGCCATAAGCCTCGGACTGGGTCAGGGTCGTGTCGATCGTTCCGTAGGGGGCATTCTTGTTGAACGGGATCGGCTGGCCGTTCAGGCCGATGATCGTGAACTGATCAGCGTAGGCCCGGCGCGCCGCCACCTGGCTGGTCGGAGGCGCGTTTACGTTGAATGCATCGTCCTGATAGCAGAGAAAACCCTTGAAGTCGCCGCGCTTGCTGCAGTTCTCGAAGTTGCCCTGGTTGCCATCGACGTAGTTCTCGCCGAAGCGCCGGTAATAGGCGTTACCGGCCAAATCCCAGGTCGGCGAGATGTCGACCCGGCCGGTGAGCTGGATCGTGCCGACCTGCGTCGTCTGGGTCTGTGGATAGGTGAAGATCGCCCGCGGATCCACATGGGTGAAGTCCACCGGCGTCGCTGCCGCCGCGCCGTAGAAGCTGCGCGCGGCGAGCCCGATCAGGTGGAACTCCGAGTCCTGCGAGCGGTAGCCGAGATCGGCGTAGAGCCGCCCGATCGTGCTCGGGTTCTCGTAGCGCCAGCCCCGGTCGTTCAGCCCGTCGCCGGTGAAGTAGAAGCTCCAATTGTCGACGATCTTACCGTACTGGAGATTGCCGGCCACCCGCCCATCAGAGCCGCCGAATGCGGTGATCTCGGTGCCCTGCCAGGTGAAGCCGTTCTTCATCTGGATGTTGACCGCGCCGCCGATGGCGTTGAGGCCGAAGACCGGGTTGCCGGTGACCACGTCGATGCGCTGAACGGCTTGCGGCGGGATCAGGTCGAAGTTGACGACGTCGCCGAAGGCCTCGTTGATGCGAATGCCGTTCTGGTAAACGGCCAGCCCCTGCGGCACGCCCTGTACGGACGAAGCGGTGAAGCCTCGGTAGTTCAGGTCGACGCGGTTCCCGTTGCCCTGCGAGTCGTTGAGGTTCACGCCCGGGGTCGAGCGTGCGAAGGTGGCGATGATGTTGTCGGTGCCGCGGTCGACGTCGATCTGGCGGGCCGTGACAGTCTCGACCGTGCTGGGGATTTTGTTCAGCGGTTGCTCGGAGCCGCGCAGGCGGATCGGACCGGCGGGTGCGGTCGGCACGATCTGGCCGAGCGTGTTGAGGTTTTGAGCGCCACTCGAATTGCCGCCGCCGGCACCGACCGGCGAGGTCGAGACGACGCTGATCTCGCCCAGCGTCACTGCTTCTTGTGCCTGTGCCAGCCCGGGCAGCATTGCCACGGACGCGATCAGACTGCCTCGTAAGGCGCGCATGTGTTCCCCCAGCCAATTTTACGTCGCGCCCCGCATTTTCGGGTGCGCAGCCGGACTGAGGCGCAATGGCCAGATTAGGACAAATCACGGGCTCGTGTTGGGCGTCCTTACGCCGGATAAAGTCTCATCAATCTTTCGTTTGTGACTTTATTGTAACATCAATTGGAAAATAGTCTGGAGACTCAACGGGTACTAGAAGAAAAGTTTGCCGGGGAGATCCGGCAAGGCGACTGCTTGACGACGATGTGATTTCGCCTCCCCTGGCATCGACGATACGTGTGCCGGACCGACATTGAGGTCCGTCATGGTTGTGCAGGCTGGTCGTCTTGGGAGCCCCACGTCCTTCAGATCGCCCGGCGGCCTCGCAGGGCGCGGTATGATCATCGCGGTTGGTCGCAAGCCGGTCGCAGTCGCGTATCAGTTCTGGACGGGAGCAAATTCAGGATTGATCGCAACTACTGCGTCACAGACGAAGCGCGACGCGCTGCGGGCGATGTGGCTTGAACCCACCGTGATCCTGCGCCTGGAGGACGGCCGGCACGTGGATATCTCGCTCACTCAGTGCGAGGACGGCAAGGCGACGTTCGAGATCGCGGCCGATGATTGATCTGTGCCCGCATTCATCTTGCGCTGATCCGTGACAGGCACCGGCCGCGCGCTGCAAGGAATTTCTACCGCCGGTCCGCGGTCGCACGCGATACGCATGTCGGCGACGGTGCTTTCGGTTTAAGACCGAGCTTGTGGCGCCTCGCCGTACTGGAGCACCGGTCTGAGTAGGATTGCGCGACCATTGGGTAGTCGCGCGGCAAGCCCCATTTCTCTCGGTATGCTTGCGGTGTCAGCCCCAGCCTCGTCAGATGCCGCTTGAGCGATGCATAGGATTTCCCATCCTCGAAGCTCATCAGGGCATCCGGACTAATCGACCGTTGGATTTGCGCAGGTGTCAGCGTTGCAGCGGGCATCGGATTTGTAGCGCCTGCGAAGGGTATCTCGGGACGTTCGCTCAGATGCTCTTCAGAAATAAAATGTGCAAATCACGATTTTGTAAAATGACAATAGGTTTTCGGGGCGCTGACACAATGCCTCCTCAAGAGATCTAGTTATGCCCCGACTATGATACAAGACGACCTGACTCTGTCGATCATCTCATTGTGCCAGAAACGTTGCGAGACAGGCGCCGCATCATAGTCGTCAACTTCATCAATCGTGGCTGCACCTTCGATGTCCGCTTTCAGGATGCTTCTGGATGTGCCCGAATGGCCGGTCGGGGTCGCAAGCCGCAGGACCGCTCAGGGTGGTTTCCTGCCCGTCCGCTTCTGGATAGCGGTCGCATCAAGCGGACCTAGATGTTTGGTCCCGGCATTTGGTGGAGCGGGTTTGATCTGAAGCGTCCGGGCTCTGCGGACCATGCTTTGCAGATGGCCTCGTAGGGCGTGAGACCCCGCAGGGTCTTCAGGCGGCGTGCGAAGTTGTAGGCGCTGACGAAGTCGGCCAGGTGAGCGCGGAGCTGCTCGTGGCTGTCGTAGTGGTAGCGCTTGACCGTCGCGTCCTTGATCGTGCGGTTCATTCGCTCGACCTGCCCATTCGTCCAGGGGTGCCGCGGCTTGGTCAGGCGATGGTCGATATCGTTGCGGGCACAGGCGGACTCGAAGCTGTGGGCTCGGAAGGTCTCGCCGGCTGCGATCGCCTCCTTGATGATGGAGGCGGCCGAGGCAACGTTGCCGGGTGTCGTGAAGTGGGTGCCGTTATCGGTGAGCACCGTGTGCACCTTGTAGGGCACCGCCTCGATGAGATGGCGGAGGAAGTCGCCTGCGACCCGCCGCGTGGCTCGTTCATGGAGCTCAACGAAGGCGAACTTGGTCGTGCGGTCGATGGCGACAAGCAGGTAGAGCCGCCCTTCCGCCGTGTGAACCTCGGCCAGATCGATGTGGAAGTAGCCGAGCGGGTAAGCCTTGAAGCGGGACCGCTTGGGCGTGTCGCCGTCGACCTCCGGCAGTCGGCTGATGCCGTGGCGCTGCAGGCAGCGATGCAGCGACGAGCGGGTCAGGTGCGGGATCGTGGCCTGGAGCGCGTAGAGGCAGTCGTCGAGCGGTAGGAGCGTGTGACGGCGAAAGGCGACCACCACCGCCTCGTCCTCGGGTGACAGCACCGTGGAATGCGGATCCTTCGGCCCCGTGCGCTGGTCGGCGACCGAGGTCCGCTTCTTCCACTTGGCGACTGTCTTCGGGTTGATCCCGTAGCGCTTCGAGAGCGTCCTCAGGCTCGCTTGACTATGCTGGATCGCTCGACGGACTGCCCCCGTCGTTGTGGCGCTGCCGTGAAGAACCTGGCCCATAGCGCATCCCTCCACTCCGAGGTGAAGAGTGCACCATCAAACCCTGGGATCAAACATCTAG
>NZ_JAKSYH010000207.1 GCF_022829295.1 Methylobacterium sp. J-088
AGCGACCCTCTGGGCCAATCGATGCCCAAAACGCCTCCCAGCCTTGTGAGTCGTGTACCGTGCGCGTTGCTATCGAGCACGGCTCTAAGTCTTCGTATTGATGCGCTCTCTTGCGCCGAACCGGTGTCCACTTCGGCGGAGTGCGCTCTAATTCAGGCGCTTACGCTCGTCATCGGCTTCCTGCGTCGCGAGCTTGCGGCCGATCTCGAACAGAAGCGCTTCGGCGCGCGCCGTCAGGCCCGGGTCGTTCAAGGGTTCGATGGCCTGGAAGGCCGCGATCGCCGCAGTCGCGGCACGGTCCAGCGATGTTCCGGACGGGTCTTCGGCCAACGGCGGGGCTGGGGTCCGGTCTTCATCCCGCGCCTGCAGGTCGCTGATGTCGACGATGATCCCGTGGCCCGACAGCGGGCGACCGCGGTGATCGTAGGCGAAGCGGCCGCGCGACAGGACCAGACGCAGGCCCCCACCAGTCGCTCGAACGCGGTACTCGAGGGCCATGTGCCCGTCCTCGCGCGCCTCCGCGCGGAAGCTGGCCAAGACACGTGACTGATCCGGGGGGTGGATATGTGCCGCGAAAACCGAGAGTGGCACGCCGGCTTCGGCTTCCTCGGGGTCGATCTCGAACAGCAGCGCGACGAACGTATCAGCCCATACGCGATCGCGCTCGGCGTCCCACGTCCAGAACCCAAGCGCATCCGGTCCACCCAAAACCAGTTTGGATCTTTCCCGCGGCCTCCGGCCACCGAGAAGCTTGAGTTTTGGCATCGCGCAGTCAACGTCTCGTCTTCAGCCTAACCGATGTTAGATTGATTTCCGATAACATCAAGTCGCCGACCAGACTGAATGAGCGCCATTGTCGATAAACGATGATATCCCAGCCACCTGGAACAAATCTCATGCAAAGCGGAGCAGTCGTGCGGCGGCCGTAATCAAATCGCGCGCGTCCGGGTGACAGATCACAACACGATCTGACGCGAAAAAAATGAAGATGGCTGGCAGGTCGGACGCGTCAGGACAATTCGACCGCCGCCCGACGTGATCCACGGACCAACGCACTCGTCGCGGAGGCAAATCTATCTGGAATATTAAGCTCGGGAAGCGTCACTCCCGAACCTATCGGGAGGATGGTGCCCAGGGACGGAGTCGAACCGCCGACACTGCGATTTTCAGTTGGCCCCCTCCCGCTGAAAAATAAGAGGCGTGTTACCGCGATTCGTGATTCCGCGAGGAGCTATCGGTACACGCGACCGGGCGGATCACGCAAGGCCGCAGGCATGAAAGGACTAGCCCCGGCGCTGAGCTAGGCGGGCTTTCTGAACCTTGCTGGCTGAGGTCGGCTGGCTCCATCTCCCGAGTTCCATCTCCGCTTGCGACCCATGCCAGCGGAGGAGCAATCATCGGCGCTCTCCGAAAGCGGCATTCGAGCACGGTTCACCGACATCGACTAGGGGCAGGAAGCGGAGGTCTGATTGAGGTAGTGCAAAAGCACTGTCCGTGTGCGGTGGCCTTAGGGCAAACTGGTTCTCAAGCCCTAGCACGAGAGCATGATGACCACCTCAAACGACCAACCGAAGCAACCTACACAGCCAGAGAAGTGCCCCCAGTGCGCGCTGCCCACCCATCCTGAAACTCCTTTCTGCGAGCGCTGTAACTTCGATCTCCGATACGGAACGAAACCGGTCAAACGAGGGAAATGTATCTATTGCGAGAACACCAGAGATTTTGCTCGTGAGCACATATTCCCGGATTGGCTTGCTAAGATTTTTCCAAAACGCCATCGAAAAAGATTGCATGTACTTGGCAGGCCCGAGCGTATTGCGTTTTGGGAAGAAATCAAAGTCATTGAAAATGACTCTGTGGCACAAGGTGATCCTTACGACACTGTAGTCTACAATGTTTGCGGCGATTGCAACAACGGATGGATGAGTACGCTTCAGGCGCAAGCTAAAACTTTGGTAGAAAGTCTTGCAAAGGGCATGTTTTGGATTCTCAGCGAAGCTGACAATAATCTGCTTTGTCGATGGGTAACTATGGTTAGCATCAATTTGCAGTGCCATGCTCGTATGCTCGTGGCGCCTCAATGGCAGCGCACAGCCCTCATGAACGGATTGATGCCAGATGGTTGGCGTATTTCAGTGGGGCGAATGACAAACGTCGGCTCCGCAGGAAGTTCTTTTTGCACAACAGCATCTGTGCCTATTGGATTAGGAGAAGGCGAGTTTTTAAAAATCACAAGCACTGCTTTCGTTATTGAGCGTGCCATTTTTCATTCATTTAGTTCAATGGGCAATCAGACACTGGATGTTGCCTTACTTGGTGCAGGTTTAGGCGAATCGGCATTTACAATTCGACCGGTATGGCCCCTGCCCGCTCAACCTGTTGATGAGCCCGGAAGGGATATTTCGAGTATAGATCAATTATATCGTCTGCTACGTCGAGCTGACGATACACCGATACCTGATGAAGAACTTGATCCGGAGGCAGGGACATCACTTGAGTCTGCCGAGGGTGCAACAGGCCATGTCGTGTACGGAATTAGTAAAGATGCAAAGGAAGTAACGTTTGGCATTCAGAAGATAGATGGCGGATTTGCCACTTTTCGAATGGAGATGAATGGATTTACCTGGGCTATCCAACGCTTGAGGGAAGCGGCTTCCAAAGAAACCTTGCTTCTACAGTGTCTCGATCCCAATGAACGCGGCGTGGAAGTACTCGATATATCCGAAGGAACCGCAACAATCGGTCCGGATGGCACAGGGATTCTATTACTAGAGGCACAGGCGTTTCGGATAGCTATACCGCTTGGCCCCGCTTTCGTTAACTATCTCCGAGATCGTTTGGACGAAGTGGCGCGCGCATTGGCATCCGACTCACAAGACGCAATCGACAGCCCTGCGCCGTCATAATGATAAGAGTGGCGGGCGATGCCCGCCGTCGGTTGTGGGCGGGCTCGGTGACGATGTCCGCTACCTCACATTGCCGAGCCATATCGGACTATCTGAAAGCCACCAGACTCGGACGTCGATCACGCTTCATGGCCTAAATGAGCGAAGTCAAACGGTTCAGCCTGACCTCTCACAGCCTCGAACGCAGCCTATCTCGCGGCGTCTGCGAAAGCGTGCAATGAGTCGTCGATTGAGGGTTCTGATTTGCCGAGCGCAGATTCAACGCCGCTTGCGTAAGACCGCGACTGCGGAAAGTCTGATCGAGTCTGCAGGCTGGAAAAAGCGTTAGGAAACGTATGATCGTAACAGACGCGGTAACACGCCCGACGAACTATCGGCTAAGCCCTTGAAATTATTGGTGCCCAGGGACGGAGTCGAACCGCCGACACTGCGATTTTCAGTCGCATGCTCTACCAACTGAGCTACCTGGGCGTCGCCCGTGGCCATGCCGGCCTCGGACGCCGCGGGGTATAGTCAGTGCGTCGCGGCCTGTCCAGTGTCGCTGTCATTCCGGCGGCATCGAAACGGCGTAAAAAATTTCACGGCTCCGGGTCCGGCTCGGGTGGCGGCCGGTCCGAGTCGATCTCCTCGGGGATGGCGTAGCGCTCATTGAGCCATCGGCCGAGATCGACATCGGCGCAGCGCTGCGAGCAGAAGGGCTGGTACTCCGGCTCGGCGGGTTTGCGGCAGATCGGGCAGGCTGGGCGGCGTTCCCGGGTCATGCGAGGCCACCCCAGCCGGCGCGGATGGGATAGCCTTCGCCATCGAGCAGGCTCTGCGTCTCGTAGAGCGGCAGCCCGACCACCGAACTGTAGGATCCGATCAGCTTGACCACGAACGCGCCGGCCAACCCCTGGATCGCGTAGCCGCCCGCCTTCCCCCGCCATTCGCCGGAGGCCACGTAGCCCTGGATATCCCGGCTCGAAAGGCGCTTGAATCGAACCCGTGTCTCGACAATCCGCTCGCGCCGGCCCCGCGGCGAAAGCAGGCACACGGCCGTGTAGACACGGTGCTGGCGACCCGACAGGAGCCGCAGGCAATCCGCCGCCTCATCCGGGACCTCGGCCTTGGGCAGCACGCGCCGTCCCACAGCCACGACCGTGTCGGCTGATAGAAGCCATGTCGGTGCGGTCTTGTCGCCCAGATGCAGGGCAGCCTCCGCGGTGGCGAGCTTCGTCCGCGCGAGACGGCGGGCGAGGTCGCGCGGCGGTTCGGCCTTGCGCGGCGTCTCGTCGATCTCGGCAGGCAGGAGGGCGTCGGGCTCGATCCCGATCTGCTGGAGCAGCGCCAGGCGGCGCGGCGAGGCCGAGGCGAGCACGAGCCGAGCCGTCGGTCGCTGCGCCGAGCCGATCGCGTCTGGTGTGGCGTCCATGATGTTCCGTTCGCACGACCGGCGGAGCGCGGCGCAGGCCCGTTGCGGCGCCCTACCCCGCCGGCCCGGCCTGATTCCCCTGCCTGATAAGGGATGGGTGTTGCCTTGTGAACCGGAGCGCAGCCCTCGCGCGTCCGACGAAGCGCCACGTTGCGGCGCCCCCCGCGCGGGTCGCCAAACCAAAGATTCCTTGTCGTGGCAATTCCCCTGCAAGTTGAGAGCAAGATCTCAGATCGAGAGGTAACCGAACGTTAACCACGATCTCAGATGATCGGGCTCGCCGGGAGGGAGTTATCGCGGATGCTGAATGCCGATCCATTGTTGCGGCGCCCGAAGCTGCTGAACAAGGCGCGGGTCGCCCGCGCCCTCGAAGGCTTCAGGTCGAAGGGTGACTCGCCCGACCAAATCTGGCGGATGCTGACCGATCACTATGTTGTCGACCTCGATGCCGTCGCGGCCCTGCTGCCGGCCAATGAGCCGGAGACGCGCTGGTTGCCGGCGCGCGACTGACCCCTCGACGGTGGTAGGCCGCCGGGTAGATGGCATGAGATCTGCAACCGCAGGTCAACATCATTGAGGAAGCACCCAGGCAACGACAACGCGGCGGCTCGCACGCCAGAGCACCCCGCGGACCTTTCGATCACTCGAAACCGAGGTCCGTCATGTCTGAACTGCTCTCCGTTGCCCTGGTTTGCGCCGGCACGCTGCTGGCCCAGGACTGCTCCCGCGATACCGCACTCGACGTCATCATCGCGCCGGCCCACACTCCGATGGAATGCCTGATGCACGCGCAGACCATGGCGGCGCAGGCCGGGTTGCCCGGGGGCGGCGATCGCTACCTCAAGATCGCCTGCGAGCACCGGCGCACGGCGATCGACGTCGCCATCCGCCGTGCATCCTGATTGCGGGAAACGGTGAGGACGCTCCGGCATCGATGGCGCACGGATTTCCGGCGGGAGCGCGTTGACGACGTCAAGGGTGTGGTCAGAAATCCCGATGATGCACCAAAGTCACGTCGGTAGTCTTCTTTGCGACCCTGGATCTCTGGACGGTTGCCGACCCTCGGGGAGGCGACCATTCTGCGCGGCCAAGCCGATGCAATTCTAATCTGGCATCCGCCTCCATTGTCGACCCGTTAGCCCGCGTGCCGGGCAGGGCTCAGCGAGTGCCTGCTCGATGCTGTACGAAGCGTTCGACCTGCAGACCGACATCGCCGCCCAGACGCGGTCGTGGGGGAAACTGCTCAACGATGTCTGGTCGCCCTGGGTCGGCCTCGGCGAGCCGATCACGTGGATGTCGGCGGGCGCCCGGATGATGATGCGCGCCGGACTGACCTTCACGCGGCCGCCCTACGGCATCGCCGCCGTGGACGTGGGCAACAAGAGCGTCCCGGTTTCCGAGGAGCCGGTGGTGGTGACGCCGTTTGCAACCCTGCTGCACTTCAAGAAGGATATACACACCGAGCAGCCCAAAGTGCTGATGGTGGCGCCAATGTCCGGCCACTTCGCGACGCTGCTGCGGGCAACCGTGCGCGCCATGCTGCCGGACCACGACGTCTACATCACCGACTGGCACAACGCCCGCGACGTGCCCCTGTCGGACGGCCCGTTCGCCTTCGACGACTACGTCGCTCACCTCGTCCACTTCCTGCAGACGATCGGTGAAGGCGCCCACATGGTGGCGGTCTGCCAGCCCGCGGTACAGGCGCTGGTGGCCGCCGCCGCGATGGCGCAGACCAAGGACGCGGCCGCACCGCGCAGCATGACCCTCATGGCCGGCCCGGTGGACTGCCGGATCAACCCGACCGGCGTCAATGAACTCGCCAACTCGAAGCCGATCACGTGGTTCGAGCAGAACCTGATCGCGACGGTTCCGAACCGGCACAAGGGCGCCGGCCGTCGGGTCTATCCGGGCTTCATGCAGGTCTCGGCCTTCATGTCGATGAACGCGAAACGCCACGTCCAGGGCCATTCCGACCTGTTCTGGCACATGGCCAATGGCGAGCAAGCCAAGGCCGAAGCGATCGAGACGTTCTACGACGAGTACTTCGCCGTCCTCGACCTCGCGGCCGAGTTCTATCTCGAGACGGTCAAGACCGTGTTCCAGGATCATGCCCTGGCCCGCAATGCCGTCACCTATCGCGGCGAGCCGATCGATCTGCGATCCATCCGCCGAACGGCCCTGATGACCGTCGAGGGCGAGCGGGACGATATCTGTGCCGTGGGCCAGACCATGGCGGCCCACGACCTCTGCACCGGACTCGCCCCGTACATGCGGACCCACCACCTGCAGGCGGGTGTCGGCCATTACGGCGTCTTCGCCGGGCGGCGCTGGGAGACACAGATCTACCCGCAGGTGCGCAACTTCATCCAGGCGCACAACTAAAGCGGACCGTCGCGCCGATTTGACCCGCCGACCGCCGCGGCCCACCATGCTACCCCTGGACGATCGGAGCCGGGTTCACACCCGGCGTCACGGGCGCAAGGCGGAACGATCGGCGTGATCGGCAACAACGGATCCGACAGCGGCGGCGAGATCGGTTCGACGCCGCAAACCGCGACGGCGTCCACGCAGCTCGACCGTCTGGTCGCCCGGGCACGCGTTGCCGACCTGTGGGAACAGGTCTGGCCGGTCCTCTGGCGCGGTCTCGCCGTCGCGCTGCTGTTCCTGATCGTGTCCTGGTCAGGTCTATGGCTCGATCTTTCGCCGCTTTGGCGACAGATCGGCCTGGGTATCCTCGCTGTCCTGCTTGTCGTCGCGCTCCAACCCCTCATCCATCTCAGGCGGATCGAACGGCGCTTGGCGCTGTCCCGGCTGGACCGGGAAGCGGCACTCCGCGATCCGTCCCTGCGGCACGGCCCGGCGTCGACGGCGCAGGATTCCCTCGCTGTCGGCGCCGCCGACGCGGGCAGCCGGGCCCTCTGGGACCTGCATCAGCGCCGCGCGGCGCGGGATTTAGCCGGTCTCCGGGTCGCGTTGCCGCGGCCGGGCATGGTCCGGCGCGACCCCTTCGCGCTGCGCGCCGGTTTGATCGTCGCGGCCGCCGCCAGCCTGTTCGTGGCCGGCCCCGAATGGCGCGACCGGATCGGTGCCGCCTTCGATTGGCATGAGCCGGTGGCCCCCGGCCCGAACTTCCGCGTCGACGGGTGGATCGATCCGCCGCTCTATACGCGGATGCCGCCGCTGCTGATCGCCATGGATGGCAGCGACCAGCACCTGCGGGCACCGGTCAACGCGCAACTCATCGTGCGCATTGCCGGACAGGGCAAGGCTGCGGCCAACACCACGCTGACGGCCAACGCCGGGCTCGTGCCCATACCCGGCCAGGAGCCGCGTCCGGACCTGCGCGAGGAGCGTTACCGCATCGCCGGCAATGCGGAACTGACGATCGTAACGCCGGCCGGCCGGCAACGTCTGACCGTGGACGCGATCCCCGATCGTCCACCGGAGGTGACCGCCCTTGGAGGGCCCGAGGTGAACGGGCGCGGGACCTTCAACCTGACCTATCGCGCGAAGGACGATTACGGGCTTAGCTCGGCCGAGGCGGTGATCGCACCGGTCAAACCCGGCCGCTCCCTCGTTCCGATCCCTCACATCAGCCTCGCGTTGCCCAGCGACGCCTCCGGGGACACGGAAACCAAGACCCTGATCGATCTGACCGACAACCCCTGGTCGGGTGCCCGCGTGCGCTACCAGATCGTCGTCAAGGACGAGGCCGGGCAGGAAGGTCGCACGACAGAGACCGAGATCACGCTGCCGGCCCGCCCGTTCCGCGATCCGTTGGCGCGTGCGCTGGCGGAAGAACGGCGTCGGCTCGTGACCGCGCCCGATACGGACAGGCCCTGGGTTCAGTCCGCGCTCGACGCGCTGCTGGTCGCCCCCGACATGTTCACGCCGCAGCCGGCGATCTACCTCGGCCTGCGCACGGCCACGACACGCCTGCGCCGGGCCCGGGCGGATTCCGACCTCGTCGACGTCGCCGACCTGCTCTGGGAAATGGCGCTGAAGATCGAAGATGGCGATCTGTCGGATGCCGAGAAGCAGCTGCGTCAAGCTCAGGACCGGCTGAAGGAAGCGATCGAGCGCAACGCGCCCGACGACGAGGTCAAGCGCCTCACCCAGGACCTGAAGCAGGCGCTCGACAAGTTCCTGTCCGAGATGGCGCAGAAGCAGGGTCGCGAGCCGAACAAGTCCGGCGAGCGGCAGCAGAACAACCAGCAATCGAAATCCGTCACGCCCGAGGATCTCGACAAGATGATCCAGGACATGGCCGACGCGATGAAGCGCGGCGACACCGCCGAGGCGCAGCGCCTGATGGAGCAGTTGCGCAACATCCTGGAGAACCTCCAGACCGCCGAACGTGGCCAGTCCGATCAGACGTCGCGCGAGATGCAGAAGCAGATGCGCGATCTCGACGCGATGGCGCGCGAGCAGCAGGGCCTGCGCGATCAGACCTTCAAGGATGGGCAGGACCAGCAGGGTGGCCAGCGCCAGCCGAAAAGCGGCCAGCCGCAGCAGGGCCAGCGCGGCCAGCAGGGGCAGAAGCAGCAGGGTCAGCAGGGCCAGAGCCAACAGGGGCAGAAGGGCCAGGGTCAGAAGGGCCAGGGGCAGCAGGGTGACGCGGGCGAGCAGCAGCAGGCGCTCCGGCAGAGGCTCGAGCAGCTTGAGCAGCGCATGAAGGAGAACGGCATGCGCGGCGAGCAGGGCCTGGCGGATGCCGAGAATGCCATGCGCGAGGCCGAGAACGCCCTGAAGCAGGGCGATTCCGACGAGGCGGTGGATGCACAGGGCCGCGCCCTCGACGGTCTGAAGCGGGGTGCCGAAGGCATGACGCAGCAGATGCAGGAGATGGCCGAGGGACAGGGCCAAGGCCAGGGTGAAGGCCAGCAGGAGGGTGGGCAGCAGCCGGGGAAACAAGGTCAAGCCGGCGCCCGCGACGACGACCCGCTCGGCCGCCCCACCCGCGGTCGCGACATGAGCGACGGACGCGTCCGCGTACCCACGGCCGATGAATCCGCCGTCCAGCGCGCCCGGCGCATCATGGAGGAGCTGCGGCGCAAGCTCGGCGATCCGACACGGCCCCGCGAGGAACTCGACTACTTCGAGCGCCTGCTCCGTCGCAACTAGCGCGTTCTCCGCCGAAACGGGTACCGGTTCGGTGCAAGACAGCGCGTCACGACACAAGCTGAGAGCCGTGCACGATTGCAGCGCGATCGGGCACGGCTTTAAGCCCCTCTCTTCTCAACCCGCGATGCGGAACCGGGCGCCGGTTCCCGTCAGGCCCGGATCGTCGCCGCCATGTCGTCCAACACCCTCGTCCTTCTCGCCTGCCTGGCCGTGGCCTTCGTGCTGTTCTTCGGCCTCGCCAACATGATGCGCGGCGGCAGCGCCAACCTATCGCAGAAATTGATGCGTCTGCGCGTCCTGCTGCAGTTCGTTGCCATCGTGATCATCATGGGCGTGGTCTGGTGGCGCTCGGCCTGAGCCCGGCAGCGCCAGTGTGACCGGCCTGCCGCACCCATGGTCTTTCGCGGCGCGCGGGGATGAATCGGCGGCCTGAGCGCGAGGAGGCCGTGCTACGCTCGATAGTATCGAACCGTCACGTCGCTTCGGCCGAGTGTCCATGACCGCCCCTTTCCGCACCTGTCTCATGGGCCTGATCTCCGTCGCGGCGATCCTGCCCGTCTCGGCTGCGGATCTGGCGCCTGCTCCGGCGACCTACTACGCGCCGCCGGCCCAGCCGCTCAGCATCGTCTCCGAGGTCCGCATCGGCGGCTCGGTTCAGGATCCGGGCAGCGCGGAGGGCAAGCTGCCCGGTTTCAGCAAGGGGAATGTCAACGGCGAGATCCTGTTCGCGAAGCCGATGATCAGCGCCGATCCGTTCTGGCAGGCCTTCGTGCCGCGGCCCACGGTGGGCGGCAGCTACAACACCGGCGGCCGGACGAGCTACGCCTATCTCGGCGCGACCTGGACCCTCGAGATCTTCCCGGAAACCTTCAACCGTCGCGTCTTCCTGGACGGGTTCTTCGGCGGCGTGGCCCATAACGGCTATACTGGCCCGAAGGCGCTGACGCCCTACGGCTTCAACACCCTCGGGTGCTCGCCGATGTTCCGCGAAGCCGCCGCCTTGGGCTTCCGTCTGACCGAGCATTGGAGCATCATGGCCACCGTCGAGCATATGTCGAACGCGGGCCTCTGTGCGAACAACCGCGGTCTGACCAATTTCGGCGGCAAGATCGGCTACACCTTCTGAGGCGTCCCGCTGCGTGGTCAAGCTCAACAAGATTTATACGCGCACCGGCGATAATGGCACGACCGCTCTGGCGGACGGGCAGCGGCGCTCCAAGGCGGATCTGCGAGTCGAGACCTACGGGACCGTCGACGAGACCAATGCCTGTCTCGGGCTCGTTCGCCTGCACACGTCGGGTGCGCTCGATGGGATGCTCGGCGCGATCCAGAACGATCTGTTCGATCTCGGCGCGGATCTCGCGACACCGCCGAGCCCGGAGCCTCTCCCCTACGAACCGCTGCGGATCGTGGCCAGCCAGGTCGAGCGGCTCGAGCGCGACATCGACGCCGTGAACGCGGCGATCCCGCCGCTCAAATCCTTCGTGCTGCCCGGCGGCTCGCCGGCCTCTGCCGCCCTGCACCTCGCCCGCACGGTCTGCCGCCGTGCCGAGCGTCTGGCGGTCGCGCTCGCCGCGGACGAGACCGAAATCGTCTCGCCGGAGGCGCTGCGTTATCTCAACCGCCTGTCGGATTTTCTGTTCGTCGCCGGCCGCGCGGCCAATGCCGACGGCGCCGACGACGTGCTCTGGGTGCCCGGCGCCAACCGCTGAGTCGCCGAACCCTTTTCCGGCAGCCTCCACTGCGCCGCGTTGACAAGGCGGAAATGTGGCCGCTACGGTCCGGCCGCCCTGCACGCCCCCCGCGACGGCGCCTCCGTGGCGCCGGCGGGACCGGCCTGCACGATGATAAGAATCCTCCTGGGAAGGATCGTAACCGCCATGAAGGTGCTGGTGCCCGTCAAGCGGGTTGTGGACTACAACGTCAAGATCCGCGTGAAGGCCGATGGCTCCGGGGTCGAACTCGCCAACGTCAAGATGTCGATGAATCCCTTCGACGAGATTGCCGTCGAGGAGGCGATCCGGCTCAAGGAGAAGGGCAAGGTCACGGAGATCGTGGCCGTCTCGATCGGCCCGCAGCAGGCGCAGGAGACGCTTCGCACCGCGCTGGCCATGGGCGCCGACCGGGCGATCCTGATCAAGACCGACGTCAATTGCGAGCCGCTGGCGGTGGCCAAGCTCCTGAAAGCCGTGGTCGACAAGGAAGGTCCGCAGCTCGTCATCCTGGGCAAGCAAGCGATCGACGACGATTCGAACCAGACCGGCCAGATGCTCGGCGCGCTGCTCGGCTGGCCGCAGGGGACCTTCGCCTTCAAGGTCGAGGTCGGCGAGGGCAGCCTCGAGGTCACCCGCGAGGTCGATGGCGGGCTGCAGACGGTGGCGCTGAAGCTGCCGGCGATCGTTACGACCGACCTGCGCCTCAATGAGCCGCGCTATGCGAGCTTGCCCAACATCATGAAGGCCAAGAAGAAGCCGCTCGAAGAGCTGGCACCCGATGCCCTGGGCGTCGACGTTACCCCGAAGCTCAAGGTTCTCAAGACCGCGGAGCCGCCGGGGCGCTCGGCCGGCGTGAAGGTGGGTTCCGCGGCCGAACTGGTCCAAAAGCTCAAGGTCGAAGCCGGCGTGATCTGATTTGCGGGCGAGGCTCCCCGTCCGGGGTCGAGCCGCGCATCACCACATTCGGGGATTTGAGACGACCATGACGACACTCCTCTTCGTCGAGCACGGCAACGGCCAGATCAAGGACGGGACGCTGAAGGCGTTGACCGCCGCCAAGGCTATCGGCGCGCCGATCCATGCCCTTGTGCTCGGCGCCGGATCCAAGTCCGTCGCCGATGCGGCGGCCAAGCTCGACGGCGTCGACAAGGTGCTGGTCGCCGAGGACGCCGCCTACGACCATGATTTGGCCGAGCCGGTCTCGGCGTTGATCGCCTCGATTGCGGAGCCCTACGAGACGATCATCGCCTCGGCCTCGACCACGGGGAAGAACGTGCTGCCGCGCGTCGCCGCCCTGCTCGACGTGGCGCAGGTCTCCGACATCATCAAGGTCGTTGCGGCCGACACGTTCGAGCGGCCGATCTATGCCGGCAACGCGATCCAGACCGTCCAGACGCCGGCCGGCAAGCGGGTCATCACCGTGCGGACCGCAGCCTTCAAGGCCGCCGGCGAGGGCGGGTCCGCGGCCGCGGTCGAGTCGGTCTCCGCCTCTGCGCCCGAGGCCACCGGTTCAAGCTTCAAGGGCGAGGAGATCGCCAAGTCCGACCGGCCGGAGCTGGCTGCGGCACGGATCATCGTCTCGGGCGGCCGGTCGCTCGGTTCCTCGGACAAGTTCCACGAGCTGATCGAGCCGCTCGCCGATACGCTGGGCGCCGCGGTCGGTGCCTCTCGCGCCGCGGTGGACGCGGGCTACGCGCCGAACGACTGGCAGGTCGGCCAGACCGGCAAGGTGGTGGCGCCCGATCTCTACGTGGCGGTCGGTATCTCCGGCGCGATTCAGCATCTCGCTGGCATGAAGGACTCGAAGGTCATCGTTGCCATTAACAAGGATGAGGACGCACCGATCTTCCAGGTCGCGGATTACGGCCTCGTCGGAGACCTGTTTCAGGTTGTTCCGGAGCTGCAATCGGAGCTCGGCAAGGCGAAGGGCCAGTAAAGGGCCGATTGACGCGCCGGCGGCGCGCGCGGGTATTTCCAGTCCCACGCGCGCCCACGGGTTCCTTCGGCATCCGTGATTGGTCTAGAAGGCAGCGACGGCGTGAGTTCAGGCCGTCGTCTTGGCGCAGTCCGTCGGGTGCGGCGGCCGTGCAGTGGCAACGGCATCAGGGGCACAGGTCGGTCAATGGGCATGGAGATCAAGCGGGTCGGCATCATCGGCGCGGGCCAGATGGGCAGCGGCATCGCGCAGGTCTGCGCTTCGGCCGGTCTCGACGTCCTGCTGAACGACCGCGATCCGGTCCGCCTGGAGAATGGTCTGAGCCTGATCGAGGGCAACCTCGGGCGCCTCGTCTCCAAGGGCACCATCTCGGATGAGGATAGCCGCGAGGCCCGGTCGCGCATCAATCCGGCGCGGGACTTCGACGCGCTGGGACCCTGCGATCTCGTAATCGAGGCCGCAACCGAGAACGAGGCCACCAAGCGCGAGATCTTCACGTCCCTGTGCCCGTCGCTGAAGCCGGAAACACTGGTTGCCACCAACACGTCGTCGATCTCGATCACCCGGCTCGCCGCCGCGACGGATCGGCCGGAGCGGTTCATCGGCATCCACTTCATGAATCCGGTGCCGGTGATGCAGCTCGTCGAGCTGATCCGCGGCATCGCCACCGAAGACGCGACCTACGAGACCTCCAAGGCGTTCATCGCCAAGCTGGGCAAGACTTCGACGATGTCGGAGGATTTTCCCGCGTTCATCGTCAACCGCATCCTGTTGCCGATGATCAACGAGGCGATCTACACGCTCTATGAGGGTGTCGGCTCGGTCGAGTCGATCGACACGGCGATGCGGCTCGGCGCGAACCATCCGATGGGCCCGCTCCAGCTTGCCGATTTCATCGGCCTCGATACCTGCCTCTCGGTGATGCAGGTGCTTTACGAGGGGCTGGCGGATTCGAAGTACCGCCCCTGCCCGTTGCTCGTGAAGTATGTCGAAGCCGGCTGGCTCGGCCGCAAGGCGAAGCGCGGCTTCTACGATTATCGCGGACCGACCCCGGTTCCGACCCGCTGATCGAGCGATCGGGGCGACCGCGTGGCCGCCCCGGCATTCCTCACTTCGTCGCGCCATTCGCTCCGGGCTGGGCCGGCTGCGGGTAGGATGGGTTGCCGCCCGGCACAGCGGTGCTGTTCGAGGACGACGCCGCTCCGGACTGGCCGTTGACCGAGCCCGTCACTTCGCGACGCGAGGCATCCTGGCTCTGGCTGGCGTAATCCTTCGGTGAATTCGCACCGTTCCACGTCAGCAGCCCGACCGTGGCGATCGCCAGGAGCACGAGGCTCGCCACCAGAACCCAAAGCACGGGCTTGCCGCGCTCGCCCTGACGACTGTCCTGCGGGTTCAATCTCTCGGCCATCTGCACACATCCTCGACTGCGGGACGCAACACGCGGCAGCGTGATCTGCGACACGATCCCGTTACCGGCGGCCAACGCGGGCCCGGGGAAGCAAGTTCCTATCGCCGGGTCGGTCAGCGGCCGGTGGTCAGCAGGATCTTGCCGAGATGCGCGCTCGATTCCATCAGCGCATGTGCCTCCTGGGCCTTCTCCAACGGGAAGGTCGCGTGCGTGACGGAGCGGATTCGTCCCGCATCGAGTTCGGGCCAGACATCCCGACGCAGGCCCTCGGCGATCGCAGCCTTATCGGCCTTCGGGCGGGGGCGAAGGGTCGAGCCGGTGAAGGTCAGGCGGTTGCGCATGATCGGCGTGATGTTCAGTCCATCGACCTTGTAGCCGCCCATGAGGGCGATCATCACCAGCCGCCCATCCGGCGCCAGGGATTTCAGGTTCCGGGGGAGATAGCTCGCGCCGATCATGTCGAGGATGACGTCGGCTCCGCGGCCGTCGGTGAGGCGCTTCACCTCCTCGGCGAAATCCGCCTGCTTGTAGTCGATCGCCGCATCGGCGCCGAGATCCTCGCAGAACCGGCACTTCTCGGCCGAGCCGGCGGTGGCGAACACCCGCGCGCCGACATGCTTGGCGATCTGGATCGCGGTGGCGCCGATGCCGCTCGACCCTCCGTGAACGAGGAAGCTCTCACCGGCGGCGAGCCGGCCGCGCTGGACCACGTTCGAATAGACGGTGAAGAACGTCTCCGGCAGGCCGCCGGAATCCACGAGCGAGACGGCCTGCGGACGCGGCAGGCAGTGGCTGGCCTCGGCCACCGCGAATTCGGCGTAGCCGCCGCTGATCACGAGGGCACACACCTCGTCACCGACCGACGCGGTCTCGACGCCTTCGCCGAGCGCAGCGATCCGACCGGCAATCTCCAGGCCCGGGACCTCGGTCGCTCCGGGCGGCGGCGGATACAACCCCGCCCGCTGCATCATGTCGGGGCGGTTCACGCCCGCAGCGACGACTTCGATCAGAACCTGACCCGGTCCTGGCGACGGCAGCGGCACGGTCTCGACCGCGATCACCTCCGGGCCACCCGCACCCGTGAAGCGGATCTGGCGCATGGTCTCGGGCAGGGCAGTGCTGGCCATCAAGGCGTCCTCAACGCATGCGTTTTCGGGCCGCGCCTCCTGAGCGCGGTCCGTCTTGATTGCGGCAACCACAGCGCTTGGCAAGCGCGGCCTTTGGCGGCGGATGCCTATCGGGCCGCGGCTTTCACGGCGGGCGGGAGCACGATCTGTCCCTGGGCCAGGCTCTTCGGCCAGACCGCGACCTGCTTGCCGTCCTGCCACTGCGCCATCAGCCCGGTCACGAAACCCTGCCCGTACTTGATCGAGTGGGTGAAAGGATCATCCTTGCCGTAGAACTGCGTGCGCCCGACCGTCCCCTCCCAATCGGTCTTCTCCAGGGCGTCGACCAGCGTGTCGGCCTCCGTGGAACCGGCACGCTTCACGGCGTCGGCGGCGTAGTAGACCTGATCGTATGCCATGTAGCCCGCGTAGGACGGGTCGCTGTTGAACCGCTTCTTGAACGCCTCGCTGAAGGCGAGCGATTTTCCGGTGATCGCGGCGCCCGGCACCGCGATGCTCTGGAAGATCACCCCTTGCGTCGCACCGTTGGTGTTCGACCAGAAGGTCGAGGAGGTCGCCTGCGAGTTCATGCCGGTCATGGCGAGCGGCACCTGCTGGTTCTGCCACTGAACAGTCGGCTGCACACCGACATGCGAGATGCCGGTAACGATCAAATCCGGCTTGGACGTCTCGATCTTGTTGTAAATCGGAGTGAAGTCGCCCGTGTCCGGCGAAAAGCGGATGTGATCGACAACTTTCACGCCGATCTCAGGCAGGCACTTCTCGTAGGCGACGTCGAGCGGGCGGGTCCAGGCCGCGTCCTCGCTCATGATCGCGGCGGTCTTCACCTTCATCAGGTCGATCAGCATGTCCTTGGTCGAATCGCAGATCGATTGCGCCAACGCCGCCGAGGTCAGGTAGCCGTGGAAGGTGTATTTGTTGCGGGCGTAATCCTTGTGGACGGCGAGGCTGATCTCGTTGGAGGCCGCGCCCGGCGTGATCATCGGCGTCTTGAGCCGGGCCGCCCACGGCATGAGCGCCAGCACGACTTCGGAGATGTAGCTGGCGATGACCAGATTGACCTTGTCCTCGGACACCGCTCGCTGGAACGCGCGGACCGCATCGGAGGCGGAGCTCTTGTCGTCGTAGGTGACCACTTGGATCTGCCGTCCGTCGACCCCGCCTTTGGCGTTGATCTCATCGGCGGCGAGTTGCACCGCCTGCGGGATCGAGGCCCCAACCACCGACTGCGCCTCGGCGATCACGCCGATTCTGATCGGGTCGGCGGCCCGCGCCGGCCCCGCACCCACCAGTCCGGCCACTGCGAGCAGGGCCAGGGCCCTTTTCGAAACGCTGCGTTCCATCGGCATGGGCTTCCTCCTGCGGCCCGTGCGGCTTTTGTCGCCGCATCGGGTTCGGGGCAGGAGTGTGCAACACCCATTGGCCTGAATTCAATGTACACTTCTGCGAATGCGTGACGAAGAGCGCGTCAGCTTTTCGCGCAGCGGAAGATCAGGCTCGTGTTGTTGGCCGGCATCGCCACGCGCTCGGCCATGACGAACCCATGCCGCGCTGCCAAAGCGGTCACGGCCTCAAGATCGCGGACACCCCATGCCGGGTCCCGGGCGCGTAAGGACGCGTCGAAGGCGGCGTTGCTTTCTGCGCTGTGCTGCCCGCCTTCGCGGAATGGTCCGTAGAGGAACAGGAGCCCGGTCCCGGTCAGGACGCGGGACGCCCCGGCCATCAGCCCCTCGGTTGCGGACCAGGGGGCGATGTGGATCATGTTGATGCAGACGATTGCGTCGACACGGCCGGTCGGCCAAGCGCTCGCATGTGCGTCGAGCGCGAGTGGCGGCCGGATATTGGTGAGCCCGGCCAGTCGGGTATGGGCGACGATGCTGCGCCGCGCTTCGGGCTCGGGATCGCTCGGTAGCCAAGTCAGGCCGGGCAGCGCGGCAGCGATGTGGATCGCGTGCTCACCGGATCCGCTGGCGATCTCAAGTATGGACCCTCCCGCCGGAAGTACCCGCCGCAGGACCGCGAGGATCGCGTCACGATTGCGCGCGACGGCGGGCGCCGTGAGGGCATCCCGGTCGACCTCCCAATTCAGCATGATCACCCTCTCCTGAACCGCCGATAACGCACGGATTTCAACCGCGGGATGCCCGCGAATGGCTGTGCCTCGACCGGCTCGAAACACGCCTTGCCCCGACACACCTCTACCGGGACCCGACCCGGCCGGATCTGAGTGTGATCGAACCGATGATGCGGACCGGCCCGCGGGGAATTCACCGTTTACCGGGTGCCGTACATCCGATCGCCGGCGTCGCCGAGACCCGGAACGATGTAGCCGTGATCGTTCAGGTGGCTGTCGATCGCTGCGGTCCAGACCGGCACGTCGGGATGCGCCTCCTGAAACTTGGCCAGCCCCTCCGGAGCGGCCAGGAGACAGACGAAGCGCAGATCGGACGCGCCACGGGCCTTCAGCAGATCGAGCGCTGCGATCGCCGAGTTGGCAGTGGCCAGCATCGGATCGAGGACGAGCACCGTCCGGTCGGCGAGGTCCGACGGAGCCTTGAAGTAATACTCGACCGCCTGGAGGGTGTCCGGGTCGCGGTAGAGACCGACATGCGCGACCCTGGCCGAGGGAACCAGCGACAGCATCCCGTCCAGAAACCCGACCCCCGCGCGCAGGATCGGGGCCAGGACCAGCTTCTTGCCCTGGATCTGGCGGCCCTCCATCGGCTGCAACGGTGTCTCGATCGTCACGGCTTCCAGCGGCAGGTCGCGCGTGACTTCGTAGGCCAGGAGCATGCCGATCTCATTCAGGATCTGGCGGAAGCCCTTGGTCGAGCGGTTCTTGTCGCGAAGGTATGTGAGCTTGTGCTGCACGAGTGGGTGATCCACCACGGTGACCCGACCCATCGGCACAGCCCTCCCCTCAGCCTCGTCGATCGAGACATGCAGGACCCTGGGCGGGGGTGCAACTTTGAAGGCTGGGCGACTCGGCGCGCCGCAGCGACCTGGGGCGTCTGACCGTCCAAGGGCAGGGCCTCGTTCCGGACTTGGTGGCTCCAATCCCGCAACGCGCACTTGCCGACAGGGCCGAGGACGATCGTAGACAGAGTTAGAACAGTTCCCTCTCCCGTCGAGATATCCTCTGGACTGTTCACATTATATGCCCCGCGTCGCCACTTTTCGCTGAGCGACGAAACGATGCGTGAGGCCGCCATTCAAATTCTCGTTAGCGATCGCGCCGAATGGCTCCAATTTTTAATCGTTCGAGGAAAAATTCTACCTCTATATTCGAACGTTGATATTGATCTATGGCCGTTACAAGACCAATATATTGCAAAACATTATTGATGTAAATTTGTTATACGAGCGTGTTATTGCAAAAATATAAAAATCCTATGTCTCACAGCGGCGTTTTCTTTGGCTTGCTGTTCGCGCATTCCGGCTTAATTCGGGCATCGCATTTTTTGCTTCCGACAAGCACCCCTGAAGCAGGCAGAACCGAACGCGCCATGCACCTCAACCTCTCCATCAAAGCGACTCTGACGATCCTGTTCGGTGTGCTCGCGCTGATCTCGACAGGACAGGGCGGGCTGTCGCTCCGGGACGCGGCCGCTGTACGCCGATCCACGACGGCACTGGCGATCAACTGGCTTCCCTCCGTCGAGAGGATCAGCACGATCGAAGTCGCGGTTTCCGAAGTTCGGATCAAGCAATACCGCCTGATCCTGCTGTCGAACACGCCGGACAAGCGCACTGAGAATGAGGCCAACCTCGCGGCCACGCACGCGCGCCTGCGCGAGGCGCGCAACGTCTATGAGGCGCTGATCACCACCCCCGAGGAGCGGACGTTCTATGAAGCCTTCGCGGCAGCCTGGAGCAAGTTCGAGCGGGTGGATGGTGATGCGCGCCGCCTCGTCGCAGCCGGGCAAGCGCAAGACGCCATGGCGCTGCTGGTCAAAGCCGATGTGGTCGCCCTCTACGACGACGCCCGAAAGACCCTCACACGTCTCGTCGCACACGACGAGGAGATGGCCGGGCGTGACGCGAATGACGCGATGGCGGGCGCGAACTCGGCATCCGTCACGGCCATCGCCGGGATTGGGCTTGCGCTCGCGTCGGCCCTGGGCGCAGCCATTTTCGGCCTCCTGTACATCTCGCGGCCGATCGAGCGCATGACCGCTGCGATGTCGAGGCTCGCGGACGGCGAAACCGGCACGGCGGTGCCGCATGTCGGCCGCCACGACGAGATCGGCGCGATGGCGTCAGCCGTGCAGGTGTTCAAGGACAACCTGATCCGCAGTCGCGCCCTGGAGACCGAAGCCGCGGAGGCGCGCGCGGCGGCGGAGGAACAGCGCAAGGCCGGCATGCGCGAGATGGCCGACAGCTTCGAACGGGCGATCGGCGGCATCGTCGGGCAAGTCTCGGCGTCCGCTACGGAACTGCAAGCGACCGCCGGCTCGATGTCGGCCATGGCCGGCCAGACCTCGGCCCAGTCGACCGCGGTTGCCGCCGCCGCCGAGGAGGCCGGCACCAACGTCAACACCGTGGCGGCCGCCGCCGAGGAGCTGGGCTCGTCCGTGCAGGAGATCGGCCGACAGGTTCAGGGCTCGTCCCAGCTCGCCCAGGCGGCCGTCGACGAGGCCGATCAGACCGGCACGCTGGTGCAGGAGCTGAGCACCGCCGTGGCCCGGATCGGCGACGTGGTCGGGCTGATCACATCGATCGCCGGCCAGACCAACCTGCTCGCGCTGAACGCCACGATCGAAGCGGCGCGGGCCGGCGCCGCAGGCCGTGGCTTCGCGGTGGTGGCCTCCGAGGTCAAGGCGCTGGCCGAGCAGACCGCCAAGGCGACCGAGGAGATCGGCCAGCAGATCGGCCGGGTTCAGGGCGTGACCGGTCAGGCGGTCGGCGCGATCGGCACGATCACGGCGCGGATCCGTGAGCTCAACGCTGTGGCGACCACGATCGCGGCGGCGGTCGAGCAGCAGGGCGCGGCCACGCAGGAGATCGTGCGCAATGTCGGGCAGGCGGCGCAGGGCACCGGCGAGGTGACCAGCAACATCGTGGGTGTCGCCGAAGCCGCCGAGGAGACGGGTCGGGCGGCGAACCAGGTGTTGGGCGCGGCCTCGGAACTGTCACATCAGTCCGAGCATCTGACCGCCGAGGTCGGCCGCTTCCTCACCAGCGTTAGGGCCGCCTGACGTCGGCGGCCATCGCGGGTCGGAAGCGGTCGCGTTCCGGTCTTGCTCTGCGGGCGCCTAAGCTGGCGTCCGCGGAGAGGCATCGTGGGTTCAGGCCGTCTGGCCCTCACCGCCGGTGGTCCCGCGCTTCGCCATGAAGGCGTCGAACTGCTCGCGGTCCTTCGCCCGCTTCAGCTCATCAACGAACGCCGTGAAGGCGCGGCTCTCCTCTTCGAGGGCACGCCGCTGCGCTTCCAGCCGGTCGAGTTCCTCGCGGCGGTAAGCGTCGAAGGCGGCATTGCCGGTGCTGCTGCGCCGGTTAGCGGCCTCGAAGGCACGGGCGAACCGGGAGACCGGGCGCGCGCCTTCGAAATCGGACATGGTCCGTCGCGCCGTATCGCGCATCTCGGCGAAGGCCGGATAGCCGGTGAACTTCCAGGCCAGCAACGCGAGGCCGACCGGCCACCAATAGATGAAGCCGACGACGATCGCGCCGATCTCCAGGGAACGACGCGGGAACGGGCCGGACCGGCTTAGCTTGCCGGTCGCCCAGGGTGAGGAGGTTTGAGAGGTCACGGCAAGGCTCCGCTGTTCATGTGAACGGAGTTAACATGCGGGCGCCACGCGCAGCTTTCAAGGCCGCCCTGAAGCGGGTCCGTGGGCTGCCCCATGGACGAGGGCGAGAACGCCGGCCCGGAGCAACTCGTACTTGTCGGGAAAGCCGGGGCCGCGCGGCAGATGTCCGGCGGCCGATAGGGTCGCAAGACCGTGGGCGAGTGCCCAAACCTCCAGCGCGATGAAGCGGGGCGCGACGCCACCGAACCCATCGGCGAACGTCGCCTGAAGCGCTTCAACCAGGAGATCGAATGGGCTCGGCCGGGCGACGGGGGCGCCGACGCCGGACCCGCCGTCCTGCTCGACGGTCGGCAGGCCGCGGGTCTCGAAGATCGCGGCATAATAGGCCGGTTCCTCCTCTGCGAAGGCGAGGTAGGTCTCGCCCATGCGGGTGAACCGCTCCAGCGGCGTGCCGCGCGACGTGAGCGCCCGAGCGAGCCGGGCGGCCAGTTCGGCGAAGCCGCGCCCGGCCAGTTCCTCCAGCAGGGCTTCGCGACCACGGAAGTGCCTGTACAGGGCAGCCGGCGTGACGCCGACGAGGCGTGCGGCGTCCACCAGCGTGAAGCCACCGATTCCGCGCTCGGCGATGAAGCGGCGGGCCGCCTCGATGAGCGCCTCTTTCAGGTTGCCGTGGTGGTAATTCCGCCGGTCGTTCGGTCCGTCCCGCCAGGGTCGCAAGATCCCAAATCCTTCGCGCGCTCGTGTGCACCTCACAGACCTTCCGCGATGCTGTCGAGTCGGAAGACCGCTGGGGCGGATGGATTTCGCGGGGTGCCGTCCAGCATTACCATTGAACGCGGGCTTTGTTGCGATTCAGGATTTTGCGGTCGCGCTTGACCGGCGCGGATCCGCGCTCCACGCTCAATGAGGATGGAGTGGCCGACGTCGCGTGCTCAGGCGCTCGGTGCCGGCCCCACGCGCGACTGAGGACACGCCTCCCATATGGCTTTTGTCAGCCTCAAGGCTTGGCGTGCGCGCTCCGCGGAACGCGCCGAGATCGCAGCCCGGCTCAAGCGGGATCTGATCGCCGCCCTCGACCTCGGTGAGGCCGACGCCCTGGCGGTGAACGAGATCAGCTGCCCCGACCCCGGCTGCCCCGACATGGAGACGGTCGTTCTGGTGATGCGCGCGGGGGCGCCCACTCGCGCCCTGCGGATCCGGTGCCCGATGGAGGCCGTCGGCCCCGCCGACATCGATGCCCTGGTCGCCGAGGACCGCAACGGCTCATCCCGATGATGTGACCGGCCGTACTCACTTTCGGGTTGTTCGCACCGTGGGCCGGAGCAACCTTTCGAGGCCGGTCGCGTACTGTACGCCGATGCCCCGAAACAACGGGGATCGGAACGTCCGGGAGGGGCGAACCATGATGACCCGCCGTCACGCCATGGCCCTGTCGTGCCTTGCCGCGCTGGGATCGATCCTTGCCGTCGCTTGCAATCCGGCGGCCGCCGGCGAGACCATGCCGTTCTCGGACACCGCCTTCGAGGCGGCGCAGAAGAGCGGGAAGCCGATCCTCATCGAGGTCAGCGCGCCCTGGTGCCCGATCTGCAAAACCCAGAAGCCGATTCTCGCCAAGCTGGCGCAGGAGCCGCGCTTCAAGGACCTCCAGATTTTCGATATCGATTTCGATAGCCAGAAGCCGCTGCTGAAGCGGCTGGATGTCCGCATGCAGAGCACGCTGATCGCCTACAAAGGGGCGACCGAGGTCGGTCGCTCCGTGGGCGAGACGCAGCCCGAATGGATCGAAGGGCTGATCGAGAAGACGCTCTGATCGGGCAGCCCCGGGACAGCGCTTGCGCGGCACCGATCCGCTTTTGCATTCGTTCAGGCAGCCTCCGGTAGAGCGCCACGGAGCCCGACTGCTTCGTCGGGGCCCGACGGAGACGATTCGGTGTCGCGCGTTCCTCCCCCAGCCGCCCCGATCCCGGATGCGATCATCGCGATACCGGTCCGTAACGAGGAGGAGCGCATCGCGGCCTGCCTGCAGGCCATCGACGCGCAGGTCGGCCTCGAGCCCGGACGTCTCGGGCTCGTCCTGTTCCTCAACAATTGCACGGACCGGACCGAGCAGATCGTCGCCGCGACGGCGCCGACCCTGTCGATCCCGGTCCGCGTGCTGACCGAGTCGTTCGCGGACGCGCATGCCGGCTGGGCCCGGCGCCGCGCCATGGATGCCGCAGCGGACTGGCTCGGAGACACCGGCGGTGGCGGGATCATCCTGTCGACCGATGCGGACAGCCGCGTGCCGCCGGACTGGGTCGCGCGCAATTGGGCGGCCATCCGGGTGGGAGCGGATGCGGTCGCAGGCCGCGTCGAGCTCGATGAGGCCGAGGCGGCGCTGTTGCCGCCGTCCCTGCCGGCCCGCGGCCGGCTCGAGGATCGCTATGATGCGCTGATCACCGAAGCGGAGGCGCGGATCGATCCCGATCCGCACGACCCCTGGCCGTGCCATCGGACTGCGATCGGCGCGACGCTGGCGGTGACCCGTGCCGCCTACCATGCGGTGGGGGGCATGCCGGAGATCCCCCTAGGTGAAGACGGCGCCTTCATCGCCCGTTTGATCGAGAACGGCCTGCGGGTGCGCCACGCCACCGATGTCTGCGTGACCATTTCGGCCCGCCTCGCCGGGCGGGCGCCCGGCGGGGTAGCCGATACGATTCGCGCGCGGTGCGAGGAGCCGGACGCCCTTTGCGACGCCCGGATGGAATCGTTTGTCCACGCCGTGCGCCGCTACGTCTGGCGGCGGCGATTCCGGCATGAGCACGGAAGTGGGCGGCTTGCGCGGGATCAGGCCTGGGCGCGACGGCTTGGGATCGGGCCGGCAGAGGCCAGCCGGATCGCGGCCCTTCCCCTCGGTCAGGCCGTGGCAGAGGCCGAGCGCGCGAGCGCCCGCCTCGCCTACCGCCCCATAGGCCCGCGCCAGTTGCCGCGGGAGATCCGCATCGCCCGCATGGGCGTCGCCACGATCCGCCTGTATTCGGCTCTCGCAAAATCGCTGCACCGGTTCACAGCGGCCCTGCCTGAGCGTCACATTATCGACGCGGAACGGGGACGCTCCTGATCGAACCGGCCAACGCCCTGAGCGAGCAGGTCCCGGGGCGAGAGACCGAAGCGCTGCCGGAAGGCACGGCTGAACGCGGCCGGATCGGTCAGACCGCAACTCGCCATGATCGACCCGATCCTGAACCCCATCTTGGGCGCCCGAAGGATCCGCTCGTGCGCGCGGTCGAGCCGCGCGTTGCGGATCGTGGCCGCGATCCCCTCGCCGCCCGCGAAGGCTGCGTAGAGGCGGCTGCGAGACACGCGAAGGTCGGCGACGAGGTTCGCCGACCCGAACGCGGGATCGTGCAGTCACCGCTCGATCCGCGCCAAGGCCAGCGAGCGCAGGGCGTGCGCCGAGATGTCCTGTTCCGCGTCTGGGTTGTGCCCATCGACGATGCCGCGCAGCAGATGGAGCGCACCTTCGATGGCGATGGCGGTCTCTGCCTCCGACATGGTGTGGACCGAAACCGCGAAGCTGCGAAGATAGGCGGAGAACAGCTCGTTCAGCGGCCCCGCGGGGATCTTGCTCCCGGCAAGCTCCCTGAGATTGCCGATCTGAGATTGAAACGTCTCACGGGGAATCAGGAGGCGAATCTCGTCGAAATCCGTCAATCCGCCTCCCGAACCGGGTTTACTCCAGGTCTGAAACGCGATGTCGCCGACGCCCAGCAGAGTTCCGTTGCGGTCGTTCTCGAGATAGCCGCGCCCCTTGCGCACCACCATGACGCCGACCTCGTCGCGGCCATCCCGGCGGATGTGAGCGGGCGTTCGTTCGAGGCTGTAGGGCCGACTGATCGTGTGAATGATGCCACCGTGCGGCGACTGCGCGATCATGCGGCTGGCCGAGAACGGTCTGTCCAGATCGAGCTGCTGCAGGTCGACGGTCGACATGACCGTGCTGCGCCAGTAGTCGAAGGCTCGTTTCTCTTCGACCGACTCCGTCGTGCCGAAGAAGACTGCGACCGTACTTGTGCCACTCACAGCCGACCAGCCTCGCTTCCCTCGGCCGACGACGCGCGATTTTTTGCCGAAGCGCCGGCGGGGACAGCTTTTCAGGCCTAGCCCTTGGACGCAATTGCGCAGCAATGGTTCTAAAAACCTTGAGTTGCCAAGATCCCAAATTCGAAGAGTTTAGTATCTATTGAGCACAACATGGAATTGTGAAACTATCTGATCAACGGTTCTCGTTCACAAGCACTCGCTGAGACTGCTATCCGAATCGCGACAATTTAGCATCAGCGATCCAGAAAAGAGAGATTGCGCAACCTTTCGCAGTCGCTTCTCGCAAAAACGATGCGACTATACGTTGGTTGCGCGCTCTTGAGCCCGATGTCGTTTGAGCGGATCTTTCATCGCCTCAGACGATCGGTTGCGCCCTGAACGTTTTTGAATGGCGTTGGATTCGCAGCCGCTCAATTCGATCGGCCATCAACGCGGCTCGATCGTGCTCGATCGTTCGTTCGTCTGGTCGAACCGGTCGCGGCGTATCTTAACAGTGCGGCGCCGCGAGCCGTGGCCGGGCACTCCAGCATTGCGCGTGGCTCTCCACCTGAATCGCGAAGCCTTCGCGCAATCGGGATCGGATTTTCTTTCGGCAGGAGGCCGGCTAGTCGTGGCCGGATGCGATCCGGGCCGCCGCCCGCGAAGAATCTGTCTGAGCGAATCGCACTACGATGGCGCGCCCTTCGACGGGGGGACTCGTCAGCGAGCCGCGGAAGCGCGCGGCCTCGGCGTGACCGAGTACCGCCCGCGGTGCCGCGACCGGAAACGTCCGGAGCACGCGACCTGCCGCGTCGAGGATTTCGGCGCTGAGCGGCGCGACCGGTACGTCCGATGCCGCGACGCCCATCAGATCGCCCTCGACGACGAGCTCGGCCGACCGGCCGTCCTCGCCCGGATTGCTGTAGGCCATGACATCGCGGATCGCGATGCCGCGCAGGTTTACCGGAAGGCCGATTCGGGCGAACAAGGCTGCGGTTTGCGGTACCGCGCGCACCACGCTCGCGCGCGCCAGACAAACGAGCGGCAGGGCCGCCAGCAGCGTCAGCCCGAAAGCGAGGGCCGGGGTGAGGCCAATTCCCCGGCCGCGGGCCGTCGGACTCTTCGATGCGCTTGCGCGGGCCACGGGGATCGGAAGATCGGCGGCCTCCCGGACCGCGGCGGTCGCCTCCTTCCAGGCCGAATCGGCGACGGGATCCGTCTCCGCCGCCAGTTCGGCTTCGTGCCCGGCCAGAACATCGGCCGGCGAGATGAACCACGTCTCACGGCAGGCTGCGCAGCGGACCGAACGGCCCTCCATGCCAACCTTGCCGGCCTCAATCTCGTATGCGCTCGCGCAGCTCGGGCAGACGATCAGCATACGCACCATACTCGCATCGATCGGCCGAACCGGGGCCGGACAGTGAATTCGATTGAGAAAGTGTCGCTGAACAGGGTTAAGCGGCCGTGAAATCCGGAAGGCCTTGAAAACGCCCGCCGGTCCGGCGATGCCGGGATCGGGATCGGCGAGACACGGGACGGCGTTGAATTCACAGGCGAGCATGAGAAGCCTGCTGCCCGGCGCGGAGCGGCCGGTGGTGCAGTTCGAGAATGTCGGCATGCGCTACGGCCTCGGGCCGGAGGTGCTGTCGGATGTGAGCTTCCGCATCGCCCCGCGCTCGTTCCAGTTCCTCACCGGACCGTCAGGCGCCGGCAAGACGACGCTGCTGCGGCTGATCCTGCTCTCCGCGCGGCCGACGCGGGGGCTGGTCTCGATCTTTGGCGAAGAGGTAAGCGGCATTTCGGCCAAGGCGCTGACCGGGCTGCGGCGCCGGATGGGCGTGGTGTTCCAGGATTTCCGCCTGCTCGACCATCTCACCACCTACGAGAACGTGGCGCTGCCGCTGCGCGTCCAGGGACGGACGGAGGCGAGTTACCGGGCCGAGGTGGTCGAATTGCTGCGTTGGGTCGGACTCGGCGAGCGAATGCATGCCCTGCCGCCGCTGCTGTCGGGTGGCGAGAAGCAACGTGCCGCCATCGCCCGGGCGCTGATTGCCCGGCCCGACCTGCTGCTCGCCGACGAACCCACCGGCAACGTCGATCCGGGTCTCGGCCGGCGTTTGCTGCGACTGTTCCTGGAACTGAACAAGCTCGGGACCTCGGTCGTCATCGCCACCCACGATTTCGGCATCATGGATGCCGTCGACGCCCGGCGCATGGTGCTGGGCGAAGGCCGGCTGCGGATCGAGGAATGAGCACCCAAGCCATCCCACGCGCGCGGCCCGAGCCTGCCGCCGGCGCGCCCTCCCCGCCCGTGCCGGCGCAACTGCGCCGCAACGCAGCTTTGGTGCCGACCGATACCGCGGCCGGACGATCCCTGGCGGCGGTCATTGCCATCCTGACCTTCCTGGCGGGGCTCTGCGCCGGCGCCGCCGAGATGGTGGCGGCCAACGCCGCCCAGTGGCAAGGGGACGTGGCCCAGGAAGTCACGATCCAGATCCGCCCAAGCCCCGGCCGCGACGTCGATGCCGATCTGGCCCGAGCTGCCGGAATCGCCAAGGCGGAGCCGGGCATTGCCGAGACGCGGGTCTTCTCAAAGGCCGAGGCCGAGCGGCTGCTGGAACCCTGGCTCGGCAGCGGGCTCGATCTCTCGGACCTGCCGGTGCCGCGGCTGATCGCCCTCAAGCTCGACCGGGGACGGGGCTCCGACCTGAAGCGGCTGCGGGCACGGCTGCTCGAGGCGCTGCCCGGCGTCGCGAGCCTCGACGACCACGCGCTCTGGCTCCAGCGGCTGTCGACCGCGGCCGGCGCGTTCGTGGGGATCGGGATCGGGCTCGTGATTCTCGTGCTGGTGGCCACAGGCCTTGCCGTCACCTTCGCCACGCGGGGCGCCATGGCGAGCAACCGCGAGGTGGTCGAGGTGCTGCACTTCGTGGGCGCCGACGACGACTACATCGCCAAGGCGTTCCAGCGGCGGTTCTTCGGCCTCGGGCTGCGCGGCGGCGCCATCGGCGCGGGCTGCGCCATCCTGGCCTTCGTGATCTTGGGACTGCTTGCCCGGGCCGCGCGGTCCGGGCCGGCGGGACAGGAGGTCGAAGCCCTGTTCGGGGCCTTCCAGATCGGGCTGCGCGGCTATGCCAGCGTCGTCCTCATCGGTGTGATCGCCTCGCTCGTCACGGGCGTGGTCTCACGCATCACGGTCCGCCGGTTCCTCGCCTGACCGGCGGCGGCGTGGATACCGGGGGTCTGCGCCAGACGTTTACGAACCGGAAACTTAATCGTCGCGGTGTGGTTGTTGGCTTCCGGACTGCCTCCGGGCCGCCGTAATCGAAGCCGATCCTTCGGAGGATGACCACGCGTATGCTGCGCGCATCGGATCCGCACCAGACCGACACCGTCGGCTGGTCCTGGCACGAATGGAGCCTCCCGCACCGGGCGGCCTGCCCCGCGCTGCCGCGCCATCGCGGCTCCATCCTGTGGCAGGTGTTCGGTCTCGGAGCGGGCCTCGCGACGGCGGCCCTGGTGGCCGGCTTCCTGATCTTCGTCGGCGCCCTCGCCCGCCAGGAGCGAACCCCGTCCGATCGGGCCGACGGCATCGTGGCCCTCACCGGTGGCGCGCAACGCATCGGCGACGCCATCGACCTGTTGGCCGGCGGTTACGGGCGGCGCCTGCTCATCACGGGGGTCAACGAACGCACCAGCCGTGACGAGATCGCCCGGCTGAACCCGACCCAGCGCGCGCTGATCGCATGCTGCGTGGATCTCGATTACCGCGCCCGCAACACCATCGGGAACGCGATCGAGACCCGCCGCTGGATGCGGGCGCACCGGTTCAGCACCGTAGCGGTGGTCACCTCGAACTACCACATGCCGCGGACGCTGATCGAACTGGTCCACGCGCTGCAGGATAGCGATCGCGTCCTGCCGCACCCGGTCGTCACGGAAGCGTTCGATGCCGACCGCTGGTGGCAGAGCCCGCCGGCCGCGCGGCTGGTCGCCTCCGAGTACGTGAAGTTCCTGGCGAGCTGGGTCCGGACCCGGTTCGAGGACGATCCCGAACGCTCCCAAGCAGCGATCCTGATCGGACGCGGCAAGCCCGTGAAGATGGTGGCCGAGCCGCTTGCCGCCCGCACCCTGGACTGACGTATCCCGGGGTCGCGATGCGACGCCGCCCTATGGGCCGTGACAGCGGGCCTTGATGGCCGCCGAGAATTCCCGGTCCGAGCCCTGAACCTGGGCCAGGCGCTCGCCGCGCTCCGAGCCGGACAGGCAGCGTCCGTAGACCCCCGCGACCCGGCGCATCGTTTCGACGTGGCGCCGCCAGATGCGGCAGTTCTTGGCCTCCTCGCCGTCCGCCTGCTCCAGCTGATCGACTGCCTGCCGCTGCATCGACTGCGCCACCAGGAGATCGCGCGCGCAGGTGGACTCGCCCTGCGCCAGGGCGGGACCGGCCATCACTCCCGCAGCCAGCAGCAGGCCCGCAGCTGCGATTCGAGAATCGGACATCAGGCGGCCTGCGGCGCCGTGGAGCGGGTCAGCAGGGCGTAGAGTGCGCCCGCGTCCCGGGCGGCCCGAATGTGGGCCAGCATCCCGGGCTCTCGAAGGACGCGCGCAACCTGTGCCAAAGCCTTCAGGTGATCGGCCCCGGCCCCCTCCGGCGCCAGCAGCAGAAACGCGATGTCGACCGGCTGACCGTCCAACGCGTCGAAATCCACCGGTCGGTCGAACCGCGCGAACAGCCCGAACAGCCGGTCCAGCCCCGGCAGCTTGCCGTGGGGGATCGCCACGCCGTCTCCAATGCCGGTCGATCCCAACCGCTCCCGCTGCAACAGCGTGTCGAAGATGGGACGCTCGCCGAGGGCTGGCAGACGACGCGCAGCCTGGGCGGCGAGGTCTTGAAGCACCTGCTTCTTGGCCCGCGCGCGCAGCGACTGCACGACCGACTCAGGGTCGAGGAATTCCAGAACTGGCATCGAACGACCGTTGCCCCGTCGCCCGTCCGGTGGGGAACGGGCCTCGTCGCGGGAGCATCGACGGCCAGCTCGGCCGTGCTCCCGCTCACCAATCTACCGGGAAACAAGCCGGTTCCGGCTCCGTTCCTCCCGACCGCCGCGTCAGTCGACGGCGTTGGGCGGGTCCACCCAGCCGATCGCGCCGTCGCTGCGCCGATATACGACGTTGATGCGCCCGGTGCCAGCGTGGACGAACACGACCACCGGCGAGCCGGTGAGATCGAGGGCCGTGACCGCCTCGCCGATCGTGCGGCGCTGCAGCGTTCGGGTGCTCTCGGCGACGATCGGGGGATGCGCATCCCCTTCAGCCGGCTCGTCGTCGTCCTCTTCCGGAGCGGCGAGAACCGCGTAGGCCGCCTCGACGGCCAGATCGTCGCTCGGCCCGGTGGCGTGCTGCTTGAGCTTGTGCTTGTAGCGGCGCAGCCGGGTCTCGAGCCGCTCCGCCGTCTGCTCGAAGCTGGATCGTGCTTCGTGCGCGAAGCCGTTCGCCTCGATGGTCAGGCCGGACGTGAGATGCAGCACGCAATCGGTCCGGAAGGCGGTGCCATCCCGCCTCAGGGTGACGTGGCCGGTGCAGGCGTCGCTCATGTGCGAGTCGAGGTACTTGGCCTGTATCGCAGCCATGCGTTCCTCGACGCGGCCGCGCAGACTCTCTCCGAGATCCACGCCGTGGCCTGTGACGCGCAACGACCCCATGCTGCCTCCCCCGTTTCGATGCAGGTGACCGAATTAGAGAGCCGGCTCGGGTTAAGTCAACGGAGCGGCTCATGGTTCGATCGCGCGCTTAACCCTGGGTTCAGCCGGAATGTCCGTATAGAGACCGATGCTAAGCGGGTCCCGACCGTACGGCGCCGGGCGCGGACATCGCTCCGGCGCCTTCCGTTCGTCTGGGATCCGCCCCGAAGCCTGCACAGCCGGGGACGGCGTGAGACACGAGAGACCGACGACCGCATGACGAGATACGCTCGCCAGCCCGTAACCCTGAGCCGCCGCGTCGTGCTGGCGACCGCCCTCGGCGCGGCCGCAGGCTCGCTGCCCGGCCCGACGCTGGCGGCCGATCCCGAGACGATGCCGGATCTCCCCCGCGCGGGCGCGGCGTTCGAGGCGAATACGCTGACCGATCTGGCCCGCGCCCGCTCCAGGGTGGCTTACGTCGGCCCCAAATCCGGCGATCTGCCGGCATCGCTCAAGACCCTGTCGCGGGACGCCTACGAGGTGATCCGGCCAGCCGAGGGGCGCGGGATCTGGGCGGGGCAGGATATCGGATACAGCCTCGAACCGTTGCTGCGCGGCTCGATCTACGACACGCCGGTCGCGCTGTTCCTCGTCGAGAACGGCCTCGTACGGCCGGTTTCCTACGACAAGGCCTCGTTCCGGGCTCCGGGCTTCGACTTGCCGGACCTCGCGGACGACGCCGCATTCTCGGGTTTCCGGCTGCGGGCACGCTTCGCTGACGGGGGCGCACTGTCGGATTTCGCCCTGTTCCAGGGCGGATCGTTCTTTCGCCTCGTGGCGGAGGGGCAGGATTTCGGGATCAACGCCCGGGCGCTGGCCCTCCGGCCGGCAGATGCCCGCGGCGAGGAATTCCCGCTGTTCCGCGCCCTGTTCATCGAGACACCCGCCCCGGGGCAGCCGATCGTGATCCACGCGCTCGCCGAGTCCGAATCCGCCACGGCGGCCTTCAAGCTCACGCTCACACCCGGCCGGGAGGCCTCGGTGGCGGGGATCGACGGCACGGTCTTCGCACGGGCCGATCTAGACCATATCGGGCTCGGCGGCATGCAGGGCAGCTACCTGTTCGGGCCGCTCGACCGCCGCCACGTCGACGACCTGCGCGCCGCCGCGTTCTCGGTTGAAGGCCTGGCGATCCATAACGGCTACGGTGAGCCGCTCTGGCGCCCGGTGCACAACCCCGAAACCCTGCAGATCTCGGCCTTCGTGGATCGCGGGCCCAAGGGCTTCGGCCTGATGCAGCGCGCCCGCGCGTATACCGATTTCGATGACGACCGGCGGCATTGGGAACAGCGGCCGTCCCTCTGGCTGGAACCGCTGGACGACTGGAACGAGGGCGCCGTCACGCTCCTCGAGATCCCGAGCGATTCCGAACTCAACGAAAACGTCTTCGCCTACTGGCGTCCCAAGGCGAAGCTCGCCAAGGGCGGGGAGATGCGCTTCCTCTGCCGCCAGCATTGGTCCAAGGGCTGGCCCGATCCGTTGCCGCCCGAGATCGCGCGGGTCAGCGACAGCCGCTGCGGACACGGCAGCACCGGCAACCGACGCCTGTTCGCCGTCGACTTTCAGGGCGACGCGTTGTTCGAGCCTGGGGACATCGACGTCGATCTCAGTGCCTCGGCCGGAACGATCACCCGGCAGGACCAGTACCGCTACGCCGGTCGCAAGACCCTGCGGATCGTGTTCGAGCTCGATCCGGGTAGCGAGAGGGCCAGTGAGTTGCGCCTCGCCCTTCGGCGCGGACAAGCCCGGACCAGCGAGACCTGGCTCTATCGCTGGACACCCTAAACCCCGCTCACTGAACGAGGATCAGCCTCCGCCGTGCGATTGGACGAGACGATGACCCTGCCTCAGCCCGCGCTCCAGCCGGTATCCGCGTCCGGTGCGGCGACGCCGGAGATCGGACCCGTGCTGCCACCTGAGGCACCGCTGGCGATGCCGGTCCAGAACCTGTCGCGCTGGGATGCTACAGCCGCCCACCGACCCGCGCATCAGCGACGCAACCCCTGGCTTGCGCGGCTCTGGGTGTTCGGCGGCGCACTGGCGCTCACGGCTTACGGCGGCTGGCAGATGGTCGAGACCGTGTCGGTCTCCGGCAGCCCGACCGCGCTCCAGCTCGCCCTCGTCGTCCTGTTCTGCCTGACGTTCTCGTGGATTGCGCTGGCCTTCACCAGCGGGCTGCTGGGCTTCGCGATGCTGCTGCGCCGCGAACGACCGTCGCCGACGAACCCGGCGGCGCTGACGACCCGGACCGCAATCCTGATGCCGGTCTATAACGAGGCCACGGCCCGCACCTTCGCTGGCGTCGAGGCGATGCGGGAGGCCGTGGAAGCGACCGGCCTCGGGCGGCATTTCGACTGGTTCGTGCTGTCCGATTCGACGCAGGCCGATGCCTGGATCGCCGAGGAGCGCGCCTTCCTCGACCTGCGCCACCGCCTCGGCCCGGACGCCCGCCTCTACTACCGCCACCGGCCCAAGAACCATCACCGCAAGGCCGGCAATATCGGCGATTTCGTCACCCGCTGGGGCGGCCGCTACGACCACATGCTCGTGCTCGACGCCGACAGCCTGATGAGCGGCCCGGCGATCGTGGCGCTCGCCGCCGCCATGGAGGCGGACCCGGATGCCGGCATCATCCAGACGCTGCCGCTGATCATCAACCGCAACACGCTGTTCGCCCGGCTTCAGCAATTCGCGGCGCGGATCTACGGCCCGGTGATCGCCGCGGGCCTCTCCGCATGGTCCGGTCGGGACGGTAATTATTGGGGCCACAACGCCATCATCCGGACCCGCGCCTTCGCGGAATCCTGCGGTTTGCCGGATCTGCCGGGCAAGCCCCCCTTCGGCGGCCATATCCTGTCCCACGACTTCGTGGAGGCCGCTTTGATCCGCCGGGCCGGCTGGGCGGTCTACATGCTGCACCGCCTGGAGGGCTCCTACGAAGAGAGCCCGCCGTCCCTGATCGACGTGGCTGTCCGTGACCGGCGCTGGGCCCAGGGCAACCTCCAGCACGCCCGGGTGATCCGCGCCGCAGGCCTGCATCCGGCCACCCGCCAGCACTTCGCCACCGGGATCGCCGGCTATCTCGCCTCGCCCCTGTGGCTGCTGCAACTGGTGGTGGGTATCCTGCTGGTCCTCCAGACCGCCACGGAGCGGCCGGACTATTTCGGCGGTGCCGGGTTCTCGCCGGTCTTTCCGCGCTTCGACCCGGTCCGCGCGCTCCAGCTGTTCGGCCTGACCATGGCGGTGCTGCTGGCGCCGAAATTTCTGGGCCTGATCCTCGCCCTGCTCGACCGATCGGTTCGGCAGGCCTGCGGCGGCGGCGGGCGGCTCGTCCTCTCCAGCTTGGTCGAGATCCTGCTTTCAGCCCTGGTGGCGCCGGTGGCGATGGTGGTCCAATCCGGCTCCGTCATGAGCATCCTGCTCGGGCGCGACACGGGCTGGAACCCGCAGCGCCGCGACGATGGCTCGATTCCGCTGCGCGACATCGTCGGACGGCACACGTGGCACACGCTGCTCGGTGTCGTGGCGGGCATCTCGGCCTTCGCCATCGCTACCTCGCTGTTCCTCTGGATGAGCCCCACGATCGTGGGTCTGGTGCTGGCCATCCCGATCTCCTGGGCGAGCGGCCAACTCGGCCTGGGACTGGCGCTCAAACGCCGGCGGCTGCTCGCGACACCGGAAGAGGTCGCGCCCCCTGCAATCGCAAGCCGTGCCGCCGTTCTGGCGGCCCGCAACGTGGAAGCCGGGTTCGACGAGGCCGATTCCCTCGCCGTGCTCCACGCCAACCCGAACCTGGCCGAGACGCATGCCGACATGCTGCCGCGCGGTTCGCATCGGCCCCGCGGCGCGATCGACCCCGACCGAACCCTCGCCGCCGCCAAGATCGGCGAAGCCGAGACGGTCGCGGAGGCGCAGGCTTGGCTGACGCCGCGGGAGCGCATGGCGCTGCTGCACGATCCAGCCCTGATCGAACGATTGGTCCGTCTCGCTTGACCGGACGGCCCGGCAAGTCCCTGCGTCGTGGACCGCGCGGCGATCCGGTGCCCAGGATCGTCACGCGCGGTCCAGCCGTTCCGGCGCAATTAACCGTTCAGCCGGTAGATTCACCCCGGTCCATCGCTCCCGTCGACCGGAACGCGCCATGATTCTGCTGATCGGTTTCCTGCTCCTGCCGCTGACGGTCGCCATCGTGCTGGCGCGGGGTGAACCTGTCCGCACCATCAGCTGCCTCGGCGCCATGGGCGTGGGCTGCGCGATCGCATGCCTCAGCCTGATCGGTATGGTCCGTCACCGGACCTGACAGACCGGCTTCGATCAAAAAAATCCGACCTGACGCGGACCACCCGACAAGGTGCGCCCGGCCCGGGCAACGAGCTGCGAGAACGCCAGGGCGGCAGCAGTCGCCTGCGCCCGCGATGGAAAGCTCCGGCGCGACTCGGTGACCGTCTCGGCTGTCTCGTTCACGAGCACCCAGGACCACAGGGACCGATTGTTCTCGCGGATCACGAACTGCACGAGGCGCCTGCCTTTCGGAGCATGCGGCGGGAAAAGGATTGCATTCGGCTATGACATCGGGATGACACGCACAGTCTGCCGTCAAGATCCGCGCATGCGGTGCGACAGGCGATGCAGCCGATAGACTGAGGCGGCAAAGCATTCGCAAGATTTGATAGGCTTGGCTTGTGGCGCTTTTCGCGAGATGGTTGCGGGTTTCCGGTGACGCAGATACGCTCATTGCCTTGGCCCGGCTATCTGGGTCTTGTCCACAGATTGAACCTCTGGATCATTCCCGTTTCGGGGCGGATCCAGCTGTGGCCGATCACTTCGCCGACCGGACGCCACGTTTCCGGCGGCTTGGCAGGCCAGGCGCATCTCACCCAACCGTCACCCTGCCGATCGGAGACCGCATGAAAGCCGTGACCGCGCTCATCGCCGAGGAACTCGGCGTCGCCGAAGCGCAGGTGGCAGCCACGGTGGCGCTGCTCGACGGCGGGGCGACCGTTCCCTTCATCGCGCGCTACCGCAAGGAGAATACAGGCGGGCTCGACGATACGCAGCTGCGCAAGCTGGAGGAACGCCTGTCGTATCTGCGCGACCTGAACGACCGCCGCCGGGCGATCGTGGCGAGCATCGAGGCGCAGGGCCGGATGAACCCGTCCCTGGCCGCAGCCCTGGCGGCGGCCGACACGAAGGCGCGCCTCGAAGACCTGTACCTGCCCTTCCGCCCGAAGCGCCGCACCAAGGCTCAGACTGCCCGCGAGGCCGGTCTCGAACCGCTGGCCCAGGCGATCTTGAAGCACCCCGATCACGATCCCGAAGCAGCAGCGGCGGCTTACGTGTCCGCCGAGCGCGGCGTGGCCGACGTGGTGGCGGCGCTGGAGGGCGCCCGGGCGATCCTGATCGAGAACTTCTCCGAGGATGCCGACCTGATCGGCCGCCTGCGGACGGATTACTGGCGCAGCGGCCAGCTCATCTCCAAAGTCCGCAAGGGCAAGGCGAACGAGGGGGCGAAATTCTCGGACTATTTCGCGTGGAACGAGCGGCTGGATCGGATGCCGTCGCACCGCATCCTGGCGATCTTCCGCGGCGAGCGCGAGGAAATCCTGGACCTCGTCTACGCGGCGGACGGCGAAGACTCCCCGCCTGGGATTCCCGGCCCGTTCGAGACAGCGATCTGCCGGCGTTTCGGTGTCGCGGCGGCCGGACGTCCGGGCGACGCATGGCTCCTCGAAACCGTACGAACCGCTTGGCGCACCAAGATCCGCACCGGGATCAAGCAGGACATGCGCACCCGGTTGTTCGAACGCGCAGAGAATGAGGCGGTCAAGGTTTTTGCCGGCAACCTCAGGGACTTGATCCTGGCCGCACCGGCCGGCGGTCGGCCCACGATGGGGCTCGATCCGGGCTATCGCAACGGCGTGAAGGTCGCGGTCGCGGACCGGACCGGCCGGATCGTCGCGGTCGAGACCACCTACCCGCACGAGCCGCAACGCCGCTGGCGCGAGGCTGTGGCCGCACTCGGGCGGCTCTGCCGTCTTCACGGCGTCGAACTGCTCGCCATCGGCAACGGCACCGCATCCCGCGAGACCGAGCGGCTGGCCGCCGAGATCGTCGCCGAGAACGCCGACCTGAAGCTCGTCAAGGTCACGGTTTCGGAGGCTGGCGCGTCGGTCTACTCGGCCTCCGAGATCGCGTCGCGTGAATTGCCCGATCTCGACGTGTCCCATCGCGGCGCGGCTTCGATCGCCCGGCGCCTGCAAGACCCCCTTGCCGAGCTGGTGAAGATCGATCCGAAATCCATCGGGGTCGGTCAGTACCAGCACGATGTGAGCGAGGCGAAACTGTCGCGCTCCCTGTCGGCGGTGGTGGAAGATGCCGTGAACGCGGTCGGCGTCGATGTGAACACGGCCTCCCCGGCCCTGCTGGCGCAGGTGTCTGGCCTCGGATCGACCCTGGCCGAGAGGATTGTCACGCATCGGGACACGCATGGCCCGTTCCGCTCGCGGGCCGCCCTGAAGACCGTGCCAGGGCTCGGTCCGAAGACCTTCGAGCTGGCCGCGGGCTTCCTGCGGATCCGCGCGGGCGACGACCCGCTCGACGCGTCCGGCGTCCACCCGGAGGCCTATCCGGTGGTGCGGCGGATCCTGCAGGCGACGAAGAGTGACATCCACGTCCTGCTCGGCAACACGGCAGCCCTCGCCAAGCTCGATCCCGAGAGCTTCGTCGACGCACGTTTCGGCCTGCCGACCGTGCGCGATATCATGACCGAGCTGGAGAAGCCGGGCCGCGATCCGCGCCCCGGATTCAAGACCGCGCGCTTCGAGGAGGGTGTCGAGACGATCGGCGACCTGCGGCCGGGGATGCAATTGGAAGGCGTCGTCACCAATGTGGCTGCGTTCGGCGCCTTCGTGGATATCGGCGTCCATCAGGACGGCCTCGTCCACATCTCGGCGATGGCGCGCCGCCGGATTGCATCGCCCACCGAGGTGGTGCGCATCGGCGAGGTGATCCGCGTCCTTGTCCTCGGCGTCGATGTCCCCCGCAAGCGGATCGCGCTGTCGATGCGTCTCGACGATCCCGTGGAGACGCAGGCTCCGGCGCGACCCATGGCAGACGCACGATCCGAACCGCGGCCGGCGCGCCCGCGCGCGTCGCCGGAGGCCACGCCGAGCGGCCCGCTGGCGGATGCGCTCCGCCGGGCGGCCTCATCCACGCGACGGCGCTGACCGGATATTCACGACGCACGTGAAACGGCCGAGACCGGCAGGCCCTCGGCGGGAGTGATCAGATGTCATCGCCAGCGACCTACGAAGCCGATCCCAGCCCGATGATCGGGCCCGCGCGCCTCATCCGAGCGGCTTTCGAGGGGGCCGATATGGCCGCCCGGGCCGACGCGATCCTGACCCAGGCCGGAAGCAGTACCCTCAAGGCCGGTACCGCCCTCGATCTGTCGACCATCCTGTTGCTGATGCATCGCTTTGAGCCTGCCTTGCAGCTCCAGAACGAGGTCCTGCAGAGCTGCCGTCATTTCCAGCTTCAAGCGAATGGGTCCGACGCGAAAACGCGCGTTCTGGTCATCGTCACGGCGGGCGACCTCATGGCCAACACGCCGGTCGATTTCCTGTTGGACCACCCGAGTTTCCGGCTCGAATACCTGTTCGTTCTTCCTGGGGAGGCGGTTCCAGCACCGCTACCCGATCACGACGTGTGCGTCGTCGGCGTCGCCTATTCCACGGCGAACGAGCCTGTGCTCGAAGCCTTGGCCATGGCGGCAGCGCACTGGGACCGCCCGGTGGTCAACCATCCGCGCCACGTGCTCAAGACATCCCGGCACGGGCTGGCTGAGGCGCTCGATGGGGTGGAGGGCCTCCTGATCCCGCGCGTCGTCCGTACGACGGGCGCGGACATCGCTGCAGGGGCCAACCAGCCGCCGGCACATCTCAGCTTCCCGATGCTCATCCGGCCGATCGATACCCATGCCGGCAATGCCCTGCAAAAGATCGATCGCAGCGAGGATCTTGAAGCGTATGCCCGCAACACCGATGCGGCGACGTACTACATCACGCAATTCTGCGATTACAGCGGGCCGGATGGGCTGTACCGGAAGCTCAGGATCGTCCTCATCGATGGTGTCCCGTTCCTCTGCCACATGGCGATTCGGGATCATTGGATGATCCATTATCTGAATGCGGGCATGAATGCTGATGCCGCCAAGCGCAGCGCCGAGGCCGCGGCGATGTCGGAGTTCGACGATCTGTTCGTGCCGCGTCACCGGACGGCTTTCAAAGAGATCCATCGTCGGACCGGGCTCGACTATCTGATCCTGGATTGCGCCGAGAGCCGCGATAACCGGTTGCTCGTCTTCGAAGCCGACACCGGCATGGTCATTCACGACATGGATCCGGTGGAACTCTATCCCTACAAACGGCCGCAGATGCACAGGGTCTTCGCCGCCTTCCAGCGCGCCGTCGAAACCAGGGCTGCGGGCTCGAGTCGGCGCACGGGCAGTTCACCCGGCCCGAACGAGGCGTGAGGGTAGAGATAGCTACGTTCACGTGTCCGATTGCGGTGAAATGTATTTTTTTCGATATTACATCTAAATCAAAATATATAAATGACATTACTCGTAATTTTGAAGATTAAGTAGCTTACGAATACCAAGGGCATCGGTGACCAATTGCGATTACAGAGAATCTGAATCGAGATACGCAGAGAAAATTAAGGATCGTCTCGCTTACTTGCAAACGCCGCCACCCTTTAACGCGAAAGAAACTTCTGCGGCGGCATTACTGAGGCACCCGAGAAACGGGTGGCACTTAATCAGAAAGATCAATCGATGTCCTCCATCACCCTGTCGGCCGCCACGCGTCAGAACCTGCTCTCGCTGCAGGATACGGCGGCCCTGACCGCGACCACCCAGAACCGCCTGTCCACCGGCAAGAAGGTCAACTCGGCCCTCGACGATCCGCTGAGCTTCTTCACCGCTCAGAGCCTCGACAACCGGTCCAACGACCTGAACAACCTGCTCAACGGCGTCAGCAACGGCGTGCAGGTCATCCAGGCCGCCAACCAGGGCATCACCAGCATCCAGAAGCTGATCGACAGCGCGAAGTCGCTCGCGAACCAGGCGCTGGCCAGCAAGAACTACGCGACCGCGGCTGTTTCCGGGTCAACGACCTCCACCACGGGTGGAACCTATACGGCTGCGACCAGCGGCACGACCGCTGTGAGCTTCACCGTCGACGGTGTCACCAAGAACGCGACGCTCGCAGCCGGCACCGGTACCAGCGGCGCCACGACCGCCAGCGACGTGACGGCGGCCATCAGCGCCCTCAACACCGCCGCCGGCACGAACGCCTTCTCCGCGGATGCTTCGGGACTCAAGATCGTGGCGGCTTCGTCCACGAATGCGGTCACGTTCGACGCGACGAACGGTGCGAAGATCGGCTTCGCGTCCGGCATCACCGGAACGGCCGGCACGCCGGCTTCGGGCGACGCCACCCGTACCAGCCTCGCCACGCAGTTCAACAACCTGCTGACGCAGATCGACCAGTTGGCCTCGGATGCGAGCTACAACGGTGTCAACCTGCTCGGCGGCGGCGGCTCGAACCAGCTCAAGATCCAGTTCAATGAGAACGGAAAGTCGAACCTTCAGGTCCAGGGTGTCGATTTCTCGTCGTCCGGGCTCAACCTGACAGCTGTCGCCACGTCAGGCGCCAACTCCAACTTCCAGGCGGACTCGGATATCACCGCCGTCCTGACCAAGCTCGACAGCGCCTCTTCGACGCTGCGCGCTCAGTCCGGCACCTTCGGCTCCAACCTGACCGTGGTGCAGAACCGTCAGGACTTCACCAAGCAGCTGATCAACATCCTCGGCACAGGCTCGGCGAACCTCACCAACGCCGATCTCAACGAGGAGGCCGCCAACTCGCAGGCGCTGTCGACCCGTCAGTCGATGGGTATCTCGGCGCTCTCGTTGGCGAACTCCGCGCAGCAGGGCGTCCTGCAGCTCCTGCGCTAAGATAGCTCTCGATCAAGATAGAGGCCGGCCGGGGTCATGCCCGGCCGGCCTTTTCGTTTGGGTCCTGCCCGACCCCGTTTCGACCGACGTTCCTCACCAACGGACACGCAGGATCAAGCCGCGGCCTCGGCCGAGCGATGTCAGGCCTCAGGGATCGCAGCGACCAAGCCGAACCCGCATCGACGCAATTTGCCATTCCGGAATCAGACCGATCCATGGACCTCGCCGGTCACATCTCGGAAATTTTGCGGCTTCGGCCACCGGTCCAGTCGAGGGCCGGCTACTCGGCGGCCTCAGGCGCAACGACGTCACGCTCTGTCTCGTGCCGCAAGACCTCGAGGATGCGTTGACGCACCTCCGGGTGACGGATTGTACTCCAGAGGCTCAACAACTCGCAGGTCATGCCGACACCGAACGCGTCTTCGCCAGGTGCGTAGAAGCTGTCAACGGGGCAACCCAGGAGTGCCGCAATCTCAACCAAGCGCCTGGCGGAGGAGTCCTCGACGGCCATGTCAGCCTCTGTACCCGCTTCGGCCATCGCCGAACGATATACCCTGTAGCGCATACCGACAAGTGATCGATGCGTACTAGATATGACGGATTCTTACTAAGTCAATTCAGTTTTCGGCAGCCTAATGGCACGCTCCTATCCAATGATCGTAGCCTGTCATACGAACGATTCAAACGCCGTCGCGCTCCACCGGACGCGGGAGCCGACGCAAGCTTCCGGCTCAGTTCCGCAGCGACGATCTGCGTAGCCGCGTCGCGTTCAAATCCACAAGCTCAGTAATCCCCGACGCTGTGATCGGTGAGAAAAATGGATTGGCGAATTATAGAAATGGAAACTCAATGTTGACCCTCGATTAACCGCGCCGGCGTAGTCACATGGAGGCTGTTGCAGAAGCAGTTCCAATTGGGTCGGGCGAGGCTGTGATGATCGTCCTGTTGGCTGTCGCACTCGGCACTGGGTTCCTCGCTGCGATTGCCCTTTTTCCTCTCGGGGCGTGGGCCGCAGCCATCGGCGCGTCCCTGGCCGCGAGTTCGGCAACGGTTCTGGTCGGATGCTTCCTGGCGTGGCGAGCTCTTCGACACGACCGGCACCGCCGTGAACTCGACGCACAGACCGGTATCATGGTCGCGGCACTTCGTGACGTGTCGGAACAGGGAGAGCCAATTTCTCCTACTCCGAGGGTCGCACAACGGCGTCTGGGCGCCTGATGGGTGCCCCACCCGGCGGTCGGACCCGGCCCTTGTCCATGTCTGGCAATGGGGGCGGGACCGTGCCGATCGTCATCGGATACAGTCCGACTCCCCGGAGCATTGGGCTGAACGACAGGGACGCGCTCGAGAGCTGCAGTAGGCAGCTGATCGAGGGTAACCGCCACGAATTCGAGGGCTTGTCGCATGGCGCGAGTAAGCTACTCAACGGGAATGCCACCATTGCCAAGTATCTATGATCGAAAAATCACTTGCTGAAATGGATAATGGAGCTTGATTGAATTTACCGATGATCGCTCGGGCGCGATCACGACCATAAAATAACAGACGCTAGCTTTTGCAGCATGGCCTGACTGAAACGGCAGCTAACGCCTCTTTCGAGTATGACGGCTTCGGCGCACGGATCGATGGAATCACCTCGATTGCCCGCACGATGACTCACAACGCGGGCGCAGACACGGGCGTGGAGATGCGGCCGCGCGTCAACCCGGGCACAAGCCAACGCTTCCGGCCGCCAGCGTGATGACATCCGTAACTGCACGGCGTGACCTTCGATCCGGCGCGATACCGATCGGCACGGGACACGACTCACAAGGCTGGGCGGCGTGTTGGGCATCGACTGGGCCCGAGGGGTGCTGGGCTTTGCGGTGATTCGAGGAAATGGCAGGGTAATGCCTCGCGGCCGGTGCGAGACTAGGTTTTCCCTCGCTGCCCTTTGTTATGTCGCGGAATGCCTTCGAGGCCCATGGTGGGCGTGCCCGTTGGGCAGTACGAAGTGAGGGTAAGCTGTAGGATAGCGGTTGTGGGATCGTGCTGTGATGGACTGCCTAGTGGGTTCACTACG
>NZ_JAKSYH010000215.1 GCF_022829295.1 Methylobacterium sp. J-088
TGATCGAGGTGCAGGCCGCCATCAAACGCTTCATCGCCGAGAGTAACGGCAATCCGAAGCCCTTCGTCTGGACCGCCGACCCGGATCGCATCATCCAGGCCGCAAAGCGCGGGCACCAAGTGTTAGACTCGCACCACTAGCACGACATGGGTCCGGCGAGCGCGGCCGAGAATATCGGTACCCAACCTGATCCGGACCCGGCGTCCCCACCCATCGCGCCATCGATCGGCATCAGCGTCCCACCAGCGACCGTCACCGAGATGGTAGACCATCCGCCCATGTGGCCGTCCGCAGCCCTCGCAGCAGCCTCTCGCCCGCCCGAACCGGATCACGGCCGAGAGCTGCGCCCAGTCGATAGGGTAGAAGAAGCGGTGCTCGGGCCGGATCGGCATGGTGGCGGCACTGTGCCAGCGGTGGTGGAAAAAGCGTAGCGACAAGGCACCGACGTAGGGCGCTCGCCTTCGCTCAACGCATTAAGCGGAGTGCGTGCTTCAGCGGGGCAACGGCTGGGTCATGCGGCTTCGCACAATGGGTCTGGTTGCGACCACCTGCTTTGGCCTCGTACAGAGCTTCATCTGCCAGACGATAGAGGTCATTTAGCGCGGTGATCTCCGTGGATGCAGGCACGGCGGCTGCAAGCCCGATGCTCACCGTGACTGCACCTGCACCGATGCCAGCTGAGCCGACTGCCAGGGCAGACACCTCGGCATGCACCTTCTCAGCGATGCGACAGGCTCCCGCCTCATCTGTGTCTGGCAGGAGGAAGGCAAACTCCTCGCCGCCGACCCGACAGACGAGGTCCTGGGGGCGGTGCACGCTGGCTGAGAGACGGCGCGCCAGTCCCCGCAGCACGTCGTCTCCAGTTTGGTGACCATAGCGGTCGTTGAAGCGCTTGAAGTGGTCGGCATCCACGATGAGCAGCGAGAGCGGCTTGTCGCTGCGCCGCGCGGCGTCCCAGGCCTGAGCCCCCGCGTTCTCAAAGGCCCGGCGGTTCGGCAGGCCGGTGAGGGCGTCGGTTAGCGACAGCCTTTCGAGTTCAGCCTGCATCGCTTCGCGGCGGCGCAGTTCACGCCCGAACAGCAGCGAGAGAGCGATCGTGAGGCCGCACAATACCAGGACGATGTCGCCGATGACGATGGCCTTGGCCCGCCACTCGGCCTCGATTGTTCTTGTCGACAGGGCCACATTCAGGATCAGCGGCAGACCGCCGACGCGCGTGTAGGTGTAATGCCGCTCGATGCCGTCGCGTGCGGAGACGTGAACGAAGCTTCCGCTCGCATCGCGCATGAACCCCTGGAAGGTCTGGGTGCCCGCGATGTTCACCCCGATATCGGCATCATCGTAGGGGTGGCGCATAATGCGCGTGCCGTCGCTCAGGTAGAGGTTGATCGCGCTGTCGCGGCCGAGATCGATCTGACTGAACAGGTGCGCGAAGTAGGACAGCTTCATGCTGCCCAGAACCACGCCCCCGAAGGTACCGTCGGGTTTGTTGATGCGCCGGCTGAACGGGAGCATCCGCTCGCCGGTCAGGCGCGAGACGATCGGACGACCAACGTAGAGACCCAGACCTGCGCGAGCCCGATGGACCTGGAAGTACTCGCGATCTAGGTAGTTGCCCTTGCGTGGCGGAACGGCAGCGATGTCGGCAACGATGTCGCCACGCTCATCGATGACGATCATCACGCCCATATCGCGGGCAGTGGCGGCGCGATCGAACAGGATGAGCTGTCGCAACTCCGGGGTCAGTCCTGGAAGGCCGGGTGCTCTGAGATTGTCGACCGCCGCCTGGATCGAAAGGTCGTACATCTCGACGTTGCGAGCGATGTCGCGCTCCAGGACCTGGACGAGGTTCTTGGAGGTCTGCTCAGCCTTGTCCCAGGCATCCTTGCGCAGGTCGGCGAGCATCAGACCCGATGCCGCAAGCATGCCAATCGGCGCCAGAACACCGAGCGCGATCCAGGTGCGGGCAGAGCGGAACGGACGCGCCAATCGCTGCAGCGGAGGCATCAGGCACCTCGCGATCGCGCCGACGGGGCAGGACATTCACATGCCGAGCCTTAATCGGCAGTTTCATGCTCGTGGAGACTGCCATCGACGCTGGCAACATGCACGCCCTGGTCGAGGCGATGCGGACCGAGCGGGATGCGTGGTGCGAGGAGGCCGTGCGTGTGCGGTACGACCGGCAGCGGCGTAGCCTCGAGCGGCAACCATCAAACAGCCTAGTGGCTTTTTGATCCCAGGCTACCGATCCGTGCATGGATCGGACCGACCGTCATGGCGCCGCAGCGTAGGACCTATCGGGTTAGAGCGCCCGTTGCTCCTGCGGATCCGCAATTGTGGATCAGCGAGGTCTTCAGGTGGCAGAGCGGCATTCCAGTCAGAACGGTCAGCACGGGGGCCCCGGTCTGCCAGTCTTTTACGGTGTGATTGGCGGCACCGGACTGATGCTGGCAGCGCTGACCATGCTGATGGCCGGCCAAGCGGCGAACTCGCATAAAACCATCAGCCATTTGGCAGATGCTTCATCGCTCTCCAGTACCCAGGTAGGGCCGCCTGGCGCTTCGTCCTTTCCACAATCGTCAGCCCGTCGCACTAATCCGTAGGAGAGTGCTGTGGCTGATGCTGATTTGGACCCAACTCGTTTGCTGATCGTCTACTACTCGCGCAGTGGGAGCGTGGAAGCACTTGCAACTGCTGCGGCTCAAGCTGCCCGCGAGGCGGGAGCTGAGATACGCATGCGGAGGCCACGCGAAGTCGTCGACGCAGCAGTAATGGCGAAAGTCGATGGGTGGACCGAGAGTGCCGCTCGGCAGAATGCCCTCTACGAGGCTCCTACACACGAGGATGCCGAGTGGGCAGACGCGATACTGTTCGGCACGCCTAGCTACTTCGGCGCCATGGCGACGGAGTTAAAGAACTACCTCGACCTGCTCGGTCCGCAGTGGAAGCGGGGTGCCCTTGCCGGCAAGGTCGGGGGTGCCTTCGCGGCGGCATCCTGGCCGCATGGTGGGTCTGAGGTCGTCACGCTGTCGCTGTACGCTCCGATGGCGCATCTGGGCATGGTCATCCTGCCGACTGGCTACACGGACGCAGCGATGTTGGAGGCTGGCTCGCCCTACGGTGCGTCCGCGATCGTCGGCAAAGAAAACCGGCCGCCACGAACGGAGGATCTCGACGCAGCCCGCCATCAGGGCCGACGAATGGTGGCGATTGCCGGTGCGCTGATCGCAGCCGGCGAGATGCCGTGCCGCAACGGTGACAGCAAGGCCTAGGAGCCCGTCCGAGTAACGAGTTTACGTCACGCAGAAGGGCGGCGCCGCAGTCAGTGCTCCGATGGCGGTGTACACGCTGTGGATGAGGTTCGGCAGCTCAGAGGCTGGCACAGAATTGTTCGCTACGTAGGCGGCAACGATATCACCTGCCAATTCGATGAAGTTAGGGCTATGCTCTGCGACCTCTCGTGACACTGTCATTCTTCCTTTGAAAGTGGGCATCGGCGACGTCTTACTTCGAGGACGCCTTGCATTGCAACATCGATTGCGCGCAATCAATACCTACGTCCCATGGTCCGGTTCCGAATGTCGAATTGCTGAGCCCGCATTCTGGTGAGACGATAGTGCCCTCCCGCATGGACTAAGTGTGGTGCGCCTGCGTTGGAGGGCAGCAGGTAATCGCGCTTCCGTTCACGAAGGTCTACGGTCCAAAGTCACACTACGGGATGTCCACGATTTTATCGGACGAATTTGACCGATGATCTTTTCGTTTCACCATCCGCAAACTAACTGGACGTCCGACGTAGCGGACGCCGCTTTCACGCGAGGTGTAGGGTGGAAACTGAAATTTCAAATCTTGAGGATAGCGAGCCGGATCTGGTCGGCCTGACGGCAGACATCGTGTCAGCCTATGTCTCGAAAAATCGCGTTTCCCCTGCTGAGGTGCCAGCCTTGCTGGCCAATGTGCATGCCGCAATCGCTGGGTTGGGCCAGCCGAGTGAGTCTGCGGATGCGTCGATCGACCGGCCTAGCGCGGCCCAGATCCGCAAGTCGGTCCGGCCCGACGGCATCGTCAGCTTCCTCGATGGCAAGACCTACAAGACGCTCAAGCGTCACCTGACGAAGAACGGCATGACGTTCGATGAGTACCGCGCGCGCTATGGCCTGCCGCATGATTACCCCTCCGTGGCCGCCAGCTACTCAGAGCAGCGCTCGTCGCTAGCCAAGAGCCTTGGCCTTGGTCAGCAGCGCCGGAAAGCTGTTGAAGCGGTGGAGACGCCTACCAAGGCTCGCAAGCAGAAGAAGGCTGCTGTTGCGGAGTGAGGCTGGAGCCACGGCGACAGACTGATCACGCTTAAGAGTGTAGGTCGGGCGGCCGTATCATCACGGCTCGCCCGGCCTCGCTTCAGCGAGCGGCAACTGCCTTGGCCAATGGACACTCGCTATCGGCAAGCGTCGGATAGGCATCCTTGGGCTTGATCGTGCTCAGGACCTTGTAGAGGTCCCACGGACCCTTGGACTCCGCCGGGCTTTTCACCTCCACGAGGTAGAAGTCGTGGACGAGCCTGCTGTCGGCTCGCAGCGTCGCGCCGCGGGCGTAGAAGTCATCCACCGGGTTGGCGCGCATCCACGCCAGGACCGTGTCCGTGTCGTCGGTCTTGGCCGACGCCACGCCTTTCAGGTAATGGCCCACCGCTGAGTACATCGACGCCTGGGCTTCGCTCGGCATGGCGCCGTGGAGCTTGTAGAACCGTTGCGCGAAGTCTCGGGTCTCGTCGTTCAGGTCCCAATACCACGCCGTGACTGCACGTAGCCCAGCCGCGATCTTTAGGCCCATGCTATGCGTGTCGGTCAGGAAGAGCAGCCCGGCCACCGGCTTCTGGGGACCGCCGGTCATGCCGAACTCGGTCCACTGCTTCATCTCAGTGACGAGTTGGGAGCCGGTGCTGGCGAAGCCGATGGTGTCGGCCCCTGACGCTTGGGCCTGCAACAGGTACGAGGTGTAATCGGTCTCCGCCGAGGGGTGAAACACTTCGCCTACAGATTTGCCACCGGCCGCCGCGAGGAGCGTCTTGGATACCGAGACCATGTTGCGGCCAAACGCGTAGTCCGCGCCGATGAAGAACCACGTCTTCTGGCCCTTTGGGACGAGGTCACGGATCGGACCGGCCACGAGGTTGTAGGCGTCGTGCAGCCAAGAGAGTCCGGTGGGGACACACTGCTTGCCGGTCACCTCGGTGGTGGCCACGGCCGAGTAGACCGCGATCTTGTTCTTCTCACGAATGATGGACTGGATCGCCAAGGCGACGGCTGAGTTGCCGACATCAACGATCAGATCGACGCCATCGACGTCAATCCACTTGCGGACGATCGTAGCGCCGACATCGGGTTTGTTCTGATGATCGGCCGAAACGACCTCAACCTTCAAGCCATGAGACTCCGGCTTGAAATCCTCGATCGCCATCTGGGTCGCGACGACCGATCCCTTGCCGGTGGGATCGGACAGGAACCCAGTTTGATCGTTGACGACACCGATCCGGACCACGCCACCGGATATCTCGGCGCTGATCGCGGCCGGGGCTCCGACGGTGATGATCAGGAGGCCGCCGAGCAGCACCCGCAGATGAGTTTTCAGCTTGCCCGGCATGCGTGCGCTCTCCGTGGTAACGTACAGGATGAACCTGCAGTGGGCAGGTCGGCCCTCGGTCATCCCAGTTCGGTCGCAGGATGCCGGGCACGCAGCCGTTGCAAGCGCCGAGCCGGATTGATCATCAAGGCGGGCTGGGTGCGGTGATGCGCCTGACGTTCCATTCAAAAGCCGGGACCAGCAGACTAGCTGCATCCAGGCCTTGCGCACACCAGACCCCGCCACGGCTGAACGCACTGATTTCAAGTTTTATTAGAGTTTTTTCAACACCATAAAACCACCTTCGAGACGCCATCACAGCTCTATTGCCATCCTTTCGCGGTGGGCTTGCCGATCACGTGGTCGATCCCCTCTAGGATAAGGGAATGTATCGAGCGGCCCCGATCCTCGGCGATGCGAGCGAGCGCGGCGTGCCGGGCGTCATCGAGGTAGACCGTCTGCCGGGCTGCGACAGGGCGGCGCCCCTTGGGCCTGCCGACAGCCTTTGCGCGCTCCTCTGTCTCGGCTGGCTGCGGGTCCTGCGCGGGTGGCGCGGCCTGCGGAGTTAAAACGGCTTCGGCCTGAGATGCAGTCGCAAAATCTGCATCTGCATCGTCCTGCTCGACCTCGCGGGCTGCCGCCGCTGCGGCCTTCATCGCGAGCGTCTGCGAGACGTTCGGACGGCGGCTCATTGGGTCTCTCCCAGGCGGACCATGACGGCATCGGCGAGAGCAGAGAACTCGGCTGCGGACGGCGTGTCGGCTGGCACAGACTCACCAGTTGCGAGGCTGTCAGCCACGATGGCGCGGTAGGAGATGGCCGGCGCTACCGGCTCGGTCAGAGCAGCGAGTGTCGTCACTACGTCGCGCCCTGCCCCGGTGCGTCGGTCGATGCGGCTCGGGACGATCAGGATATCCGGCCGGTCTCGCTTGGCGGCCTTCCGGTGCCGGCGGATCGTGCCGACGGTCTCAGCCGCACCGCGCACATCCAGCACGGTCGAGCCGGCCGGCACCAATACGAGGTCGGAAACCGCGATAGTGGCGCCGAACGCCGCGCCCATGGCGCCGGGCGCGTCGATCAACACGAAGTCGGTGCCCTGCCCTCGAACGGTCTTCACCCACGCGGACACCGCAGCGTCGGCGTCTTCCTCCAGCAGGTGCGGGGCGACCTTGAACGGCAGTTGCCCATCCTCTGCGATAGAGGCGGCGTGCGCGGCCGGATCCGCGTCGAGCACGGCGACGGTGCGCCCGCGGCGGTGCAGCTCGGCGGCGAGGTTGAGGGCGGTGGTCGTCTTGCCGACGCCGCCCTTTGATTGAGCTAGGCCGATGATCCGCACCATGCCGGCGCCATGCTCCCGTTAATATGGTGGTACGAAACCACCGGACCGGCACCATTCCCACGTGAGTTGCCAAGCTGGCGACACACGAGGGCGCTAGACGGCGAAGGGGGTCTCCTCAGTTTTGAGGACGCCCACCGCAGCCATCAGAACCGTGCCCCGCGGTCGGCCGCCTCGATGCGTCACGCTTTCGTGGTGTGATAAAAGCGGGATCGTGGAATGACGCTCGCACGACCATAGCGCGTGTGGTAGTGTCTGAGAAGGACAGTTATCGGACACGATGTGATGTCGGGCCTGAAACCACGTGAGCCAAGGGTGAGCGCCGGCCTGCTCGTCGTCGCCGGGCTGTCCGATCAGGCCAAGGCGTTCCAGCGCGCCGGCAAGGCTGCGAGCACCAAGCGGGCCTATGCCAGCGACTTCGCGCAGTTCACGGCCTGGTGCAGCCAGTTCGGCTTCCAAGCCATGCCGGCGACGCCGCTGGCCGTGCTGGAGTTCCTGAGCCATGAGGCCACGCGAGGCGCCAAGGCATCGACCATCGCCCGGCGCCTCGCCGCGATCCGGTACGCCCACAAGCTCGCCGGCCTCGCGGACCCGACGGACGACGAAGGCTTGCGCGAGGGTATGCGCGGGATCCGGCGCCACGTCGGCACCCGGCCGACACAGAAGGCTGCCGCGACCGCCGATATCTTGGCAGCTCTGCTGATGCGGACGCCCGACACTCTGACGGGCAAGCGCGATCGGGCGCTGTTGGCGCTCGGGTTCGCTGGCGCGTTCCGCCGGTCCGAGCTCGTCGCTCTGAACGTCGAGGATCTGAGCGAGGATCCCGAGGGCCTGCGAGTGCTGGTGCGCCGGTCCAAGGTCGATCAGGAAGGGCAGGGGCTTGAGAAGGCTATCCCGCACGGCCGGCTCATCCGGCCCGTCGCCCTATTGCGGGAATGGCTGGATGCGGCCGGCATCGTCTCGGGTCCGGTGTTCCGCCCGGTCAACAAGGCCGGCAGGGTCGAGGGCGAGCGCCTGGGACCTAAGACGGTCGAACGGGTCGTGAAGCACTACTGCACGGCCGCGGGCCTCGATGCGTCGACGTTCGGCGCGCATAGCCTGCGGGCCGGCTACATCACGACGGCGGCCGAGCGCGGGGCCGATCTCGCCCGCATCATGGATCAGAGCGGCCACCGGGATCCGCGGACCGTCGTCGGCTACATTCGGCGTGCCAACGCCTTCAAGGGGCACAGCGGAAGCGGGTTCCTGTGATGAATTTCATTATATACGGTACAATCGCCAGATTTGGTAATATACACCTGCAGTAATCACATCATCGTAAAGGCGCTTCAACCATGCTTGTTCATCTGGTTGTTAGCATTGCCCGAAATATAATTTCCTTAAGTCGAATTACTAGTTTTAGTACATCACTTTTATCGAGTCGAATTGGAACTGAAAATCATCTTCACATAACATTAACCAAACATTATTAAGCGTTCCACGATGGGACGCACAATACTCAACCAACACAGCAGGCATGGCAGCAATCGCATCCGCCGGTTGAGCACGCCCCAACGAATATACGCCGAAGCACTCAAGTGCCGCGCTTCTGGACAACTTGACCAAGCTCGTGAAAGCTTGCGGCGCCTACTGCAAGTCGTACCTGATCATCCGGAGGCTCATTACGAACTTGGACGGCTTGCCTTAGATGGCAAGCCGGGTGAAGCGGTCAGCCACTTCGTCGCGGCGCTGAGAGGCGCATCAGATCGGCCGGCGTATTGGCTCACCCTAGCCACAGCTTTGATAGGCGCTGAGCGGGTGCCCGAAGCCCGCGCTATCCTTGAGCGATATCTGGCACAGGATTTCGGAACGGCGACGCAACAGCTAAACGAAACTTTTGTCGAGCATGTGTTCGGCGTTGCTCAGACACACTATGCCGCGAAGATTTTCCGCGAGGCGGAGGTGCTTCTCGATCTGGTGATCTTTTTCGATAACACCCACACGCGCGCAACCTACCTCGCTGGGGCGATCGCTGCCCATACAAACCGCCTCGACCTTGCCTACGACTTGATGAGCATCGCGATTTATCGCGAGCCAACCAACGCGCTCTTCTTTAGCGGTTTAGGAAGCCTCCTTGCGATCCGCGGCGATGCCGTTGGAGCCATCTCCGCACTTGAGAAGGCACTGGAACTCGACCCTAACTTAGCGAGCGCCCACGCCAACCTCGCTGGCGTGTATCAAGGTGATTTTCGGCATGGAGAGGCCTTGAGACACGCGGAGCGCGCTATCGCCCTCGACCCGAACGATGCCGGAGCGCACAGCAACCGTGGCAGCGTACTCTTAAGCCTAGGCCATCTCACTGGGGCGATCGCGGCGTTCGATCGTGCGTTGACGATCAATCCGAGCAACGTATTCACCGCCTCCAACAGCCTGTTCGCTAAGCTCTATGCGGACGACGTGACACCCGAAAGCTATGCGGCCGACGCGAAGGCCTTCGGCCAGCGCTTTGCAGCCCCCGCTCTGCGCCAGCGCCCATTTGCCAATAACCGCGACCCGGGCCGCCAGCTGCGAGTCGGCTTCGTTTCGGCGGACCTCTGCAACCATGCTGTGATCCGCTTTTTGGAGCCATTCCTGAAGGAGTTTGATCGGTCCGCCTTTAAGACACTGGCCTACATGACACGTGCACGAGAGGACGATGCGTCAACGCGGCTCCGCACCCTCTTCGATGGCTGGCACAACATCTCCGGTCTCGACGACGACGAAGCTGCCGACTGCATCGAAGCGGATGCCGTGGATATCCTCGTAGATTTATCTGGTCACAGTGCCGGGCATCGGCTTCTCGTGTTCGCTCGCAAGCCCGCGCCGGTGCAGGTCACTTGGATCGGCCACCCTGGAACCACTGGGCTCGACGCCATCGATTACCGTCTCACGGACGCCGACATCGATCCAATCGGCTTTGCCGAAGCCTTGCACGCAGAGCGGCTCTGGCGCTTGCCGCGGATATCGGCGAGCTGTGCATCACCCAGCGCTTTGCCCCCTGTTCGGGCACGTGCGCCGTTTGAGGACAATGGCTACGTTACCTTCGGTTGTTTCAACCGCCTCACCAAAGTCGCCGATAGGACATTGGTTACGTGGGCGCGGATCTTGGACGCCGTTCCGGACGCTCGCCTTTTCATGGTAGCTGCAGACGTCGCGGCGCCGGAGATCCGTGCTGCGGTAGAGGCGCGTCTCCGCGGAGCTGGGTTACCGCTTGACCGCGTTATTCTTCATCCGCGCCTCCATGGACCATACCACGAGTTGTACTACCACGCGGACGTCGCGCTCGATCCATACCCGTACAACGGTGGCACGACTAGTTTCGAGACACTGATGATGGGCGTCCCATTCATTACCCTGCGCGGACGACACGCAGCCGCACGAACCGGCGTTGCCGTCCTTACGGCGCTTGGAATGCCGGATCTAATCGCTGATGATCCGGACGCCTACGTGGCGATCGCCCGGGATCTGGCTCAAGATCGTGGACGCCTGCGAGAGATCCGATCCGGGTTGCGAGAGCGCATGGAGGCAAGCCCGCTCATGGACCATCGCGGCCTAGCTGCCGATGTCGCGGACGCGTTCAGGGCTATGTGGTGCCGATGGCTCATTGAAGACCGAGCGTAGGCTGCACTTGGATCGCTAGCCTGAAGATCGCCGCTGAAGCGAGCTCCTCTAAAACCAGAGGAGCTCAACCAGCGTCGATCGGGCTTTCACCCCAATGGACATCTATCAACTCGTTGGCGGTGTTAGCGCCCCTCATAAGATGAGGGTGCTGCCAAACCGACGTTCAGATTTATGCTGCGCTTAAGCTTTTACGACTGCCAAGCATATCGCGCTCATGAAACATAAGCTGCTTTCCGACTTTTATTGCGGCGTATGTCTGTTCAGCGGCGAGATGTTCTTGAATTTGCAACAAAAACGGTGCTGAACTGGGCAGAAGCCGCATCACCTCGACTGCCTGCGCAAAGAATAAATTTGTGACTTCAGTCGGATCTTCTGAAAGATGCAGAACTTGAAGTGTTAAACAAAGCTTCTTACAAGGCGTATCTGCCTCACTCTCATTGACAAGTTCGCTCTCGCGAAGAAATTGGCACTGCGTCTCTACAATTAGACTGATAGTATGACTGCCACCATTGCGAAGTATAGCGCCGTTAATGATCAGTCGCTCTTGAGGCTTGATGGTGAGGCGCAGAGGCATGGCATAACCCTTTTTGAGTTTGCCGATCCGTAGCGATGATTTGTTAACAATCTGTCGAAAATCCCCTTGGGGCAATCGTCATTTTAAGGAGGCATCAAGGCCTGAGGCACATGCTGATTTGACCACGAAAAGTGGGTTCTATCTCAAAAAGGATTATCTCATATGTCTTCCGGCATCACCCTCACTGCTGCGACCCGCCAGAGCCTGCTGGCGCTGCAGAACACCGCTTCCCAGACCTCGACCATTCAGAACCAGCTGTCCACCGGCAAGAAGGTCAACTCGGCCCTCGACAACCCAATCAGCTTTTTCACGTCTCAGTCGCTGACCCAGCGGTCCGGTGATCTGTCGAACCTGCTCGACGGCATCTCCAACGGAATTCAGGCGATCCAGGCGGCCAACCAGGGCATCACCTCGATCCAGAGCTTGGTCAGTCAGGCCAAGTCGATCGCCAACCAGGCTCTGTCCACCCAGATCACCACCACCGGTACCGCCTCAGCCGCCTACACGGCTCCGACTGGAGCCACCACGGTGAACCTGTATGTCAACGGCGCCGCCACATCCGTGAGCCTCGCATCAGGGAACACGATCGATCAAACCATCACCGCTCTCAATGCTTCGGTCGGCGCCGGCAGCTTCACCAAGAGCACCGACGGCACCAAGATCGTGATGAACGCCCAGTCCGACGTTGAGTTCAAGACGTCGACCGATCAGACTGCGCTTGGATTTGCGGGCAATTCGACTGCTGGCACGACCTACGGAACTTCTGGCGCTACCGTTGCCTCCGTCGCTCAAAGCTCGGATCTCAGTGTGTCGGGCGTGTCGGCTCGCTCTACTCTGGCGCAGCAGTACAACAGCCTGTTGACCCAGATCGACCAGCTTGCGCAGGACTCCAGCTTCAATGGTACGAACCTGATCGCTGGCAAGGGCTCCAACAACAACCTAACGATTAACTTCAATCCGAAGGGCAACTCCAATCTGACGGTCAGCGCGACCGATGAGACCTCGGCCGGTCTCAAGTTGAGTGCCATCCAGGGCGGCTCATTGGCCGGCGGGCTTGGTCAGGGCAACTTCTTGCTCAACGCTGATATCAACACGACCCTGAACAGCTTGACGAGTGCTTCCAGCCAGCTGCGCACCGATGCCTCGACCCTCGGCTCGAACCTTTCGGTGGTGCAGAACCGGCAGAGCTTCAGCAACAATCTGATCAATATCTTGGATACCGGCTCGTCGAACCTCGTCAACGCCGACATGAACGAGGCTGCTGCGAATTCGCAGGCGCTGTCGACTCGCCAGTCTCTGGGTATCTCCGCCCTATCTCTGGCGAACACGGCTCAGCAGGGCGTTCTTCAGCTTCTCCGTTAATCCGTAGCAAGCTAGCGAACTGATCGGCCGGGGGATACCCCGGCCTTTTTTATTTGTAACCCATTAACCAAGCCGCAGTACATCTTTCCGCCATTCAATAGTTGGGCCGATAGTCATGGACGACGAAAAATTTGGCCGGGACCTAGTTACAGAATGCTATGCAGCTCTCGTCGATGAGCCCGCTGCCGACACGTGCTGCAAGTGTATCTGCGTCATGGTACGCCGAATGCGGGATAATACTAACCGACTTACTCATGAAACTCATTTCATAGTTTTAGCAAACCAACTTATGAATGTTACCAAGACATTTGGCAGATACATTGCAGAAATACATTTTCATATACAGAACGAAGAATTTGATGCTGCCCTCGCGGTCGGCGAAGAAATGGTTCGGCACGAGGCGATGCTGCACCAGATTGCGGCTGGGCAGCCTTGGCAACATACGTCGACTGTAAACTGAGCCGTTAGATGGTCACCGGCTCCTTTGAGGCTGCAGCTCATACCGGCAGAGCCGCTTCAGGTTAAGGCCGTCCTGAACACACAAGACGTTCTGGCTGCATAGCTGGAAAAGTGGGGCCGGATCCCGTGACGACGTGGTTCGGCCCTGTGCCGTTCGGCATCCAAGCCGGAGCGACCGATGCGGTGTAGCTCGGGCGTTGTGGCGGCGGCGAGTGCTGGCAACCAGGGGGCGAGTGCCTTCCAGGCGCACAGCGGGAGCGGGGTCTTGTAGGCCTGCCCGATTAAAAATAATCGGGAATATGCGGGCGCCGCTACTGCGCTGCCTTCTGCTGCTGCTGCGCCTGCCAGTCTGTGATGAACGTCTCGATCTGGCCGGCGAGATCCTTGTCGGCCGGCGCCGGCGACTCGCGCAGGTTCGAGACCATCGCGCCGAACGACGGCCATTCGGACGCCATGTCGTTCAGGCCTGCCACAATCTGTCGGTCGAGGTCGGAGTCGGACATGCGAGCCAGGCTGCTGAACCGCGGGCTGGCCTCCAGCCGGGCGATCTTCGCCTCGATCTCCTTGATCCTCATCGGATCATCCCCTCCCGGCGCAGCAGGTCGGCCGCCCACGCCTCGGCGGCAGGCTCCGGCTGTTTGAGCCAGGCGATCAGGGCGTTCAGTTCCTCGTCGGTGTACCGGTCCGGCCCAGGCAGGAGCCCCGGGGTCCGCTTCTCCAGCCGCGCGACGCGGGTCTCGATCTCACGGATCCTCATGACAGGCGGGCCTCCAAGTCGCGGTAGTAGGTTCCGATCTCGCGGGGGTGCGACCGGATCCGCGCGATAAGCCTGCGCTCCTCCGGATCCTCGGCCGCGTCCCATCCGTCCATGAGCGCGTCGATGCCGCCGGCTTCGGTCGCCAGCCGATGCAGTCTGGTGAACAGCGCCCGTTCGACCTGCTCGTAGGACAGGTGGGCGAACTGGCCGGTGCCGCGCTTCGCCTCAAGGCGCTCAAGACGGGTCTCGATCTCTCGGATCCTCATGTGCCCTGTCCCTCCAGTGCCGCGAGGCGTCGGTGCAGGTCGGCCGCCGTGATCGCCTCAATGTGGGCGCTGACGGCTTTGCCAATGTCGGCGGCTTCGCTTGGGGTGACCTCGCCCGACGATACGGCACGCAGCAGGGCCTCGGTCGCTTTCGGCAGGTCCTCGGCCGTGTCGATCACCGGCAGGTCGAACGTGATGCTCCGGTCCCGACGTGGGGACAGCAGGCGGTCGAGGCACAGCTTCATCGCCGGGCCGTCGCCCCCCAGCGCCATCTCGATTGCGCGGCGGGAGAGGGCTTCGGCCTCGCCCTCGAAGATCGCCTCCAGGGCCAGCGTGGAGCGGTTGCGCGAGCCACGGGGGCGGCCAGCGGGGTTGCCTGACTGGCCTTCGGTGAACGGCTTTCCTTCGCCTCTCATAGTCAAATCTCGGAAGTTCGGCTGGCTGTAGACAACAGCGGGAAAACAGCCAGGTCGAATGATAGATAGCACCTGCTATGAGATTTCACGACTGCGCGTCTCACTGCATCCACCTCAAGCACCCGTCGGTCTCGCATTCCCCGTGAAGGTGGCCGTTGTGGCTGTCTCGGATCCAGGCGAGCCGGCCTTTACAGGTCGGGCACTCGATGGTGCCGCTGTCGCTCGGGTCGGCCGCGATGGCTGCGAAGGCACGGCGGATCGGCTCGGGCTCGGCCTGGCTGTCGAGGAACGCGGTGTGCAGCCCTACGGCAAGGCCCTGCAACGCGGCGGCGGCGGCCTGCTGCCGGACCTCGTTGGCGTCGGCCCTAACCTTGATGGTGACGGCTGCGGTCAGCGCCATTTGGCGGGCGGTCTCGATGCCGGCGGTGAAGGCAGCTTGCTCGCGCGGCGTCATCAGCAGGCCTCCGGACGCGCGGCGAATTCGGTCTCGGCCAATTCCGCAGACCGCACGACGGCGGGCCCGACGAAATCCGCGATGGCGCGGCCCTTCGTGTCGTCCGGCAGGGTGGCGACCACCTCTAGGCCGATCGCGGATCCGAGCAGCACGACGTGGATCAGGCCAGCCATCGCGTCGGTGCGGCGGGTCAGGGCGACCGTGAGGGGGCCGACCGTGCCGTACACGGTGATCTCCTCGTGCCGGGCGACAGGTGCCGGCTTCTCGGGTCCGGCGAGGGTGATGACGTTGGACATCGTGGCTCCTTCAGGCGGCACGGGCGAGGGCGGCGTAGCTCGCCAAAACCCGTCTGCGGTCGGTGGAGGCCAGCGCATCAAGGGCGCGGCAGGCGGGTTCCAGCGCGGCGGGGTCGGTCTCGGCTTGAGCGAGGAGCCGGCAGAGGTCGGCGGCGCGGGGGCCCACGAGAAGGCGGGCAGTCTGGCGCAAGGCTCGGAGGCGGGCGCGCTGCTCGGCGGCGTCGATGCCCAGCGACCATGGCCCAAACTGGTTGGCGGGGGCAATCATCGGGTGCCCCTGCCGAGATCTGGTACCGTCAGCCTCTCGGACTGACCTTGATGCCGGGGCGGCGGTGCTTGGCGCAGCGTCGGTTCAGTGCGCTTATTCCGCCGGCGGAACGTTTGACCTCGAACCGCTCTCCACACTGCGCGCAATGGGTCATGAACACGTCGAGCTGCGTCATCTGTCCGTCCAAACGTCGGTAGGGTTCGGTCCGGTCGAGCCAGTACGCCTGCCCTGAAATCACGAAATCCGGTTCTCGGATCGCTGATCGGCTTGTCACGCTCAAATTCCCCTCCCTCAAAAATCAGCCCCGCGTGACAGGCGTGACAGCGGGAGCCCCCCTTTAGGGGGGTGCTCCGCGTGTCACGGCAGATGTCACGGCTGCGGGGGGCGTGACAGGCGTGACATTTGGCAGTTGTCACGGGTGTCACGCTTGTCACGGCCACGCTCTCCATAGCCATTCCTCCCCATTCCAAGCGGCGGTGTTGAACCCATGCTTCGGGCAGGCAGACAGGGCTCGCTTCAGGGCCTGCCGGATCGTGGCGGCGGCCTTGTCGCCGTCCGTCTCGGCGGTGGCGTAGCGGCGGCGGAATTCGGGGCGCATCTCCTCGACGGTGATGGCGCGGACGATTTCACCGGCACCGCGGACCTGCACGTCGCGGCCATGGGTCAGCAGCACCTCGTCGAAGGCCCCCTTCAGGGCGACTATCGGCAGGGGATCCTTCTGCGGGGCCTTGCGGGTGGAAGGCGGGGGTTCGTCCAGCTTCGGATCGACGACACAGGCGCCGTAGGCGTCGCCGTCCTCGTCCGTGCCGAGTTGCACGAAGCGGAGCGCGAACGCCGCGATCGGCCCCTCCTCGGCCCACCGGCTCTTGGCGAGGTTGAGCGATCGGGTCGTCACCTCGCCTGTGACCTGGTTGCGGTCGGCCAGGATGCTCAGCACTGCGTCGGCGCCGCCGCGGTAGGCAGAGGATCCGCGCAGGCCCGTGTCCTCGGTCTTGCCATAGTGGTGGATCGGTAGGACGAGGGCGCCGATCGGCTCGCCGAGCATGCGCATGTGCCTAAGGTGCTGCTGGGCCTCGGCGGCGTCGTTCTCGTCCTTCATGGCGAAGGCGGCGGCCATGGTGTCGATCTCGATGAGGCCGAGCCGGACGCCGAATTCCTCCCGCATCCGGGCGTCGACGGCGCGGATCTTGGGCTGCAGCGCCTTCACCTCCTCGGGGTCAGCGAGGTTCGGGACGGCTCCCATCCAGGCAATCGGGAGGCGCTTCCCACTGGCGCGAACAGATCGGGCGGCCTCAATGCGGGCGGCCAGCGTGCCGGCACCTTCCGCGGCGAGGATCAGCGTCCCGACCCGCTCGACGATGCGGCGCCCAAAGAACGGCTCGCCGGTTCCGAGCGACACGCCGAGGTCGATGCCCGTGAACGTCTTGCCTGCGCCGGACTGGCCACCGAGGATCGCGACACCCTCGGTCGGCAGCAGGTTCTTGACGAGGTACCGCGGCGGATCGGGCTGCGCGTCGCCGTCGAATGTGAACCCAAGCAGCGCGGCGTCAACGCCATGCTCGCTTCCGACTGGATGAGGCCGCCGAAAGCGGGTGCGCTCGTAGATCGTGTCCGAGTGGTCCGGCTTCACGCTCATGCGCCGTTCTCCGCGATCAGAGCATCGTTCAAGTCCGTGCCGGTTCGAGGCGCCACGACGTCGACGTCGCGCCCGGCACCACTCCACCGCTCGCCGACCTGCTGCACGGCCGCGTCGCTGGCCGCGCCGGTCTCGGCGCAGACGGTCAGGGTCTCGATGCCGGACAGGATAGGGAAGGCCGCAATCCCGCCGACGCTGCCCATGGCCCACATCGGCACGAGACCGAGCGCCATGCCGGCCAAGCCGCTTTCGACGCCCTCGGCTAGGACTAGGCCCATCGTCACGTCGGAGTCGTGGGTCAGCTTGATCGCGGCGCCACCGGTTCGGCCGAGCGCCTTCCTGCCGACCTTTGCGGCTGTCACCGGATCGAGGCGGGTTCGGTGCAGGCCGATCACTTCGTTCGTGTGGATGTCCCGGTAGGCGCAGAGCATCATCGGGACGCGATCGGCCTCCCATGGGCCGGCCGGGTGGAAGCGCACCGCATGGCCGCAGACGGACGCCGGCAGATCCAGCTTCCGGTGCTGGTTCAGGTATCGCTCTACGAGGGTGCCCCTCGGATCGCGCTCAGCCTCGTCCCAGATCCTGCGCACGCGCTCGGCCTTGATCGCGGCTTCAGCGTCTCTGGCGAGCCGTTGCTGCTCGCGGGCGCGTTCCTGCCGGGCCAGCTCGCGCGGGTCAGCACGTTCCTCTCGATCGCGGGTGCGCTCCTCCCAGCGGGGCAGCCCACACCGCTCGTCCACGTAGTCGCGGAGCATCAGCGGATCGTCGCCCGCGAAGCTCGTCACGATGTAGCCGTTGCGCGCGTCAGGGTCGGGGAGCAGCCGAGCAGACATGTCGCCCGTTCGGTGCCCGATGCCTTGGAAGGAGACGCCGCCGCTGATGACGCGCCCGCCCGGCAGGCAGGACGCGGCGTGCTGCAGGTTCAGCATGGCTGGCGCACCTCCATGTCGAGGCGGTCGGTCATCGCGGCGAGCCGGTCGGCCTGCTTGATGCTGAGGTTGCCGTGCAGCCGGGCGACGTTGTTGAGGAACCCGCGCTCCCACTCCGTCAGCCGCCACGCCCGGTCCTGGCAGAACCGGACGCGGGCGCGGTGCTCGTTTTCCTGCTTTGGAGTGAAGGCCCGGCGCCACGAGTAGACATCGAACGGGTGGATTGTTGCGGCGCCGCAACCTTTCTCCCGCCGGCGGGAGAATTCAGATTGTGTCGGCGCCGGCACAAACCTCGCGGCGCCGCGAGGTTCGCCGGTCGGGATCGCGGCAGCCAATGCATGCCAATCAAGGCCGGCAGCCTGTAGCTTCCGACCGATGCCCCGGCAGGCGCCGAGGGCTTCGTGATCATTGGCGGCCCCGCAGAGGGGTAGCAAAGCGCGGACGCTCTCAGGGATCGGGCGAGGCGTCATCGCGCCACCTGCCAGCTATCGACGGCGGGGAAGGCGAGACCGGCGATCACGCTGGCGAGCGCGGGGCTACGGACGCGGCCGAGGACGGCATGCAGCCGCAGATCCTCGACGGGCAGCTCGGACTGGCGGGTGGGGACGGACTTCCGCCGAGAACGGGCGATGGGTTTCGTGATGGTCGTTGGTGTCACGGTTGGCTCCTCTGAGTAGGGAGCCGGTCCGGAAATCCTTGAGACTGATCGTCAGGTGCTATATCTACAGCGGTGCTGAAGCGTCGTAGATAAAGAACCCGCCGCCGTCCCAACCGGGCCGGCGGCTTTTCTATGCAGCGATGGCGCTAGCCTCTGGACCGGGGGCCATGCCCGCAACGCGGCGCCCCTCTTCGTTCGGGATGACTACGGCGTCGCCGACGCGGCGCGACCGGATCTTCCCCTTGGCGATCAGCCCGTACATTCCGCTGTCGGATAGCCCGACCGCTCTGGCGAGCGGCCGCGGCCGCACGTCGTAGCCGGCTGCAAGCTGCTCTCGAACGTCCATCTGCTTCGGCATGGCTAACCCCGCGCACAGCATGTAGTCACATGCTGTCTTTGTTCTATGCCTTGTGCGCTGCCTGCGCAAGGTCTACAGCATGCGCGCACATGCTGTGGACATGACGGAGGATGCGGACATGCGGCGCGCGGTTCGGAGCGAAGTCCGGCAATCGGCCCTCAACATGCGGACCACGGAGACCTTGCGGCGGCACCTTGAGACCGAGGCTGCGAAGTCAGGTCGTACCCTGTCACATGAGATCGAATACCGCTTAGAGCGGTCTTTTTCGGAAGATGGGACATACACAACTGCTACAAATGCGGCTGTATTGCGCGATCTGGCATCTATTTTTATGTTAGTTGGCTTCGAGAGCAAATCAGGCGGCAATGCAGCTCAACGGGATATCTTGCGCGCTGTGTTCGATAAAGTTCTGTTGGCACATCTCCCCGATAATGGGCCGAGTTACGGTCTCTTGGCCGATCCTAATAAGGATATGGCCGCGTCTGACGCTAAAAATGCGAAAAAGAGCGGCTTAGATTATGAGGCAGTTAAAGAAAATTGCCTAAAGCTGACAGAGGCGGTTCTTGCTAGCTCCCATCTCGCCGCGATTAGCTCTGTTGTGTCTCAGTCGCAGCCGCCATTTGGGTTCCAGTCCAACAAGTTCGCGGCGGGCAACTTCATCTCTCATGTGCTCGGCCTGCCGGCAAAATTGAAAGACCTGGCTTCTGAGCCGGAGGTAGGCCCTAAAGATTAAGTGCGACAATCTGTCATATGAGATAATCGCAAACACATCGGACGCCGCGCACGCTTAAGACCTTGCGGACATGCAGGCCTTATCTGCGCGTATATACGATTTCGCCTCTCCGTTTATTGTCCTAACAGGACACGGAGGCGCGCGATGCGACCGCTCAACCTCGACACCATTCTCATCGTTCGGACTGACCGCGAGCTGCATGCGGCGCTCCACGGCGCTGCGCGTCGTGAGGGCACCACGGCCAGCGCCTTGGTGCGCAAGGCCGTCGCCGCAATCGTAGCGCCGGACGAGCCGCCTCGATTGCCGGCACCTGCCGGTCCAGTTGCCACGCTACCGATGGCAGCCTGACCGTGGGCAGCCTGTTAGTTCACCTGATCTTTCGGCGGTGTAGTCACAGCTTGAATTGCCTTGCCAAGTTGCTCGTGGATCGTGCGGGCAAGATCGATGTCAAACCGCAAGCGAGCGGCGATGACCATCTGCTCTTCGTGGGTCCCCTCGGGGGTAACACCAAGCATTGTGGTGCCCATCAGAACGTCGAATTGGCTACCCACGAAATCCAAGTTGATCAGGCGGTTGATGACGCGAACCGGGACGTGTTCGGGCTCGCGCAGCGGTATCAACTTGGCGTTGGTCGTTTTGGGGGCGTCGGACAAAATCTCATCTCCATCGGTTCGGTTGGCGCCGCCGATGTAGCGCGCTCGCCCGCTGCTGCCCCTGACGGCCGGCTGAGCGTCGCCATTCGGAGGGCCGACTGAGATGGGCGAGCTGCACCGCCTCCCGCTTCGCTGCCTACCGCCCGCGCCTGCCGACGTCTCGGTCCCCGAGACCTGGGCGGCGCTGCGCTCGGCCATGCGGATCACCCACGGAACGCTCGGCGAGATCGTGGACCTGCTCGACGCCGGTGCGCCGCCCGCGGAGGTCTTCGCGCGGATCGACACATTCAATAGCCAGATCACGACCTGCGGTCGCGCCGTCACCTTCCTGCGGGAAGCCGGCGAGCCGCCGGACGCCGCTTAGAGGAGCCGGCCATGGGCGGCGGACAGACCAGCACGCAGAACTCGACCCAGGTCTCGGACAAGACCCCATGGTCGCCTGCAATCCCGGGGCTGCAGTCAGCGCTCACCAACGCGCAGAACCTGTATCAGTCGGGCGTGGGCTCGCAGATCTACGGCGGCCAGCGCGTTGCTGACTTCAGCAACGACCAGTCTGCCGGGATCCAGAGCACCCGTGATCAGGCTGCGTCCGACAACGCGGGCGGCATTGGCATGAGCTATCTGCAGGGCTTGCTCGGATCCAATGGGATCAGCGCGACCACGCAGCAGGGCCTCGGCATGCTGTCGGCCGTGCCGAACGTCGATACCTCCCGGCTCTCGGGCCTGGCGGATCAGATCGGTTCGGCCTCGAACCCGATCAATCAGACCGCCAACAGCTTCATGTCGGGGGCGCGCGACCTGACGACGGTTCCGCAGTTGCAGGGGCTGTTCGACAAGTCGCAGCAGACCTCGGCGGCCGAGACCAATCTGTCCGGCGTCGCGTCGGGTCAGTACCTCGACCCGACCACGAACCCCTACGTTCAGGCGCTTGTAGCCTCCTCGAACCAGAACGCTGCCAACGCTGTGAAGGAGGCCTACGCTAAGAGCGGGAGGTACGGCTCCGGTAATTTCCAGGGCGCGACCACCAAGGCGATCAACGATACCGACACCGCGCTGTACGCCAACCAGTACAATACGGAGGCTCAGCGGCAGCTCTCGGCCAATAGCCAGATCGATGCCGCGCGGCAGGCCGCATCGAGCGCCGGCCTCGGCATCACCAACGCCATCAGCGGCGTGCAGTCGACGAACAACCAGCAGCGCCTCGCGGGTGCCGGCCTCGGTCAGGCGCAGCAGGCGGCCCAGGCAGGTGTTCTCGGGCAGGTTCTCGGTGGCGACGAGTTCAACAGCAATCTCGGCGTGACGAAGGCGCAGGGCTTCATCGGCGCCGGCCAGACCGGCCAGAGCCAAGCCCTGCAGGCCGCGGGGTTGCTGCCGGCGGTCGACGCGCTCCGGTATGCCCCGGCCTCGAACCTCCTGTCGGTCGGCGGACTCCAGCAGCAGCAAAACCAGGCCGGTCTCGACGCCTCACAGCAGTACTTCCAGGAGACGCAGCAGGTCCCGTGGCAGGCACTCGGCCAGTATGCGAGCTACCCGCTGGCGATCGGCAGCCAGGGCGGTACCACGGTCAGCCAGGGCACGAGCCAGACCAAGACGAGCGGCGTGAGCCCGCTGCAGTCGATCCTCGGGCTGGGGACCTCGCTCCTCGGCCTCGGCACAGGCACGAACAACGCGACCGTCGGCGGTAAACTGCTGGGCGGCATCGGTAGCATGTTCGGCTCGGACGAGCGCATGAAGACCGACGTCCGCGAGGTGGGCGAGCTGCACGACGGCCAGAAGGTCTATTCGTACCGCTACGGCGACGAGCCCCGAACCCAGATCGGCCTGCTCGCCCAGGAGGTGGCCGACCACAAGCCCGGCGCCGTCGGCCCGATCGGACTCGGCGACCTCCTCGGTGTCGATTACGCCAAGGCCACAGAGGACGCGGCCAAGAAGGGCGGCGGCGGCTCGTCGGCCCCGGCCGCGCCTCCCGCTGGTGGCACCGAGCCGCGCCTGACGATGGTGATCCGCGGCATCCCCGGCTCGCATGCTGGTGAGACCGCGAACGGTCTGGGCGAGGCCATCATGGCGGCTCTGGATCCCGCCAGCGGTCGCTCTGGCGGTGCTCCGGCCGGCCTGCTCGCGCACGCCATGCAGTCGATGATCCCGCAGGAGCCTGAGCCGATCCGGCGTGAGCGACCGAAGCACCAGACCGGCGGCAAGCGCCGCGCGGCGGCTTGAGGAGCGCGTGATGGATCACCTCGACGTGCCCGAGTTTGAGCCGGACGTGACCGTGGTCGACGGCGAGGTGCTGACGCCCCTGCAGGTCCACATCGGTGCCTGTCAGGCCGAGGCGGCTCAGACTTTCCGGGCGCTCCAGGCCGTCAGCGCCCAGGCTGCGGCCATGCTGGAGAACGGCAGCGGCACGGTCGGCGACTTCGTGGGCCTCATCGACGCATTCGAGCAGCTTCAGCAGCAGGCCGGTTCGCACCTCGCCTGCCTCGGGGCCGCCATCTCCTCCGCGGGGTCGGCATGACCATCCGCATCTCCCCTCCATTCCGAAAGGTTCGCCCGTGAGCGCCGGTCTCTCCTTCGGGGCTCTCCCCGCATTCGCCGATCTGAGCCCGGATCAGCAGGCCGCAGTGATGCAGGCCCTGCAGGGGCAGGGTCAGCCGGCCAACGCCCCGCAGGTCGCGCCGAGCAGCCTTCTCGGTCAGGTCGACCCGCAGGCCCCCGCTCCGGATCGCACTGGCCCACCGGTGGCGATGTCCGAGGCGGACACGCGGCGGATGGAGCAGGCGATGGCCTCGCCCCAGGATCGCGCCGCGCTCGGCTCCATACCGGGTTCGCCGGACCAGCTTCTGTTCGACCGCGCCGGTATGGGTGGCGGTGCCAACCCGTTCGGGGGCTCAGCGGACTCCTCCGGCCAGCGCAACGTGCCGCTCCCGCCCAGTCGCCCCTCGGATGCCGACCTGCTGGCCGCGCCGACGGCGACGGGTTCGGTCTCTGGCACGAACCCAAGTGCTCCGCGTGGGCAGCTCGTGGCGACCAGCGCCTATCACCCGAACAGCCCCGGGACGGATCAGGCTGCGCCTGGCTCTACGCCGACTGGCGGGTATCCTGGTGGCGCTGGTGAATTTGATCCGCTCACGGGGCAGCGCCTATCCGATCAGCCGCGCTCGCTCGGTACGCCACAGGGTGCTGTCTCGCCTGCAGGCGCGGCCGCGGCGACCGGCGCATCCTCGGGTCTGGGCGGTGGCAGCGTCTTGGAGAAGTTCCGCCAGGGCGTCAGCGCCGGCAACCCGGATATCGGCAACCTGCTGTTTCACCTCGGCATCGGCATCGCGAGCAACCGCGGCATCGGGCCGGGTGTCGCGGCCGGTCTGCAAAGCTACGGGGCCAGCCAGTCGGGGTCGCTCAAGGGCCAGCTTGAGCAGATCAAGTTCATGCAGGAGCAGCAGGGCGAGCAGGACACCTACAATCACCTCACCCAGAACCTGAAGCTCGACCCGACCGCGGCCCGGGCGGCGATGCGTAACCCAACCCTGCTGTCGAACGTGCTGGCGCAGTCCAAGCCGAACCTCGCCACCATCGGCGGCAATGTCTACGACCTGAACCGGAACGGTGGGGTGCCAGGGCAGGCGAACCTTCTTGGTCCGTCCGGCATCCCCCTTGATCAGGAGGTGAAGAAGGCCGACGCCCTCGCCTCCGTCTCGGACGCGCACGCCAAGGATGACATCTTCCTGCAGTCGGACGGCCAGGGCGGGACGAGCGCCGGGCGGAAAAGCAGCTTGTTCCCCGAAAAGGCTTCTGCCGCCACGGCAGGAGAAGGCAGCTCTCCCGGGGCGCCGGGTGCCAATCCGAACGTCCAGACGATCGTCCCGCCGCAGCCCGATAAGAAGGCCAACGAGGGCTTGGACAAGCTGATCGGCGACAACATCACCGGTGGCTATCAGAAGGCTCAGGGCGCAGTCGGCACGC
>NZ_JAKSYH010000234.1 GCF_022829295.1 Methylobacterium sp. J-088
AAACGATGGAACTGGTCGGGCGTGTATTGCGCTCCTCGACGGTCGGCGATCATCACGTCGAGATAGCCGCGTCGCATCATCTCCGTGGCCTTAGCCAAGGCATGGATGACGGTATCACAACCGATCAGCGCCATGCCCCGATTTGCTACGCCAGTGACGGTGAAGGCCATCTAACCTCTTTTTGGATGTTAAAGAACAATTCCGCCAACTCTGTGTGGTGAAAATATCGGAGCCATCGAGATCGGCCGAAGAAATTTCAGCAGCCATAGGCTATGCCGAGAGATATTTTGTAGAAACTACATTTGACAGCTTCCACGCGCTTCGTCGTGTTCGTCATACCGCTTGGACGCCGACCGTCACCGCATGGCTCGCTATGAGCCAGCTTGATGGCATCAAGGTTGTTTGATCCTTCCTCTGTGGCTACAGCCACGCTATGCCCGAAAAGCTGAACGACCTCCTTGAACGCCTCAAGACGCAGCAACGCATGCTCATCCTCGCGATCGCCGAGCATAGCGGTCTGCCGGCCGGGAGCATGCTGCGCCAGGTCGCCGAGTTGGAGAACGTGATCGCGGCTGTTGAGGCGGTGGCGGCCGAGGAAGCGGACCGAGCGAGGCGGGCTTGATATCTGCCTAGACCGATACCTCGGCAGTGTCACAGCAAGCGACTGCAGCGTGCAGCAAAGGGCGGTATTCGACGGCTACGGTACGGTCGCGACTACGGTAGGAGCAGAGGGGATCACATCACACGAACTGAGAGTGCAGGTAGGGTTATCGCGACTGCACCGGCGAGGCCGCACCTGGGCGTTGCGAGACGGTATCCCGGCGCTGCTCTGCCGGCGCGCGGCCGGAGCCGATCGCTGAGGGTATGGTGGCGCGGGGTGGTTAATGGATCTCGTACAACGGCTTGGAGTCGCCGACATCCAGCTACGAGATCAAGCCGCCCGACGGTTCTTCTTCGGTGCGTCCTCAGCCATTGCACCTGGCTGACCCAGCCCAATCGCCTTCGCGAGCGCCGAGCGCTGGGCAGCATAGCTCGGGGCAACCATCGGGTAATCGGGCGACAGACCGTACTGGAGCCGGTAGCGCTCCGGCGTCAGCCCGTGCGCGGTGAGGTGGCGTTTCAGGGTCTTATAGGACCGTCCGTCGAGGAAGCTGACGATCCCATCGTCTCGGATCGATTTGTGGATTTGGGCTGTGCTCGGCTTCTCGATATCGAACTCGGACACCGGCACTGAGCCGCCCGGCTTCAGCGTATCGAGGGCCGCGTGGATGCTTTTAATCAGCTTCGGAAGCTCGACTGCGGGGACTGAATTCTTCGTGACGTAGGCAGAGACAATTTCGCCGGTAAGCTCGGCCAAATTCAAGCCTGGATTGTGAAAATCTTCGGTCATCAAGGCATCCTTTCGGATAGTTTATGCCCCCCGTAAAAATGATTTTCCATACGAGACGTCACAAGTAAATGCGGCTTCCAACCGCATAGATTGGTGAAATTGTCGCATCTGGTGGGATTAATACTTTTTTGGAGACGGGAAGCATGATCGGGGGCCAAATGGCTCGCGGTGGCATGACGTCAGCCCGAATTGGGCGCACAGGGCATGGCACAAGCCCTGATCGAAAAGGCAGCAAGAGAAGGCTGCCCGAGCGTCCCTGTCAGCCGCTGATACGATGTAACGGGAGAGTACGGGGGTCAGGGGTCAGCTGCTGATCGGGAATGGCGTTGCCTAAACCGTTGTGACGCTCTGGTTTATGCGGCGACGGCGTCGCAGCGAAAACGTTGCGAGGGATCCGCCAGTGCCCGTTCCATCTCCTGCCGAAACCCCTCGGCTCCATCGTGCCAGCCGGCCGGATCAGTCTCGTACAGTGCCATGACCTCATGAAAGCGCTTGTGCGCGCACCCGAACGCGGTGTCGTGCAGGCCGTGCCTGTCGAAGAACACTCCGATGCTGCAGGCATGCGGATCCTTCGATGCTTCCTTCCAAGCCACCGGTAGAGGCTGACCCATCAGGGTCCGACACGCCTCCACCACGCGCAGGTGGCCTGCATAGGCACCCAGCATCGACGTCGGCGTTCGGTCCATCTCCATACCCACCGTCGGCCATGCCGCTATCCATGGTGCGACAGCCTCGCCAGGCATCGGCCGTGCGATCCCGTAGCCTTGCCCGAGATCGACCCCGAGCACGCGCAAGGCGTCGCGGATCTCGACCGTCTCCACGCCCTCGACGATCAGTCGCTTGCCGATGCTGTGAGCTAGGCTCTGCAGGCTGAGCACGAAGTGCAGGTCCCGGGGCTTCTGTCGGAGCCCGCGCGCAAACGACTGGTCGAGCTTCATGATGTCGACGGGCAGGTCACGCAGATTGATTAGGGACGAGTAGGCGCTGCCGATATCGTCGAGTGCGATGCGGATGCCGAGCGCACGGATGGCCTGCAGGCGCTCCGACATTCGAGCATAATCCGGGGTTGCGTGGCCCTCCAACAGCTCCAGCACCACTGCGCCGTGCGGACTGAAGGCGTGCTGATCGAGTACGTCGCGCAGAAGATCGACGAACCCATCCGCGAGCACCAGCGGCACCTCGACGTTGACGCTGACGTAGGGACCTGGACCATCACCCACCAAACTCTGCCGCAGCGAGACCGCTTGCCCGAGCATCGTGCGAAACAGTTCGGCGAGGGCGTCCTGTGGCAGGCTGGACAGGAAGTCCGCCGGCGGAAGGAGCTGGTCGCCGCGCATGAGTCGGGCGAGCGCCTCGTAGCCGACGATCTCGCCTGTGCGCAGATCCTCGATGGGTTGGAAGGCGGCTCTTATGTCGAGGCTTAATTGATGCAGCACGGATGTGCTGCGGGAAGCAGCCGCGCGTGGCCTGCGAGCCCGAGCGTGGTGCACGGTCATAGTGATCCTATCGGGTCTGGATCGGGAGGTGCTTAGCCACGACGTAGGGTTGCAACCTGATCCATATTACATTGCGCAACCGTTAACGACTGCGACAGCCCTGAGCCGAAGGGTCCGCAATGTATTTGGGCGCTCAAATCACAAGGCGCAGATCTGTCTCGTTCGGTTCGGCAGCACGAACCTGGTTCCGACCCGCGCCTTTGCCCACGTACAGCGCCCCATCTGCCTCCGCGACGAGTGCAGCGGCGTTGGGCGCTAAGACCTCAGGAACGCTGGCTACGCCACAACTCACCGTGAGAACTGTATGCGGTCCAGATGCGTGGGGCATCCCCCAACCCATTACCGCCGCTCGGATCCGCTCGGCCACGACGATCGCACCCGCGGTGTCGACCTCAGGCAGGACCACCGCAAACTCTTCGCCGCCGATGCGACAAGCCGTGTCGCTCGCGCGGTTGGCCGCTGCTCGGATCGAGCCAGCGATCAGTCGGAGCGCTTCGTCGCCGCGCTGATGACCATAGGTGTCGTTGAAGCCCTTGAAGCAATCCGCATCGATCAAAATCAATGCCACCGGCCGCTGGCCCCGCACTGCACGGTCCCATTCCTGCGCGAGCGCCTCATCGAAGCGCCGCCGGTTGCCGAGGCCGGTTAGGGCATCGGTGGTCGCCTGTGCTGCGAGGCTGGCGTTGGCTGCGACCAGCTTCGCCTCGGTCTGCTCACGGTGACATAGCTCTCGGCGCAACAGCCAAGTGAGGCCAGCGGTGACGCCGCAGAGGCTGAGCAGCACGAGGCCCAGGCTCAGCGCCTGCCGTTGCCATTCGGCATAGACGGCGGACGGTGAAACCGCGATGCTGAGGGTGAGCGGTTCCAGCCCAAGGCGCGCGAAGGTGAACCGGCGTTCGTCCTCACCCAGCATCGCCGGACCGACGAAGCTGCCTTCGCGCATCGCGATCATGCGGCGGTAGCTCGTGGCATCGGCCACGCTGGCGCCGATCACGCTCTGCTCAAACGGCTCGCGCATCAAGACGACGCCCTGAGGTCCGAAGAGCGTGACGGTCCCAGCATGCTCGGCACCGACTGAGGCGAACAGGCTGCGCAGGTAGTCGATCTTGATGCCGCCGACCACGACACCAGCAAACGAACCGTCGGAGTTCGACAAGCGGCGGGAGAGCATGATCATCTGCTGACCACTCACCCGCGAGACAGCGGGCGGGCTGATGTGCAGATCATCGTCATCTGGATGGGCGGTGAAGTGATGAAAATATTCGGTATCAGACCGGTCCAGCCCCTTCGGTACCGATGGGCTTGATCCGGAGACGATGGTGCCGCTCGCGTCGAGAAGCAACTGGAAGGCGAAGCCAGGCGCGGATGCAGCACGGTCGAACAGGATCATCCGGCGAAGCTCGGGTGTAGCTTCCAAGACACCGGGACGTCCGATATTTTCTACAACGGCCTGTAGTGACAGATCATAGAGTTCGATGTTGCGCGCGATATCGCGGCCAAGCACCTGTACGAGGCTGTTTGCTGCTAACTGGCTGCGGCGCTCCGCATCTGTACGCATCTGCAAGAGCAGAAGGGCGGCCACGCAGATCAAGCCGGTGACGGTTAGGAAGTTGGCAAGGGCCAGCCATCGGGCCAGGGATGGCCTGGACCATGAGCCATCGATGTGCCCTCGGGGGCTAGCTACAACGTGCGCCACCTCAAGCCTGCGCGGTTTGAACATCCCGGCGCAGTCAGCCGCAAATCAATTACGAAGCCCTTAGCGCGATGTAGACACTTCTTGGTCTTGGCAAGGAGGTACCTGCTGAGGGCGTGGGATAAGTGTTTGACTGTGCGCCATCTTCCGTGGAGACGGATCGAATAACGCGGCTATGGGCCGGAACGCGCGCACGAGATCGTCGTCTAGGCGACCGGTCATCCCATTGAGAATGGCGTAGGCTTTTTCACCGGCCATCGGCGCTCGGTAGGGCCGACGCTCGATCAGAGCGCCGTAGACGTCGCAGACTGTCACCAAGCGGACGAGGTCGGGGATCTCCCAACCGGTGAGCCCATCCGGGTATCCGGTACCGTCGAGCATTTCGTGGTGCGAGCGCACGACCGTCAGCATCACCGCCTCGAACCCCTGGCCCACGAGCATGGCGTGGCCACGCACGGGGTGCGTGCGCATCACCGCCATCTCCGCCTCGGTGAGCTTGCCCGGTTTGTTCAGGATCTGCGTCGGGACATGGATCTTCCCGACATCGTGCAGCAGGGCGGCTTTCGTCAGACGATGGCGGTCCGCCGCCCGCAGCCCGAGAACGCCCGAGAACGCAGCCGCCAGGGCTGCCACGAGCAGGCAGTGTTGGTGCGTGGCATCGTCGAACTGCTGGACGGCTCGGACCCAATCGTAGATGCCGCTCTCGCCGACGGCACGCGCCACGAGATCAGTGCCGGTGTCGGCTATAGCGGGCGTGATCGGCGCGCCGGACAAGAGAACCTGCTTCAGGAAATGCCGAGCCTCGGTTGCTTGTTTCCACACGCTGGCCGGGGTCGGCTGGATCTGCACGTGCATGCGCCCGAGGGCGTCGAGTAGTTGCTGCGTGCCGGCCGTGCTGCTGAGCGTGGCGCTCGCACCCAAGATCTGGGCCTGCGCCTCGGCGCGAGCGACGTTGCCGTGCACGAGGAACAGGTACGGGATCTCTCCGCCGCGCATCGCCGCCAAGACGCGGCGTAGGCGAATGAGGGCGTCGGACGTGAGCGCTTCGATGTCGCTGACGATCAGATCGAATTGCGGGGGCGGCAGCTTGTCCTCGTAGAGTTCGTGCACGTGGCAGGGGCCTCGCGCATCCAGATTGCGTGCGAGGCGTTGGCCGCGCTGAACATCATCAGTGATCAGCAGAAGTGCGCCCATTGTCGTTCCTTAGAGGATGACGCGTTCGTTGAAGGTGAGCGGGCCGAACGGCAGTCGGAACGCCACGCCGACACCCTCAGGGGTATGACGGACTACCGTCGCATAGCGCTTGCCCACCGTTACGATCGTACCGACTTGTGGTCGCTCATCTAGGAGTAGAGCGGCTCCAGTCATGGACAGGTCTGCAACAACCGCTTCGGTCACACGGGCACCCAGCAGATGGACTTGAACCTTGCGGTGGACCGGGACGATGCGGGCGGCCTTGCGCTGGTCATCCCGGTCGTCGGCGCTGCGCAGCCACGCCAGCCGCGCCTCGATCCGGGACCGGCGTTCGGGATTGGCCATAATCTGAAGTACGAAGCGGTCGACCTGCTGGTACTGCACGATGCCGTCGATCATGCCGATGTCGTCGAGATAACAGGTGACGCGCTCACCTATTTCGGGCAGCGCTCCCTCCGTGGCGGGATGCAACTCGATGAAGTTGGTAGCCGACACGTCGGCGAGACATTGAACGTCTCGACTGCCCAGCCAACAATACCTGCCCTTAGTTGCAACGCTACCTTGTTCCCGCACGGAAGTTTCTCCCGCCTTCGCGCTCAACTAAAAATAGCAAAATATTGGTTTATAAACCGACTATACCTCAGAAATCGTCCTGCCACTTTATTAAAACGTCAAGGATTTGTCTTTGAAGCGTCAGATTCAGGCAGGAGAAGCGGGTTCAAACGACCGGACGAGCTTGCTGGCGTTCAGCCTTCCGCTCGCGGCCTGCTGGATGAATAGGTCGATATGAGCCAGCCCGTTACGTGCCTCGACACACAGTTTCGCGTTGATGGCGTCGATCCGAGCATCGCCGCTCGGCGCCCGTGTCTCCAAATCGGCGTTGATCGCGAGTAGCTCGGCCCGCTGACGCCGCAGTTTCATAAGGATCGCGTCGAGCTGTGCCGATGGGAGGGTCGGCGCACGCCCTTCGGCCAACAACTCCGCAGCAGCTGCGTCGAAGCTGGCGAGGGTGGATGTCTCGTAGCGTTTGAGCCGCAGGGGAATGATCGTTCCCATCATGATCCCTGGGCCTTGGAACCTTCATTCTTGGATCGGTACTGTCGCAGCCCCTGTTTCAGCGTCCGCTTTAGCATCGCAGCCGCGTCCATCGCCCAGCCGAGCTGCTGGTGGGGTACCATCTGGCGATCAAAAGCAGCGTCGATCCGGGCGCAGCTGACCTCGTATGGTTCCGGCCCCACCTCGACCGCGGCGCGGAGTAGATCCTCAAGCGCACCGTCGAGGCTGGTCCGAACGACGGCCTCGTCTCTCACGTTGTGCACGACCTCATCCGTGATCAGCAGAAGCTCGCCCATGGCTGTTTCAGATCCGAGCGCGTCTTGAATGGAACGATGACGGGTTATTCGACTTCCTCGGCCACCTCACGGCGCAACTCCGGTACGCGCGCCCACGGTTCGGTGGTCCGAGCCATCGCTTCGAGGCGCGTCCCGACCGCCGTCTCACGGACCGCTAAGACCACGTCCCAGGCTGACGCGAAGGCTTCGACACAGGCAGGATCGAAATGGCGACCACTGTCAGCCTGGATACAGCTCAGCGCCTCGTCGAACGCCATCGCCGCCTTGTACGGCCGCACCGTCGTCAGGGCGTCGAACACGTCCGCCACCGCCACGATCCGAGCCGAGAGTGGGATTGCCTCACCGCTAAGGCCGTGTGGGTAGCCGCTGCCATCCCACTTCTCGTGATGTGCCTCCGCAATTTCAGCGGCCAGGCAGATCAGCTCCGAACCGCTGCCGGCGAGGATCCGCTGTCCGACTACAGAATGCGTGCGGATCACCGAGAACTCTGCCTCGTCGAGGCGACCCTTCTTCAGCAGGATCCCGTCGGGGACGGCGACTTTGCCGACGTCGTGCAGCGGCGCGGCGAGGTACAGACGCTGGCAGTAATCCTCCGACAACCCCATCGCCTCGGCGATGATCTGGCTGTAGCGGGCCACGCGCCAGGTGTGGTCGCCGGTGTCGTTGTCCCGGTACTCGACCGCCAGGGCAAGGCGGAAGATGATCTCGGCCTCCCGCTCGCGCAGCCGTCGTGTCGCCTGCTCGATCTCGCCGGCCAGTGCCGCCGCCTGCTCGTCGAGGTGCCGCACCGCCTTCGCCAGTCGGACGAGGTTGCGCACCCGCACGTTCAGCTCGATCTCTTTCGCTCGCTTGTCGAGGAAGTCGGTGGCGCCCGCCTCTAGCGCGCTGAGCCTGACCGTGTCGCACACGTCGCTGGTGATCATGGCAACCGGCACCTGCGCATAGTGCGGTATGGCGCGGATCTCGCGGATGAAAGCGATCCCGTCCAGCTCAGGCATATGCTGGTCGACCAGAACGAGGTCGAAGGCGCAAGTCTGAGCCTCGACCAACGCCGCGAGCGGATCGCTGCAGGCGGTGACGAGGATGCCGTGTTCGGTCTCCAGCAGCCGTCGAAGGCGCAGCAACATCGCCTTGCTGTCGTCGACGAGAAGGACGTCCATGAGAGCACTCCGTCAGGCTGGTGAGATATTGACGCGGCCGGACCGGACGACGTGTTCAGGAAGGATAGGCTTCTGCGAAGCTGCCGAGCCGCGAGAAGGTGTCGGCTAGGCGGTGCAAGCTGCTGCGCAGCGTCTTGATCTCCGGCGCTGAGCTGCCGGACGCGACAGCCACACGGTCGATCTCCTGCTCCAAGTCCCGGCTCAGCTGCCGCGGCGAGCCTCCGAGCGCTCGGATCTGAGGCCACCGCGGCCCGAGATCCGCGTTGTTGGCTGCAAGGACCTGTTCGAGGACTATCGTGAGCCTCTCGGCGCCTGCTTGGTCAAAGCTCCGCGACAGCAGGTGAACCTCGGCCATGATGACCTCAGGCCGCGCGCACGGTGGCGAGGAAGCGCCCGACCTCGGCTGCGAGGTGCTCGGACTGGCGCGACAGCTCCGAGGCCGCGTCGAGAACCTGACTAGCAGCTGCGCCAGTCTCCTCGGCAGCGCCGGCCACGCCGGCGATGTTGCTGGTCACCTCGCCGGTGCCCATCGCGGCCTGACTGACGTTGCGCACGATCTCCTGAGTGGCCGCCCCCTGCTCCTCGACGCCGGCGGCGATCAAGGTCGCCACGCCGCTGATCTCACGGATCCGCCCGGTGATGCCCGCGATCGCCGCGACCGCTTGGCCAGTCGAAGCCTGGACCTGAGCGATCTGTCCGGAAATCTCGTGTGTGGCCTTGGCGGTTTGCTCGGCCAGGGCCTTCACCTCGGAGGCGACGACCGCGAACCCCTTGCCGGCAGCCCCGGCCCGGGCCGCCTCGATCGTCGCGTTCAGGGCCAGTAGGTTGGTCTGCGAGGCGATGTTCGAGATCAGCCCGACCACGTCACCGATGCGGGAGACGGCACCGCTCAGCTCCTGCACCAGAACGCCGGCCTGATCGGCCTCGCTCACCGCCAGATGCGCGAGGCTCGCCGATCCATCCACCTGCCGGCCGATCTCCTGCACGGAGGAGCCGAGTTGCTCGGCGGCGGCTGCCACGGTGTTGACGTTGCTGGCGGCTTCCTCGGCCGCGGCGGCCACAGCGCCGGACTGGGCGGAGGTCTCCCCCGCCATCGCCGACATCGAGCCGGCCGTGGCCTGCAGCTCGGTCGCGGCCGCCGAGACCAAGCCGATGATGCCGCCGACCGCCTGCTCGAAGCCGTCCGCCATCTGGCGCATGCCGGCCTTGCGCTGCTCCTCGGCGGCCAGACGGGCTTGGGTGGTCTCCGCCTCCAGCGCCCGGGTGCGGATCAGGTTGTCCTTGAACACCTGCACGGCGGCGGCCATCGCGCCGATCTCGTCCCGGCGCTGACGATACGGTACCGCCGCTCCCGCATCGCCACCGGCGAGCACACCCATCGCCTGCGTCATGGTCTGGATCGGACGGGATACGCGCAGCAGACCGAAGGCGGCGGCGGCGCACGCGGCAGTGAGGGCCAGAGCGACGGCGATGTAGGCCGCCAGTGCGGCGGTGTCGGCTTCGGACGCGGCCGCATCGGCATCCCGGCGGGCCCCTCCCTGGTTCAGGGCGACGTCACGCGCGAGATCGGCCCGAGCTTCGTCGTAGAGGTTCGCGGTCTCGGGGGCGGTCATCTGTTTGAGAGCAGCCGGCTGTTGCCCGGACTCCATCAGGCGACGCATCTCGGCGTCGGCCTGCTCGAAGCGTCTCCATGCGGATGCGAACGCCTCGTAGAGCGCACGCTCGTCCGTCGAGGCGATCAGCGGCTCGTAGGCTTTGCGCGCTTGTGCAAGCTTGTCGTGGGTCGCGGCGAGTTTGGCCTCGTTCTCGGCCAGGTGAGCCGGCGTATCCGACAGGGTGAGCAGGCGCAGCTGCTTGATCCGAACCTCAGACGCAGTTGCCCGGATCTCGTTCACGGCGACGACCGATGGCAGCCAGTTCGATGCGACCTCGGTGACGGAGTGGCGGATCCCCGCGAGCTTGAAGATCGAGAGTGCGCCCTGCCCGGCCGCGATGAGCGCTAGCAGGCCGAAGGCGCCAAAGAGCGCGACCTTGAGTGACAGGTGCAGGCGCATCGTTCCGCTTCTCGTTGGGAATTTAAACAGCCCTCGTCCGGCAAAGTCAGGCCGAACCGCATATGTTTATTGGTTTGATTCGTTAATTGATCATTTATATCAACGTAAATAGAGCCGATTTAACTTCGCTGAGGTCATTTTAGCCACCAAATCACGTCAAAAGACTGTTTTTATGCGACGGATTTTAGGCCATACCTCCTAATTGCGCCCTTACTACAGAAGTTGGCTTCGATCTCCCGTGATCGATAATTCCATCATTTGATGGATTAGCGTCGTATCGCTCAGTCTGGATCACGTGGTTAGCAGCGGCGCTACGCTCTTCCATGCCTGTAGGGCCGCAACCCTCCGGTCATGACGTGGAGGCACAGGGTGGTGCGCCGACCGCTTCGACGTCGTGTTCTCGGACGTGATAATGCCCGGTCTGAGCGGCATCGAGCTGGGACAGGAGATCCGCCGTCTCCACTTCGATCTGCCCGTGGTCTTGACCTCGGGCTACAGTCATGTCTGGCGCAGAACGGCACCTATGGGTTCGAACTCCTGCACAAGCCGTATTCGGTCGAGCAGCTCTCGCAGGTCCTGCGCAAGGCGGCATCATGGCAGCGGCGCAAGCGTCTGATAGGTCGGTAGTTGGAAGAAAGGCTTCGAGTGTTCGCTTCGAAGGCATTCCGGACGTTCATCGCACGACGGTCGAACTTCCGCTTCCCACCCAACGCAGCCCGTCAAGCTGGTACGTTTTGGGTATATGCCAAAACGAACCGACAGAGCCGGTCTTTATCCACATACGTCCAGGAAATCATGGCACCGAGCTGGACCCGTCGCCGTCTGAAATGGTCGCGATACTTGAGTGTTGGGGTGGCTAATAGCGGGGCGGCGAAAGGTCAGCTCCCCACGCAGTCCATTCTCTGAACGCTGTGCCGGCACGTAGCAAATCCGAGCGGCCACGGCGGTTTTAGGTCTTTACCCCAGTCCGGGGCACGGAAACATCCGTGATGCCGGATGAACCTATCTTCCGGCTTCGGTGGTTGTGTTCGAGTGATCCACCGAGCTGAGAAGCATTGGATGGGGCGCGACGATGCGTGCGCCACGTCAGGATGTTTTCAGGCGCAGCTCAGGTTATGCGCGTCAGCGCATCCTTTTTCTGTACTCGGTGGACGAAGGCTGTGGCGGCGTGAACGAGCACGACTGCCAGGAGGATAAAGCCCAACCAATCGTGGCCGAGGTTGGCCGGAGCCATCATCCACGAGATCCTACCCACGTGCCCCGGCATGACTGGGATGCCGAAGGGAGAGAACGACCTGCCAGACCCGTATTGGCGCAACAGGGCAATGCCCGGTACGGCAACCATCAGGGCGTAGATCAAGGCATGCCCCGCCACCACGGCGCGGCCTAGGCGCCCCGGATGCGGCGGTCGCCGTCCGAGGTTGGCCAACCCCCAAGCCCCACGCAGCAGGGCGAGGATGAAGAGGGCGAAGCCCAGGGAGTAATGGCTCCTGTCTAAGAAACGCGTGATCGTCGTGTCGCCGATGCCGACGTAGAGAAGCGCCCCCGCGAACTGCCACGCAAAGAGCGCTGCCATGAGCCAGTGGAACGCGCGGCTGATGCGGCCGTACCGGTGGGGCGTATCGAGCCAGCCAGCCATCAGTCGTCCCCCGTTTTACCGCCCGATGCCGTAAGGCCATCGTGGGGACTGCTTCGATCCCGTTGATGGGATCGGGTTCATGGTCCGCTTTGTACCCACTGACCCTACCAACCTCAGGCCGACGACGTGTTGGTTTGTGCTTCGTTGGAAACGTCGCCTCCGCCCGGGGGCGAGTCGAGAGTGTGGGCGGACACAAATCAGTCAACGCGTGCTATCAAGCGGGCGGAAGCTGCTAATTTTTCGTGGATGTGTGGTCCCGGCGACAGGCGATGGCGCGGCGATTGTTTGACTCTTCGCCGATTATTGCTGAACGCGATTGAAGCAAACCACGACTTGTCTATCAAATTTTACGACACCGACCCCACGACCTCGACGAGCTTGCCGACCGCCAGCGTCGTCATAAACCACGTGAAGTCGATGAGCGACGCGGTGCTGCCCGATTGGATAGGTGCATGGGCACTGTTTACAACCGAAAATTGTACCGTATTATGGGCAACGCTGCAGGGCGACGATAATCTTAAGAGACCGCCCGGAGGATCAAGTTTGTGTTCCGCGTCAACGTCCTAAGGTCCAGCATTTGATCGTTGGGGGCATGACATGGTGGTGGTACTCGATCCCTTGACCGGCAAACTCATCCAGATCCGTGTTCCGCCTCGACCGCCGTCCAAACCAAATACGTAACGAACAAGACGTCTCTTGTATTGATACTGGCGCGATAGCTGTTTAATTATACCGCAGTCGCGATCCATCACCACGTGCCAGCGCTTGACCGACCTTGAACAAGGCGGCTTTGACGTCTTTCAAGCCCGACGTCGCATCGTGCTGCTCCATCAGCGAGTGCACGATGATGAGGTGATCCGCGATGATATCGAGGGGTGACACGGCCTGCGTAGCCACGTGTATCGGCGGTGGGATGAACCTCTCGATCCCACCATACGCTGCAATCTCAGATGTTTCAGTCGGTGCAAACTCGGTCATGGACCCGAGATAACCGAGGAACGAGCGCCCCGGCGGTCCAAACGAGGGAACACCCCCGGCCGCAAGCCACCGCACTGATCCATCCGCGCACCGAACGCGAAACCGGACACAGAACTCGGCCTGTGCCTTGGCCGCTTCTGAGAAGATGGCTCTGACAGTATCCTGGTCGTTTTCTAGGACTGGTGTGGTCCAGCCATCCCGGTATGCCGCCTCGCGTGTCTGTCCGGCATAGGCGATCCATTCCAGGCAGATGTATGTAATTTCGCCCTGAGCGTCGGTCGTGAAGATCACCCGCCCCTCCCGCATCAGTCCGAGGGTGCCGACGATCTGATACAACCTTTGAACGCACAAGTCGTTCGCGCTACAACCAGTCGAGATGGTATCTCCGGCCATCGCACGCGCCCGACGATCCGTGGAGGGCATCATGCTGAACGAGAAAGACGCTCGTCATGACAGTCTGAGGCGAATTGCAGATACGCTCCGTATCACCATCGACGATTTTTGTAAAACTAAAGAAAATTGTCGATGCCACGAGCAGACTGATCGAATGTTGATTTTGTGGAAGCAAATATCGATGGACAGTTTACGTGAGGATGCACTGGACGCGATCAGTTCTATAATCGCGAAGAACATAGTATAATGTCTCCGCAACGGTCTATATGGCGATCACGCTTGGTTCGCGAAGCCTTGCGTCAATCGCCCACGCTGCGCCTGATACGGGGGGAGGGCACCGCCCTATCGTAAAAGTACCTGCAAGCGGACCTTCTCAAGGCCTGCTTCGGGTCGTGAGCAACTGCGAAGGTCGGTCTGCTAAAGGTGGATCCAAAGCGGACTGATCAGGCCGGTTCCTGGTCGCATGCCGTTCCTACACCGGCTCCAGTCTAGTCTACTAAATGCCGGTTGGCCGTCCAAACCAGACCGTCAGCACGTGAACCATGCAAACCAGACTGCCGGCGGGTCTCAGGCCGATCCGTCACGTCAGACCCGTAGCTCTGCGTCACCGGCATGAGACGTAGCTGTCGGCAATTCGACCGTTTTTCCGACAGCCCGGCGGGGTGGGGCGAAAATTAGCCAGACAGCTCTTCTGCTGTCAGTAAAACGCGTCGGTAAATCTACTGTCGGGCAAACGTCATATTGGGTTGGCAGACCTCAACGGATGAGCTGGACCTCGATGCCGGCAGCGTCAGCGATCACCTGCCAGGCAGCGTCCGCAGTGACCGCGACCGCATCAGAGCGGGTGGCTAACGCCAGACACAGCCGATCTCCGATCCCAAGCCCTCTCGAGCGTGTCAGCGGCTCTAGCAGAGCAGCACGGATACAAAGATCGTCGTCGACCGGGGTGAGCGGGAACACGAGACCGTACCGTAAGCCCCGCACAGCAGCTTCATCCGCTCCGTTGCGGACTAGCCATCCGGCGACCTCGCCGAAACTCACCGTCGTCATCGTGGCGGTGCCGGTGAAGGCGTCGAGCACCTGCTCCCAGCCGGGTTCCCGGCGCAGGTAGGCGAGCAGCGCCGAGGCATCGAGGACGCTACGCGCCACGATCGAGCTCCGTCGTCGATGGGGCGCCCTGATCGTCTGTGTCGGAGAATGTACCCGCCTCCCTAGCTGCCTCCGCACGTCGTGCCGTGAGGAAGGCACTCACCGATGCGCCATCGTCGGACAGGAAGGAGGAAGCCTGGGTCTGCAGCTCGGCCATGGCGGAGGCGACAGAGCGCACCCGCAGCTCGCCGTCGACCAGGGTCAGCACGACTGGCCCACCAGACTCCAGACTGAGGGCTTTGCGCGCCTGGGCTGGAATGATCAGCCGACCTCCGGCATCGATCTTGGACACCATCGCATTCATGACATCATGATCCCATCGGCGTAAGTGGGCACGCTCAACCAGGGGCGAACGATTGCTCATCGCCCTCCTATCGACCAGACGGCCGGCCGGCTAGCAGCCTCCAGCTGTGTAGGGCGGTGACAAAACCATCCACTGGAGCGTCGGCGGGGTGCTGATGCGGCCGGGGTAAAAGCCGGCCAGTGGAGAGGCTTCTCTTTCGGGAGGGGCCCAGGATGTTTGCCGTGGAAGTCTACGCGGCCGTTCGG
>NZ_JAKSYH010000247.1 GCF_022829295.1 Methylobacterium sp. J-088
TGATCGAGGTGCAGGCCGCCATCAAACGCTTCATCGCCGAGAGTAACGGCAATCCGAAGCCCTTCGTCTGGACCGCCGACCCGGATCGCATCATCCAGGCCGCAAAGCGCGGGCACCAAGTGTTAGACTCGCACCACTAGCGAGCATGGCTCCGGAACGGCGACTAGAGCCGTGCCAGATCGCATTACAATCGGGCACGGCTCTAAGCCCTTGTTTTGGCACGCTCTCTTACGCCGAAACGGGGTCCACTTCGTTGGAGAGCGCTCCAAAAGGCCTATTGGGCGGGCGCCGAAGCTCCACCCACGATGACAATGCCGGAACCCGTCTTCAGCATATGTGCCGAGTCCAGGAACTTGGGCGGCAGCGCGACGGGCAGTCTCTTGGTTATAGCTCCCAGGGTCACGGGTTCGGGCAATTCACTCCAATCGATATGGTCGATCCACAGGATGGCCGGGCAGCGTTCGCCCTGCGAAAGATCCAGCGGCGCGCGCGAAGTCAGGACTTGAACCGGAAACCCGTAGCGGGCGGCTTCGACATGATACGCCCAATCGATGACTTGGTCCTGATTGGGAACCACATAGTTGGCTGGGTACTCCGCCGCGAAGACCTGCGACGACGCGCATTGGGTCTTCTGGGCCTGGATGAGGGACGCCGCGCTATCCCAGCCGCGATCCAGGGCGTGCGAGATGACGGTGATGCCGTAGACCAGCGCACCATTCAGCAGCAGGAGCGTGAACAGAAGGCGTCGCTGCCGAACGACGTTGACGATCAGTGCAGCCACGATGGCGACGGTGGTCAGAGCGATCGAGGACAGATACCGGGCCACGAACAAATGCGGATGCTTGATATTGACAGCCAGCAGCAGCACAGTAGCGAAAGCCAGGCCCGCAACCATGGCGATCACGAACAGCGTATGACCTGTTCCAACGCCGGGGGGATCGATCTCCGACCGAACGCGGTCAGCAGTCACGCCGCCCGTCCTGTGCATCTGCAGAAGGTTCGTGACCAGGATCGCCAGAGAAACCAGGACGGCAAGATTGAAGCCGAAGCTTTTCACGATCTGCGCGATCAGGGTCTTTACCGCGATTGGAAACGAGACCTTGATCCAGAAGGTCCCGGATATCTGATCCAGGAAGGCGGTCTGCGTTATGAACCACGCCATCAGGGGCAGGGATGCGACGAGACCGGCAACGAGGAGGAGGAAAAACCACTTCCATTGCCGCCGGACGAGCATGCAGAGGCCTGAGGCGGCAACGATGCTGGCGGCCACGACGGTGGTCACGTAGTGAATATTGAGGGCCAGCAGGATCAAGAGAAACAGCGAGGCAGCAAGGAGGCGATGATCCCGGATCAGCGCATCGCGGGTCAGCGTCATCATCGCGTACAGACAGATGATGAGGCTCGTCATGCAACAGATTTGCGTGAAATAAGACCGGATTTCGGTCATATTATAAGAAAAGACCGGTGACGTCACGATCATGAAAGCGCAAATGATGATATAGCTTCTGTTTTTCGGATATCGCCGACACAACGCTGTCGCGAGCAGAAGGCTTGCGACCAGCGGTAAGAAATTCATCAATCGACGAAGTAGAACCGAATCTCCGGCCCATGTTTGTACGAGCCAGTTGACACCGGTAAAAAAGGGTGGGTGGACGTCGATCAGCCAGCGTTCTCGGACAGCTGCCGTCAGCGGCACATCGTGCTTGGAAAGCCAGAGCGTCCAGAATTCATCGAGCCACGGGCCACGCTGCCAAGCCGCCCAGACGGCGATGACCGCCATGAGCGCGAAGAGACATGTATTTGTCGCCGTGAACAGTTTAAGATTTCGATCCTGAACCGTGTCGGTCGGCCACGCCAGCAGTTTTGGTCTTCCTATGCTCCGTGCTGCAATCCTCATCGACGGTTCCTTATCAAGAGGTTGCATACCCTGACCTGCTGCACCGGCCCCGATGGAAGGGCCGCTCCCCTTAAAGATCGAACGCCTAGCAATAAATATTTGGCGCAGAGCCTCTCTTATGGAACGTAGCGCATGGCAAGATCCAAAGGAATGGCGTGGATTTGTCATTATATTCGAGAGCGTCTTGCTCGATATTCGCCCAGGGGTCAACAACGCCTGCGGCTGCTGTGGATGATGCGCTTACAGGTGTGCCCAACAGCCTGTCGTCAACCATCGGGCCCCGGTACCGGTCGGAACGGGCACCAACCGGAATGGGACGCGCAATACCAGGCGCTACCCGAGCGGGGCCGATCCGATGGGCGGTTCCGGGCCACACGGTCGGTGGCGACCTCAGCGGGGTCCGAACGCGGCCTTAGTGCTCTGACGCATTCACTTCGTTCATGCGAGTGAGCACTAGTTCTTTGATTTTGCATCAATTTTTCCAGACTCGGCTGACGCCTCCATCCGGATCGATGCCCTAGAAGCTCCCGCCGTCGTCGTCATGCTCCAGCTCTGCCGCGATCAGACGCCCGATCTGAGCCGTGAACGGAATCCGAAGGCTGCAGCGCAGCCCATCCGGCCCGCAGGTCAGGGCGGTGCGTGCTTCGAGTTCGTAGCCCAGCATGTCTTCGAGGAGCGTCATGCCGAAGCCGCGGTGCGCGGGCTCCCGGATCGCCGTTCCGCCGGCCTCGTCCCACAGCAGCGCCAGGATCGGCCCGGACTCGTCCGGCTGCATCTCCCACGTCACCGCTACTCGCCCCTGCGGCAGGGCGAGGGCCCCGTGTTCGATCCCGTTGCTCGCCAGTTCGTGCACCGCCAGCGCCAGACTCAAGGCGGGCTTCGGCCGGAGACGCACGCGCGGGCCGGCAATCGTCGCCTGATCGCCCTCGCGCACGAGGTGGACCATCAGCTCATCCGAGACCAGGGAGTGCAGATCGATCTCGCCGAGCACGTCCGTGGTGGATGGGACGCGCAGCAGGGCGCTCAGGCGCCCGTCCAGATGGGTGACGTAGGTCTCGACATCGGTGGCGCTCTCGGCGGACCGATGCATGATGATGCGCAACGTCGCCATCGTGTTGCGCAAGCCGTGCCGCAGGCTGTCGGGCATGCCGGCTTCGTCGAGCAGGCGGCGCAGGCGGGCATTGTCGGCGCGCAGGGCGGCGAGCTGATCCGCCATGTCCCCAGGTTCGGTCATGTCGCGCCTCCGTGACAGTCGGATATCTGCGCAAGTCGGCGCAGGCGCATGCGGTTCATACGGGCGCGAAAAGGATCGGTCCGGCGCATGACATCGCGGCGGGTGGCGAACCGGCAAGCCCGGACATTCTGCGCATGTTCGGGTGGGAGCGATGCGCGGACGCTTGGGAAGCGGCAACCGAGTCCGGACGATTGCGACCGCGGTCGGGATACCGCTTCGGGATCTTCAGAACAGCTCGATAGCCGGCGCATCGGCGTGAGCGGTCGCTTGGCCCAGGGCCTGCGCGTCGACGCGGTGCTGGATCTGCGTGACGTAGCGCGTTCGCGCCGACTCCAGAATGGCGCCGGGTCGGACCGGTGCCTCGGGCTCGCGCCCGCTCAGGCTCTGCCTGAACCCGTCGAGACACGTCTCCAGCATCGCGTTCGACTCGTCGATCGCCTCGATCTGCTGGCGAACCACGTCCTGGAACTGCACCTGCCCGAAGACCGACAAAACCTCGTTGCCGACCGCGCCGGTCAGGGTCGCGACCTCCGACAGGTCGTTGCGAACCATACCGAGCAACACCTCGGTCGTCGTCTGGGCGATGCTGTCGAGTTCGGTCATCAAAGCCTGGAGACGCTCCTGCTCGGTGCGCGTCCCGTCGGCCCCGTGGTCGATGGTGAGCACCTGGCCGATCGTCCGCTGCACATTCGTGACCTGAAGCCGGGCCTCCGCCATGGCCGTCTGGGACGCCTGGGCGAGATCTTGGAGTTCCCGGGCAATGACCTTGAACCCGGCCCCATGGATGCCGGCCCGGCTGGCCTCGATATTCGCGTTGAGGGCGAGCATTCGGGTCGAGGCGCCGACCTTCTCCAGGGAGACGATCAGGGTGTCGAGGCCGCGCATCTGCGCCGCCGCGGCATCGACCGCGCCGCGCTCCGCCCGGGTCTCCCGCAGGCGTCCGTCGAGGTAGGTTCCGAGCGACCGCGCCAGCGTGTGCAGGGCGGTGTCACTCTGCTCGGCGACGCCGACGATCCGCTCGCGCGTGTCGTTGATGCAGACGGCGCTGCGGTTCTGCGCCGCGCTGAGCGCTTCCAGGGATGCCATGATTGCCGAAGCCGCACCTTCGGTTTGCCCGACGATGCTGCGCAATTGCTCGCGCGTCACGGAGAAGAAGGGTTGGAGGTCGGCCAGATCCTGCGCGACATCCTGCGCCGCGCCCTGTGTCGTCACATCCGGCGTCACCTCGGCTGGCCGGCTCACCGCCGATTGCGGTCCATGCCACGCGGCTTCGTCGGCAGCGGTGGCCACAGTCTGATGCCCGAGCGGCACATCCGACGGGAACGCGACCGCCGGCCGCTGCAGCGCGCGCGTCACGAGGCCGCCGCACACGGCCGACGCTGCCGCGATCACAAGATGGACCGGCTGTGCCGCGCCGAGGATCAGCGGCAGAACGCCGACGACACAGCCAGCGCCGCCGCTGATCAGGAGCGTCTTCATCTCGATCTTGAGGATGGCGGGGGCCGCGGTTTGCATCGGTGGGATCGGTCGCTCCGGCTTGGTCGGCAGCACGCTACCGGACGAGGTCCGAAGCCCGCGTGCGGAGTTCGGCAAGGCGCGCCACCGCGATCAGGCGGCGAGAGCCTGGAGCGACGGGGCGACCTGCTTCACGACCTGCAGAAGCTTGTCGGCCTGGACCGGCTTCACCAGCCAACCGGTTGCACCGGCCTTGCGCGCCTCATCGCGCTTCTCCTGCTGGGACTCGGTCGTCAGCACGAGCATCGGCGTGAAGCGGGTCTGGGTGAGCTTGCGCAACTCCTGGATCAGTTGAACGCCGTGCATGCCAGGCATGTGATAGTCCGTAATGACCAGAGCAGGACGAAGACCGGCCCGGACCTGCGCGAGAGCATCCTCGGCATGTACCGCCTTCACCGTAATATACCCAGCGCTTCCAAGAATACCCGACATGCTGGCCAGAATTGTCAGAGAGTCATCAACAATCAAAACCTTATGCATTGCCTCGCCTTTCAGTACTATACGCCAAGTTTACAATCGTTTTAACTTTGCCAGCAATAGGGATTTTTAGATCGCAAAGACTTTTTCCATGACGTGACTGCATAGCACGTCAAAATCCTGAATGGCCCGTGACCGGGGCTTAAAGTATCTGAGCGGCGTTTCGCGCCCAAATGCCTCCGCGAGTGCAATGTCCGAGCGGATGCCCGGCAGCAGGCGTTCGCGGCCGAACCGGGCCTCGAGCCGTTGGAGTGCCTCCCGCTGCATCGTGATCCGCAGATCGACCTGGACCGGCATGATCGAGAGGCCGCGCAAATCCGGGTTGAGCGTCGTGGCGACGTGGAAATACGAGCGGGCGAACTGCCCGACCCCGTCGACCGCGAGGTGATGAAGCTGGGTGGGGACGAGGACGTGGTGCGCGCTCGCCAGCGCGTTGATCAGCAGGGCGTCGGCGGTCGGTGCGGTGTCGATCAGGGTGATCGCGTAGGAGGCGGCCAGGGGCTTCAGCGCCGTCGCGAGACCCAGGGGCGCGACGGCGCCGTCCGGGCCCGAGAAGCCGCGGTCGGCCGGCAGGATGTCGACCTGGGGCACGTTCGTGCCACGGATGGCGCCGCGGAGATCCACAGCCCCGGTGCCGCGGTAGAGATCGTGCACCGTCGGCTCGCCCGATGCCGCCCGCACCCCGAAGCCCAGGCCGGTATGCCCCTGCGTATCGAGGTCGACGAGCAGCACCCGCAGGCCGCGCGCCGCGAGGGCGGCGGCGAGATTCACCACCGTGGTGGTCTTGGCGGTGCCGCCCTTCCGATTGGCGACCGCGAGGATGCGCGCGCTCATCCGGCCTCCATCACGGGAAGGCCGGCGAGGCAGGCCGCCGGCACCAGACCGTCCGGACGGCCGCGCAGGGCAGGGGTCGCCACCATCAGCACCTGCAGCACGGCGGTGTGGAGCCACGCGGCCTCGGTGAGATCGACCGTCGCGTCCGGCGTTGCCCGAAGGACGTCGAGCAGGGGCTCGGCATCCTCGACCGAACAGTGCCCCGTCAGCCGGATGGTTGCGCCGTCTTGTTCGAAGGGCATCAGATCAGATCCGGAAGGTTGAGGACCAGGAGGACCCGGCCGTCACCGAGCAGCGCGGTGCCGGAGAAGCCCACGAGGCCGGCGAGTAGCCCGTCGAGGGGCCGCACGATCACCTCCATGCGCTCGCGGAAGCCATCGACTACGATGCCGATCCGCTCGCGTCCGACCCGGGCGACCATCACGGCCTCCTCGTCGGGCGGGGCGCCCGTCGCGGGGGCGAGACCGAGGCTGTCGGCGAGCCGAACCAGGGGGATCACCGCGTCGCGCAGCACGAAGGTCTCGCGCTGCTTGATCCTGTGGATCTGGCCAAGGGGCACCTTCACGGTCTCGGCCACCGCATCCATGGCGACGCCGTATTGCTGGCCGCCGGCCTCCACGGTGACGATCCGGGTCACCGCCATGGTCAACGGCAATTGCACGGTCACGCAGCTGCCCTGGCCGAGCCGGCTCGCGAGCCAGACGTCGCCCCCGGCCTTGCGCACGGCGTTGCGCACCACATCCATACCCACGCCCCGGCCCGAGAGGTCGGAGACCTGCTCCTTGGTCGAGAAGCCGGGGGCGAAGACGAGGTTGACGATCTCCTCGGGCGCCATCTGGGCCGCCTGATCCGGGGTGATCAGGCCGACACGCACGGCCTTGTCGCGCACCACGTCCGGATCGATGCCTTTTCCGTCATCGGCCACCTCGATGATGACGTTGTCGTTCTCCTGGCGGGCCGAGAGGCGCAGGGTCCCCTGGGCCGGCTTGCCGGCGGCCAGCCGCTCGGCCGGCGTCTCGATCCCGTGGTCGAGGGCGTTGCGGACCATGTGGATCAACGGGTCGGCGAGACTCTCCAGGACGTTCTTGTCGGCCTCGGTATCCTCGCCCTGGATCACCAGCTCGGCCTCCTTGCCGAGCTTGCGCATGGTGTCGCGCACCAGCCGGGGGAAGCGCTGGAACACCTGGCTCACCGGCATCATGCGGATCGCCATGACGCCGACCTGAAGGCTCTGCGCGATCCGATCGATGACCGCGTATTGCTCCTTGATCTCCCGCCCGAGCTGGCGCGAGCCGCTGACCTGCTCGACCCGCCCGGCGAGGTAGGCGAGCCCGTTCTTGGCGACCGTCAGTTCGGCCGCGAAGTTCATCAGGGTGTCGACCTTGGCCTGATCGACCCGGAGCATCCGCGCCGGGGCCGCGCCAGAACCTGTACCATTCTCCGACGCCTCTGCGGGCGGGCCGGCTGTCAGGGGCGCCGTAGGCGCTGTGGACACAGCCGGCTTCTGGACCGCCTTCGGCGCCGGCACGACAGCGGACGCCGATGCCGTGTCTTCCCCCTCCCGAAGGACGGCGCGGAGCGCGGCCGCATCGCCGGGCCGGGCGAGGGCGGCGGTCAGCGCCTCCGCCCGGGCCGGGGCGAGGTGCGGCAGGCAGCGCAGAACCACCGTCCGCACCGACTCGCGCCGCCCTGCATCCAGCGCCGCCTCGACCGGAACGTCCAGCATCTCGGCCTGGGCCGCCAGGATCGCCTCCGCCCGCTGCCGCAGGGGCGCGTCCGCACCGGCGGAGGCCGCAGCCACAGCTGGGGGAGGGGCCGCCATCGCGGCGGACACAGGGCGGGCGGGCGCCGCGCCGTCGATCGCTGCGACGAGGCGCTGGAGCGCGTCGGCGGCGGCGGTCGGAGCCAGGGCCGCGATCCGGCGCAGGGCGGCGGCCTGCCGGGTCGCCGGGCCGATGATGCCCAGTAGTGCCGCAGCGGCGGCCTTGAGTTCCGCCCGCGCCCCGGTCGCCACCAACGCCCGGGCCCGGACGCCGAAATCGCCGAACACCTCGGCGGCGTCCTCGGGGCCCGCCAGGATGACGAGAGCGTCGGGGGTGATCGGGCTCAGCTGCACCTGATCGCTGACGTAGCGCAGATGCTCGGACAGGGCCTCGGCGGGGGCGGCGCAGAGCGCCTCGTAGCGCAGCCAGCTCAGGACCGGGTCGCAGAACTCGGGCGCGGGGACGGTCTCCCGAGGCAGCACGCGCACGCCGAGGAGTCCGGGCGCCTGCTCCACGAGGTGGGCCGGATCGTCGCCACGGAAGAAGCAGGTCTCGTCGGGCTCGTAGCTCCAGGCGACCAGAGGCGACCCCGACGCGTAGGCGGCCTGACGCGCGGCCTCGGGCAGGGCGCCGAGCCAGTCCGGCGCCGCCTCGCTCGCCACGGCGCTGGCCGCGGCCGCAGGACCACTCGCCTCAAGCCAGCCGCGCAGAGCCACAACCCGGCCCGACATCGCATCCGCGGCGTCATCCGGCAGGGCCTCGCGGGTCTCCAGCGCGTCGATCCAGTGACCGACGAGATCCAGGCTGTCGAGGAGCCCGTCCACGATCTCGGGCTCCAGCGCGAGCTTGCCCGCCCGGACCTCCACCAGCAGATCCTCGGCCGCGTGCACCAGGTTGGTGAGCGGCGCGATGTCGAACAGGCCGGACGTACCCTTGAGGGTGTGGACCGCCCGGAAGATTTCGTCGAGGGCCTCGGCGCTGTGCGATTTCTCCAGGGCCAGCAGGCCGCTTCCGGCACGCTCCAAGAGTTCGCGCGCCTCCGGGATGAACTGGGCGAGCAGGGCGTTGGTCACGGCACGACTCCAGCCATCACGGTGGCGACCTCGGTCAGCACCTCCGGGCGCACAGGCTTGACGAGGTAGAGATTGGCGCCTGCCGCGTAGGCACGCTCGCGATCCTGCGCGGCGCTTTCCGTGGAGATCATCACGGCCGGCACGGCCTGCAGCTCGGGCATGGTCCGGCCCTGCCGCAGGAAGGCGTAGCCGTCCATCTTGGGCATATTCACGTCGACCAGGATCAGGTCGAAGCTCTCGGCCACGGCCTTCTCCAGGCCCTCGAAGCCGTTCACGGCCTCCTCGACCGTGAAGCCGGCCTCTTCCAGCACGTCCCGGTAGTACATCCGCACGGTGGTGGCATCGTCGACCACGAGGATACGGGCCATCCTACGCCTCCGCGCTCAAAGGTTTCTGGTAGACGATCGCCTCGGTGAACTTGCGCAGCTCGAAGAGCGAGGAGATTCTGCTCATCGATTCCGAGTGGCCGAGGCAGACGAAGCCGCCGGGGTTCAGCGCCTCGTAGATCGTCTGGGCGGCGTCGCGGCGGGAGGCGTCGTCGAAGTAGATCAGCAGGTTGCGGCAGAACACGACGTCGAAGTTGCGGAACTGCCGGGTCGAGAGCGAATCCGAGAGGTTGACCCGCGCGAAGGCGATCGACTCGCGGATGTCGGGGATGACCTCGTAGGCGCCACCGACCCGCCGCGTGAAGCGCTCCAGCGTCGCCCTGGGCACGTGCTGGACCGCGCGGTCGCCGTAGAGTCCGCGCTTGGCCTGTTCCAGCACCGTGGTGTCGATGTCGGTGGCGACGATCTCGATGTCGTAGCGATCGACCTCGGCCCAGGTATCGAGGAGCTGGAAGGCGATCGAGTAGGGCTCCTCCCCGGTCGAGCAGGGCACGGACCAGATCCGCACCGTCTCGCCGGGCCGCTTGCGGCGGGTGACCTCGGGCAGGATCGACTGCACGAGACAGCGGAACTGATACTCCTCCCGATAGAAATACGTCTCGTTGACGGTCATCAGGTTGACGAGCGCCTGGAATTCCTGGCCGCTGGCCTGGAACCGGATGGTGTTGAAGTAGTCGCGAAACAGCGTCTGACCGGTGACCTGCATCCGCTCCTGCAAGCGCTTATCGACGAAATAGCGCTTGTTGTCGGCGAACATGATGCCGGTCTTGCGGTAGAAATAGTCGCGGAAGCGCACGAAATCGCTGTCGGCGACGACCGGCGTCGGCGGGTTGAAGGAATCGATCATGCAGGCCGCCGATCAGGCGATGCGGTGGCGTGCGGCGCGGGCCGCATAGGTGAGGAACGGCGCATCGGGAAAGCGCGCCGCCGCGGCCTCGATCTGCGGGATCATATCGGGTGTGCCGATCTCGGCCAGCACGTCGATGGCCGCGGCCACGACGTTGACGTGGTCGTCCTCGGTCACCGCACGGCAGGCATAGGTCGCCGCCGCGGGGTGGCGCAGGGACACCAGGATGTTGACCGCGAAGATGCGCCGATCGCTGTCGAGATCGGAGAGCGCCCGGTCGAGGGCGCCGATCACCGCCGCATCCATCTCCGACAGGGTCTCGATCGCGGCATTGCGCAGCCAGACATCCTCGGAGCCGAGCAGGTCGAACAGGCGCTCGGCCGCCGCCTCGGTGCCGATGCGGCCGAGCGCCAGGAGGATCGCCTCGCGGACGCTCTTGTCCGCCTCCCGGCCGAGCCGGTCGGCCAGCGGATCGACCGCGTCGGGATCGCCCGCCAACAGGTGAGCCCCCTCCCGGCGTTCAGCGGCCGTCGCGCCCTCCAGGGCCGCGCGCGGATCCCCGGCTGCGCTGGCCGGGGTTGACGCGGCAGGTTGCTTGCGGACGAGGGCCATGGCGATCTCGGCGACGGTCTCAGGACAGCCAGCTTACGAGCTGGTCGGGGATGGAGCGGGCGGGCAGGGTCAGGGTCGCGCCGCCGACCCGGATCAGTTCGGCCGGCATGCCGAAGACGACGGCGCTGGATTCGGCCTCCGCGATGGTGCGCCCGCCGTCGGCCTTGAGCGCCGCCATGGCGGCAACGCCGTCATCGCCCATGCCGGTGAGTTCGACGCCGATCAGGGCCTCGGCGGGCATGTGGCTCCGGGCGCTGCGCACGAGGCGATCGACGCTCGGATGCCAGCGCAGGGACAGGTCGCTCCGTACCGAATTGACCGTGAGCCGGCCGAGCTTGCGCTCGATCACCACGTCGGCGTCGCCCCGGCCGATATAGACGTGGCCGGTCGCCAGCGGCATCGGGCCGACGACCTCGACGACCTTCAGCGCGCAGAGCTGGTCGAGGCGCTGGGCGAAGGGGCCGGTGAAGGGGGCGGGCATGTGCTGGGCGACCACCACCGGCCAGGGCAGATTGGCGGGCAGCTCCGGCAGGATTTCCTCCAGGGTGCGCGGCCCCCCGGTCGAGACGCCGATCAGGATGCAGCCATCGACCCGGGTCGCCGGCTGTGGGACCTTCCGGCTCACGATCTCGGTGTGTCCGCGCCGGACCCGGTCGACCAGGCCACGGGCGCGCCGCGGCTTGGCCCCGACCGCGGCGCGGACCTTCGCGATCATCTCGTCACGGGCATCGGCGATGTTGAGCGACACCGTGCCACCGGGCTTCTCCACGTAGTCCACGGCCCCGAGCTGCATCGCTTCGAGGGTCACGGCCGCGCTCTCGCTGGTGAGCGAGGAGATCATCACCACCGGGCGCGGGTTCGTAGTCATGATCTCGCCGAGGCAGGTGAGCCCGTCCATCTCCGGCATGTTGATGTCGAGGGTGATCACGTCGGGCGCGAAGCGGCCGATCTGTTCGAGGGCGTCGCGCCCGTTGCGGGCGGTCTGAACCTCGAACTGGCCGGTCTCCTCGAAGATCGCGCGCAGGTGTTTGCGCATGAGGGCTGAGTCATCGACGATCAGGAGCTTGGGCATTGGAATGCGAAAGTCTGGTCAGCGGTCAGGGTGAAAGCTGAAAGCGGCTTCACGCCGCCTTCAGGTCGGCGACCTCGTGCCGGCTCAGCAGCCGGTCGACGTTCACCATCAGAATGATGCGCTTGGCATCCGCCAGGTTGGCGATCCGCTCGACGGCGTTGTCGTCGTCCTGCGCGAGATCCGGCGCCGGCACGATGGCCGAGCGGGGGATCTTCAGGACCTCCGAGACCGAATCGACGATGAAGCCGGTCCGCACCCCGGCGATCGCGAACACCATGATCCGCTGGCGGTCGTTGCGCTCGGCATCGGGGAGCTGGAAGCGGCGGCGCTGATCCACCACCGGCAGCACGGCCCCGCGCAGGTTGACCACGCCTTCGATGAAGGCGGGGGTGCGCGGCACGTGGGTCAGCTGCTCGGGCACGCGGACGATCTCGTGCACCGCCTCGATCGGCACGCCGTACTCCTCGTCGGCGAGGCGGAACACGACGAACTGCTCCTCCTCGTCGGCCCGCGCCCCTTCGGTCCCGCCGCGCGTCTCCTGCATGGTTCCCTCCTCGACGGCCCGGTCGCCGGACAATTGGGTGGTGTCGAACAGCCGGCCGGCCGACAGGATCGAGACCAGCCGCTTGCCTCCATTGAGCCGGCAGATCGACTCGACCTCACGCAGCGACCCGCCATTCGCGAGCAGCTCGGGCAGCGGATCCACCACGGCGCGGGCGACCCGCAGCACCTCCTTCACGGTGTCGGTGACGATGCCCACGGACGCGGCACCCAGGGATACGACGACGATGCGGTTCTGCTCGCCCAGCGGCGCTGCCGGCAGGCCGAACAGGGTGCGCAGGCTCACGAGGGGCAGCAGCCGGTCGCGCAGATTGATCACGCCGATCAGATGACGCTCGGCGTTCGGCAATTCGCTGACCACCTCCGGCACCTGGACGATCTCCTGCACGTGCTCGATCGGCAGGGCGTATTCCTGGCCGGCGAGTTCGAAGGAGACCAGCTGGATCTCGTCGGAGGCGTCGCCCTCGGCCCGCGCCGCGGCCACGGCACCGAACTCGGCTGGCCCCTCGGCGTGGCGGCTGCTACCGCCGCCGCCGCGTCCCGAGCCGCTGCGTTGGAGCAGGCGGCCGAGATCGATGATCATGACCATCCCCGCCGACCGCTTGATCACCCCCGACAGCAGGTCGGCCTCGGCGCTGGCTGTGAGACCATCGGCGCCCTCGATCTCCCCGGCTTCGGCCGTGATCACGCTCGCCATCCGGTCGACCACGAAGCCGGAGGTGATCTCCTGGCCGCTCCCGTGACCGCCGGCGCGGTTGATGACCACCACCCGGGTCGCGTCGTCGTGGCCCCGGTCGGGCAGGGCGAACAGCCGGCGCAGGCTGGCGACGGGCAGGACCGAGCCGCGCAGGTTGGCGAGACCCGCCAGCGCCGGGGGTGCCAGGGGCACCTCGACCATCTCGGGCAGGCGGATGATCTCCTGCACCTCGGCGAGCGGCACCGCGTAGGTTTCGCGCTCGACGTGGAAGGTCACGAACTGCCGCACAGACGCGGCTGCCGACGGATCGTCCGGTGCGGCGGAGGCGGTGACATCGTTGGACATGTCGGATTCCGGACAGGGCAGGGTAGGGGCGGGACCGACCCGGCGGGACGGCCTTTGCGCGGGCGGCCTTTGGCAAGGGCGACCTTTGTCAAGGGCGACCTGCGCGCGGCCGCCCCCTGACGGTCGGCCGACGCCGCGACGGCGGCCGGGCGGCGGTGCCTCTTACTCCTGGTTCTGGAGCTCGTCGGCGAGCGAGGCGACCTCCTCGATCGCGGCGGCGAGTTCCTCCGCCCCCTTCGCCTGTTCGCGGGCGGCCTGCTGCGATTCGACCACCGACTGGCTGCCCTGCTGGGCCGCCGTGGCGATCTGATCGATGCCGCGCTTGGCCTCCTCGATGTTGCGCAGGATGATTTCGGAGCCCTGGAGGATCTTCCGGTTGCCGTCGAGCACGCCCGTCATGTCGTCGGCGGTCGTCTGCAGGTCGCGGGTGATCGCCTTGTTCTTCTCGACCTCGCTCGCGGCTGCCGCCGAGATCGCCTCCAGGTCGCGGCTCACCACCACGATCTGATCCTGGATCGACTTGACCAGATCCTTGATCCGCTCGGCGTTCTCGGAGGAATCCCGGGCGAGGTTCCGGATGTCGGTGGACACCACCATGAAGCCCTTGCCGAACTCGCCGGCCCGGGCCGCCTCGATCGAGCCGTTCACCGCCAGCATGTTGGTCTGGATCGCCACCGTGGTGATCGCGTCCACGATCTTGTCGATCTTCCGGCTCACCTGCTCCAGGCCGGTGATCTGCTCGCGGCTCCTGTCGGTCTCCTCGAGCGACCGGGTGACGCCGTCGACGAGCCCGTCCACCGCCGCACGGTTCTCCCGGAGCTGGCCGGTGATCAGGTTGACCTTGTCCAGGGCTTCCTGCGCCTGAGCCTGCGTGACGCCCGCGCCTCGCTCGATCTGCGCGACGGCAGCCGCCGATTGCTGCGCGGCCGAACTCTGCTGCTGGGCGCCCCGGTCGATCTGGCCGAGGGCCGTGGTGATCTGTGCGGCGGCCCGGTTGATCTCCTCCACCGCCGAGGACAGCTCCTCGGCCGCGGAGGCCACCTCCTCGGCGCTCTTGCCGACATCGGTGGCGTTCTTCAGCTCGTCGGAGAGCGCCGAGAGTTCGTTCGCGGCCTGCTCGCTCTCGCCGAGCGCGTTCGTCTGCTGCTCGATGGTCTTGAGCGATTCCTGGCAGGCGGAGGATTGCTCCTCGGCCGCTGCGGCGATCAGTTCCGCGCCCTTCTGCGCCTCGACCGCGGCCCGCTCCGATTCGGCCGAGATCTGGGCGATCTGGTCGGCGCCGGCCCCGATCTCGGCCATGGCGGCCCCCACGCTCTCCAGCTGCGCGGTGATCGCCCGGCCCTTCTCGACCTCCTGGCGAGCGCCCTCGGCCGAGCGGTTGATCCCGTCGGCGATGACCTTCACGTCCTCCTGGATCCGACCGATCAGCGCCTGGATCTCCTGCGCGCTCTTCTCGGAGGTCTCCGCCAGGGTGCGCACTTCGTCGGCCACCACCGCGAAGCCCTTGCCGTGCTGGCCGGCGCGGGCCGCCTCGATGGCGGCGTTGAGCGCCAGCAGGTTGGTCTGGTCGGCGATCCGGGCCACGGCGCGGACGATGTCGCCGATATTGGCGGCCTGCCGCTCCAGCTCGACGATCATCGTCACGGAGGCGGTCTGACGCTCGGCCGCCGTGGCGATCGAGCCGATGCTGAGCCGGATCTGCTGGCTCACGCCGGCGATCAGGCCCTGCAGCGCCTCCGTCTTCTCGCGGGAGGCCTCGGCCTCGGTGCGGGCGGTGGTGATCGCGTCCGAGACCGTGGTCACGGCGCGCTGCGACTCCTCCGAGGCGCCGGCCGCCTCCTCGGCCCCGGCGGCGATCTGCTCCATGGCCTTGCGCAGCTCCTCCGCCGCGGAGGACGCCTCGGCGATGCCGCTGGCGAGCTGCGTCGTTGCGGCGGCAATGCGCTCGGCCGCCTTCTGCTGCTTGGCGAAGGTCCGGGCCCGGCGCCGATTCTCCTCGTTCAGCCGCCCGAGCTGGGTGGGAGTGGCCTGCTCGTTCTTACGCACCAAGGTTTGCGGGCCCGACAGGGCGGCTTTTTTCACGAGAGCCATGACGTCTTTCCGCTCATCTCAGGTTTGGGCCGCACGCCAGCGACAACCGCACAGAACGATTGCTTGGCCGAGGTCATACGAAGTCGCAAGTTTCAAATCAATAAACGATCTGCGTTTTTTTCAGATTGATGCATAGACGATTTCGCAATGCTCAACTATAAAAATCCATTCCTCTACTATTAAATCTATTCTCTGGAATATAATACGACATTAGACTACATAATCATATCTGAATTGCACTATCGGAAAAATAGTCAGCTCAATATGATCCAGCGACCCCGAACACCGCACTGATGGATTTCGTGCGCGGTCGCCCAGCACTGATGAGAGCCCAGGTTGATCCCTGCTGGGGACCGCGCCACCGGGGATTTGCGGCACCGGGCGATGCCGACGATGTCTCGAATCGACGGATCGTGTCCGATTCTCGACGGCCCGCACGACCGCGCGATCATGACCCCATGCGTTCGCCGCCTTGGACCAGACGGACGACGTTCGCGATGCGCGGCATCGCCCGGGCGTTCGGCAATCGGATCGGCAATTATGTGGCGACGATTGTCGTGGCCGCCTGGGAGGACGACATCGACCGTGCGCAGGCGCATCGGGTCTTGAGCGGCGAGCAGACCGCCGACACGGCGGTGCTCCTCGACACGCCGGCCGCCGTGCCCCAAACGGCCTGAACGCCGCCGGAGACCGCCATGACCGAGACACCCTACAATCCGCCCTGCGGGGGCCTGCCGGCGCAGACGGCGCTGATGACCGGCCGCGCGGTCTTCACGGAAGCCTACGCGGTGATCCCGCGGGGCGTGATGAGCGACATCGTCACGAGCTTCCTGCCGTGCTGGCACGGGACCCGCGCCTGGATCCTGGCGCGGCCCCTGTCGGGCTTCGCCGAGACCTTCGCCCAGTACCTCGTGGAGGTCGCCTCCGGCGGCGGCAGCGAGGCCCCCGAGCCCGATCCCGACGCCGAGGGCGTGCTGTTCGTGGTCGGAGGGACCCCGAGCCTGGATCTTGCGGGCAGGACCCATAGCCTGCGCCCCGGCAGCTATGCGTACCTGCCGCCGGGCGCGCCGTGGCGACTGCACAACGCGAGCGCCGAACCGAGCCGGTTCCACTGGATCCGCAAGCGCTACGAGCCCGCGCCGGGCCTTGGCGTACCGGAGGTAATCGTCACCCACGAGAGCGCGATCGAACCGGCCGCCATGCCCGGCACCGACGGCGCTTGGGCCACGACCCGCTTCGTCGCGTCCGACGACCTGCGCCACGATATGCACGTCACCATCGTCACGATGCAGCCCGGCGGGTCCATCCCGTTCGAGGAGACGCATGTGATGGAGCACGGGCTGTTCGTGCTGGAAGGCAAGGCCGCCTACCGGCTCAATCGCGATTGGGTCGAGGTCGAGGCGGGCGACTTCATGTGGCTGCGCGCCTTCTGCCCGCAGGCCTGCTACGCGGGCGGCCCCGGCCGGTTCCGCTACCTGCTCTACAAGGACGTCAACCGGCATCCCGCCCTGGGCTCTCTGCGCGGGACGGGGCGATGACGAGGGAGTCCGAGGCCTGCTCGATCGCGGCCGAGCCCCTGACGGACGTCGCCTTCGCGCCGTTCGGATCGGTGATCGATACGGCGGCCGTCGCGCCGCGTCCGATGAACGGCGGCATGGCGCGCCGCTTCCATGATCTCGCGGCGATCGAAGTGGCGGGGGAGGGCGCCCGCGCGGTAATCGGCCTCGTGGAAGCCGAACCTTATCCCCTGCCCCTGCGCCTGAGCCTGGTCGAGCGCCATCCGCTCGGGAGCCAGGCCTTCGTTCCGTTGAGTGCTGCGCCGTTCCTGATCGTGGTCTGCCCGGACGAAGGCGGCCAGCCCGGCCGACCGCGGGCCTTCGTCACCACCCGGCCATTCCAGGGGATCTGCTACGCACGCGGCACGTGGCACGGCGTGCTGACGCCGTTCGGAGTGCGGCAGGATTTCGTGGTGATCGATCGCGGCGGATCGGGCGTGAACCTGGAGGAGCACATCTTCGCGGAGCCCTGGACTGTGCACAATCCGGGCACGGCCTAACGGCCGATCACGACGCGGCAGGCTCCGGCTCCTCCGCGAAGGTGAACACGACCTCGCCGGTCCGCTCGCAGAGCACGCTCACGGATGTCGCGCCGGTCTGCACACGCTGAACCGGGAGTTGCGCCTTCGCGTGGGCGACCGCCGCCTCCAGATCGCAGGGCCACAGCTTGGTGAAGCTGACTCGCTTCCCCTTCCAGAACGAGATCCTGTACGCCATCGCGCCCTCCATTTTCACCGAGCATACACACTGCGGGCGGAGAAACGTCCGCCCGCAGGGCATGGCAACGATGCGTGTCGAGCGGAGAGGTGCGCTGACGACAACCGTGAAGCCGGATCACGGCGCCGGATGTCAGCGGATCGGCATCGCCGCGGCGACGATGCGCTTGGCGGCCGGCGTTGCCGGGACGAGACGCGGGGTCGTGGCGAGTTCGGAGGCCGGACGCGCGGCGGCCGTGGTCCGAGCCTGGTCACGATAGAGCGGCGGAGTCAGGGTCAGAGCCTCGTCGGCCAGGGCGCCGGTGGTCGCGGCGGCGACCATGGGGGCGGCGATGAGGGCGGCGAGAACAAGGGGGCGCAGGGTCATGATCAATCCTCTCGATGTCCGGGTCTGGCCCGGCGTCGAGCGATATCTACGCTGCACAGCAACATGATCCAAACAGATTGGATCGATATGCGGAATTGATGATATCGATATACAATGCTGCCCGTCCCGCGTGTCGCGCGATGGAGGCAGTCCGACGCGTCCCCTCATACCGTTTCTGGTCGATGCGTTCGGTCCCTGCGTCCGATCCGGCCAGCCCCGGGAGGCGCACGATCCGGCGCAAGCCTCGCCGTCATGGATCTGACGTCGCCTCCGGTCCTATCGAACGTCCGGCCCCCGCGCGCGTTGAAGCGCGGCGGTGGCGACGGGGCCACCCGGTGAGGTACGAGTCCGGCCCGATGACCATCGCTGCACGCCCGGCCCGCTCCGGCCTCGCCCCGGTTCAGATTCCGCCGCTCCGGCCGGCGGACAACGCCCACCCGCCGTTCAAGATCGTGAGCTGGAACCTGCTGCGCCGCACCGGCGCGGCGGTCGACGACGTCGCCGCGCTGGTGGCCCGGGAAAAGCCCGATCTGCTGCTGATGCAGGAGGCGACCCGCGCCATCGGGTTCCTGCTGGACCGAATCGGCGGCCACTATGCGTGGGCGCCCCTGCCGGGGCGGATCCACGGGCTCGCCATGTGGAGCCCGACCCCATGGCCTGCGCCCCCGCGGGTGATCACGCTGCCCTCCGGCGCCCTGGTGCACCGAGTCTGCCAGATCCTCGACCTCGGCGCGTTCGGAATCGCCAACGTTCACCTGTCGCACGGGCAGATGCTGAACCGGCGCCAGCTTCGCCGGATCGTCTCCGAGCTGCCGCCCCGCGCCGCCGTGCTCGGCGATTACAACATCGTCGGGCCCGCGATGATCCCGGGATTCCGCGATGTCGGCCCCCGCCGGCCAACCCACGCGATGGTGGAGGTTCTGCCGCTGCGGCTCGACCGCTGCCTCGCCCGCGGTCTCATCTGCCACGACCACGCGGTGCTGCCCCGGGGCCGCTCCGATCACCGGCCGATCGTGGTCCATCTCGGGCCGGCGCCCGAAACGCTCGGGCCCGGCCGTTTCAAAGGTATGGCAGCAGCAGTCGCACGCCTGCGTCGCGCAAACGGATCGGCAGCGCGCGTGCGGCGAGATCCTCCCGGCTGAGCCGGGCCTCCATCTTGCCGCGCATGAACTGGTCGAGCTGGGCCGCGAGATCCGCGTCGACGATCTCGACGTTCAGCTCGAAGTTGAGCCGGAAGCTGCGCATGTCCCAATTGGCGCTGCCGACGAAGCACCAGATGTCGTCCACCACCATCACCTTGGAATGGTCGAAGGGCGGTTCGTCGAGCCAGACCCGGACACCGGCCCGGAGCAGCGGGTCGAGATGCGCCCGGGTCGCCCAGTCGATGAAATGGTGGTCGCTGACCCGCGGGATGATCACATCGACGGTGATGCCCCGCGTTGCGGCCTGGGCGAGGGCGCCGGTGACGAGTTCGTCCGGCAGGAAGTAGGGCGTCACGAACCGGACGGTCCGACGGGCGCAGGCCAGCGCCTGGAGGATGACCTGCTCGATCTTCTCCACGTCGGCATCGGGGCCGGAGGTCACCGCCCGGGCGACGCTGGTCCCGGTGGGCTGAAGGTCGACGAACCACGGCGCGCCGTCGAGGTTCTCGCCAGCCGCGAAGGTCCAATCGACCGCGAAGGCGGCGGCCAGTTGCTCGACCACGGGTCCGGTAAGCCGGTAATGGGTGTCGCGGATCGGATGCTCGGGCTTCAGGGCGACGCGGTTCGCGTGCCAGATGTTCAGCCCACCCGTGAAGGCGACGCGCCCGTCGACGATCAGCAGCTTCTTGTGCGAGCGTAGATTGAGGAACGGCATCCGCCAGGGCAGGGCCGAGTGCATGAACAGGGCCGCCGGCACTCCGGCGGCGGTCAGGCGGTGGTAGACCGGCGCTCGGAAGTAGCCGCCGCCGATCCCGTCGATAATGACGCGAACCTCCACGCCCCGCGCCTTCGCCTCCGCCAGGGCCTCGCAGAACTCCCGGCCCGTGGGATCGTCGCGGAAGATGTAGCTCGACAGGCCGATGCTCGCTTTGGCCTCCCGGATCGCCGCCAGCATGGCCGGATAGCCCGCGTCGCCGTTGCGGAACATCTGCACGGTGTTGCCAGCGAAGGCCGGCAGGCCGGTGATCCGCCGGATCGCCCGATCGAGCGGCCAGAGCGCCTCCGGCACCACCGCGTCGTCGGTATCGGGCAGGTGCAGGGCGTCGGAGGGTTTCGTCCGCAGCCGCCGCGCCCGGCGCGAGACGCGGTTGATGCCGAAGGTCAGGTAGAGGGCGGTGCCGAAGATCGGCGACAGCCACGCGAGCCCGATCCAGCCCACCGCCACGCTGACCCGCCGCTTGCGCAGCAGCGCGTGGAGGGTGACACCGATCGCCAGGATGAAGCCGATGACGGCCTCGACATCCGACCGCATGAGGGCGGTGGAGTGAAGCCATCGCAGGAGCGCGTTTTCCAAGGTCTCGGCATCCGGTTCGCTAGAGCCGTCATTGTAGCGCGCTCTCTTGCGCCGAACCGGGGTCCACTTCGGCGAAGAGCGCTCTGATGACGGCGCCGGATATACCCGAAGGTGACGCGCGGTCTCGGATTAATCCGCGTTCGTGACCGGATGCGCCACTTCGGCTTCGACCGGCCGCTCGCAGCGATAGGGACCGCTGCCATCGAGGGCCGCGTACAGGACGCGGCCGCCGGACCGGATGCAGCGCGCCTTGGCCTCGGCGTAGGGCCGGTGGAAGCTCCAGATGGTGACCATCGGCCCCACCATGGCGATGCAGATGCCACCGAACACCAAGGCGGCGGCCCAGGTCGCACCGTTGCGATCCGGGCGCGGCGGACGCGGCGGCGGCATCGTTCCGTAAAAGGCCAGCGTCAGACCGAACAGGTCGATGGTGCTCATCAGCCGTTCCGCGTTGGGGCGTCGGGGTCCAGCACGACCGGCGCGTTCCCGATCCTAGGGCAGGGCGGCGCCAGAACCTACGCGAGCGGCGCCAATGGGCCTGCGTCCTATCGCGCCAGGATGCACCGACAGGGCCGGCGGGGTTCAGGGCTCCCAGCGGGGCGGGCGCTTGCCCAGGAAGGCGTCGATGCCCTCCTGGGCGTCGGCCATCATCATGTTCCGGACCATGACCTCGGCGGTGTAGCCGTAGGCCTCCTCCAGGCCCATCTCGATCTGGCGGCCGAACGCCTCCTTGCCGATCGCCAGGACACGCCGCGCCTTCCCGGCGATGCGGGACGCGAGCGCGTCAATTGCGGCGTCGAGGTCCGCCTCCGCCACGACGCGGTTGACCAGACCGATCCGCAGCGCCTCCGGGGCGTCGATCGGCTCGCCGACCAGCAGCATCTCCAGGGCGGCCTTGCGCGACACGGCCCGCGACAGCGCGACCATCGGGGTCGAACAGAACAGACCGATCTGCACCCCCGGCGTGGCGAAGCGGGCCGACTCGGCGCAGATCGCGAGGTCGCAGGTGGCGACCAGCTGGCAGCCGGCCGCGGTGGCGATCCCGTGCACCCGCGCGATCACCGGCTGCGGCAGACGGGTGAGGCTGAGCATCAGCCGGGCGCAGGCGCGGAACACCGCCTCGGTCGCTTCGCGGGACGGCTCGGCGCGCATCTCCTTGAGGTCGTGCCCCGCACAGAAGGCCGGGCCGGCCCCCTGCAGGATGACCACCCGCACCGCCGGGTCCACCCGGATCACGTCGAGCGCGTCCTGAAGCGCGGCCATCAGGGCCATCGACAGGGCGTTGCGCGCCTGGGGGCGGTTCATCGTCAGGGTCGCGACGCCGCCGGAATCGCTGCGCAGCAGGACCGGGACCTGTGGATCGCCCGCGATCGGCGGGACCGGCGCAGTCGCTGCTGTCATGGGTCGTCTCCCGATGCCGGCTCGAGCTGGGGGGGCCGGCTTATCGAATCAGGGGTAGCATGCGGGCCGATGGGTCGCGACGCCGGCACGACAGGTCCGCGAAAGCTTCACCCCTCATGCGTCCGGGATCGCGCAGCGGACCGGGCTCCCCCCGGCCCCGCGGATCGATGGACGCTGATCATGATGGTATTGCCGTTCATCGGCTTCGCGGCGAGCGCGATGGCGATTCTCGCCGGGCGGCGCGGCACCGCCATCGGCCTATGGCTCGCCGCGCTGATCGGGACGCTGGCGCTGTTCGCGGCCCACGCCACGTCGACGCTCAACCTCGATTTCTGAGCGGATTGCTCCCCATGACGCTGCCTCATGCCCGCACGCTCAACGCCCTCGGATTGTTGGGCTGCTGCGCGATCCTGCTCGTGGCCTTCGGCTATCAGGTCCTGCTCGGTGAGCTGCCATGTCCGCTCTGCCTGTTGCAGCGGGCGGCGTTCGCGGCCTCGGGCGTCGGTTTCGCGCTCGGCGTCCGGTTCGGCCCACGGCCGTCCCATTACGGAATCGCGATCCTTGGTGCGTTGGCGGGTGCGGCCATCGCGGCGCGGCAGATCGCCCTGCACGTCGTGCCCGGAACCGGGGGCTACGGCGCGACGCTGTTCGGCCTCCACTTCTACACCCTGGCGCTGATCGCCTTCGTGGTGCTGATCGGGGCGGTGGCCGTGCTCCTCCTGATCGTCGATACCGACCAACCTGCCACCCTGGCCGGGCCGGGCGCCGGGCTCTTCGGGACGGCCGGCCTTCTGCTGTTCCTCGGAATCATCCTCGCCAATGCCGTCTCGACGGCGGCGGAATGCGGCACCGGCCTCTGCCCGGACGACCCGACGCGCTACGAAGCGCTCGATGCGTGGCTGAAGCGCTAGAGCCGTGCCCGATCGCGTTGCACACGGTACACGACAGTGAGACCACCGTCGCCGAATAGGGCGCCGGTCCCCTCCCCCGTGCGGGAGAGGGACAGGGGGAGGGATGAGAACTTTCCGGAAGGGTCTCACCCTGTCAGAGCCTTGAATGTCAGCGCGATCCTGAAGTTTCTGTACCCTCACGCCAACCCCTCCACGCGCGGGACAGGGGGAGGGATGAGAATTTTCCGGAAAGGGCGCACCTTGTAAGCGCCTTGAAGGTCGGGGGGACCCTGAACTTTCTCGACCCTCACCCCAACCCCCCCCCCCCGGGGGTG
>NZ_JAKSYH010000255.1 GCF_022829295.1 Methylobacterium sp. J-088
CACCCCGCAGCTGGCCGACATGCAGCGCCGGGTCGAGTTCGACCTGTGGTACATTGAGAACCAAAGTTTCGCTTTGGATCTCAAGATCCTGGCCGCCACGGCGCTTCACGTGCTCCCGGGCCGCTCCAACGCCTACTGATCCGATGCGCTGCGCGACGGCAAGTGTTGCGGGGCGGCCGTCAGCCCGGACAGAGCCGGATCCGACGGGTCATGCCGGGGAGCTTGAACGGTGTCCGATCCGTCGTCCTCAATGATCGGGGCGCTTAACGCCTCATTCAGGAAGTAACCGACGCATGCCAGCATCATGATGGCCCAGCCAAGCATGCGCCCCCCAATGGATCGGTTTGCCGTGGTGGTCCTGATGCCTCGAAGCAGCATGCACGGACAGAAACCAAGTCGCACACCAAGCTGAAGCTATCATTAACTGCGGTCTCCTAACTGAGCGATCCCCTCTCTAGGCTCGATCGCGCGGCCGCGGTCTTTGAAACACCCGCTGTCGGATCTGCGTGTCTGTTGCACTGCGCCGGCCTGCGCACCTCGGATGCGAACGATGCCGCACGCCTGGATGGTCGCGATCGGTCCGGCTTGGAGCCAACATCCACGACTTGGCTCGCGCGGGTCGTTTCAGCTCAAGACCCCAGGCTCAGACACAGCGCGGGTTGGCGCAGGCGTTGAGCCGCGTCGGGGTCGATCATCCCAGATGAATTTCCGTTTGCGCGATCGCGAGGCGGCTGCGTTGCTTGGACGACGACCGACTCCGCTGATACGCCAGGAAAAACCCGATCGAAATCGCCAGGCCACCCGCTGCCAAGGAGCCGATCAGGATGGCGTAAGGGCCAAACCAGGGCCAAGTCCCGATAACGGCAAGTAGGCCACCGATCACGGCGGGCATGAGTACAGCGATCATCTGAGTGTTCCCTTGACGACAGATATGGATTTCAACGACCCTCACTGCACGATCGTCGCGACAGCGCGTGGGTCAAGCTGCCTTGATCAACCCTGCTCTTTCATCATGAACCGCAAACGACACGGGCTACTGTTTCAAATACTCTATAATATTTTATCAAATCGCAATATGAACAACCTGATCTAAACTTTCTTGGTCACTTGTCGAGGATCGAACGATCTGCAGGGCGCCGCCTTGAACGATCGATATGCGCAGCCGGCCCGGAACGGCATGCAAGAGCACTTTGCGCCGAAGTGAACTCCGGTTCGGCGCAAGACAGTACGTCCCGACAAAGGCTTGGAGCCGGGCACGCTTATATCTGTTGCAGGGCGCGGCGCGGCGCGGTCGTCGCCGACCCGGCGTCGAAACGCGATGGGGCGTTCAGGCCATCTGTCCTATCCGCAGGTTGAGCACGGCGATCGGACAATCAGCTTTCGTCAACGCGTCTATTGATTTCAATTCGCAATCTCAAGGAAGATCCATTCCGCTTCCCATTTCTCGAGTCATCTTGATCAACGACATCCGGATTTTGCACGACGTGTCGGAGACCACAAGGATGTGTTTTTACGCAGTCGCCCGATTAAGCAATTTTCTGACGTCATGAGATCTCGAAAATCTGCACATCCTGGCAAGCCAATAGATTTCCTTGAAGGCTAAAATGAATCTTCATGACCTCAAAAGATATGTTTTAATCGAAGAGCTTGAATAAAATTCTCTAATTCCATGATTGATTGATAGACAAAGGATGATCGGCGTTCACCGAGGCTAGACGTGAGAACTACGTCGCGTCACATCGATGGGCCCTGTGGCCTCACTTGGGCGGTGCTTGGATCGGAACGACGCTCGCAGGCAGGACTTAACCACGTTCCCGCGTTGTGGCGCCCGAGACCGGGACGTCTGAAGGCGAGGCCCCATCCTGCTCGGGCCCGCGCGCTCCACGGGACATCAGACCGAAAAACGCGCATGCGCCGGAACGCCGTGAGGGACGGATAGCCTCGATCGATATCGAGGCTTGCGATCGGGGGGCCGCCGAAACCCCGCATGATCATCAGGAACTGATCGCGAGACGCAAACTTGGACGACACGCCCCGCCCGTCGCCGTCACCCTCGGGACCGTGATCGCAGCCCTGCGCATCGTCAGCCTTGCCGGGCTGACTTGCCAAGTTGGCTTGCTAAGTTGGCTTTCTAAAACGCCGGCTAACCAGTTTGCAGAAACAAGGACGGACGCGTCACTCTATCCAGTTCAACACTGTCGACCCGATCCACCATGCGGCATAGCCCCAAGCGCCGATCACGGCCAGCGTGGCGGCGGCCAACACACCGACCGACAGCCACTCTGTCGGGCTTCGATAGCGCGGTCTGCTGGTCTTCTCTGGGATGCTCAACGGCTTCTCGTCACTGCCCATCTCTATAGAACCGAAACGAAATCTGGCTTCAGGGCAGGACTTGCTTCAACCTAAATCGAAATATTTTTGATTGATAAAGGAAACTCAAAACTTCACCAGCGGAATCTACTTAGGTAAATCCGGCAGAACGCTAGGGTTCAGCGCCAGGAGCGGATCTCTTGGATTGCGAGCAGACTGAAGCGTGACCAGACACGCAGTCGCTCATGAACACGGACAGGCGCAAGGGCTGGCCAGACCTTGTTCAGGGCCAAGTACGCCGTCGCAGCAGCAATAAGAACTGCTGCGATCACGCACAGACAGGCAACGATCGATGCGTCGCGCAGCTGGATCACGCCGGATTTTGCTTTTCGCCCTCTTTCCTGGATTTGGAGAGTGACGTGAGCTGTTTCCGCCATCGAGCCTTCCGGTTTCAACCGGGCGTGAACTACGCATATCCGGGATCCTATGTCGATGCGGCGAACCCCGGAGCGCCGTGTGATCGAGCGGCTGTGATGAGCCGCGTGCGTGCCGTGCGTCCCGGCCTGCGGCCGAGGAGGGCGACGCGCTGCAGCCCCGTCAGAGCGCATAGCCGATTCCGGACCATCCCTTGCAGAGACCGAATGGTCCAGGAACGGAGGGACGCGATGGCTGTTCAGAGCGGAACACTTTTGGCTCGGACCAAGACCCTGTGTCCCCGACGGGGGGGCCCGACCGATCTCCGTCTCGCACGATCCGCCCTGCGGATTGCCCTCCCCGCCTGCATTGCCGTCGCGAGCCTCGGCACCGCGCTGGCCAATCCCTCCCAGGTGCGGCCGGCTGCCGATGTGACCCGGATGGCCAGCGGCGCGACGTTACGCGCGAGATTGTCTCCTGCCGCTGCCTTTGCCCGCACGGAAGCCCTCGCCCGGCGCGCGCTCGGCTCGATCTGCGCGGGGTGCGGGTCCGGTCCAAGCCGGAGGGCCGGCCCTGTGCACGCCTCCTCCACGTCCGCCCGGTTCGGGACGTCGACCAGCAACCCGGCGATGGCCGCCCGCGAGCGAAACGTGATGGCGCGGTAAGGCACGCTCCGCACGAGCCGAGACCGGTCTGGCCGAGATCACGTCAAAACAAAGCCGCAGAGCCGTGGTCGATGGCTATGCGACCGAGCACGGGTCCAGCCATAGGGCGGTGGGAAGCCGGTGCGCGAGCTCTGCAACGCGCGTCTGCGCCCTGCGTATGCCCCGCTCCGCGGGTCGGGCCGATGGCCGGACGCTTGCGACAGCGATCCGGCCCACACCACCGTGCCCGGCATGATTCGAACATGGGGTAATCAATGATCAGAGGCGCTCGGCCGCTCATGATTGTGCTTGGAACGATGCTGCTCCATAGCTCCCTGCACGCGCAGGACGGTCGGGCACCCTTCCCGGCCGCTGTGACGACCGCCCCCACGGTCACGTCCAGGACGACCCCGTTCAGGACCGGTCCCGAGACCGCCTCCAGGAAGGCCGCGCCCAAGACGACCACATCCGGGGCGGTGCGGAAGGCCCACGGTTTCAGCTTCCGCAAAGCGGAGGCCGGCAACGCCCTCGCGATGCGCTGGACCTGTGTCGGGTGTACCGCCCAGAAGCACCCCCGCCCGGACTCGGACGATCGGTCCGGCCGACCCAACGTCCCCGACGAGCCGGTGATCTTGGACCCGGCACAGGCGCCCGTGATCGAATAGATGGGATCGACCGTGACGCGCACGGCACCCGGGGATCAGATGTAGCTTGAAGCCAGCGCCGGTGAGCCCTCCAGCGCGTGGGCGAGCATCTCCAGGCCGTTCGTGATCTGCTGCCGGGTCGAGGGCCCGCCGAGGCAGAGGCGGACCGCCTCCGGGGGCGTGCCCGTCACGCAGAACGGATCGCTGCCGACGACGCCGAGGCCGGCGGACCGCCCCTGGCTGGCGAAGGCCGAGCGGGTCCAGCCCGCCGGCAGGGTAATCCACGCATGGAAGGCGTGCGGATCGGCCGTGTAGGTCTCGGGCGGAAGCAGCGCCGCCGCGAGGCGCTGGCGGGCGGCCGATTCCGAGCGCACGAACTGCACGATCGCCTCCGCGGTCCCATCGTTGATCCAGCGCGTCGTCAGCGCCGTCGCGATCGGCGAGGCCATGACGGTGGCAGCTCGCAGGGCGCCGCCGAGCGGCAGGGCGGCCCGGGCGCTCGGGGCGACGAGGTAGGCGAGGCGCAGGCCAGCGCCCAGGCACTTGGCGAGGCCGGCCACGTAATAGGTAATCTCGGGGGCGAGTTCCGCGAAGCTCGGCGGGGGCGTCGGGCAGATGCGCGCGTAGGCATCATCCTCGATGATGGTTACGGCATACCGGCGCGCCACCGCGATGATCGCCTCGCGCCGCGACCGCGACAGGGTCGCGGTGGTCGGGTTCTGCAGCAGCGGATTGAGATAGAGCGCCCTCGGAGCGGCCTTGGTGCAGGCGGCCGCGAAGGCGTCGGGGTCGATCCCGTGTCGATCCATCGGCAGGCCGACGAGGCGCAGGCCCCGATGTGCCGCCAGCGTCCGGATGCCCGGATAGGTGATGCGCTCGGCGCAGATCGTGTCCCCCGCCTGGGCGACCTGCCCCAGCACGCCGAACAGGGCGCTGTGCCCGCCCGGGCAGATCAGCAGGCGCTCCCGGGTCGCCACGATCCCGCGGCCCCTCAGCCAGCGCAGGGCCGCCGCCTTGTCGTCGTCGGTCCCGCCAAAGCCCTGGTAGCGCAGCAGGTTGGTGAGATCCCCGGACAGCTCCGCGAACGACGACCGCATGCGGGCCTGCAGGGCCGGCTGATCGGGCTCAGGCGGCAGGTTCATGGTGAAGTCGACCGGCCCGACCCGGGGCGCCCGGGCGGCCCCGCTCGGCCGGGCCGCGCCCGCCGGATCGACCACGAAGGTCCCCTGGCCGACGCGCCCCTCGATCAGGCCGCGCTTGTGCGCCTCCACATAGCCGCGGGACACGGTGGTGAAGTTCAGGCCGATCGCCTCTGCCAGGGCGCGCTGCGTCGGCAGGCGCAGGCCCGGGCCGAGGCGTCCCGTCCGGATGTCGTCCGCCAGGGCCTCCGCGATGGCCAGATAATGGGGCTTGCCCCAGCGCTTGAGGTCGGGCGTCCAAGCATCCGCCGCGCCGGTTCGGCTGTCCGGCCACCCCTCCTGCTCCGTCGGCTTCATCGGTTCCGCGCCCAGGCCATCAAGATGCGATCAATGCCTGATTGTATGGCTTGCAAGCACCATACCGTGCGCGCGCTCCTGCATATCGTAGCATGGATCCATACAATTCATACAATCTCTGACGCGGCAGCAAGCAGTCCATGGGCACTCTAGGCGCACAGCATGCTGCTTGATTGAGCGATCGACCAACAATCATTTGCGCTGCATTGATCGCGCCTTTGTATGTATTTCTGATCGGCGCATTGCATGGACTGTTGATCGCTCTGAGCTGGCACGTCGCTTGCCATTACGGGATTCGATCGCACGCAGCCCCCCTCTGCCGCGGTCCAACCCATCGAGGAGCGTGTGCAATGCCTGCCGTGAACCGCGACCCCCACAAGAAGGGCGACTTTCTGGTCGATTATGAGGAGAAGGTCTTCGAGGATGTGAAGGCCGAGCCGGGCCAGAAAGCGCTCGTGACCTTCCACACCGTTGCGTTCGAAGGCTCGATCGGCCTCGTCAACCTGCTCCAGGCCACGCGCCTGCAGCGGAAAGGCTTCGAGACCTCGATTCTGCTCTACGGGCCGGGCATCACGCTCGGCGTCCAGCGTGGCTTTCCGCGGCTGGGTGACGAGGCCTTCCCGGGCCACCTCAACTTCAACAACCAGCTCGAGAAGTTCATGGCCGAGGGCGGCAAGGTCTATGCCTGCCGGTTCTCGACCCAGGCCCTGTACGGCCACGGCGAGGCCGCCTTCATCGAGGGCATCCGCATGATCAATCCCCTCGACGTGCTCGACTGCATGCTCCTGCACAAGCGCGACAACGCGGTGATCATCGACACCTGGACCGTTTGAGTCGCCTGGACCGTCTGACGCTCGTACCCGGCGGTCGCGCAAGCCGCGCAGCCGCTGGTCCAGCCGGAGGATCATCCATGTCAGAGTGCCGGCCAGAGACCCGAATCGTACGCGCGGCTGCCGTCCAGATCGCGCCGGACCTCGACCGGCCGGAGGGCACTCTGGAGCGCGTGCTCAACGCCATCGACGAAGCCGCCGCCAAGGGCGCGCACTTTATGGTCTTCCCCGAGACCTTTGTGCCCTACTACCCCTACTTCTCCTTCGTCCTGCCGCCCGCGCTGCAGGGGGCGGAGCACCTGAAGCTCTACGAGCGCGCGGTGGCGGTGCCGGGGCCGGTGACCCAGGCGGTCTCGGCCGCCGCACGCCGCCACGGCGTGGTGATCGTGCTCGGCGTCAACGAGCGCGACCACGGCTCGCTCTACAACGCGCAGCTGATCTTCGATTCCGACGGGGCGCTGAAGCTGAAGCGCCGCAAGATCACCCCGACCTACCACGAGCGCATGATCTGGGGTCAGGGCGATGGTGCCGGCCTCACCGTCGTCGAGACGGCCGTCGGCCGGGTCGGAGCGCTGGCCTGCTGGGAGCACTACAACCCGCTCGCCCGCTACGCCCTGATGGCGCGCCACGAGGAGATCCACGCCGCGCAATTCCCGGGCTCGCTGGTCGGCCAGATCTTTGCCGACCAAATGGAGGTCACGATCCGCCACCATGCCCTGGAGGCGGCCTGCTTCGTGGTCAACGCCACCGGCTGGCTCACCGACGCGCAGGTAGCGCAGGTCTGTCCGGACGAGCGCCTGCGCGGCGCCTGCCAGGGTGGCAATTGCACCGCCATCGTGTCGCCCGAGGGCAAGCACCTCGCCGATCCGCTTGGGCCCGGCGAGGGCATCCTGATCGCCGACATGGACCTCGCGCTGGTGACCAAGCGCAAGCGGATGATGGACTCGGTCGGCCACTACGCCCGGCCCGAGCTTCTCAGCCTCTTCCACGACGACCGCCCGGCCGCGTTCGTCCACCCGCCAGCCCGTTCGCAGCCCGCCCCCCGGAGCCTCGACCATGAGCAGCAGCCCGCTTCCGACGAGTCTGTCCCCCACGGCGCCGGTCACGACGGGCCTGATCGGGATGCCGACGGAGCGCCTGATCAACGCGTTGCAATCCTACGGCGTTAGGCTGGCCGACAGCCGCGCCGGGGCCCCGAGCCGCCGCGGCGGTGCCGGCCCCTCGGACCACAAGGCCATGACCATCGCGGGCCGCACCGTGATGGTGCCGGTCCACACCGAGACCGCCTTCGACTCGCCCTTCCTCGTGCGCCGGCCGGATGCGGACGGGATCGCGGTGATCGAGCACGAGGGCGTCGTGATCGGACGCGCCACCTTCCCGGGCAAACCGCGTTTCTACGGGCTCTCGACCTTCGACGGCGTGCCCTACTCCAAGATCGCCGTGCTGCACGGGCGCGACGTCCTCGCCACCACAGTGCTGCAGACCTGCATCCGGTACGCGAGCCGCACCAAGACCTGCCAGTTCTGCGCGATCGGCCAGTCGCTGGCGGCCGGACGCACCGTGGCGCGCAAGACGCCGGAGCAACTCGCCGAGGTCGCCCGCGCCGCGGTGCTGCTCGACGGGGTCAAGCACATGGTGATGACCACCGGCACGCCGAACGCCACCGACCGCGGCGCCGCGATCCTGTGCGAGAGCGCCTTCGCGGTGAAGGCCGCCGTCGATCTGCCGATCCAGGCCCAGTGCGAGCCCCCCGACGACGACCGCTGGTTCGAGCGGATGAAGGCCTCGGGCATCGATGCGCTCGGCATGCATCTCGAGGCCGTCACCCCCGAGGTCCGCGCCCGCATCATGCCCGGCAAGGCCAGCGTGCCGCTGGAACGCTACTTCGACGCCTTCACGGCCGCCGTCCCAGTCTTCGGCCGCGGCCAGGTCTCGACCTACATCCTCGCCGGCCTCGGTGATACGCCGGAGGCAGTCCTGGCGATGGCCGAGCGCCTGATCGGGATGGGCGTCTACCCGTTCGTGGTGCCGTTCGTGCCGATCTCCGGCACGCCGCTGGAGAGCCACCCGGCCCCCGGGCCCGATTTCATGCACGCCATCCTGAAGCCCCTCGCGGAGATGCTGGCCACCGCAAACCTGCGTTCCACCGACATCAAGGCCGGCTGCGGGCGCTGCGGCGCCTGCTCGGCGCTCTCCGCCTACGAGCGGACGGGGGCAGCCTGATGTTCGACCCCGTTCCACCCTACCGGCCCAATAGTTTTCACGTGAAATTAGCGATTGCGTGCTGGGAGCGTCGCGCCTGCGCGGCTCTGCGCCGCCAGGTCTTCTGCGCCGAGCAGGGCCTGTTCTCCGGTGATGACCGGGATGCGGTCGACGCCCACGCCATACCGATCTGCGCCCTCTCGACGCTCGGCGGCGAGGCCGATGCCGTGGTCGGCACCGTGCGCATCCATGCGGTGCCGGAGCGGCCCGGCGAGTGGTGGGGCTCGCGCCTCGCGGTCGCCAAACCGTTCCGGAGCGCAGCCGCGCTCGGCACCGGTCTCATCCGGGTCGCGGTCTCGGCAGCCCATGCCAGGGGCTGCACCCGCTTCCTCGCGCATGTGCAAGAGGCGAATGCCGCACTGTTCGAGAGTCTGCACTGGACGAGCCTCGACGCGCTGGACCTCCACGGACGCCCGCATCGCCTGATGGAAGCCGACCTCGCGGCCTACCCGCCGATGCACGATCCCGAGCACGGCCTCATCACGCTGCGCAGGGCCGCGTGAGCACCGCCCCCGACATCCAGGCGCTCGCCCGCCACATCCGCGAGGCCCGCGGGGTCGGCCACAAGCGCGACATCGACGCCGTCGTTGCGCGGCTCGGTCTCGCGGGTCGGCACGCCGCGATCCCGGTCGGCGACGATTGCGCGGCGATCCCCGACGGCGACGGACACCTGCTGCTGGCCATCGAGGGCTTCCTCGACGGCTTTGTGGCCGAGGATCCATATTTCGCGGGCTATTGCGGGATCATGGTCAACCTCAGCGACGTCGCGGCCATGGGCGGGCGCCCGATCGCGGTGGTCGACGCCCTGTGGAGCCGGGATGCCGGGGCCGCGGACCCGATCCTGGCCGGCCTGTCGGATGCGGCAGCGCTCTACGGCGTGCCGGTGGTGGGCGGCCACACCAACACCCGTGCGGCCACCGGCAATTTGGCGGTCGCCGTGCTGGGGCGAGCGGGTCCGCGCCTCCTGACGAGCTTCGACGCCGCGCCTGGCGACGACCTCATCGCCGCCATCGACCTGCGCGGACGTTTCCGCGAGCCGCACCCCTACTGGGACGCCTCGACCGGCGCGCCGGGGGACCGGCTGCGCGGCGACCTGGCCCTGCTGCCGGGCCTTGCCGAGGATGGCCTGGCCCGCGCCGCCAAGGACATCAGCATGGCGGGCATCGTCGGCACGGCGCTGATGCTGCTCGAATGCTCGGGTGTCGGCGGCACCATCGACCTCGATGCGATCCCGCGCCCCGCCGACGTCCCGCTGGCGCGCTGGCTGACGGCCTTCCCGAGCTTCGGCTACCTCGTGAGCGTCCGCCCCGACCGGACGCCGGCCGTCACCGCGCGCTTCGCCGAGCGCGGCATCGCGACCGCCCCGATCGGGCATCTCGACGCCAGCCGGGTCGCCCGGGTGCGGGATTCCGTGGGGGCCGAGGCCGTGGTCTGGGATTTCGCGGCCGGCCCGCTGATCGGCTGCGGCCGGGACGACCCGGGGGCTGCCCCGTGAGAACCCTGCGCATCGCCATCCTGACCCATTCCACCAACCCGCGGGGCGGCGTCGCGCATTGTCTGGCGCTGGCCGAGGCCCTGTGCGCGCTGGGCCACGAGGCCTTGGTCCACGCCCCCGACCCGTCCGGACGCGGCTTCTTCCGGGCGACGGCCTGCCCCACCGTGGCGGTGGCGGCCCAACCGGTCGCTGGCTCGACAGTCGATCTCGTGCGCGCCCGCATCGACGACTACCTGCGCCACTTCGAAGTCGCGGCGGCCCGCGATTTCGAAGTGTTTCACGCTCATGACGGGATCGGCGGCAACGCGCTGGCAAACCTGACGCACCGGCGCCTGATCCCAGGCTTCGTGCGCACCGTCCACCATGTCGATCACTTCGCCGACCCGGTGCTGGCCGACTGGCAGGCGCGTTCGATCCGCGAGGCCCAGCGCCTGCTCTGCGTCAGCCGCCTCTGGGCGGACTGGATCCGGAACGAGATCGGCGCGAAAGCCGAGATCGTCGGGAACGGGGTCGATCTGTCGGTCTATGGCAACGCGCCGACCGGGGTGGATGCCGCCCTGCGCGAGCGCTGGGGGCTCGGCCCGGGGCCTGTGGTCCTGAGCGTCGGCGGCTTCGAAGCGCGCAAGAACACGCTGGGCATCATCGCGGGTTTCGTCCGGCTGCGGGCCCGCCACCGACAAGCGCAGCTCGTCATCGCCGGGGGTGCCTCACTCCTCGACCATGCGGCTTACCGCGCCCGCTGCCAAGCCGCCTTGGATTCCGAGGGGCTCACGGTCGGCCGGGGCGCGGCGGTCATCGAGACGGGCCCCGTCCCGCAGGCCGAGATGCCGGCGCTCTACCGGGCCGCGGATCTCCTGGCCTTCCCCTCGTGGACCGAGGGGTTCGGCCTGTGCGTGCTGGAGGCCATGGCGTGCGGCACCCCCGCGATCGTCTCCGACCGACCGCCGTTCACCGCGTATCTGGCGCCGGCCGACGCGCTGTTCGTCGATCCCGCCGACCCGGACGCCCTCGCTGACGCCATGGCGGCGGCCCTGTTGCCGCAGACCCGGGCCAGGCTGCGGGCGGCCGGCCGCGGGCGCGCCGCCGCCCTGTCCTGGCGCGCCTGCGCCGAGCGCCACGACGCGACCTACCGGGCCTGCGCCCGGCGGACGCCGATCCCCGCCTGAACAGCCCATCCGCCCGAACCCGCGCAGGAGTTAGCGCCATGACCGCCCCGATCCCTCACAGTCCCGTCGTCATCGTGGGCGGCGGTCAGGCCGGCCTCTCGGTCAGCCACCACCTCACGCAGCGCGGCATCGACCACCGCGTGTTCGAGAAGCACACAGCCGCCCACACCTGGGCGACGCAGCGCTGGGACACGTTCTGCCTCGTCACGCCGAACTGGCAATGCGACCTGCCGGGGCACCCTTACGACGGGCCGGACCCGGACGGGTTCATGAAGAAGGACGAGATCGTCGCCTATCTCCAGGCCTTCGTGGCGAAGGTGAAGCCGCCGATCCGCGAAGGCGTCGCGGTGACGCGCGTGGCGCGGCGGGACGACGGCCTGTTCGCGGTGCAGACCTCGGATGGGGACTACACGGCCGACGAGATCGTCGTCGCCGCGGGCGGCTACCACACCCCGATCATTCCGCGCATGGCCGAGAGGCTGCCGGGCACCATCACACAGATCCATTCCAACCAGTACCGCAATCCGGCCCAGCTGCCGGACGGCGCCGTGCTGGTCGTGGGCTCCGGGCAATCGGGCGCGCAGATCGCGGAGGATCTGCACCTTGCCGGGCGCCAAGTGCATCTGGCGGTGGGCGATGCGCCCCGCTGCGCCCGCTTCTACCGTGGCCGCGACGTCGTCACATGGCTCGCCGACATGGGCTATTACGACATGACCGTCGAGAACCACCCGCTGCGCGACGGCGTCCGCGACAACACCAACCACTACGTGACCGGGCGCGACGGGGGCCGCGACATCGATCTGCGCCGCTTCGCGACCCAGGGCATGCAGCTCTACGGTGTGCTGGAGGATTACGCCGACGGAGCCTTCCGCTTCCGCGACAATCTCAAGCGCTCGCTCGATCAGGCCGACCGGACCTACAACAGCATCAACGCGGCCATCGACACGCACATCGCCAAGGCCGGCATCGCGGCGCCGACGCAGGCGCCCTACACCCCCGTCTGGGAGCCGGGCCCGCCCGTCACCGCGCTCCCCCTCGAAGGCTCCGGCATCACCAGCATCCTCTGGTGCATCGGCTTCACGCCGGATTTCCGGTGGCTCGACGCCTCCGTGTTCAACGGCGCGGGCCATCCCAAGCACCGGCGCGGCGTGACCGCCGAGGCCGGCATCTCCTTCATCGGCCTGCCCTGGCTGAACACCTGGGGCTCGGGCCGCTTCGGTGCGGTCGGCCGCGATGCCGAATACCTCGCGCAGGTCATCGCGGCGCGCCTCGGCACCGGGGACGCGGCCATGAGGGTCGCGGTCTGAGGTCGATCGTCGCGCGCCGAGATCTTGTTTTCAGCGAATCACGATTTGCGCGCGGCCCGAGCGAACTTAGGAGGACACCAAAATATCTGACATTTAAAATTACTGTCTTTCCAATATCAATACTGGCGATTCCGCAGCCTCAGCTGTCGATTTGCCTTTTCAGGAAAGGGTAAATTTACTAGACGCTGCGCATTGCTGCGCTGCGCCGAACTCGGATCGGTGCGACGCGGCTGAAACCGCTGCAGATCCTTGTGGTTCCGCCATGCCCTTGCCGTTCCGTACGGGCCCTGGCGGGTAAGGGGCGTATGGCCGATGTCGTGCTCGCGAGTTGTACGGTCCCTCGGGATCCTCGACGGGCGGATGCGGCCCTCCGCATGGCTTCTGGCGACGGTCAGCCTGATCGCCCTGCAGGGCCTCGCCGGGCCGGCGCGCGCCGCCGAGCGCCCCCAGCCCCAGGTGGTCACCGGCGCGAATGGCCAGGACGGGAAAGTCTTCATCCTCCAGCGGAACACCCCGGCGACGCCCGGCGGGGATGGCGGCGACCTGAGCCTGATCGATGTCGATACCGCAGCCGCCGGGCGTGACCCCGCGGCGACGATCCAGATCGGCTCGCAGGGCGGGCGCGGCGGACGGGGCGACGATTACGGCACGGGTTCGGTCTTCGGCGCCAAGGGCGGTCGTGGCGGCGCCGTGTCGGTGCTGCTGTCGGAGGACGTGACCGGGCAGGGCGACCAGACCGACCCGGCCGGGCAGGCGGCGTTCAGGCCGGCGCCCCGATTCTGGGTCTATTCCATGGGCGGACCAGGCGGTGACGCCCTGACGAATTTCGGCGGCGGCGGCGATGCCGGCCCGGTCGCCCTGACCCTGTCGTCCGCGGTCTCGACCGTGGGGCAGGCCTTCCTGGCCGTGCGGGTCAGCGCAACCGGGGGTGACGCCGGTTCGGGGGGCACGGCCGCCGACCAGACCGCGTTCAGGACGGGCGGGGCCGGCGGCGCGGCCTCGCTCACGGTGACGCCCTCCGGCCGGGTCGGCACCGACGGCGTCGGTGCCACCGCGGTGATCGTCGAATCCCTCGGCGGCGCGGGCGGTGACCGCGCACGGATGGGCACCGCCTACAGCAAACCCCAGGTGACCCAGGGGGGTGCGGGCGCGCTCGCGAAGCTCGACATGGCCGGGACGATCCGGACGGCCGGCGACTACGCCTTCGGCGCCCTCGTCCAGAGTGTCGGCGGCCGGGGCGGAGACCAGGGCGATTCCGGCGGACGCGACGGCGCCCGGGGTGGGGACGGCGGCACCGTCACGGTGACCCAGCGCGGCACGGTCGTCACGCAGGGCGAGTACGCCCTGGGCGTCGTGGCGCAATCGGTCGGCGGCCCCGGCGGCAAGGGCGGCGGCGGCGTCTTCGGCGGCGGCACCGGCGGCGATGCCGCCACGGGCGGATCGGTGACGCTGACCAACAGCGGCACCGTGACGACCGCGGGCACGGGGGCGATCGGCCTGGTCGCCCAGAGCATCGGCGGCGGCAGCGCCGATGCGGCCCTGCCCCTCTCGCCGCTCGCCGTGCCGTCCACGACGAAGGGCGGCGGTGCCGGGGGCGAGACGCTGTGGTTCTCCAGCGGCGGCACCGGCGGAACGGGGGGCTTCGGCGGCACCGCCGAGATCATCAACGCCGGCGGCCGGATCGCCACGAGCGGCGAGGCCGCCTACGGGGCCCTGGTCCAGAGCATCGGCGGCAGCGGCGGCAGCGGCGGGCGCGCCTTCACGGCGGGCGCGTTCATCGCGGTCGGCCTCGGCGGCAGCGGCAGCGGCGGGGGCGGGGGCGATGGCGCCCTCGCCACGTTCACCGGCCTCGGCGGTACGATCGAGACCGGCGGCGACGGCGCGACGGGCGTCCTGGTCCAGAGCATCGGCGGCGGCGGCGGCGCCGGCGGGGACGCCAAGAGCAAGGCCGTGGGCTTCGCGCTCGCGGCCTCCTGGGCGATCGGCGGGAGCGGCGGCCGGGGCGGACAGGGCGGCACCGCCGCCATCGAGAGCACGACCACCGTGACGACCCTCGGGCTCGGCGCCGACGGTCTCACGGCGCTCAGCATCGGCGGCGGCGGCGGCGTGGGCGGTCTCGCCGACGCGACGGCGATCGCGTTGCCCTTCGTGACACCGACCGGCAACACGCTGCCGAGCTTCGCGTTCTCCACCGCGATCGGCGGGTCCGGCGGGGATGGCGGCGCGGGCGGTACGGCGCGCATCACCAACGGCGGCGCGGTCACCACCTATGGCGACGGGGCGGCCGGCCTGCGCGCCCTCAGCGTCGGCGGCGGCGGCGGCATCGGCGGCGACGCGGCGGCCTACGCGCTGGCCGTCGCACCGCCGGGGCAGATGGCCGTGGCGGCCACCACGACCCTCGGCGGCACGGGCGGCGGCGGCGGCAACGGCGGCAGCGCCCGCGTCACCAACAACGGCACCGTGCGGACCTCCGGCGATAGCGCGTCCGGCATCGAAGCCGTGAGCATCGGCGGCGGCGGCGGCTCCGGCGGCGGCGCGACCGCGACGACCAACACCCTGAGCCTGCGCCAGAACATCGCCATCACCCGGGGCATCGGCGGGAAGAACCGCGACCAGAGCGGCGGGACCGGCGGCGGCGGCGGCAGCGGTGGCGAGGTCTCCGTCACGCAGGCGGGCCGCGTCACCACCGGGGGCGACGCCGCGATCGGCGTCCTGGCCCTCAGTGTCGGCGGTGGCGGCGGCAATGCCGGCCCGGCCTCCGCGATCGCGACCTCCGGGATCTCCTTCGATAAGACCCTCAACGACATCGTCGGCAAGCTCCCGATCGCCGATACCCTGACGGTGACCGACACCGTCGGCGGCTCGGGCGGCACCGGCAATCGCGGCGGCCTCGTCGGGGTGACGAACGAAGGCGCGATCGCGACCGGCGGCTCGAACGCCACCGGCATCCAGGCCCAGAGCATCGGCGGCGGCGGCGGCAATGGCGGCGATGTGTCGAGCACCGCCACGGGCAAGCTCACGATCACCCGAAAGCTCGGCGGGACCGGCGGGACCGGCAGCACGGGCGGGTCCGTGACCGTCACCAACGACGCGGCCGGCACGATCACGACCGCGGGCGCCGGCGCGCACGGCATCCTGGCCCAGAGCATCGGCGGGGGCGGCGGCACGGGCGGCAGCCTCGCGGCCGGGACCGAGGTCTCGCCCGATGCCGTGGGCGAGATCTGGCAGCAGATCAAGCAGGCGATCGGCGTCGAGGCCTACCAGAAATGGGCCGCCGACAAGGCCAACGCGGACGACAAGAAGGCCCTCGACCAGTTCCTCAAGGACATCAAGTCGAGCGACACCTACAAGGGCCTCGCCGACACGCTGAAGAACTCGGATTTCGCCAAGGCGCTGAAATCCTACGCGACCAACATCGGGTCCTATCTGGAGGCGCAGAAGAAGACCGCGACCAAACTGCCCGACGTCTCGGCGACCCTGGCCCTCGGGGGCGACGGAGCGAACGGCGGCACCGGCGGCGAGGTCAACGTCAAGAACCTCGGGACGATCACCACCTTCGGCGCCTCCGCGCACGGGATCATGGCGCAGAGCATCGGCGGCGGCGGCGGCCAGGGGGGCGTGTCCTTCGCCGAGGCCACCAACCGGACCAACCTCACGGCGACGGTCGGCGGTTCGGGCGGCACGGGCAATCAGGGCGGCTTCGTCGGGATCATCAACGCCGGCACGGTCGCCACGCAGGGTGACGCCGCCTACGGCCTCTCCGCGCAGAGCATCGGCGGCGGCGGCGGCACCGGCGTCGGGGCGAGCGTCAACAGCATGGCCGGCAAGGGGATCACCCTCAACCTGAACGTCGGTGGCAGCGGCGGGTCCGGGGCGCAGGGCGGCGCCGTCACGGTGGAGAACCGCGGCACCGTGACGACGACCGGGATCGAGGCGCATGCCCTGGTCGCCCAGAGCATCGGCGGCGGTGGCGGCAGCTTCGCCGCGCCGGCCGGCGACGATGCGGCGGCCGAGTCCGGGACTTCGGACGGGAAGACGGACGGCTCCGGGAGCGACGCCAGGGCGCTGGCGAACGCGCTGCTCGCGGCGCTCGACATCGTGCAAATCGCGCCGCCGGAGGATCCCGCCTCCGTCTCGGCGAAATCGGGCAGCCTGACGCTCGGCGGCTCCGGCGCCGTGGCGGGCGATGGCGGTTTCTTGAAGATCGTGCAGGACGGCACGGTCGCCACCAGCGGCTTCGGCGCCGTCGGCATCCTGGCCCAGAGCATCGGCGGCGGCGGCGGTCTCGCCTCCGTGGCGGCGGGGCCGGGCGGCCACCGGTACACGTTCGGGCTGGGCGGCTCGGGCGGCGCCGCGGGTGACGGCGGCACGATCCAGGTCAGGATAGGTTCAAGCGCGCAGGTCTCGACCACCGGCGACGCCGCGCCGGCCCTGCTGCTGCAATCGATCGGCGGCGGTGGCGGCTACGGCGGCGCCCATCAGGCGATGGGCTACGCGATTCCCTACGCGCTGCGGGACGGCGGCCGCGGCGACGGCGGGACGATCGCGGTCGCCCTGGAGAAGGGCTCCGTGATCCGCACCACCGGCACGGAATCCCACGGCCTCTTCGCGCAGAGCCTCGGCGGCGGCGGCGGCCTGCTCGTCGGCCTGTCGGGCGAGACGGCGACGGATCCCGTGCGCAGCCGCGCCGTGACCGGAAACGGCGGCGCCATCACCATCGACGCGTCCGGATCGATCATCGCGTCGGGCCTGGATGCCCACGCGATCTACGCCCAGTCGGGCGTCCAGCGCACCGACGGCAGCCTCGAGCCCGACCCGGGCCGCGGCGGCCGGATCGTCATCCGGGTGGACGGCCTCGTCACCGGCGGCAGCGGCACCGGCGCGGCGTTGCGCGTCGAGGGCGGCCGCGACAACCGGATCGCCATCGAACAGGGCGGCGTGGTCGGCGCGGCCTCGGGCCGCGCGATCACCGGCGCCTTCACCACCGGCACGATCACCAACCGCGGCACCGTGACCGGCGATATCGACGTGACCGGCGGCGGGCAGGCCGGGCGCGTCGTGTTCGACAACGGGTTCGACGGCACGGCGTCGGCGATCCTGCGCACGGGTCCGGAAGGCATCGTCGCGCTGGGCCGCGACGGGCTGCTGCGCAACGGCGCGATCCTCGATATCGGTGGCGTCGGCACGGTGGCGCAGGCGACCGTCACCGGCAACTTCGTGCAGAATGCGGCCGGCCGCCTGCTGGTCGACATCGCGCCGCTGGCGCCGGCGGGCGCGCCGCGCAACGACCTCCTGACGGTCAGCGGCACCGCGACCCTGGGCGGCGTGGTCGAGCCCCACATCGTCAGCGGCCTGCTGCCGGGGCGCTACACCTTCCTGAGGGCCGGGCAGGTCCAGGCCGTCACCGCCACCACGACCGACAGCGTCCTGCATTCCGGCGCGGTTCCGATCTCGTGGGCGCTGGCCTCGACCGCCGATGCCGTCGCGCTCAGCCCGCAGGCGCATTTCACGACGCCGGTGGGGATCACGCTCACCACCGACCAGCGCAACGTCGCGCAGGGCCTGCAGGATGCCTGGGACGGCAACACCACGCGGCTCGGCAACCTCTACGCCCGCTTCCTGTCGGTCGACAGCCAGAAGGGCTATGCCGCCGCGCTCGACGAGCTGAAGCCCGAATCCAACCAGGACACGCTGACCGACCGGACGCTCGACACCCGCAAGGGCCTGCAGCGGGCCATGAGCTGCCCCGCCTTCGTGGGCACCGGCACGCTGCTGCGCGAAGGCGAGTGCGTCTGGGGCCGCATCACCGGCACCAACACGCGGTACTTCTCGACCCCCGACGACGGCGGCTATCACCAGAACGCCCTGAGCTACCAGACCGGCCTCCAGACCGAGTTCGCGCCGGATTGGTTCTTCGGCCTGACCGGCGCCTACACCCGCGCGATCCAGAGCGATCCCGACCGGATCACCGGCACGACGAGCGATGCCGGCGACGTCTCGGCCGCGCTCAAGCATCAGGTCGGCCCCTGGCTGTTCGCGGCCTCGGCCAACGTCGGCTACGCCTGGGCCGACAACAAGCGCCTGATCGACTTCGCGGGGGCCCGCGCCACGGCGCGCAGCCGGTCCGAGATCCTCAGCGCCGGCGGGCGCCTGCGGGCGAGCTATCAGGTCCTGTTCGGCGACTGGTACATCAAGCCCTACGCGGATCTCGACCTGCTCTACAGCTACAGCCCGGCCTATTCCGAGTCGGGCGCGGGGGATTTCAACCTCGACGTCCGCCCCCTGGCCAAGACGCTCGTGGCGTTCAGCCCGAACGTGGAGATCGGCGGTCGGATCGATCTGGAGGGCGGGCGCTGGATCCGGCCCTACGGCACGCTGGGCATGATGGTCCTGTCGGACGACCACTTCACCGGCCGGGCGAGCTTCCAGGGCACCGGCGCGCTCGGGCGGTTCGCGACGGACTCGTCGATCCCCGACCGCCTCGGCGAAGCCGGGCTGGGGCTTCAGATCAGTCTCGGCAACGGCGTGGAGGTGACGGGCGAGTATCAGGCACAGGTCGGCGACAACTTCGTCGCGCAATCCGGGACCGCGCGCCTGCAATTGCGCTTCTGATACTTGGGTGCGGCCTGAAACCGCATCCACGATGGTCTTGCCGCGGTGACGAAGCCCCTGAAGACGCGCCGAGACCCATTCGCATGCGATCGGGCGGCCGATTGACTGCTTGATGTGACCACAATTTGGTCGTGTGCTATCTCTAGTTGAAATCAGACTGATTTGGGGGGGAATCGAGCCGATGCGAATGTCGGGAGGCGTGAGCGCCCATCCGGGCCACGAGGAGCTGCAGGCCGTTCTCGACGATGCCGATGCTGTGGGCCGCTGGCAGATCGACGTGCGCCGGGGCGTCGTGATGGCCGATCCCATCGTGGCCCAGCTGTTCGGCTTCACACCCGAGTTCGGCGCGGCGGGCATCCCGTTCGAGACCTTCAACAACGGCGTCCATCCGGATGACCGCGCCCACGTCATGGAGCACATCCTCGGATGCGCGGAGGTCGGCGGGTGGTTCATCGCCGAGCACCGGGTCTGCTCGGCCGACGGCCAGATGCGCCGGATCCTGGCCCGCGGGAAGTTCGATCCGGACGAGACCGGCACCGTGGTGGCGGGCCGCGGCATCGTGGTGGACATCACGCAGAGCGACGCCTGCGACGATCCGCTCGTCGCCTCAAGGATCTCCCAGGCGACGCCGCCGCTGGAGCAGGTCGTGGACCTCGTTCTGGCGAGCTACCGCACCCTCAAGGATCTGGGGGAGCCGAAGGCTGTGGCCCTGACGGAGGCGCTGCTGATGGAACTCGGCTTCTGCCTCGCCCGCGCGCAGGTGCGCGGCCGGCTCGCCCACCTGCATTGACCGGCCCACCTGCATTGACCGGATCGGCCGCCCGGCCCCGAAGCGTCACGCCGTGCCGACCCGGTATTGCCGGGGCGGCGTCGCGCCCGTGATGGCGAAGGCGCCGACGATCCGGTCCCGGTAGATCCGGGGATTGTGGGACGCGATGGTCCGCGCGTTGCGCCAGTGGCGGTCGAGCGCGAGCCCGGCCTTCACCGCGGAGGCGCCGAGGGCGTCGAACAGCGTCGTCGTCGCCTGCAGCACGAGATCGGTCACCACGCTCACCGCCTGGTTGACCTCGACATCGGCGAGCGTCGCGGCCCGGTCGGCCGCCGGGCCGTCCCCGGCCTGGTGCGCCGCGTAGGCCCGTTCGAGCGCTTCGGCGGCCTTCAGCACGATGGCGCCGGCCGCGTAGGCGTTGCCCCGGACCCGGCCGACCACCGCCTGGATCTGCGGATCGTCCGCGGTGCGCCCGGCATTGCCGTGGCTGTAGACCCGCGTGCGCTCGGCCACCAGCCGGGCCACGTCCTCGGCGGCCGCCCGGCCGATGCCGGCCAGCGTGGCGAGGTGCACGAGCTGGAAATACGCCATCGCGTAGGGGAAGCGGGGGGCATCCGGCTTGATCAGGTCCGGATCGAGCACGACGCCCGCGAAGGTCGCGGTGCCGCTGGCGGTCAGCGCCTGCCCGAACCCGTCCCAATCGTCCACGATGGTCACGCCGGGGGCCCGCACCGGCACCGCCGCGGTCACGGCCGCCCCGGATTCATCCTCGGCCGCGAGGTGGATGTAGTCGGCAAACAAAGAGCCGGTGGTGTAGAATTTCCGGCCGTCGACCACGGGGTGCCCGTCCCGGTGGCGCACCAGCGTGTCGAACGCACCGACCTTGGCGGGGCCGGTCTCCGAGACGCCGCTGCCGATCGTCGCCCCGGCGGCGATTCGCGCGATCCAGGCGGCGCGCCATGCGGGCGACGACGAGCAGAGCGCGTCCTCGGTGAAGCCGAAATGCGCCCGCAGCGCGTTGGTGACGTTGGAATCGGCGCTCGACAGCTCGATCAGCAGGGCGAACAATTCGGGCAGGCTGGCGCCGTGGCCGCCCTCCGCCTCGGCGAGCCGCAGGGTCGTGAAATGCGCCTCCCGCAGCCAGCCGATCTCGGCATGGGGCAGGCCGCGGGTGCGATCCCGCTCCGCCGCGGTGGCCCGGATCTCGGCAAAGACCGGGCGGAAGCGCTCGGCCAGCGCCTCGTAGCGCGCGCTTGGACCCGCGCCCCAGCCCGCTTCCGTCTGCGACATGGCACAAATTCCCAATTCCAAGCCCGCCCAATTCCAAGCGCGGCCAATTCCAAGCCCGCCCGATGGGCAGACCCATGGAATCGCGAAGTTCTTTTCCGATCTCAAGAGCGAACCGGCGTTCGGTCACGCCTTTGGAAGCGTCGTTTCTCCGTAGAGGCCATCGGAATACTTTCATCTTGCGCGCGGCGGGGTGAGGAGAAAAACGGTTTCCCGTGTTCGGCGCAGTCGTTTCCGGTTGCAGCACCGATGACGCTGGCTCATCCGGGGCACGCGCGATCATTGTCGGCGCACGTTGTCCGCTTCCGATCGGAACAGCATCGCTGCCGTTACGATCCGATGCAGGATCGACTTCCACGAGCGGCGGAAAGATCGAAAAACCGTTTCCTTGATCCGGGAATCGACCTCGGCCACCAATGGAGGCGGTCGCGATGAGGCGAAAAGCTTCGCCGACTCAGCGCCGAGCCCACGTCTCCGGCTCCTCATCCCACCTGACCCGATGCCCCCCGAGCGCCCGATGACCGACGAAACCCTGTCCCGGCGCCGGCTCCTGCGCGCCGGCTTCGGCGGAGCCGCCGCCGTGGCGCTCGGCGCGCCTTCCGTGCACGCGGCGCCGCGCGAGGTGAAGATCAGTCTGCAGCGCTCCTCGGTGCTGTTCACCGTGCTGAAGGTGAAGGGCACGCTGGCCGAGCGCCTCGCGCCGCTGGGCTTCGCGCCGAGCTGGCACCTGTTCACCCGTGTGATCGAGCCGATGACGGCGGGCGCGGTCGACATCCACGCCGACGTCGCCGACGCGGTGCCGATCTTCACGCAGGCGACCCGGGCGCCCTTGACCTTCTACGCCCGCGAGCGCGGCGCACCCGCCGCCGAGGCGATCATCGTGCCCGCGGACTCGCCGGTCCGCACGGTGGCGGACCTCAAGGGCCGCACGGTCGGCGTGTCCCGAGGCTCGGGCAGCCACTACGTGCTGGCCGCCGCGCTCAAGCGTGCCGGGCTGACCTTCGCCGACATCAAGCCGGCCTATCTCCAGGCCCCCGAGGGCGCGGCCGCCTTCGAGCAGGGCAGCCTCGACGCGTGGTCGATCTGGGACCCGTTCCTCGCCTTCGCGGAGGCCAAGCGCCCGGTGCGGGTCATCGCCGACGCCGCCGGGCTGACGAGCTACCACCGCTACTACCTCGCCAACGACAGCTTCGTCGCCGCCCAGCCGGAGGTGGTGTCCACGATCTACCGGTCGCTGGTCGAGGCCGGCGCCTGGATGCGGGCGAACCCGGAGGCGGCCGTGGCGCTCCTGGCCCCGATCTGGGGCGATCTGCCGCCGCCCGTCGTGGCCGCAGCCAACAGCCGCCGCACCTACGCGGTCGAGCCGGTGGAGCGCGGCCAGCTCGGCGAGCAGCAGGCCATCGCCGACGTGTTCCACGAGGCCAAGCTCATCCCCCGCCGGATCGACGCCACCGCCGTGCCGATCTGGCAGCCGCCGGCCGGGCGGGGCTGAGCCGATGGCCGGCCCCGTCACCGCGCCCCGCTTCGGCATCTGGGCGGCCGTCCACGGCTCCCGGGCCGCGCACCACGATCCCGACGAGCCGGACGACGCCAGCTGGGCGCGCAACCGCGCCCTGGTGCTGGAGGCCGAGGCCCTGGGCTTCGAGTCCGTGCTGGTCGCGCAGCACACGATGAACCCCTACGACGCCGAGCGGGACCAGCTGGAGGCCTGGACCGCCGCGGCGGCGCTCGCGGCGCTGACCCGGCGGATCGAGATCATCGCAGCGATCAAGCCGGGGCTCTACCATCCGGTGGTGCTCGCCAAGATGGCGCTGCAGATCGAGCACATCAGCGGCGGCCGCTTCGCCCTGAACCTCGTGAATGCCTGGAACCGCGCCGAGTTCGAGCGGGCCGGCCTCCCCTTCCCCGCCCATGACGATCGCTACGCCTACGGGCGGGAATGGATCGGCCTCGTGGACCGGCTGATGCGCGGCGAGCGGGTCACTTTCGCGGGCGCGCATTTCCAGGTCGCGGATTACCAGCTTCGCCCCGCCGGTACCGTCCGGCCCAGGCCGACCCTCTATGTCGGCGGCGAGTCGGAGCCCGCCCGGGCGCTGGCGGCCGACCACGCCGATGTCTGGTTCATCAACGGCCAGCCGCTCGCCGACGTCGCGGCGCTGATCGCCGACGTGGCGCGGCGGCCCGCGGCCAACGGCCCGCTGCGCTACGGCCTCTCGGTCTTCGTGATCGCCCGGGACACCGACGCGGAGGCGCAGGCCGAGCACGCGCGGCTCCTCGCCCTGGCGCAGCGCGACGCGGACCTGCGCGCCGACACCCGCGCCCGCACCGACACGGCCAGCGTGATGTTCGCCAAGACCGACGCGGCGGCCACGCGGCATGTCGGCACCAACGGCGGCACCGCGGCCGGGCTGGTCGGCAGCTACGAGACCGTAGCGGGGCGGATCCGCGCGTTCCACGCCGCCGGGATCGACCTGTTCATGCTGCAGTTCCAGCCGTTCGAGGCGGAGATGCGCCGCTTCGCCGGGCAGGTTCTGCCGCGCGTCCGCTGACCCGGAGCCCACCGATGACCGGCCGCACCCTGCATCTCAACGTCAACCTGCTGCATTCCGGCGTCTACCCGTCCGCGTGGCGGCTGCCGGGGAGCCGGCCGGACGCGTTCATCGACATCGACCACTTCATCCGCGTCGCCCGCGTCGCCGAGCGGGGCAAGCTCGACGCGATCTTCCTGGCCGACACCCCGGCGATCAACGACCGGATCGACTACCGGCCGTTCAACGCCCTCGAACCCACGGTGGTGCTGGCGAGCATCGCGGCGGTGACGCGCCATGTCGGCCTCGTGGCCACCGCCTCGACCACCTACAACGCGCCGTTCAACCTCGCCCGCCGCTTCGCGAGCCTCGACCTCGTGAGCCGGGGCCGGGTGGGCTGGAACGTGGTGACCACCGCGGACGCCGCCGCGGGCCGCAATTTCGGCTTCGCGGGCGCCTCCGAGCACGGCGCGCGCTATGCGCGGGCGCGGGAATTCACCGACCTCGTCCACGCCCTGTGGGACAGCTGGGAGGACGACGCCTTCCTCGGCGACACGGCGCGCGGCCGGTTCATCGATCCCGCCAAGGTGCACGCGGTGAACCATCGCGGCGCGCACTACACCGTCGAAGGGCCGCTCACGGTGCCGCGCAGCCCGCAAGGGCGCCCGGTGACCTTCCAGGCGGGCGGCTCGGAGGACGGGCGCGAACTCGCCGCCGCCACTGCGGACGCGGTGTTCTCGCTCGCGCAGACCATCGCGGACGGGGTGGCGTATGCCCGGGACCTGCGGGCGCGGGCGGCGCGCTACGGGCGCGGGCCGGACGCGCTGGTGATCCTGCCCGGCCTCGCCACGGTGATCGGCTCCACGGAGGCCGAGGCGCGGCGGCGGCAGGACGAGCTCTGGGATCTCGTGCCCCTGGAATACAGCCTCGCCCGGCTCGCCGGGACGCTGCGGATCGACCCCACGCGGCTCGAGCTCGACAAGCCTTTGCCCGACCCGCTGCCCCTGCCGGCGGACGCCAACCACACGATGTTCCTGGGCACGGTCGCGCTCGCCCGGCGCGAGGGTCTGACGGTGCGCCAGCTCCTGCGGGCGCTGGGCGGCGGCGTCGGCCACCGCATCATGGCGGGCACCCCGGAGGCGATCGCCGACGATATCGAGGCGTGGTTCCGGGCGGGCGCGGCGGACGGCTTCAACCTGATGCCCGACGTGCTGCCGGACGGGCTGGAGACCTTCGTGGACGCGGTCGTGCCAATCCTGCAGCGGCGCGGCCTGTTCCGCCGCGACTACGCGGGCGCGACCCTGCGCGACCATCTCGGGCTGGCACGGCCGCCGAGCCGCTATGCCAGCGGTGGGGCTTCGCTGTCCGCCTGATCGGGCGATAACATATCTTTGTGGCACCAGCTCCTAATGGAGCGGGATGCGCTCTCTCTCATGTGCGGGCTTGCGAATTCATGCTTAGCCCGCTGCGCCGATGATACCCGCAGAGCACCCCTCTCCCCGCGGGCGGGGAGAGGGCTCCGGCGACCTCGTTGTCGCCGGAGCGAGGCGGCAGCCGAAGGTGAGGGGGTGGTGCCGGAAGAGGCTCGTCCTGACGAGCCCCCTCACCTTCGCTCCGGCTGCGCCTGCGCTTCCCGCACGGACGACGAGGTCCGTGCGGGCCTCTCCCCGCGCGCGGGGAGAGGGGATCCGCGTCTCTTCAAGCTGTCGGCTGAGCCAACCGAGTCTCTGAACTTATAAACCCCGTACCCTGCTCTCGCCTCACGCCAACGACATGCGCAGCGGCGGCTCGACCTCCGGGGGCAGCGGCGAGACGTAGCCGGCCGCGCCGCGCCGCCGGGCGAGATCCGCCCGGGCGGCGTCCCGCAGGGCCGCATCGGTCAGCGCCAGGGTGCCGGTGGCCGCCATCGCCTTGGCGACCTGCACCATCGCCTTGTGGGCCGCCGGGGTCTTTCCCTGCGCCACCACCTGCCACGTATGGAACGGCGTGCCGATCGCCACGGTCGGGGCGTGCGCCTGCACGGTCGGCACCACCCAGCTCACGTCGCCCACATCGGTCGAGCCGATCGCGGGGTTGCGCGGGGCGTCGAGCGGCACGAGGAAATCCGCGAGCGGCGCCGCGGTCCGCGGCATCCCGATGGCACGGAACACGGCGTCGATGTCGCCATCGCTGAGCGTCGCGCGGATTCGTTCGGCGAAATCCCGGTCGGCATCGTCGAAGGGCGGCGGCCCCAGCTCCTCCATCACCCCGTGGAGCGCCTGCTCCAGCGGCGTGTTGCCCAACAGGTTCGACACGGCGCTGACGATCCGCACCTCGACCGCGGTCTCGGTCATCAGCGCGGCGCCCTGCGCCACCTTTTTCACCCGCTCCACCAGGGCCAGCATGCCGGGCAGATCGCGGGCGCGGATCGAGTAGCGCACGCGCGCCCCCGCCTGCACGACGTTCGGCGCGATGCCGCCCGCGTCGAGATAGGCGTAGTGCACCCTTGCATCCGAGGGCATGTGCTCGCGCATGTAGTTCACGCCGACGCTCATCAGCTCCACGGCGTCGAGCGCCGAGCGTCCGAGATGCGGAGCCGCCGCGGCGTGGGCGGTCCGCCCGGTGAAGGTGAAGTCCGCCCGCGTGTTGGCCAGCGCGGCCGGCGGCGCCACCTCCCAGAAGCTGCCCGGGTGCCAGGAGATCGCGATGTCGGCATCCGCGAAGGCGCCGGCGCGGACCATGAAGGCCTTGGCGGCCCCGCCCTCCTCGGCCGGGCAGCCGTAATAGCGCACGCGGCCGGGGGTGCCGGTCTCGGCGAGCCAGTCCTTGACGGCTGTGGCGGCCAGCAGAGCCGCCGAGCCGAGGAGGTTGTGGCCGCAGCCATGGCCGTGCCCGCCCGGCTCGATCGGCCGGTGCTCGGCGAGTCCCGCCTCCTGCGACAGGCCGGGCAGCGCATCGTACTCGCCGAGGAACGCGATGACCGGCCCGCCCTCCCCGGCCTCGCCCATCACCGCGGTGGGGATGCCGGCGACCGCTTCCGTGATCCGGAAGCCCTGGTGGCGCAATTCGGCGACGTGCTCGGCGCAGGAGCGTTCTTCCGTGTAGCAGACCTCCGGCATGCCCCAGACCCGCTCCGACAGGGCGATCAGCCGCGCCTTCCGGGCGTCGACATGGCGCCACACGGTGCTGCGGTTATCCATCGTGTCGTCTCCCGGTGTGGTACCGATCGAACCCGCGCCACCCTGGCGGGCGTTCGTGCATGCAGGGCCGGGGCCAGGAAGGCGTCCGGCATGCCGGATCGTCAACACGTTTCGATTGAAGCGTCACTGGCCCGCCCCTTGCCAACACCGCATTCGGAATGGTGCTGTGCCCGTCACGGCGGCAATCAGGAATGATCATGGACGAGCGGGATCTGCGCGGCCTCATCGGACGTGTGAAGGACGGCCGCCTGTCGCGGCGCGCCTTCGTGCAGCGGATGGTAGCGGTCGGCCTCACCGCGCCGATGGCCGGGCTGATGCTGGCCGGCAACGGCGTGGCGATGGCGGCCGATATCCGGGCCGGCTACAAGCCGACCAAGGCCGGCGGCGGCGGTGCGCTCAAGCTGCTCTGGTGGCAGGCGCCGACGCTGATCAACCCGCATTTCGCGGTCGGCACCAAGGATCAGGACGCCTCGCGGATCTTCTACGAGCCGCTCGCCGCCTGGGACCCGGACGGCAACCTCGTGCCGGTGCTGGCCGCCACGATCCCGTCCAAGGAGAACGGGGCGCTGGCCGCCGATGGCCGCTCGGTGGTCTGGACGCTCAAGCCCGGCGTCAAATGGCACGACGGCAAGCCGCTCACCGCCGACGACCTCGTGTTCACCTGGGCGTATGCCCGCGATCCCGCCACTGCGGCGGTGACGGCCGGCTCCTACAAGGATTGCACGGTCGAGAAGATCGACGACCTCAGCGTCCGGGTCCTGTTCGACAAGCCGACACCGTTCTGGTGCGACGCCTTCGTGGGCATCGTCGGGATGGTGCTGCCGCAGCACCTGTTCGGCCCCTATAGCGGCGCGAAATCGCGCGACGCGCCGCAGAACCTCGCCCCGGTGGGCACCGGCCCGTACCGGTTCGTGGAGTTCCGGCCCGGCGACATCGTCCGCGGCGAACGCAACCCGGATTACCACCTGCCGAACCGGCCGTATTTCGACACGATCGAGATGAAGGGCGGCGGCGATGCGGTCTCGGCCGCCCGCGCCGTGCTCCAGACCGGCGAGTACGACTACGCCTGGAACATGCTGATCGAGGACGAGGTGCTGAAGCGCCTGGAGACCGGCGGCAAGGGCCGGGTCGACGTGGTCTACGGCGGCAAGCTGGAATTCCTGCTGCTGAATGCCACCGACCCGAACGTCGAGGTCGACGGCGAGCGCGCCTCGATCACCACCAAGCACCCCGCCTTCTCGGACCCGAAGGTAGCCCGAGCGATGAACCTGCTGGTCGACCGCAAGTCGATCCAGACCTACATCTACGGCCGCACCGGCAGGGCCACCGCCAACACGGTGAACGGCCCCGAGCGCTTCGTCTCGAAGGATACCAGCTTCGCCTTCGACCCGGCACGCGCCAACGCGCTCCTCGACGAGGCCGGCTGGACCAAGGGCTCGGACGGGATCCGCGCCAAGGACGGCAAGACGCTCAAGCTGGTCTTCCAGACCTCGATCAACGCCCCGCGCCAGAAGACCCAGGCGATCATCAAGCAGGCGGCCGCCAAGGCCGGCATCGCGATCGAGCTGAAATCGGTGACCGGCTCGGTGTTCTTCTCCTCCGATCCGGCCAACCCCGACACCTGCACGCATTTCTACGCCGACATGGAGATGTACGCCTACAGCATGACCCAGGCCGATCCGGCGATCTGGCTCTTGATGTACGCCTCCTGGGAGGTCGCCCAGAAGGCCAACAAGTGGCAGGGCCGCAACGTCGTGCGCTGGCGCAACGATGCCTACGACAAAGCCTACAGCGCCGCCCAGAGCGAGCTCGACCCGGTCAAGCGCGCGGCGCTCCTCATCACCTGCAACGACCTCGCGGTCTCCGAGAACGTGCTGCCGCTGATCCACCGCGCCGAGGTCTCGGCGGTGGGCGCCGCGCTCACGGCGCCCCGCAGCGGCTGGGACAACGACCTGTCGTTCCTGCCCGACTGGTACCGGGAGGCCTGAGCGGGAGCGCGGCGCCAAGAAGGGGCACACCAATGGGCGCCTACATCCTGCGACGGCTCCTGATCGCGATCCCGAGCCTGCTCGGCATCAGCCTGATCCTGTTCACCGTCCTGGCGCTCGCGCCGGGCGACCCGTTCGGCGAACTCGCCAGCAACCCGAACGTGCCCCCCGAGGTGCGGGCGGCTCTGCGGGTGAAGTTCGGCCTCGATGACCCGATCTTCACCCGCTACCTGCACTGGCTCACCGCCATGCTGCACGGCGACTGGGGCTTCTCGTTCGCGAGCCGCGTGAATGTCGATGCGCTGATCCTGCAGCGGCTGCCGACGACCCTGTTCATCGTCGGCTCCTCTCAGGTGCTGGCACTGCTGATCGCGGTGCCGGTCGGTCTCTACGCCGCGCGCCGGCCCTACTCGCTGGCCGATCAGGTCGCCAACACCCTGGCCTTCGTGGGCTTCTCGCTGCCGACCTTCTTCACCGGCCTGCTGTTCATCCTGCTGTTCTCGATCAAGCTCGGCTGGCTGCCCTTCGTCTACCAGGCCGACCTGCCGGGCTCCGGCCTCCCCTGGATGTGGGCCAACATCCGGCAGGCGATCATGCCGGTGGCGGTGTTGGGCTTCTTCCAGGCCGCCTCCTACACCCGGTACGTGCGCGCCTCGGCGCTGGACGTCGCCCGGCTCGACTACGTCACCACGGCCCGCGCCAAGGGCCTCTCCGAGGGCACGGTGACCCGCCGGCACATCGCCCGCAACGCCCTGATCCCGGTGGTGACGCTGGTCGCCCTCCAGATCCCGGCGGTGTTCGGCGGCGCCATCGTCACCGAGCAGATCTTCCGGATCCCCGGCATCGGCTCGCTGCTGATCGACGCGATGCTGGCCAACGACACGCCGGTGGTGATGGCGGTGACCTTCGTGTTCGCCGGCCTCGTCATCCTGTTCAACCTCGTCGCGGACCTGCTCTATGGCTGGCTCGACCCCCGCATCGCCCTCCGATGAGGCGATGGCCCCTGCCCGCGTGCCGGCCTCGCCGGGGCGGGAGACGTGGCGGCGCTTCCGGCGGCACCGGCTGGCGCTGGCGAGCGTCGGCGTGCTGGCCGTACTGGTCGCCGGCGTGGTGTTCGGCGGCCTGCTCTGGCCGGTCGCCATCGACGACATCGATTTCGCCGCCCAGCTCCAGGGCCCGTCCTGGGACCATCCGTTCGGCACCGACGATCTCGGCCAGGATCTCTTGGCCCGGATGATCCATGGCGGCCGGATCTCCCTCGCGGTCGGCTTCGCCGCCATGGCGGTGGCGAGCCTGATCGGGGTGCTGGTCGGGGCGCTGGCCGGCATGTCGCGCCGCCTGCTCGACCCCCTGCTGATGTGGCTGACCGACCTGTTCCTGTCGCTGCCGCAACTGCCGCTGCTGCTGCTGGTGATCTACCTGTTCCGCGACAGCCTGAAGGCCGTGTTCGGCACGCAGGGCGGCGTGTTCCTGATGATCGTCGCGGTGATCGGGGGCCTGCGCTGGATGCCGGTCGCCCGGCTGGTGCGGGCGCAGTTCCTGACGCTCCGGGAGAAGGAGTTCGTGGAGGCGGCCCGTTCGCAGGGGGCGACCACCGGGCACCTCGTGCGCCGCCACATCCTGCCGAACGCGCTGGGGCCGGTGATCGTGGCCGCCTCGATCGAGGTCTCGGCGGCGATCATCGCGGAATCGACGCTCTCGTTCCTGGGGCTCGGCTTCCCGCCCGACATCCCGACCTGGGGGCGGCTGCTATTCGACGCCAAGGACCACCTCGACGTCGCGCCCCACTGGGCGCTGTTCCCGGGGGGCGCGATTTTTTTGACGGTGCTGTCGATCAACTTCATCGGCGACGGCCTGCGCGATGCGCTCGATCCGCGGCGGGTGCTGTGACCGGACCGTCTGAACGGCAGGCGCTGTTCCCCTCCCCCTTGCGGGGCTACCGGATGCACACATCGCGCGCTGCGCCGACGAAAGCACCAGCAAACCCCTCGCCCCGCTTGCGGGGAGAGTGCTCCGGCGACCTTGTCGTCACCGGAGCGAGGCGGCAGCCGAAGGTGAGGGGGCTTGAACGGAGGAGTCTCTTCCGGAATCGCCCCCTCACCTTCGCTCCGGCTTCGCCTCTCGCTTCCCGCAAGCGGAGAGAGGGGGGTGTCGCGACCTTCAAGACCCGATGCGTGAACATCGCAGGCTCGCGGCGTGAGAGGGCGCGCGCTCTACACCGAGCAGCACCCACTTTCTCCAGCCTCAGCCCACCTGCCGCAGATGGCCGCCGCGCGCGGCCGGCACCGCCTGCATGGCGCGGATGAAGGCCGCGATCCGCGGGGCGATCACCGTGCGGTAGCGCGAGCCGTTGAACACCCCGTAATGCCCCACCCCGGCCTGGAGGTGATAGGCCTTGCGCGCATCGGGCAGGTTCGGCGTCAGGTCGAGCGCCGCCTTGGTCTGGCCGACGCCGGAGATGTCGTCGTTCTCGCCCTCGACCGCCAGGATCGCGCAGCGGCGGATCGCCCCGAGATCGACCGGAACGCCCCGGTGCTGCATCTCACCCTTCGGCAAGGCGTGGTTCACGAACACGGTCTGCACCGTCTGGAGGTAGTACTCGGCGGTGAGGTCCATCACCGCGAGGTACTCGTCGTAGAAGTCCCGGTGCTTCTCGGCCGAGTCGCCGTCGCCGCCCACCAGATGGTCGAACATGTCCGAATGGGCGGTGACGTGCCGGTCGAGGTTCATCGCCATGAAGCCGGAGAGCTGCAGGAAGCCCGGATAGACCCGGCGCCACGCCCCCGGGTAGATCGGCGGCACGAGGCTGATCGTGTTCTGCTCGAACCACTTCTGGCCGCGCTCCTGCGCGAGGCAGTTCACCGCGGTGGGCGAGCGGCGCGTGTCGATCGGGCCGCCCATCAGGGTCATGGAACTCGGTACGGCGGGCTCGTCGGCCGCCTCCATCAGCGCCACCGCGGCCAAGACCGGCACCGCCGGCTGGCACACCGCCATGACGTGCAGATCCGGCCCCAGGAATGCGAAGATCTCCTGGAGGGTGTCGATGTAGTCGTCGAGGTCGAAGCGGCCGGCCAGCAGCGGCACCATCCGGGCGTCGGTCCAGTCGGTGATGAACACCCGGTGGTTCGGCAGCATCGCCTCCACGGTGCCGCGCAGCAGCGTGGCGTAATGGCCCGACATCGGCGCGACGATCAGGAGCTTCGGCTGCGCCTCGGCGGGCGGTGTCGGGAAGGCGCGGTCGAAGGCGATCAGGCGGCAGAACGGCCGCTCCCAAACCACCCGCTCGCTGACCGGCACCGCTTGCCCGTCGACCATCGTCTCGGTGAAGCCGAAGGCCGGCTTGCCGTATTGGCGGGTGACGCGCTCGAACATCTCGCAGCCCGCGCTGACCGCCCGCGCGTAGGGCCCGTAGGCCAGGGGATTGCCGGGAATCTGGAGGCCGTAGCGCGTGAGATCGGCGGCGACCCGGGCCGGCGTCATCAGGGCGCGGGCGCCCTCGTACATCGAATAGGCCAGGAGCATCGTTACCTCACGGTCTGCCGCCGGCCTTCGGTGTTGCGGGCCAACCGGCACCGAACGCCCCCCGACCGGAATTGGCAGGATAATGTTCCACCCTGAACGATAATGGAACATCCCCAGATGGGGACGATTTCCCCTGTGACGATGGCGCCTGTGACGATTCGGCCCGGATGAGTTGCCCCGGAAGACTTGCCCCGGAAAATTTGCCGGCCTCCCGCATCCGCGACATCGCCGGACTTGAACGTCGCCGGCTGTCGCGAAACTTTCGTACCGGCTCAGTCCGCCCGACGCCCCACCGAAGCAGTGCATGCCCGATTCCGATCTGAACGGCCTCGTCCGCGACGCGCGACACCTGCGGCTCGACACCTTCGTCCGCCTGCGCTGGCTCGCCATCACCGGCCAGAGCGCCGCCGTGGTCGGGGCGCAGTTCGGCCTCGGTCTGCCGCTGCCCTTCGGCTGGTGCTTCCTGGTGATCGCCACCTCGTCCTGGCTGAACCTCGCGCTGCGCATCCGCTTCCCCGCGAGCTACCGGCTGAGCGACGATTCCGCGGCCTTGCTCCTCGCGTTCGACATCGTGCAGCTCGCCGCCCTGCTGTTTCTCACGGGCGGGCTGCAGAACCCGTTCTCGCTGCTGTTCCTGGCCCCCGTGCTGATCTCGGCGACCGCCTTGCCGCCGGAGCGGACGCTGGCGCTCGGCCTGCTGGCGGTCGGTCTCGCGACCCTGCTGGCCCTGGTCCACCGGCCGCTCCCCTGGTTCGCGGACGGGCGGATCGAATTGCCGTTCCTGTACGTCTCGGGCGTCTGGACCGCGATCCTGCTCGGCACCGCGTTCACGGGCGTCTACGCGTGGCGGGTCGCAGAGGAGACGCGGCTCCTCGCCCAGGCGCTGGCCGCCACCGAGCTCGTGCTCGCCCGGGAGCAGCACCTGTCCCAGCTCGACGGGCTGGCGGCGGCGGCCGCCCACGAGTTGGGCACCCCCCTCGGCACCATCATGCTGGTCACCAAGGAGCTGATCCGCCAGCTCGGCCCCACCGCCTCGCCCGCGGTGGCGGAGGATCTGAACCTGCTGCGCGAGCAGGTCGACCGCTGCCGCGGCATCCTGGGCAAGCTGACCTCGCTCGACGGCGACGGCGCCGGCGCCGGCTTCCTGGAGACGGTCACGTTCAGCCACCTCGTCGAGGAGCTGGTGGCTCCGCAGCGGGCGCTCGGCACCGCGCTCGACATCACGAGCCTCGGGGACGGGCCGGAGCCGGCCTGCCGCCGCAACCCGGGGGTGATGTTCGGCCTCGCCAATATTCTCGACAACGCCGCGGACTTCGCCGAGGCGCGGGTGTCCGTGGAGGGGCGCTGGAGCCAGGAGCGGGTCTGGCTCGAGATCCGGGACGACGGTCCGGGCTTCTCCAGCGAGGTTCTGCTGCGGGCCGGCGAGCCCTACGTCACCACCCGCAGTCAGGACCGGCCGCAATCGGGCGGGACTGTCGGGGCGGGGCTGGGGCTCGGGCTGTTCATCGCCAAGACCCTGATCGAGCGCTCAGGCGCCCAGCTGGTGCTGATGAACGTGCCCACGCCGGAGGCCCACGGGGCAGTGGTGCGCGTCTCCTGGGCCCGCCACATCTTCGAGCGCGGGGCAGCGCCGCGTCATTCGCCGGAACTCAATATCCAACACCCCCTGCCCCCGCGCGATGTCGTCCCTATATAAGGGACAGACCAAGAACCGACGATGAAAACCTGAAAGGAACGCCCGATGCTTACGCAGCCCGGGACCGCGGCGGCGACCGACGCTGCCGTGCTCAGCGACGCCGATCCACTGGCCGCCTTCTCCGACCGCAGCCTGCTGATCGTCGATGACGACAAGCCCTTCCAGACCCGTCTCGCCCGCGCCATGGAGAGCCGTGGGTATCACGTGCAGGTGGCCGACAGCGTCGCGGACGGCGTCTCGGCCGTGGAAGCCCGGGCCCCGGCCTTCGCGGTGATCGACATGCGCCTCGGCGACGGCAACGGCCTCGACGTGATCGCCCGTCTGAAGGAGCGCCGCCCGGAAGCACGCGGCGTGATCCTGACCGGCTACGGCAACATCGCAACCGCGGTCACCGCGGTGAAGCTCGGCGCCTTCGACTATCTCGCCAAGCCCGCCGATGCCGACGAGATCCACGGCACGCTGATGGCGCAGCCGGGTGAGCGGGCCGATCCGCCCGAGAACCCGATGTCGGCCGACCGGGTCCGGTGGGAGCACATCCAGCGGGTCTACGAGCTGTGCGGCCGCAATGTCAGCGAGACGGCCCGGCGCCTGAACATGCACCGGCGGACGCTGCAGCGGATCCTGGCGAAGCGCGCGCCGCGCTAACAGCGGTGCGCTTGGTTGCATCGGCGGCCCTGCCGGGCTAGCTGCGCGGGTCTCGGACGGTTTTCGTCCGGGACCCGTCCTATTTTCAGGGGTCGATCGCGTGAACGGGCGCAACGCCATCACCATCGTGAGCATGATGGTCCTCGTCGGCACCGAGGTGTTCGCTGTCGCCATCGCGGCCGGCTGGGCGCTGGCGGGCCTGTTCGATCTCGGGGACCGGGTCGGCCATGTCCTGATGGGTCTGTTCAGCCTGTTCGCGGCCTGGATCATGCTGCAGCTCTGGCGGCGGGCGATCAGCATCGAGCCGCTGCGCGCGGGCACCGCCGCGCCCCGTCGATAACGCGACCCGCGTTCGACAGGCCGGCGGCCTTCCTGCTACAGAGAACTGCGGCAGCCTGTGAAACGTTGCCGCAGGTGAGACCCTCGTCCCGGCGACGCGCGAGACCCGAAAATCCATGAAAGCCCGTATTATCGTCACCCTGAAGACCGGCGTGCTGGACCCGCAGGGCAAGGCGATCGAGGCCGCGCTCAAGTCGCTGGCGATCCAGGGGGTCGAGGGCGTGCGGCAGGGCAAGGTGTTCGACATCGAGGTGGCGGCCACCGACGCTGCCGCCGCCGAGGCGACGCTGCGCACCGCCTGCGAGAAGCTCCTGGCCAACACGGTGGTCGAGAACTACGCGATCGAGATCCTCTGATGCACGCCGCGGTCATCGTCTTCCCCGGCTCGAACCGCGAGAGCGATGTCGTCCGGGCGTTGCGCCGGTCGGGCGCGCGGGTGAGCCTCGTCTGGCACGCGGACCACGACCTGCCGGCCGGCACCGACCTCGCCGTCCTGCCGGGCGGCTTCTCGTACGGCGACTATCTGCGCTGCGGGGCGATCGCCGGACGGGCCGCCGCCATGGATGCGGTGCGGGCGCATGCGGGTCGGGGCGGCCTCGTGCTCGGCATCTGCAACGGCTTCCAGATCCTGTGCGAATCCGGCCTGCTGCCGGGCGTGCTGATGCGCAACGTGAACCGGCGCTTCATCTGCCACCGGCAGACGCTCCGGGTCGAGCGCACCGATACCCGCTTCACCAGTGCCTACCGGCAGGGTCAGGTCATCGACGTCTGCGTCGCCCACGGCGAGGGCAACTACTTCGCCGATCCCGAGACCCTGGCGCGGATCGAGGCCGAGGGTCGGGTGGCCTTCCGGTACTGCGACGCGGCGGGGACCGTCACCGTCGAGGCCAACCGCAACGGCTCGCTCAACGCGATCGCGGGCGTCCTCTCGGAGAACCGGACTGTGCTCGGCATGATGCCGCACCCGGAAAACTTCGTCGAGGATCTGATCGGCGGCACCGACGGGCGCGGGCTGTTCGACAGTCTGGCGGCATGATCGCTTGCGGAGACTAGTATTTACTACGTGTTAAGGTTCTTAATTGATAAACAGGCATCCAGTTTTCTGGATGTGGAGTTGGACCTTCTCGTCCGCTCTGTTTGATGCCTCCCTGAAGACTCCTCCAAGCCGCTCCCTCCGGGGCGGCTTTTTTCTGTGCGGATGGCGTGCGGGCGATCATCATACGCGGGCCCCCTCCCCCCGCAGAGGGGGGGAGGGAGGGCGCGTGGCACGTTGGGATTGCCAAGCCTATCGACGGCACACTGAGCCCAGACCTGATGTGTGAATCCCAAAGGCCCTCTGTGGGGGAGAGTGGAACGCGGCGCCGGCTCTTTCTCAAGAGCGCGCCGCGCTGCCTCTCATCTCAATAAAGCCCACCCGCCTGCGCGGCCCGATCGGGATCCGCCGGCACCGCCGCCGCGGGGGCCGGCGCCTGGCTGCCGCCGGACGGGGCCACGTAGGAATCCGGCGGCGCCGTGCCGGGCTTGAACGCCTCCAGGATCGTCCCCGCCCCCTCGCTCGAGCCGGCGCGGGTGCCGCTGGCGAGGTTGATGCGGATCAGCTTGATGCCCGGTGGCACGCGGAACGGGGTCGGCGGCTTGTCCTTGAGGGCGGTCTTGAGGAATTCCAGGGCGATCGGCGCGGCCAGCCCGCCGCCGGTGGCGCGGTCGCCGAGCGAGCGGGGCTTGTCGAAGCCGAGATAGATGCCCACCGCCAGATCCGGCGAGAAGCCCACGAACCACGCGTCCTTGGCGTCGTTGGTGGTGCCGGTCTTGCCGGCGAGCGGCTTGCCGATCTGCTTCAGCAGGGTCGCGGTGCCGCGCTGGACCACGCCCTCCATGATCGAGACCATCTGGTAGGCGGTCAGCGGGTCGAGCACCTGCTCGGAATCGTCCACCAGCTTCGGCTCGTCCTGGCCCGACCACTTCTCGGCGTCGCAGCCGATGCACTTGCGGTTGTCGTGACGGTAGATCGTCTCGCCGATGCGGTCCTGGATCCGGTCGATCAGGGTCGGCCGGATGCGCCGGCCGCCATTGGCCAGCATCGAGTAGGCGGTGACCATGCGCATCACCGTGGTCTCGCCCGCGCCCAGCGACATCGGCAGCACCGGCAGCATGTCGTCATAGACGCCGAACCGGCGGGCATACTCGGCGATGAGCGGCATGCCGACATCCTTGGCGAGCCGCACCGTCATCAGGTTCTTCGAGTGCTCGATCCCGTAGCGCAGGGTGTGCGGGCCGCCGGACTTGCCGTCGTAGTTCGAAGGCGTCCAGGCCTCCTGGCCGGGGCCGCCCTCGATGGTGATCGGCGAATCCTGCACGATCGAGGCGGGGGTGTAGCCGTTGTCCAGAGCCGCCGAGTAGACGATCGGCTTGAACGAGGAGCCGGGCTGGCGCATCGCCTGGGTGGCGCGGTTGAACTCGGATTCGTCGTACGAGAAGCCGCCGACCATCGCGTGGACGCGGCCGGTATTCGGGTCCATGGCCACGATGGCGCCGGAGACCTCGGGCTTCTGGCGCAGGCGGAACTGGCCCTTCCCGCCCTCGATCGCCTCGACATAGACCATGTCGCCGGCCTGGAGATTGGCACGGCCGGCCCAGCGCATCCCGTCCGGGGTGATCACGCCGGTCTCGCGGTCCTTGCCGACCTGGCCCGACGCCTCGCGCTTGGGCTGGAGGCCGACCTGCACGCCGCCGCCGCCGTTGCCCAGCACCACGGCGAGCCGCCAGGGCGCCACGTCGCCGAGCGCCGGCACCTCGGCCGCCGCCATGCCCCAGTCCCGCCCGGTCAGGTCGACCCGGGTGACGGCACCGCGCCAGCCATGGGCCTGATCGTAGCGCACGAGGCCGTCGACCAGGGCCTTGCGGGCCCAGGCCTGCATCTTCGGATCCAGCGTCGAGCGCACCGAGAGGCCACCCTCGTAGAGCTTCTTCTCGCCGTAGCGCTCGGAGATCTCGCGACGGACCTCCTCGGTGAAGTAGTTGGCGTTGGCGGCGTTCGGGAAGGCGACGCGCGGGTTGACGCCGAGCGGCATCTTCTTGGCGGCGTCCGCCTCGTCCTTGGTGATGTAGTTGTTCTCCGCCATCAGGCGGATGATCTCGTTGCGGCGGTCGAGCGCCGCCTGGGTCTTGCGGTAGGGGTGGTAGTTGTTGGGCCCCTTCGGCAGGGCGGCGAGGTAGGCCGCCTCGTTGATGGTCAATTCGTGGACCGACTTGCCGAAATAGTCGAGCGCCGCCGCGGCAACCCCGTGCAGGTTGCGGCCCGGGACGATGGTGCCCAGGAAGATCTCGTTGAGGTAGAGTTCGAGGATCTTGTCCTTGGAGTAGGCCGACTCGATCCGGAGCGCCAGAAGCGCCTCCTTGACCTTACGGTCGTAGGTCTGCTCGGAGGACAGCAGGAAGTTCTTGGCGACCTGCTGGGTGATGGTCGAGGCGCCCTGGCGCTTGCCCGACTTGGCGTTGGTCAGGAAGGCGCGCACGATCCCCTCGGGGTCGATGCCGCCGTGCTTGTAGAAGTTCTTGTCCTCGGCCGACAGGAAAGCCGCGACCACGATCTTCGGCATCGCCTGGATCGGCAGGTAGAGCCGGCGCTCGCGGGCATATTCGGCCAGCAGCGAGCCGTCGGCCGCGTGGATGCGGGTCATCACCGGCGGCTCGTAATTCGCGAGCGCGGCGTGGTCGGGCAGGTCCTGGCTGTACTTCCAGTAGAAGTAACCGCCCGCCGCCGCGCCGATCACGAACAGCACCGCGGCGGCGCTGAACAGGATCCCGAAGAAACGAAGGATCAGACGCATCCGGTGTTCCGCTCGTCGCTGGCCCGGCCGCATGCCGGAATCGGCTCACCCGGCGCGCAGCTCCGCTCACGATGCGGTCGGCCCCCGGATGGTCACCTGAGGCCCCCTCGGATTGCCGGTTGCGACGGCTGCGAGCGGGCGTTCGGACAGCCCGTATCGACACTTACTCTATGGTAAAACTGGGGCGACGGCGGCCGAGCGACGCGTCATCACCGGCCGCCCCAGGCTGGCACGATTGGTGAAGAACATGTCGATCGCCTTGGCCATCGAGCCGGTGACCCCGGCGCGCCACTCCGGCGATTGCAGCATCTCCAGGTCGCGCTTGCTCGACAGGTAGCCCAGTTCCACCAGCACGCTCGGCACATCGGGGGAGCGCAGCACCACGAACCGCGCCTCCCGGTGAGGCTTGGAACTCATCTCCATCACCGGACCGAGCTGGCCCATCAAGGTCCGGGCGAAGCCCGACGAGAAGCCGCGCGTCTCCCGCAGGGTGAGTTCCTGAAGGATGTCGGCGATGTCCGGCGGCGCCTCGGCGGACTCGGCGCCCGCGGCGGCGTCGGCCCGGTTTTCGCGCTCGGCGAGCTTGGCGGATTCGAGATCGGTCGCCTTCTCGGCGTTGGTGTAGATCGTCGCGCCGCGCACCTGCGGGGCCGCCGAGATCGAATCGGCGTGGATCGACACGAACAGGTCGGCCCTGGCCTCGCGGGCGAGGCGGACGCGGTCGGCCAGCGGCACGAACACGTCCCGGTCGCGCGTCATCCGGACCCGGTAGCGGCCTCCTGCCTCCAGCTTCTCGACGAGCGCCTGGGCGAAGCCGAACACGATGTCCTTCTCGAACACGCCGCCCACCGCGATGGCGCCGGGATCGGTGCCGCCATGGCCGGCATCGACCATGATCAGCGGGCGCTGGTCGGTGGGTTCGGGCGCGGCGGCCCGGGCCTGCGCGGGGGCGGGATCGGCCGCGGCGGCCGCCTTGCGGAAGGCGTCGCGGTCGGCGCGCTGCAGCGGGATCGTGAGCAGCACGGCGCCGTCCTTGGCCCGGGTTGCGGTCTCGATCTTGCCCACGGTGGCGGGGCTCGCGAGGTCGATCACGATGCGCGAGCGTCCGGGGGCGAACAGGCCGTAGCGGAAGGATTGCACGAGGCCGTCCCGGCGGCTGCCGGTGCCCGATTCGAGCTGGAAGTTGACCTCGGGCAGGTCGATCACCGCCCGGTCGGGCCGCTCCATCACGAAGCCGCGGGCCTCCACGGCCCGGGACAGGGTCAGGGTGAGGCGGGTCGTGCCGCCCTGGCTGGCGAGATCGGCCCCGATGGCGATGGCGGGCTTGTCACCGTTCTGCGCGGCCGCGGGCGGACCCGCCAGCGCCGGAATGAGCGCGAGGGCGAGGCAGAAGCAGGCGGATCGGATCAGACGTGCGCAGTTCGGCATTGGTGCGGTTTGGTTTCCCGTACCCTCCGATACGGCATGGGACCGGCTTGGTTAACGGAGCGTTGTCGCACCCGGTTCGATCCGGCCATCCGTTTTGCGCGGGGGCGACACGTCCGGCCTCAACGGAACGCGACGACGCGGCTCGCCTTGCCCATCACCGTGACCCAGCAGGTCAGGGAGGCGTCGGCGGCGCGCTGGGCCTCGCCGACCTGGAGACGGATCAGATCGGCCGGCGTACGGACATCCGAGAGAGCCCGGAAATGCTCCAGGGCGGCCGTGCCCTCGCCCTGCATGTAGCGGGCGATGGTCGAGCCGATCTCGATCATGTCGATCCGGTCCGGTGCGAACGCGAACCGGTTCAGCGGCGCGGGCTCCGCGGCGTGCAGCATCGCGGCGGGGACGAGATCCGGCGGCGGGGCGGCGGCGAACGCCGTCTCCGGCTCCGCGCGGTCGGGCGCATGACGATCATCGTGGGAGTCCTGATCGGCCTCTTCGTCGCGATCCGCCTCGGGGGGATTCACGGCGTGGGCAACGCTGTCAGGGGTCTCGGTTTCGGGCGCGAGGCGGGGTTCGACCCGCGCTGCCTGCGCCACCAACTCGGCCGGGGTGATGGGGTCTATCGCCGGAGCTGACGCCAAGACCGGCGCGTCATCATCCGCGAACCCGGCGCGTGACAGGGCCACGACGGACACATCCGACTCGTCCACCGAGGCCTCGGACAAGGACGCGAGCGGAGCAGGCATCCCCGTATTCAGGGGCGGCTTCGGCTGCCAGTTGGAAAGGCCCACTCGTGGCCGACGCGGCTTTCCCATCGCGCGATCTCCTCCTGTCCGCTCCCGACCCGCAGAAGCGACGGTCGGCCTGTCGGCGCCATCCGGGGTCGAACCCGGGACGCTCGGGCGTCGAATCGTTGGATCCGGCCGGCCCGAAGCGGCCGCCCGGATCTTTTGGAACACCCCCGATCCATGCGGACCGGCAGGTAGACCCGTCCTTAGAGCCGTGCCCGATCGCATTGCACACCGCCCACGACACTTGTCAGCCGCCTGGGTCGGCAAGCGCAACCTGCACCCTCTCCCGTGCGGGAGAGGGGACCCGCGCCCTATTCGGCAACGGTGTCGTCACTGTCGTGTACCGATCGCATTGCAATCGGGCACGGATCTAAACCCTTATTTTAACGCGCTCTCTTGCGCCGAACCGGCGTCCACTTCGGCGGAGAGCGCTCTAGCGGGCGACGTTCTGGACCAGGGCGCCGTAATCCTTGGCTTGAGCCTGGAACGCCGCGAACTGGCTCCGGACGAACTCGGACTGGAGCTCGAAGGCCTCGCGCAGGTCCTTCGTGCGCGCAAGCTTCTGCGCGAAGTCGAAGGTCGCGTTGGCATTGGCCTGGGCGTGGTCGAAGCCCTTCGCGAGGGCCGCGCTGACGGTCGACTGGAAGGTCTGGCCCGAGACCTGGGCCTGCTCGGTGACCTTGACGGCATTGGCCATCAGGGTGCCGACGGCGTTGCGGGCCTGGTCGACGCTCTTCTCGGCGAAGTCGCGCATCTCGGTCGGCATCTCGAAATTCGGGGTCTGCATCTGTGTCTCCAGAACGATCATTGGAGCGGGACGCCAGCTGCGTCCGCCGTGACGCGCCTCTATATGTTGCACTGCAACAAGAAGTCAAGTGCATAATGCGGGGCTGGATACACCCTCGGGAGGATCGATAAAATGCCGAATCCAGGATCTCAGAAGGTTTTTCTCCGGACCCGGGCCGATACACCAGACCATCGGCAAAGCTTTGCCGTTTATAGAGGCTACCTGGATTGGCGATTTGGAGCGCGCATCCGTTTACAAGAAATCGTCCTGTTGTCCAGAGGGTCGGAACGGGTCGTGTATCCTGAATACATATTGCGGTGTGATGGACCTCACGGGCGTTCCAGCAGAGCCGGCAACGGGCGATGCTGCACCGCACCCGTATCGCGTGCGAGCTGGCCGTACAGCGTCCGGAGTGCGGCCGCATGGGTCGCCAGCGTCATCGGCGCAGCGCGGGCTTCGGCATAGGCCCGCGCGCCGAGGCCTCCGGCGCAGGCATCGTCCCGCAGAGCCGTGAAGGCGGCCGTCAGGGCCCCGACCGCCGGGGCGACCACGAAGCCGGTCTGCCCGTGGCGGACCTTCTCGGCGGCCCCGGACCGGTCGGAGGCGACCACCGGGATTCCGGCGGCCAGCGCCTCGTAGATCGTGAGCGGACCGGTCTCGTACCAGCGTGACGGCGCGGCGAGCGCCCGGGCCCGGCGGCGCAGGATCTCCCAGACCGCGGCGGGGCTCTGCCAGCCGATGATCTCCACGCCGTCCCGGGCGCACAGTTCGGCCTCCAGGGGCCCGGCGCCGATGAACAGGGCCGGCAGGCCCGCCGCACGGGCGGCCTCGGCGACCAGATCGGCGCCCTTTTCGCGGGTCAGGCGCCCGACATACGCGATCGCATCGCCGCGGTGGGGCTCGGCCGGCGGTCCCTCGGCGACCCGGACCGGGTTGTCGATCCGGTGGTGGGTGAGGGCGTCGGCGCCGAGAAGGTCGCCCATCCGCCGCCGGCTGGCGTCGCTGACATGGACCACGTGGAGCGGCAGCCCCCGCATCGCCTGCCGCAGCGCCACGGTCCGGGCGACGCGCACCAGCTTGTGGGCGCGGCTGCGCGCATCGCAGGGCGCCGCGATGCAGGCGGCCGACAGGGGCTTGAGTCCGCAGGGTTCAGCCCGGTCGAAGCGGTAATAGACCCCGTTCGGGCAGGCCAGGGCATAGTCGTGCAGGGTGACGATGACGGGCACGCCCGCCCCCGACAGGACCGGGAAGATCGCCGGCGACAGGGCACGGGTCCATTGGTGCAGGTGGATGCAGTCCGGCCGCTCCGGCAGCGCGGCGAGCGCCGCGGCGAGGCTGCGCGCCGCCGCCGCGTGCCAGATCCCGGCCGCCGCGGCCTTCGCGCCGCCGAGCGACCAGATGTCCGGCAAGCCGAGCACCACCCGCCGGATGTTTGCGTGATCGAGCAACGGGTCGGCCGCGCCCGCAACCGCCTGGAGGTAGGTGACCGAGACGCCGGCCTCCGCGAGCCCCCGGGCCGATTCCAGCGCGACCTTCTCGGCCCCGCCGCTGGCGGACGCGAACTCGGCCAGGATCACGACGTGCATGCAAACGGCCCCGGTCTCGACAGCCGGGATCATGGCGAAAACCAGTTTACGGGGGATCAACCGCGGGTCGTTACAACGCTCAATCCGGAATTAGAGCGTCGGAAACCCGACCATGCACGTCGTCCTCGTCGCAGACCACGCCTCGATCAATGGCGGACAGGCCAAGGTGGCGATCGAATCCGCCCTGGGGCTCGCCGCCCGCGGGGTCCGGGTGAGCCTGTTCGCCGCCGTCGGCCCGGTGGATCCGCGGCTCGAACCCGCCGGCATCCGCGTCGTCTGCCTGGAGCAGGACGATATCGCGACGACGCGCAACAAGCTGGCGTTTGCCGCGCAGGCGATCTGGAACGGCCCGGCGCGCCGGGCGCTCGCGCGGGAACTCGCCGCCTGCGACCCGCGCGACACCGTGGTCCATGTCCACGCCTTCGCCAAGGCGCTCTCGCCGTCGATCGGCACGGCGCTCCGGGCCTCGGGCCTGCCCTGCCTCTACACGATGCACGAGTTCTTCCTGGTCTGCCCGACCGGCGGCTTCTACGCCTATCCGGAGCAGAAGATCTGCCACCGCACGCCGATGTCGGCCTCCTGCATCGTGGCGAATTGCGACGCGCGCAGCTACCCACGCAAGGTCGCCCGCATGGTCCGCCATATCGGCCTCACCCAGGTGGCCCGGCTGCCGGATCTATTTTCTCACGTCATCACGATCAGCGACCTGCAGGAGCGGGTCGTGCGGCCGCTGATGCCCCCGGGGACGGCGTTCCACCGGGTCGACAACCCGATCGCGGTGGCGCAGGCGCCGCTGCGGGACGGGCCGCCGGGCGATGCCCTGTTCGTCGGGCGGATCTCCACCGAGAAGGGCGCGCCGATCTTCGCCGAGGCGGCGCGGCGGGCGGGGGCGCGGGCGGTGTTCGTCGGCGACGGGCCCGAGCGGGCCGCGCTCGCGGCACGCTATCCCGAGGCCGTCATGCTGGGCTGGCGCGATGCCGCCGGCGTGCAGGCCCTGATGCGGCAGGCCCGGGCGCTGGTCTTCCCGAGCGTCTGGTACGAGGGCCAGCCGCTGACCGTCTACGAGGCGCTGGCCTGCGGCGCGCCGGTGATCGTCAGCGATGCCTGCGCGGGCCGGGAGGCGGTGGTCGACGGCGAGACCGGGTTCTGGTTCCGCTCGGGCGACCCGGAATCGCTGGCGACGCATCTGCGCAGCCTGTCGGACGATAGGCTCGCCACCCGGATGGGCCGGGCCGCCTACGCGCGCTACTGGGCGGCGCCGCTCAGCCTCGACGCCCATCTCGACCGTCTGGCGCGGGTCTACGAGACCGTGATGCGCGGCGCCGATGCCCGTGATCCGGTCGCCGCCGCGGCGGCCGAGCGGTCGATCCCGGCGACGTGAGCGAACGGGGGCCGGATTGCCGCGCGGTCCCCGAAAGATCGGAAACACCCGCCGCCGCCCGCGTTGATGCGCACCGGCACCTTGCGTGCCCCCGTCACGGACGAGCGACCACCATGGCCGACGAGCAGAAGCAGAACGAGACCAAGCCGGGCTTCCAGCAGGGCAGCGCCAAGCCGGGCGACAACGCGCATCCCGACAACAAGCAGGAGAAGCTCAACGAGCGCCTGGACGACGCCCTGGAGGAGACCTTCCCGTCGAGCGACCCGGTCTCGGTGAAGATCACCAAGTAGATTTGGGTTTCCAAAGGGCCTGGGGCCCTTTGGCGGGGTGTCGGGGCAGAGCCCCGCCGCGGGGCAGAGCCCCGACGCGGGGCAGAGCCCCGACGATGCCGGGCGGCCGCGTAGCCGCCCGGTCCCTCACGCGGCTTCGAGCAGCCGGCGGGCGATCACCTGGGCCTGGATCTCGGCCGCACCTTCGAAGATCGACAGGATGCGCGCGTCGCACAGGATCCGGCTGACCGCGTATTCCAGCGCGAAGCCGTTGCCGCCGTGGATCTGGAGGGCGTTGTCGGCCGCCGCCCAGGCGACGCGGGCGCCGAGCAGCTTGGCCATCCCGGCCTCGAGATCGCAGCGCTTGCCCTCGTCCTTCTCGCGGGCCGAGAAGTAGGTGAGCTGGCGGGCGATGTTGATCTCCACCGCCATCATGGCGAGCTTGTCGGCCACCCGCGGGAAGCTGACCAGCGGCTTGCCGAACTGCACCCGCTCCTCGGCATAGCGCAGGCCGACATCGAGAGCCGACTGGGCGACGCCGACGGCGCGCGCCGCGGTCTGGATGCGGGCCGACTCGAAGGTCTGCATCAGCTGGGCAAAACCCTTGCCCTCGACCTCGCCGAGCAGGTTCGCGGCCGGGACCTCGAAGCCCTCGAAGGCCAGCTCGTATTCCTTCATGCCGCGGTAGCCGAGCACCTCGATCTCGCCGCCTGACAGGCCCTGGACCGGGAAGGGATCCGCGTCGGTGCCGCGGGGCTTCTCGGCGATCAGCATGGAGAGGCCCTTGTGGCCCTTCTCCTCGGGCTTGGTGCGCACCAGCACGGTCATGATGTCGGCGCGGACCGGATGGGTGATCCAAGTCTTGTTGCCGCTGATCTTCCACGTGTCGCCGTCCTTGACGGCCTTGGTGCGCAGGCTGGCCAGATCCGAGCCCGTGTTCGGCTCGGTGAAGACGGCGGTGGGCAGGATGTCGCCCGAGGCGATCTTGGGCAGGAAGCGCTGCTTCTGCTCCTCGGTGCCGCCGCACAGGATCAGCTCGGCGGCGATCTCCGAGCGGGTGCCGAGCGAGCCGACGCCGATATAGGCCCGGGACAGCTCCTCCGAAACCACGCACATGGCGGTCTTGGACAGGCCCATGCCGCCGTATTCCTCGGGGATCGTCAGGCCGAAGACGCCGAGCTCGGCCATCTTGGTCACGATCTCCATCGGGATGTAGGCGTTCTTCAGGTGCCACTCATGCGCCTGATCGACCACCTCGGCCTTGCCGAAGCGGCGCATCTCGGAGCGGATCGCCTCCATGTCCTCGTCGAGGCCCGAGGCGCCGACGGTCGCCGCGCCGCTGCCGTCGCGCATCTGGGCGACCAGGGCGGCACGGTTCTCGAGGGTATTGCCCTCGGCGATCAGGGTCTCGACCGCATCGGTGCGGTACTGCGCCACCTCCTTGGCGGTGAGGCCGAGCGAGCCGATCGGGCGGACCATCTCGCCCTGGCTCATCGGGATGCCGGAGAACAGCTGATCGAGATACTCGCCCGCGCCGATCCGCACGAGGAGCGACTCGGTCTCGCCGAACCGGCCCTCGGCCTGCAGGCGCTCGGCGTAGCTGCCGAGTTCGCGGACTGCCTCCGCGTAGGTGGCGAGCCACGCGAGGCCGTGGGCGGCGTGCTGCTGGCCTTCGAGCTTGGCCGCGTCGATCCGCCCATCCGTCCCGAGGATCCGCGTGCGGACCCGGCGGGTGGCCTCGGCGGCCAGCGCCTTGGCGCTCTCGCCGGCGGCCTTGGTGAGGGCCACGAGATCCTGCGGCTCGGTCTGGATGGCGGGGGATGCGGACATGGTTTTTTTGCTCGCGTGGCGTTTCTCTGGATCGTGTCTTTTAACCTGTCTGCGGCGCAAGCCGAAGCAGATTTCGTTTGTCGCGTCTTGAACTGAAGTTGAAGAGCGGGGGACTTCGAACACAATCCGGCCGATGCGGGCGGCCTGATCGTGTCAGGCTTTACGCAACGATCCTTGGAAACCGGACGGCGTCAGACCCGGGCTTCTCCCTCCCCCCTCTGCGGGGGGCTAAGCAGGTTTCGCAAAAGTGGCCACCGGTTTTGTGACAAAAACCTGTGACATAACAAAGAGCTAAGCAGATGAGGCGTTGGCTTGCCCACGGTACACGACTCACAAGGCTGGGAGGCGTTTTGGGCATCGATTGGCCCAGAGGGTCGCTGCGCTTTGAGGGGCATTGAGGAGATCGCCGCGTAGGGCATCGAGGCCGGTGCGGAACCAGGATTTCCCGCGCCGCCC
>NZ_JAKSYH010000259.1 GCF_022829295.1 Methylobacterium sp. J-088
GATGTACCCAGTAGTGAACCTGCTGGGCAGCGCAGGCGGCATCGAGACAGGGCACGCCACCCGACGGCGACGCTCACTAGCCACGGATCGCTCAGGAGCCAGCTGGAGGCGCTTGGGCGGAAATAGCGTCACATCGGTCGAGCGGAATGCAGACGGGCACCACAGCCTAGCGCGTCGCGCTGCGGAGGGTGTGCAGAGCCTCAGCTAGCCCGTGGGCCTCCGAGGCGGTGACGGTCTCGGCGGCGTGAGCCTGCCAGATGGATCGCGACAGGCTGTCGAGTTGCGCGAGCGTGCGCGCCTC
>NZ_JAKSYH010000212.1 GCF_022829295.1 Methylobacterium sp. J-088
GCGGCACGAACTCGTGCAGCGAGGGCGGCAGCAACCAGCCCTGATCCACATCCCAGGAGCGAAACACCTTGGCCATGAGCCAAGTGAATCACCCTCCGGCCCCGCCGTCGAGAGGATTACTCGGACGGGCTCCTAGCTGACAGACGGGTCAGGTCAACCGCGGCGCTCGATGCCGTTCGTGGCGCCACAGAGCCACTGCAACACGACGAGCCTCGTAGGTCCGCCGAAGCGATGACCCGAGATCACCCTGTCCTTCCGGGGAGAAGGCATAGGTCAGCACCCCGTCCGGTCCATAGTTTCGGCGCATCTCCTCACGCCAGAGGCCATCAGCTGCCGCGAGGGCGGACTCTGTGAGGGCAAGGCGGGCAGGGCCCGGCGAGGATGAAAGCTGAGTGTTCATCTCAGCCAACGTGCCGAACATATCGAAGGTCCGTCTCGACACCCATCCCGCCGCCCGCCATCTTGAGCGCATGCCTGCGCAGCACGGTCAGACCTACGATCCGAAGGAGGAGCCGACGCCGCGTACCGGCTTCTGCGCTCACTGGCCGATTTAAAGCTGGTCACTGCAACGTCCGAGGCAACCCCTCGTTGCCATGAGTAGTGCTGCGTTGCAGCCTGACATACGCGGGATCAGACCATGACACCCTCCCGCCCCCGCCCCGTGCGGTCGGACTCAGCCACGGAAGGCAGCTCTCTCGCCTGGACCCTGGCTTTGGCCACTGCCCTTATCGGCATCGTGGCCCTCCCGCGCCGCGCAGTCCGCGCAACACCCAACGCTCAGAATACGCCGGATGACGAAGCTGGACCGGCGCGCCGGTCATCGCCCTCTCACAGTGGTAGCGATGCTCATGAAGTAGCTCGCACCTAGGCTGACCGCGGCCGCCAAGCGTCGAAGCCCACCGAGATCCCTGCCAAGGGTTGGAAAGACATCGCACTGCGTACCTACCGGGACGTCGGTGAGAACCGGATCATGCTGGTCTCGGCCGGCGTCACCTTCTTCGCCCTGCTGGCGATCTTCCCCGCGATCGCCGCTTTGGTGTCCGTCTACGGCCTTGTGGCGGATGCCTCGACCATCAACGATCAGCTCGCCAGCCTTCAGGGGATCATGCCCCAGGGCGCGCTCGACATCCTGAGCGACCAGGTCAAGAACCTGAACGAGAAGGGCAATGCGACTCTCGGCCTAAGCCTGCTCCTGAGCGTCGCCCTGTCGGTGTGGAGTGCCAACGGCGGCATGAAGCACATCTTCGACGCGCTCAACCTCGTCTACAACGAGCGCGAGAAGCGCAATTTTCTCGTCCTCAACCTCGTCTCGCTGGCGTTCACAGCGGGCGCGCTGCTGTTCCTGATCCTGGCGCTCGCTGCAGTCGTGGTGCTGCCGGTGGTGTTTGAGTTCATCGGCATCGGCAAGGACACGTGGTGGCTGGCTCTGCTGCGTTGGCCCGTGCTGCTGCTCGCCGTGCTCGGCGGCCTGGCGGTGCTGTACCGCTACGGCCCGAGCCGGGATGCGCCGCGCTGGCACTGGGTCACTGGCGGGAGTGCTGTAGCAGCGGTACTTTGGCTTGGAGGCTCGCTGCTATTCTCATGGTACGTCGGCCACTTCGGCAGCTACAACAAGACCTACGGGTCGCTTGGGGCGGCGATTGGGTTCATGACGTGGATCTGGATCTCGACGATCATCGTGCTGCTGGGCGCTCAGATGAACGCCGAGACGGAGCATCAGACCGCCGAGGACACCACGGTGGGCGAGCCTCAGCCCCTTGGCACGCGGGGAGCGAAGATGGCCGACAGCGTCGGCGCTGCGACGGAATAAGCGGCTACGGCCTGACACCCGCGCTATGCGACACCTCGATGAGCGGCTTCTGTCAAAACGCAACGACAGGTAGTGCGGTCACTAATGTCGGATATTCGACCGTTTTCCCGACGATCTGAATGAGCCAGACCTGAGCCACTCTAAACAGCCTCATTTCTGTCGGAGAAACGTGTCGGCTTTTCTATTGCCGTATAAACGCGGTTTTGGCACTATCCCGACATGCTCGTTGGATATGCCCGCGTCTCCACCCTCGACCAGAACCTCGACCTCCAGCGCGACGCGCTGATCAAGGCCGGGTGCAAGCGCATCTTCGAGGAGAAAAAGTCCGGCAAGGCCGGGACCAAGCGACCGGAGTTTGAGGCGGCGCTGGCCTACCTGCGCCCCGAGGACGTGCTCGTAGTGTGGAAGCTCGACCGGCTCGGCCGGTCCCTCGTCGAGATGATGCGCACCATCGACGGCTTAAGGGTAAAGGACGTGCACTTCCGCTCGCTCACCGAGCAGTTCGACAGCGCCACGGCACACGGTCGCTTCGCCCTGCAGATGCACGGCGCCATGGCCGAGTATTTCCTCGATCTCAACCGCGAGCGCACCATGGAAGGCTTGAAGGCGGCACTCGCACGTGGCCGCAAGGGCGGAAGACCGAGAAAGCTGAGTGAGGATGACATCGCGGTCGGCCGGGCTTTGCTGGCCGCCGGCACGATCAGCGTCGCCGACATCGCCAAGCGGCTCGGGGTCAACCGGGACACCTTCTACAGTTACTTCCCACGCGCGCGTGCCAACAGCGCGGCTGTCCAGCGCTGAGCTGGACGAACTTTGGGACGACGCCCCTTTTTTTATAGACGGGAAAAATTCTTGCCCCTCATGTTAGACGCGTAGTCCGAGCTTGCGCGCAAAAGCCACAAGGTTGGCGTCGCAGATCGCCTCGACATCGCAGATCCTATCTAGCTCACGCTCGAACGTGGCCCATCGCATGCCCTTTGGCTTGAAGATTGGGTCGCCGATGCCGCCGCTGGCGCCGAGGCGGTGGCGCAGCTTGAACGCCTGGGAGATCGCTCGGTCGTGCGCTGTCTCGCGCTGAGACCGGTAGCCGAGGCGGTAGGCCTTGCGCGAGGCGAAAGTCAGGGCACCGGGCGGTAGGTACAGCTTCGTGGCACGGGTACCGAGCTTGGGGCAGACGAACCACCAGCGTCGGCCGCCGAAGGGCTGAGATGTCGTCTCAAGCTCGATCCAGTAGTCAAAGTCGTGCTTGTTGCCGTCCCGACGGCTGGTCGTGTAGTTTAAATGCATACGGCCGCAGTCTGCGCCGAGATCACTGCCATATCCGACTGAGCCGACATGCGCCCCGGTGCGGGTGTTCGTCCACGTTAGGCTGCCGGCCAGGGCAAGCCCGGGCACGAGGCTGCGCTGCTTGAGCAGGCGGGGGAGATCCAGCGTCAGCCCGTCGTCAGTCGTCGGCCGCCCACCCCAGCGCCCGCTACCGTACCCACCCATCGTGACACCCCATGGGACGATCGTACCTCGTTTCAGCGGCGGTCTTGCCGCCTATCCGACACCGTAGCTGGTAGCAAGATTATCCGAAATCATGTGCGGATCGGGTATATTTTTCAAACTCGGATCAAGGCTCGACACAGCTCACGAGAACCTCCGCAGAGCCGAGGGATGGTCTCAAATCTTGTGATCGGCTGTGAGCACCACCCGTGTCAGAACATCTGACAACGCGCCATCCACAGGCTTCGAATTAGAACAAGACAGGAACGGATTGGAGACCTAGTTTGGGAACGTGACTCGTACACGTTCTGAGGGATCGATCGACCCATGGCTCAGCTGGATGGATGGTCGTGGCTGATCGAACCGGGCGCCGAGCGACTCGTCAAACGCGATCGTCCTCTCACCTTCAACTGGCATCCGCGGACAGACGAACTCCTGGGGTCGTCCGTGCTCATCCCGACGCTGAGCGCGGCTGCTGAGATCGCTCGCCAACGCATCATCGCGGAAGCTATGCTCGCCCATGAGGAGGGGCGTTACGTTTCATATTCCCGTCGCAAGACGTTCTACACCGGCCGGCGACGGTACAATGGCGTCGCTTTCACCTACACGAACGTGATCTTGGTCGTCGAGGATCTGCTGCGGCAAGGCCTGATCGAAGAGGAACGGGCATTGCCCGGTCAGCTAGGAGCCCGTCCGAGTAATCCTCTCGACGGCGGGGCCGGAGGGTGATTCACTTGGCTCATGGCCAAGGTGTTTCGCTCCTGGGATGTGGATCAGGGCTGGTTGCTGCCGCCCTCGCTGCACGAGTTCGTGCCGC
>NZ_JAKSYH010000261.1 GCF_022829295.1 Methylobacterium sp. J-088
GCTCAAGAGCGTCCTCGACAGGGCCGGGGTGAAGGCCGGGGCCGTGTAGGTCTGGTTCGGCGGCCTCGACGGGCCGGTCAAGCCCGAGACCCCCGACTTCGCCAAGGCGCTCAACCTCGAACACGCGAAGGACGGCCAGGTCCCGCTGGCCTGCGGCATGAACGGGGCGGACCTGCCCTGGCCCAACGGCTTCCCGCTGCGCCTCGTGGAGCCGGTCTATTACGGGTACTGTTGGGTCCATCAACTCAAGCATCACTCGGTGCTCGACACTCCATTCGAGGTGTCAGGGAATGACAGTGGC
>NZ_JAKSYH010000268.1 GCF_022829295.1 Methylobacterium sp. J-088
GCGAGGTGATGGAAGGCAACAAAGCGATGAGGCCCGGGAAGACCGAATACATCAGGAGTTATGCGTAGACCGAGAGCAGGCGTCCGAACCGGACGGAGATGTAGCCGAACGCGATGCCGCACACGACTATTCCGACGGCGCACAGGCTGATGAGGCGGTGGCCACCAGCGGCGACGTCCGGCGCAAGATCCATTACTACCGAATGGACCTGGCGCACTCCGACGCCTCAGTCATACAGGCGTATCCGCGGGAGACCACCGAGGCGTTCCTCGACGGGCACGTCGCCGCCTTCGCCTTCTTCACGGGCGTGCCGCTGTTGATCCTGTACGACAACACGAAGATCGCGGTCGCCAAGATCTGCGGTGACGGGCAGCGC
>NZ_JAKSYH010000022.1 GCF_022829295.1 Methylobacterium sp. J-088
AACAGATAAGCAAACGTATCTCACGTCAGGCCTCTCGACCCGACCGCAAAGACAAACGCCCCCCGCGTCTCCATTCATCACTCCTAACTTGTCCAAGATCCGCCCAGTCGCCCAGGCCATCAGAGGCAAACAGAATGCCGCCCGCCTACTCACCCGGCCAGTCCCGCCGATTGTCATAAGATGCTTCAGCGCCCGGGCCACTTCCGCGACCGGCGCCGATAAACCGGCGTATAGATCCACCAATCCGGGCCGTCAACAGGCTTGTCGCGAAAATCTGGAACCCCCTTCCCCCCGGGTCTATGCCTTTGAAGGCCGATGCCGACTTGCCGGTGCGCGCGATGCGCCTCAATCTGGACACGCTGCGTCGTGAGATGGTCGGGCCGGTGGCGCCCACCCGCTCCGGTGCGGCGGGACCCGGCCGCGGGTTCTCAGAGAATCCCGCTTGACGCTCCGTTCGCCATCGTCGTCTCCAGGGCCATCGAGTGAAGCGCGCGCGACTTAAGATCGGTGATGTGGCCGCCTCTAGTTTCGGGCGCGGGCTCCAGGCGCCGCTCGATGAGCTCGGCGCAACCGCGAGCCAGATCGATCGACGGTCAGTCAATTTGCGTTGGCTCTGCGCCAGTACACTCACCGGCCTGACCGGAGCCTGCCTGATCGCGGCGGCTCTTCATGTCTCTCTTCAAGGCGACGTCTCCTTCGCTGCCATCCCCGAGCGCATCACCGTTCCTGCCCGTCCGCAGCCGAGCGAGAGCGGCGCCAATCTTGCCCGCAAGGGCGACCGGCTGGTGCGCAACCTGATGATCGCGTCGGCCAAGCAGAGCTTCCGGGCTCCTGTGACGGTCAGGCTGGGCGATCGAGAAATCATCAAGGCCAAGGCGTTCGTGCGGCTCAGCACGCCCCTCTCGATGACGACAGGGGTCTATACGACCGAGCCGCCGCGCTTCGATCCCATGAAGTTCGTGTCCGACGAACCTCTCGAGCGTGCGCCCGATGCCGCGGCCGACGCCCCCGGGGCCGAGGTCACAGTCGTCAAGCGTGACCTTGCCGATGTCGCCGACGCGACCAATGCCCCAGGGCTCACCGACGACGACGTCACCGCGCAGGTCGAGGAAGAACGGCGCATCGCCGCCGAGGCCGGCCGCCGGGCCACGATTCCGATCGCGCCGCAGATCATGCTGTCGCGGACCCTTCGGCAAGGCTCCGCCGGCGACACGGACGGCGCCGGACCCAAGGATGCGAATCCGTTCAAATCCATCGAGGTTCTTGTCGTCCCCGAGAACGTCACGAAGGTCGCCAAGGTCGAACTGAAGCCCAACGAGGCACCGTTGGTCGAGGAGCGCGATCTCGCGCTCAAGCGCGGAGAGACCATCGAGAGCACGCTCAAGGCCACTGGATTCGCGGGCGACGATGTGATCCGGGGCATTGTCGCGGCCCTCGGCGGCAAGGCGCGTCTTGCTGCTCTCGCCGAAGGCCAGCCGTTGCGGGTGCAGATCGCGCCGGGCCCGCGCCCCGGCGACCCGCGCCAGGTCACACGCGTCGTGCTGTACGGCGAGGCCGGCATTGAGGGGATCGCCGCCCTGAACGATCGCGGCGCTTTCGTCTCGGTGGCTCCCCCTGCCGAGGAGGCCCCCTCCGCCAAGCCGCAGCAGCAGGCGGATGCCGGCGACGATGAGGACTCGGATACGGGCTCTGGTCCCCGGCTCTACCAAAGCCTTTACGAAACGGCCGCGCGGCACAGCCTGCCGCGATCGACCGTGGAGGATATCGTCCGCATCTTCAGCTACGACCTCGACTTCCAGGGCCGGATCGGCAGCGGTGACGACGTCGATGTCTTCTATAGCTACGACGACGAGGCGAGTGCGGACCGGCCAGACCTGCTCTACGCGGCGCTGACGGTCGGCGGCGAGACCCACAAGGTCTACCGGTTCCAATCCCCCGACGACGGCACCATCGACTATTTCGACGAGCAGGGGCGATCACTCAAGAAATTCCTGCTGCGCAAAGCCATCGCCGATGGGATCATGCGCTCCGGCTTCGGCTACCGGCGCCATCCGGTCCTGGGCTACGCGCGCCTTCACACGGGCGTCGATTGGGCAAACCCGATCGGCACGCCGATCATGGCCACGGGGAATGGCGTGGTGATCCGGGCCGAGATGACGTCGGGCGGCTACGGCAACCGGGTCGAGATCCAGCACATCAACGGCTACGTGACGACCTACAACCACATGCAGCGGTTCGGCCGCGGCATCCGGGAGGGCGTGAAGGTCCGGCAGGGGCAGGTGATCGGCTATCTCGGCTCGACGGGCCTCTCGACCGGACCTCACCTCCACTACGAGGTGATCATCAACGGCCACTTCGTGGACCCGATGAAGATCCGCGTCCCCCGCGGTCGCGAGCTCGACGGGCGCCTGCTCGCCGAGTTCAGACGGCAGCGCGAGCAGATCGACGCCACGATGCAGAAGTCGAAGAGCGCAACCGCCCTCGCTCAACGCGACGCGATCGTGCGCTGAGCCGGTTCCGTCCGTTCAGACGAACCCAAGCTGCATGCGAATCCGCCTGGGCGTAACGCCGGCCTCCCGGAGATCGGCGAGCGATTGCGAGCCCCGCGACTTGGCGAGTTTTTCACCTCCCGCGTCGAGCAGGAGCGGGTGATGCCGATAATGCGGCGTCGGAAGTCCGAGGAGTTTCTGGAGCAGAACGTGGAGGTCGCTGGCCGCCTCCAGGTCGCGGCCGCGCACCACGTGGCTGATCCCCTCCGCCGCGTCATCGTGCACCACGGCCAGATGATAGCTCGTCGGGACGTCCCGGCGGGCGATCACCGCGTCACCCCAGCGGGCGGGATCGGCGGCGATCCGCTGCGCGCCGGTCGCGTCGAAGGCGACGTAGCCCTGGTCCGGCCCAGTGCAGCGGAGCGCGGCTGTCATATCGAGGCGCCAGGTATGCGGCTCGCCCCGGGCGAGGTTCTCGGCGACGCGGGCCGGGTCGAGGCTCCGGCAGGTGCCGGGATAGAGCGGCGCGCCGTCCGGATCGCACGCCGTGGCTTTGCCTGCCTCGGCCAAGGCGCGGATCTGGCCGCGCGAGCAGAAGCACGGATAGGCGAGCCGCCGGTCGATGAGGTCATCCCGGGCGGCCCGGTAGTCCCCCATGTGGTCGGATTGGCGCCGGACGGGCTCGGGATAGTGCAGGCCGAGCCAGGCGAGATCGGCGAAGATCGCGTCGATCAGCGCGGGTTTGGAGCGCTGCGGGTCGATATCCTCGATCCGCAGGCGGCAGACCCCGCCCATTCGGGCCGCGAGATCGGCGTTGAGCAGGGCGGAGTAAGCGTGTCCGAGATGGAGCCGTCCGTTCGGACTCGGCGCGAAGCGGAGAACCGGCGCGCCCAGGCTCACCCGTCGGCGCGGCGCAGGCAGTGCGGCGCGACGGGCTGGCAGGCGATGCCCGGGAGCGAGCAGGCCGGTCCCTCGGCGAGGCGCTGGCAGACCTGGCAGCCGTCGGTCCATTCGAGGCAGGCCGGATCCTCGGCGACGGAGCGTGCCGGCGCCGGGTGACGCGCCGGCAGAAGCGCACCGAGAAGGACCGTGGCGATCACCAGGGCGGCGATGCCCCAGACGGCGAGCGCGTCGCTCGATGAGCGCGGTCCGGGCGACGGATGAGCGGTTGACGACATGGGATCCTGTTGGCGTGGGAGGAGCCGACCTGTCAACGCGGGCGCGGCTCCAAGCCGTTCGTGTGGGCGAACCGGCCACGTCGGCGGAGAGCGCTCTACGCCGCCTGCGCCGAGCGGCGCTCCAGCAAGGCCGGAAGGAGCTTCAGGTTGAGCGGCTTGGCCAGGAACCCGTCGAAGCCGGCCGCCCGCGCGGCGGCCTCGTCCTCGCGGCTGACATTGGCGGTGAGCGCGACGAGATGGAGATGGCCGGAACCGTCCGATTCGGCGGAGCGGATCCGGCGGGCGGTTTCGTGCCCGTCGAGGCGCGGCATGCGCACGTCGATCAGCGCGAGGTCGAACGGGCCGTTCGTGTCGAGCTGTTCCAGCGCCGCAATGCCATCGACGGCATGGACGACCTCGGCGCCGAGGCGTTCCAGGGCGCGCGTCGCCAGCAGGGCGTTGATCGGGTTGTCCTCGGCGAGAAGGACGCGCATCCCGGCGCCGGCCCGCGGCAGGGCGGCGGGCGGAGTGGCCGGAATCTCGGTCGGGCCGGGGGGCGCCACCAGGCGCTCGAACAGGGACCGCTCCCGGACGGGCTTGATCAGATAGCCGTCGAACCCGGCCGCCCCCGCGGCACCGAAGCCGCGCCGGTCGAACGGTGAGAGCAGCACCAGGCTGCAGCTGACGCCGCAGGCCCGGGCCGCATCGGCGAGCTGCCGCACCGCCGCATCCCCCAGGGCCCGATCCGCCAGCATGACGTCGAAGGCGGCGCCCGACAGGGCGTCGAGCCCGGATTCGAGGGTGTCCACGATCACGGTCGCCGCGCCGCCCCGGGACAGGCCACGGGCGAGGTAGGGCGCCTGGAACGGCGAATCAGCCACGATCAGGCAGCGCCGCCCGTCGAGGCGTGGCAGCGGATCGGTGCGCTCGCTCGCGACGACCTCCGGCAGCGGCAGCACGACCCGAAAGGTGGATCCCCGCCCGACACTGGAGGTCGCCTCGATCCGTCCGCCCATCCGGGTCACGAGTCGTCGGGTGATGGCGAGGCCGAGCCCGGTGCCCTCGTGGCTCCGGCTGGCGCTGCCGTCCCCCTGCTCGAACTCCTCGAACAGGATCGGCAGACGATCCTCCGGGATTCCTGGCCCTGTATCCGCGACGGTGAGCACCACCTCGTTCGGGCCGGTCTCGGTCGGCGCGAACGTGAGGCTGACACCGACGCCGCCCCGTTCGGTGAACTTGATGGCGTTGCCCGCCAGGTTGATCAGGATCTGCCGCACCCGGTCGGCATCACCCATGAGGCCCGTTGGAAAGCCTTCGGCCACGTCGAGGGCGATCTCGATTCCCTTGTCCTGCGCCCGCGGCGCCAGCAGCTCGACCACGCCCTCCGCCACCGACGGCAGGCTGAACGGCTCGGCGGCGAGGTCGAGACGGCCGGCCTCGATCCGCGAGAAATCGAGGACGCCGTCGATCAGGCCGAGCAGCGCCTGGCCGCTGGTGCGCACCGCTTCCACATAGGTGCGCTGCTCCGGATTGAGTTCGGTCCCCAGGACGAGTTCGGCCATCCCCAGGATACCGTTGAGCGGCGTGCGCATCTCGTGGCTGACGGTCGCCAGGAACCGGGACTTCGCGACGCTCGCCGATTCCGCCCGCTCCAGCGCGGCGTCACGGCTGCGGATCGCCTCGACCCGGGCGGTCACGTCCCGGCCCGCGCGCAGCCAGTGCATCGCGTCGCCATGCGCCACCGGCATCTCGACGAAGGCGAACCAGCGCACGCGGCCATCGACCGTGCGGACCTGCGCCTCCATGCGGCGCACCCCGTCGCCGCCGATCTCGACGGCGTTGCGATCCAGGATCTCCAGGTCGGTCTGTGCGCCGAGCAGTTCGATCGGCTCGCGCCCGAGGAGATGGGCATACGCCTCGTTGGCGTAGGTGATGCGGCCCCGGGCGTCGCGCTGGACGATCACCTCGGTGGTCGCGGCCACGAGGGCCCGGTAGCGGTCCTCGCTCTCGCTGATCCGCCACAGGCGGTCGTGCATCCGTTCGGCCTCGCCGTCGTCCGGCCCGGCCCGGCGCACCCGCCATCGATCGACCGCAAGCGCGGCGGCGACCACGAGCGCCAGAACCAGCGCAATGTCCTCGACGACCATCGATGCCTCCCCGGCAGGAGGCCGGTCCGCCGCAGGATCGCAGGTGAAGCTGAAGGCCGTGTTGGGAAATGCGCTTAACCGGCGGTTGCAGCGCGTGTCGTCGGATACGACGCCGCGGAGCGATCCGATTGGCCGCTCGCGAGTTGCCTGCCAGGACGATGGGCCCAGGACATTCGGCCCGGACGGAGACATCCCATGCCCGGTGAGCACTATGACGTCATCATCGTCGGATCCGGCCCGGGAGGCGGGACGATGGCGTGGCGTCTGGCCCAGACCGGCAAGCGCATCCTGCTGATCGAACGCGGCGACTATCTCCTGCGCGAGCCCCGCAATTGGGACAGCCAGGCGGTGATCGTCGACGGTTACTATCAGGCCAAGGAGACGTGGTACTCCTCGGACGGCAGGAGCTTCCATCCCGGCCTGCACTACTACGTCGGCGGAAACTCCAAATTCTACGGGTCGATCCTGTTCCGCCTCCGCGAGAAGGACTTCTCCGAGATCCGCCACGAGGACGGGATCGCACCGGCGTGGCCAGTCGGCTACGACGAATTCGAGCCCTATTACCAAGCCGCCGAGGAGCTGTTCCACGTCCACGGCCTGCGCGGCGAGGATCCGACCGAGCCGTGGTCGAGGAAGCCCTACGCCCATCCGCCGGTGGCGAACGAACCGCGGATCCAGGAACTGTTCGACAACCTGAAGCAGGCGGGCCACCAGCCGTTCCACCTCCCCGTCGGCGTGCGCCTCGTGGAGAAGGACGGCCGGGCGGTGCCGACCTCGCCCTGCATCAAATGTGAATCCTTCGACGGCTTCCCCTGCCCCACAAACGGCAAGTCCGACGCGCAGACCATGGTGGTGGACCCGGCCCTGCGGGACTGCCCGAACCTGACGCTGCTCACCCGCACCATGGTCGAGCGTCTCGTCACCGATCCGGCCGGACGGACCGTGACCGGTGTGGTGGGGGACCGCGACGGCGTGCCGTTCGAGGCCTCGGCCGACCTCGTGGTGGTGGCCTGCGGGGCGCTGTCGTCAGCCCTGCTGATGCTGCGTTCGGCGAGCGACCGGCACCCGACCGGTCTCGCCAACGGCTCCGATCAGGTCGGCCGCAACTACATGCGCCACAACAACTCGACCATCCTGGCGATCTCGAAGACGCCGAATCCCACCCGGTTTCAGAAGACGCTCGGCCTCAACGATTTCTATTTCGGCGATCCGGACCCGAAGGACGGCTGGGATTTCCCCCTTGGCCACATCCAGATGGTCGGCAAGTCCGACGGCGCGCAGATCCACGGCGAGGGCCTGCCCGGCTTCCTGCAATGGTTCCCCAACAAGCCGTTCGACTGGATCGCCAAGCATTCCGTCGATTTCTGGCTGACCTCCGAGGATATCCCGCTGGCGCAGAACCGGATCTTCTACAAGGATGGGAAGGTCCATCTCGACCTCACCGAGACGAACAGCGAGGCGCACAAGCGGCTGCGGCACAAGCTCCAGCAGATCTGCAGCTTCACCGACATCCACCCCCACCTGTTCGACCGCTCGCTCTATCTCGGCAAGAACGTGCCGATCGGTGGTACCGCCCATCAGGCCGGCACGCTGCGGTTCGGCGACGATCCGGCGACCTCGGTCCTGGACCGGAATTGCAAGGCCCATCAGCTCGACAACCTGTACGTGACCGACGCGAGCTTCTTCCCGTCGATCGGCGCCGTGAACCCGACCCTGACGATCATCGCCAATGCCCTCCGGGTCGCCGACCATCTCGTGGCGCGGATGGGTGCCAAGGACGAGATCCCTGCGCCGCGCCTCTACGACTACACCGAGCCGCGCGAGCCGATGCCGGCGTGACCCGGCAGGCAGGTTGGGTTGCTCTCGGACGCGCCTCATCGTCCCCGCGCGCCTTCCGGCGCCGGGGGCATGGCCCAAGAAGCAACATGCGGGACGCGGGACGCCGCGGGAACCCAGGTGTCGGCCAAATACGCGCGGGATCCGGTCCCCGCGGCGCCCGCGGCATCGACCGGGCATGGTCCCCGGCCGGTGCCGTCTTTCTCGTCGCGGCGTCTTGTCGACGTCCCGGTCCTGCGACTCCCCGTTCGCGGTCTCGGGCGAGGTGCACGCCCCCCCCGGAACCCGCCTCGGCGCCGTGGCCCTCCAGCCGTCCCCCGCCTCGTTGTGCGCGGGTCCGCAGGTCGCTCAGGGTCGGCCCAGACGCGGGTCGGCGCGGGGGGCATTTCCTCCCCCCGCCGGGCAAACTGCCGCCCGGTCTCACGTCCGCATCCGTGGCACGCCCGGAACCGGTCCGTCGCGCGCGGCGATGGCGGCAGAGAGCCACCGACGCGGGCGCCGCCCCGTCCACGCACCCGCCCGGTCAGCCACCGGGCGCGCGCCGTCAAGCACGCCCAGGCGTCACCCCGGCAGCTCCGTGGGAACGTGGCTGCGAATCGAGACAGCTAACGAGCAAGTCCAACAGCCGGCGCGCGCGTTGCATTCCCCCCCCACGCCGGGCAAACTGTCGCCCGGCCTCACGCCCGCAGCCGAGGCACGGCCCGGACCGGTCCGTCGCCCGGGGCGAGGGCGGCTGAGAGCCACCGACGCGGGCGCCGCCCCGTCCACGGACCCGCCCGGGCAGCCACCGGGCGGGCCCCGTAAAGGACGCCGCTGGGTCACCCCGGAAGCGCCGTTGACAGGTGGCGGCTAATAAGCACAGAATAGGAACATTGTCAAGAGCGCGCGCGATCCGCAGCCGAACGTCTCACTCCCCTCTGCGGGCTACGATGTTCACGCATCGCGGGCACAGACGCGCTCTCCTCCCCTGGCGACCCTGGGCTTGCCCAGGATCGCTCGAGCTTGCGGGGAGGGGAAACGCGCTTGTTTCTGAAGCCTTTGGTGTCCGGCAGCGACGTGTGAATCCGGTAGCCCGCACGGAAGAGGGGGCCTGTCGCGCTCCGTCACCAGCCTCCTGCCTCAAACCGGCGTAGCCCGTCGTTACAAGGGGGGAGGAACGCGTCCCGGCCCACTCTGTGTCGAACGTCTCGCTTGTGGCGGGCGGGGACGGGGACCCGAACCCCCGCCCCTAACCCGCAGGGCGCCCTACGCCCCGTCGAACCGCCCGCTGGCATGGGCCAGCATCGTGTAGACCTTGCCGGTCTCCGAGGTGAGATAGGCGTCGGTCCGCTTGGCGTCGCTGTCGTTCTTGACCACGTCTCCGAGCAGGCGCTCGAACTCGCTGACGTAGCGGTCGACGCTGCGGCGGAACTCCGCATCCGCCCGGTAGCGGCGCTGGATCTCCGTGAAGGTCGTCCGCCCCTGCGCCGTGTAGATCCGCGGGTCGAACAGGTTCGGCTCGCCGCGGCGGTAGCGTTCCCACAGGTCGACCGCGGTCTGGTGCTCGATCATCTTGGCGATATCGGTCGAGATCGTGTCGAGGGCGATCCGCCCGGTCTCGGCGGCCGCCACGGCGGGCCGGCGGGCCGATGCTGCGGGGGCCGGCACGTCCGTCGCCGGCACCTCCTCGTCGTCGTCCAGCGAGGCGCGGGTCAGCAGGTCGGACAGCCAACCCCGCTTGTCGCCGGTCCGCGCCGGTGCGGCCGCGCGGGCCGGTGAGGCCGGGCGGGGCGCCTCGCCCCGGGTCGCGCTGCCCGTGGCCGGCCGCGACACCGCCGGAGGCGCGGGCAGCGCGGGTGCCGGTGCGGCGGCGGGTGCCGCCGACGCGAAGGCGGCGAGGGGAGCAGGCTTGGCAGCAGCCTGGGAAGCAGCCGGCGCCGCGACCGCACGCGCGCCGCCCTCCGCGACCCGCCGCTGCGCCTGCGGCTGGGCGACGTCGACCGAGCGGCCGGAACGGGAGACCAGGGACGAGAGCTCGTTGAGCGCCTTGATCTGGTCGGAGACCACCCGGCGCATCTCGCCGGTGGCGTCCTGGGTCTCGCGGGGCAGGTCGAGCACGCCCTTGGCGAGTTCGGCGCGGGTCGCGTCGAGTTCGCCGCGGATCGAGCCCGCCATATCGCGCAGGGCCGAGAAGGAGTCGCCGAAGCTGGCCTGGGCCTCCTGGAAGCCGGTGCGCATGTCGCGCGCCGCTTCCTCGATCGCCTGCCGCACGCCCTGGGCGGCCTTCTCGCCCTCGGCGCTGGCGCTGTCCTTCAGGTCGGCGAAGGCGCTCGTCACCGAGGCGCCGGCGCCCTCCGCGGTCCGGGTCAGGGTCTCGCCGACGCTGCGGGCCCGCTCCTCGGCGGCGCGCAGGGTCTGCTCGATCGTCCGCTCCAGGGCCTTGCCGTTCTCCTCCAGGGCGGCGGCGCGGGTCTCGAAGGCGGCCAACGCCTCGGTCAGCGCCGTCTCGCGGCCCGAAAGGGTCGCGCCCAGCCGCTCCTCGATGGCGGCGAGCGACACGGCGGCCCGATCGAGGGCCGCGACGTGCGCACCGGTCTGCTCCGCGAGCGAGCGGCCGCGGCCGTCGAGGGTCTCGGCCAGCCGGGAGGCCTCGGTCAGCGCCCCGTCGGCGGCCCCGCGCAGGGCCTCGACCTGGGACGAGACGCCGGCGCTCGCCCGGCCGGTCTCGGCCGCGATGCGCTCCAGGGCCGCCTGGACCTGCTCGATGCGGCCGGCGAGGCCCCGCTCGATCGCGCCGAGATTGGTGTCGGCCCCGGCCACGAGGTCGCTGAGCGCCGTGTTGGCGGCCTCGATCCGCTGGAGCAGGCTGCCGAGTTCGCGGCCCATCCGGTCATTGGTGTCGAACAGTTCCGAGAGGGTGCGGCCGGCCCCGTCCTCGATGGCGGCGCGCAGCAGCTCGGCCGAGGCGCGCGACTGCACGGCCAGCTCCTCGGTCCGCTCCCGCAGGCTGTCGGCCAGGGGCATGCCGGTCTCGGACAGCACCCGCTCGATCGCCTCGGCCCGATCGGCCAGGGCACGCGCGAGGTCGAGCATCGGCCCGTCGATGGCGCCGCGCAGACGCTCGACATGGCCTTCCAGCGCGTCGCCGACGGTGCGCCCGCTCTGGTCGAGGCCGGTGAGCAGCGCGCCGCCCCGGTCCTCGATGGCACGCACCAGCGCCTCGGCGCTCTCTGCGAGGCGGCGCGACAGGGCCTCGCCCCTGGAATCCACCAGGGCACCCAGGGCGTCGGTACGCCGCTCGAACGCGGCCCCCAGCGCCTCGACGCGCTCGTCGATCAGGCCGGCCAGGGCGTCCTCGCGCCGACGAAGCGTCTCGGCCAGAGCCGCGTTGTGGACGTCGACCTGCTCGGCATGGGCGCGCGCCCGCTCGTCGAGGGCGGCCACGAGGGTCGCGGTGCGCTCGTCCACGAGGCTCGCGAAGGCGTCGTGACGGTCGTCGAAGGCATTGGCCAGGGTGTCGGCACGCTGCGCCACCAGGGTCGCGAACAGCCGCATCCGGCTGTCGATGCGCTGGGTGAAGGCATCGGCACGGGCATCGACGCCCTGGGCCAGGGCCTCGCTATGCGCCGACACGGCCTGCGCCAGGGACGCCGTGCGGTCCTGCACGACGCCGTCGAGGGCGCGCAGGCGGGTGTCGAAGACCTCGACCAGCGCGCCGGTGCGGCCCTGGGCGGTGTCGAGCAGGGCCTGGCTGCGGTCGTCGATCAGCCCCTCGATCGCCGCGCGGGCCTCCTCGAACGTGGTCCGGAGAGCCGCAACCCGGGCATCGACCCGCTCGGACACGTCGCGGCCACTCCCCTCTACGATCGCCCCGAGGCGGTTCTGCACCCGGTCGAACAGGGCCTGCAATTCGCCCGTCCGCTCGCGGAGGGTCTCGGCGAGCTGAGTCTCGCGGCTCTCCAGCAGGCCCGCGATCGCGGGATGCGCCCTGTCGATGGTGGCCTGGAGTGCCTGGGTCCGGTGCTCGATCGTGCCGGCGATCTGGCGGCCGCGGGTGTCCACGAGGCGGTCGATCTCGCCCTGCGCCCGCTCGAACAGGCCCTGCAGATCGGACAGGCGGTTGTCGAGCACGTCCGCCATCTGGGCGGGCGCCGCGTCGAGGGTCGTGCGCAGGCTGTCGGTCCGGGCCACGATGGCGTCGGCGACCTGCTGGCCACGCCCGTCCACGAGGTCGCGCAGGCCGGCCTGGGCCTCCTCGAACAGGGTCTGAAGACGCTGCGTGCGCGTGTCGAGGGTGGCGGCGAGCTGGCGCTCGCGGGTCTCGACCAGGGCCGAGACGGCGGCCGGGGCCTCCTCCAGCACCGTGCGCAGGGACTGGATGCGGGCATCGACCGTGGCGGCGAAGCGACCGCCGCCGCCCTCGACCAGGGCATCGAGGGCCGTTTGGGCCTCTTCGAACAGGGTGCGCAGGGCCTGAGCCCGGGCGGTGAGCGTGTCGGCGAGGCGGTTGCCGCGCCCCTCGACCAGGGACTCGAGGTGGCCGAGCCGCTCGTCGAACAGGCTGCCGAGCTGACGGGTCTTGTCGTCCAGGGCGCCGGTCGCTGTGCCGAAGGCGCCGTCGAGCGCGGCGATCAGCGCCTGGCCGCGGCCGTCCAGCGCCTCGTTGATCGGGCCCATCCGGCCGTCGAGGGTGGCGGCCAGGGTACCGGCATGGCCGTCCAGCATCACGCGGATCTGGTTGGTGCGGTCGTCCAAGAGGGTGTGGACCGTGCGCACGCCGTCGTCGAGCAGGCCGCTGATGTCGGCGGTGCGGCTCGACAGGGTGTGACCCAGGCGGCCCTCGCCGTCGTTGAGCATCCGCTCGGCATCCGCGATGGTCTGCTGGAGCTTGGCCAGCACGCTCTCGCCGCGCTGGTCGATCAGCTCGGCCAGCGACGTGCCGCCACGGTCGAAAAGACGGGCGAGCTCGGTGATCCGGCCGCCGATCGCCCCGAACACCGCCCGGCCCTTCTCGTCGAACTCGCCTGATAGGGCCGCGATGCGCTGGTCGATCTCGCGCGCGAGCTGATCGGCGCGCTCCGCGAAGGCGGCACGAACCGCCTCGGCGCGGGCGGCGAGCGTCGCGTCGGCGCTCTCGGTGCGCTCGTCGACCAGACGGACGAGCGCCTCGCCGCGGGTCGACAGGGCGGTCTCGAGGCCGCCCGTGGCCTCCTCGATCGTCGCCGTGAGGGCGCGGACGCGCTCCGCCATGGCGCCGTCGAGGCCGCCGGTCCGGTCGGTGATCGTCGCGACGAGGTCGCGGGTCCGGCCGGCCAGTTCCTCGTCCACCGCGCGGGTGCGGGCCTCGATGACGCGGATCGTCTCGAAGGCCTGGACGCCGAAACTCTCGTCCACGAGGCGGGCACGCTCGTCCAGCGCGTCGGCGATCGCCTGGAGGCGGCTGACCACGCCGGTATCGAACTGGCCGGCACTCTCCTCGATCCGGCTGGCGATCTCGCCCGTATGCCGGGCGATGTCCTGCCCGAGCCCGGAGGTGCGGCCCTCCAGCATCTCCATGAGGCCGCGATGCCCCTCGGCCATGATGCGCGCCATCTCGTCGGTGCGGGCGCGCAGGGTCTCGTCCACCGCGGTGGCGCGGTTGCCGAGGTGGCTGTCGATGTGGCCGACGAGTTCCGCCACGGCCGCGCCGATCTCGGCGGCCCGCTTGGCGGAGCGCTCCTCCAGGCTGCCGAGATGGGTCTCGATCAGGCTGCCGGCCTCGTGGGCGCGGGCGGTGATCGTCTCGGCGACGGCCTGCCCCTTGCCGGTCAGCAGGCGGTCCATCTCCTCCAACCGGGCGCCGACGGTCTCGCCGAGCGTCGCGGTGTCGCGGCCGATCCGGTCGGCCAGGATGTCGCCGCGGGCGATGGTCTCCTGCAGGGCGGCGAGGCGGTTGCCCAGGGTCTCGTCGATCGCCCGGACGCGGCCGTCGGCGGTCTCGGCGAAGCTCGCACCGGTCTGGCTGAGGGTGTCGGCGATGCGCGCGCCCTGGCTCGCCACGGCGAGCACGATGTCGCGGCCCGTGCCGCTGATCCGGGTCTGGGTCTCGTCGGCGTGGCCGGCGAGCAGTTCGGCGACGCTCCGTCCGTGTTCGCCGAAGGCCGCCTCCATCTCGCCGATCCGGGCGGCGAGGTCGGCCGAGATCGCGCGGGCCGCCTCGGCGAGGCTGCCGGTGGCGTCGCCGGTGCGGGCGGCGAGCTCGCGGTCGAGGTCGTCGAGGGCGGCGCGGACGGCGGAGACCGCCTCCGTACCGCGGGCCCCGAGATCGGTGCCGGCGCGGTCCGCGGCTTCGAGGAACCGGGCCATGAGGGCGGCGGTCTCGGCCTCCACAGTGCTCGCGACCTCGGTCGAGGCGGTGCGCAGGGTCTCCAGGGTGGCGGCGAGACGCCCGGCGGCGTCCCGGGTCTGCGCCTCGGCGGCGGTGCCGGTCTGCTCGGCGGCGGCGCGCAGCGCCTCGGCGGCTTCCTCGGTCCGCGTCGCCAGGGCGGCGGCGGACTCGGCGACCCGCCGCTCCATGACCCGGACAGCTTCGAGAGTCCGGGCCTCGACCGCACCGGTAGCGGCTTCGGTGGTCCCGTGCAGGGCGGTGGTGGCCGCCTCGGCGCCACGCCGGAACGCCGCGACCGCCTCGGCGGTACGGTCGCCGATCTCGACCGACAGGCCCTCGACCGTGCCGCGCAGGGACTGGACCGCGCCGGCCGCGCCGGTCTCGAAGCCCCGGCCGAGCGCCGCGAAGGCGGCCTCCAGGCTGGCCGCGACCGTGTCGGTCCGCTGCGCGATGCCGCTCCCGGCACGCTCCGCCGCGGCGGCGACCCGCGTCTCCAGATCGGCCGCCCGCACCGTCACGGTCTCGTCGAGCCGCGCCGCGACGCCATCCATGCGTTCGGCGACGGCGCCGCCGCGTTCCGTCAGCGCGTCGGCGATCCGCTCGGCGGCGCCGATCAGCTCGTCGCGGACGATACCGGCCCGGGCCGACAGGGCGTCGCCGGCGCCGCCGGCGGCGAGCGCCAGGGCAGCCTGCGCGTCGCGTCCGCGGCCCTCGATCGCCTCGGCGACCGACAGGCCCGTGGTCTCGATCTCGGCGCGCAGCGCCGTACCGCGGCCGGCAATGTCCTGTGCGAGGACCGAGCCGGTCTCGGCAAAGCGCGCCGTGATCTCGGCGCCCATGGCACCGAAGCGGTTGGTCAGCTCGGAGCCGCGCGACAGGAACACGCTCTCCAGCCCGGTTGCCGAGCGCTCGAAGGTCTCGCGCACCGCACCGGCCTGGCGCTCCAACGCCGCCCCGACCTGCGCGCCGGTCTCCTCCAGGCTCCGGGCCAGGGTGCCGGCATTCTCGGTGAGACGGCCCGCCAGGGCGGTGCCGGCGGCCTCGAAGGCGCCGGTCGCCTCGCCGGCGCGGCTCTCGAAGGCGTGGGTCAGGCCCGCGCCGACCTCCTGAAGGGTGCCGCGCACCGCCTCGCTGGTGGCGGTCAACGTGTCGATCAGGTCGCTGCCGCGGGCGGTCATCAGGCCGACCACCCGGTCGCCGGCCTCGCCGAGGGAGTCCGTGATGGCGGCGCCGCGGGTCTCGAGGGCCCCGGTCACGCGCTCGCCCGCACCGGTCAGGGCCGTCACGATCCGATCGGAGGCGCCCTCCAGCTCCTGGCTCAGGCTCTGGTGCGAGCCGGTGATGGCGTTGCGCACCCGGTCGGCGTTGGTGACGATCGCCTCGCGCTGCGCCACCAGCTCCTCCACGAGGGAGCGGATCCGGATCTCGTTGTCGGAATAGGCGCGCTCCAGGGTGGCGATCTCACCGCGCACCAGGGTCTCCAATTCGCCCGCGCGGGCCAGCGCCCGCTCGACGCCGTCGCCCACGGCGGCCACCTCGCGGCGCACGGTCTGCGACATGGTCAGAACCGCATCGGTCGAGAAGCTCTCGGGCTCGGCGAGCCGGACCGCGACCTCGCCCACCGCCCGGGCGACGAGGCGCATCTCCTGCGCGCGGACCGCCAGCATGGCGGCGATCACGAACAGCACGACCGGGCCGAGCAGCGCCGCGGCGCCCACGCTCGCCTGGAGCGCTGTGAGCCCCGCCACGACGCCGCGCAGATTGCCCTCGGACTTGATCCAGGCGACCAGCACGAGGAGGCCGATCCAGGCGAGGCCGGCCGCGAGCGCGACGAGATACGGCTTGGGCGAGGAGCGCACCCGCAGAGTCTGTTGCAGGATGCCGATGTTGCGCCGGTCGTCGTTGGCGACAAGCGAGCGGTCGGGGGGCAGAAGACCGCCTTCCCGCCGCGGGCGCTCAAGGCCGGGCGGGGGCAGATCGGAGGCGAGCGGCGGGTCGAGGTCCAGGCGCGGCGGCATGGTCCGGCCGGCCACGTCCATCCCCCCGTCGCGCAGGGGTTCGGTGTCGCCGACATCGGGCAGGCGCGGCTCGGCGCGGCCTTCGAGGCCGGTCGGCGTCAGGGCGTCGAGGTTCAGCGCCTGCTCGATCGCAGAGAGCGCGGCCTCGGCCGGGTCCTTCAGCTTCTTCTCGGTCGCCATTCAACGCCTCGTGACACGGGTTCACCGGCACCTCGGGGGAGGCTGATGCCGGAGACGCAACGCCCCGTTTACCATTACAAGATTAGACCTGAGCAGCGATTGCCGATACCCGAGTCCCGGCCAGCCCCAGAAAACGTTAACCGAATGGTTACCGACCCTGCCGCTCACCGCGCCCGCATCGTGCCGCAGGGACGGGGTCCGGCGCGATCCCCGACCGGCGAATCAGGGGGTGAATTGTGTGGATCAGATCCGCAATCCCCAGAGAACACCGAATCCAACGGCTCCGGCCCGCCGCCGATCGATCGTTCGATCGATCCTGCGATCGATGCTGCGATCGACCGGGCGGCCCTCGACGCCCAGACCGGAGGCGACGCCGATCTCGCCCGCGAGGTCCTGGCGCTGTTCGCCGGCCAGTGCCGGTCGATCCTGCCACGGCTGGCCGATCCGGACCTGTCCCGGCCTGAACGCGCCGACCTCGCCCATACCCTGAAAGGCTCGGCCGCGGGCGTCGGAGCCACGCGGGTCCATGCGCTGGCGGATGCCGCGGAGACGCGCCTGCGGGGGGAGGGACTGCGGGGAGAGGGATATGGGGGTGTCGACGACCTCGCGGACGCGGTCGACGCGGCCCTCCGCGCGATCGCGGAAGGCCGCGCCTGAGGGCAACGCCGCCATCCGTAAGGTCGCGGGCCGTTCCGGAAACAGGGGTGCAGCGATGCGGCGATCGATCCGGGACGGGTGTCAATCGCCGCGCTTGCATTCCGTGGGTTCAACCGCCAATCAGTCACGCCGCCCGTTGGACTGATTTCGCCCGACGCGAGCCCGGAGCCCCAGCATGCCCAAGATCACCTACGTCGACCACGCCGGGACGGAGAGGACCGTCGAAGGCAGTGTCGGCGCGACCGTGATGGAGACGGCTCTGCGCAACAACGTGCCGGGCATCGACGCGGAATGCGGCGGCGCCTGCGCCTGCGCCACCTGCCACGTCTACGTCGCCGACGCGTGGATCGAGGTGGTCGGCAAGGCCCAGGACATGGAGCAGGACATGCTCGATTTCGCCAGCGACGTGCGTGAGAATTCCCGCCTGTCCTGCCAGATCAAGATCACCCCGGCGCTCGACGGGCTCGTGGTGACGACGCCCACGCAGCAGGGGTAAGGTTCGCCTCTCGTGGTGAAGCGGAACGCCGCGATTCAAGATGAGCGCGCGTGACGACGGGCGGATTTCGGCAGAACCGGAAGCCGGCGCCCCCTGGAGAGCTGACCCGGCAGCGCGACGTGCGCCTCGAAGTCGAAGCGGGCCTTCTGGCAATCGCGAGGGCGGACATCGAGAGCGGTCGTTTCATAGCGGACACCGATGTGGATGCCTGGCTTGAGGCCTGGGAGAAGGGGGATGCTGTCGCGCTTCCTGAGGCCTCGGCCCGTTGACTCAAGCGCCAAAGCTCGACGCGCTCTTCGTCCCCTCAGAGCTACAGGATACAGAGGTTTGAGGTCTCGGCAGTCTCGGCCGCCAGCTTGAAGAGGCGCGGGGGCCCTCTCCCGTGCGGACTTCGATATTCACATAGCCTGGTAGAACACCGAGGCTCGCGGCAGGGCGCGACGGGCCCCCTCTCCCGAGCGGGAGAGGGTTGGGGTGAGGGACGAGAACGCTCAGAACAGAGCACGTGATCGATGCGCCGATAGGGGGCACTTCTTCCGGGTAGTTCTCTTCCCTCACCCTGTCCCTCTCCCGCACGGGAGAGGGGACCCGCGCTCGACCCTGAACCAGCCTTGCCAGACCGGATGTGTGAATCCGCAAGCCCGCACCGGAGAGCCCGCACAGGAGAGGGGGCCTGTCGCGCTCCGCCGCGCGCATGAGCGTCCGACCCGGCATATGTAAATCGTAGCCCTCAGAGAGCGACACGCGGAGCCGGTTGCTCATTCTTCACCCGCGGCGCGTGAAACCGCCGCCTCCGTGAAAGACGGCGCCAGCGTTATCCTGGCAAAACTCACCCTGCTTATGCCCGACCTATGACAGCGGTCGACCTTCAAGGCCCGGTCACCCGAGCCACTACGAACAGCCCAACCGCGATCCCTACCGCACCAGCGCCCGTGCCGCCGCGTCGAGCCCCTCCAGGGTCAGCGGGAACATCCGGCCCGAGACCAGCCGCTGCACCATGCCGATCGACTGCGTGTAGCCCCACTGCGTCTCCGGCACCGGGTTGAGCCACGCCGCCTTCGGGAAATGGTCGAGGAGCCGCTGCATCCAGACGGCGCCGGCCTCCGCGTTCCAATGCTCGACCGCGCCGCCGGGCGTGGCGATCTCGTAGGGGCTCATCGAGGCGTCGCCCACGAAGATCAGCCGGTAGTCGCTGCCATAGGTGCGGATCACGTCGAGCAGCGGCGTCTGCGCCTCGTGGCGCCGCCGGTTCTCGGTCCAGACCGCCTCGTAGGGGCAGTTGTGGAAGTAGTAATGCGCGAGGTGCTTGAACTCCGAGCGCGCCGCCGAGAACAACGCCTCGGCCTGCTCGATATGCCAGTCCATCGAGCCGCCGACATCGAGGAACAGCAGCACCTTCACGGCGTTGCGCCGCTCCGGCCGCAGCTTCACATCGATATAGCCCTGGCGGGCGCTCGCGCGGATCGTGCCGTCGAGGTCGAGTTCCTCGGCCGCCCCCGCCCGGGCGAAGCGGCGCAGGCGCCGCAGCGCGAGGCGCATGGTGCGCGCGCCGATCTCGCGGTCGTCGTCGAGATCCTTGAACGTGCGCTTGTCCCAAACCTTCACGGCGCGGAAGTTGCGGTTCCCATCCTGGCCGATGCGGATCCCTTCAGGGTTGTAGCCGTAGGCGCCGAACGGCGAGGTCCCGCCGGTACCGATCCACTTGGAGCCGCCCTGGTGGCGTTCCTTCTGCTCGGCCAGCCGCTCCTTGAGAGTCTCGAACAGCTTGTCCCAGCCGAGCGCCTTGAGCTCCGCCTTCTCGGCCTCGGTCAGGTATTTTTCCGCGAGCTTGCGCAGCCACTCTTCGGGAATGGGCGTCGGATCGACCGCCTCCCCGAGAGTCTCCAGCCCCTTGAACACCGTACCGAACACCCGGTCGAACCGGTCGAGATGCGCCTCGTCCTTCACCAGCGCCGTGCGCGACAGGAAGTAAAAGGCTTCGACCTCGTGCCCGGCCAGCCCTTGATCGAGGCCGCCCAGCAGCGTGAGGTACTCCCTCAGGGAGACGGGGATCTTGGCGTCTCGCAGGGCCGTGAAGAACTGCAGCAGCATCCGAGACAAACGCGCCAGTTGGCGATGCGGGTCAAGTCCAGGCGAATCGAAACCACCGGCCCCAAGCTGTGCTGGACTTTCCGTCAGCGAACGCGGGTCTTCGCGAATGGTCGACAAGATTCAGCGCCATGGCCCGAGTCGATTCCCGCACCGCCGAGAGTCTTCTTGGGCTCTCGATCCGCAGAATCTGGGTATAAGTCGTCGAATCTGTTGATATGTGCCGCCGCACCCCTCGTGCAGTCACGCAATCCGTCATGGGAATCGCTCAACTCGATGGATCGAGTGGGTACGGACGCGGCGACGCGGTCCGTACGGGACAAGCGAGGAGACCTGCAATGGCGGTCATCCTGCGGAATCTGACGGAATTCAAGCGGTTTCTCGGGAAGCCGGGGGCGACGATTCAGTTGGTGCGCAACACCTTCATGGATCGTCAGCCCGCGGCGACCCGGGAGGCCTATCGTGACAAGGGCATGTATGCGCCTCGGGCCGTGCAGGCCCTGTCGCGCAAGGCCGCGGTGTTCACCCTGCGGGGCCATCCCGGCACGGTCTGGCTCTACTGGGACAAGGGCGCGCGCGGCTGGCGCTTCTCCGGCGACAGCGTGACGGTGCCGCTGGTCACCGGCCTGGGGCCCGCCGACGCGTTGGTCTACCGATGCAGCTTCGCCGAGGGGTTCGAGCCGGCGACGCGCAGCCGGGTGGTGCGGCGCCCCAAGGTCGCAGAGGCGCAGCCCGCCTTCGTCTGAGGAAACCGCGGCATCCGGGCGCCGCGCCCTTCACCGCAAAGCGGACAGGGCAGGTGGCGTCGTCTGCGCGGCCCGCATGAAGCTTGACGCAGCCCTGTACTCCGTCGGCGTCTGCCCGAACCGCTCCTTGAAGCGGCGGGAGAAATGGGCCTGGCTGGTGAACCCGCTTTGATAGGCGATGAGCCCGACCGGAACGGTGATATGGGTCGGATCGGCGAGCTTCGTGCGCGCCAGCTGCATACGCCGCTCCCACATCCAGTCCATCAGAGCGATGTTCTCCGCGCTCGCCACCTCCTGAAGCCGGCGGACCGAGATGTTGAGCGCAGCCGCGACGTCGTTGATCGACAGGCCCTCGACACCGAGGTGATCGACGATGAAGGCCTGCGCCCGGCTGACGATCGCGGCGCCGCTCAAGGACCGGGGCGGGTCGGTCTGCAGCTTCTCCGAGAAACCCGCCGCGATCAGCTCGACGGCGACCGCGGCCATCCGCGTCTGGCGTTCCGCATCGAGGCCCGCGCCGTGCTTGATCAGCGTCGACAGGTACGACGTGATGATGGGAAAGCTCGTCTGCGTCGCATCGATCGTCAGTCCCGTCAGGGACCGGGCCGGCCCGACGGCCCGCTCCAGCACGGCCCGCGGGATGAAGACATTGATGATGTCCAGGCCTTCCGGATGCGCGCCCAGGAACGGCTGGGTGTTGTCCATGAGCGCGATTCCACCCGGGCCGGACCGGCAGTGTCGGCCATGTTCCATCCTGAACGTCCGCTCCGACGCCAGGATGACGAGGTAGAAATCGTTATCCGAGGAGCGGATATGCGACTTCGTCCGGCTCATGGCATGGGGCGGGCCGAGGTAATGGCTGATCGTGAGGTTGTCGACCGTCAGCGCGCTCACGGCGGCCTGAAACCCCTTCGGCTGCAGATCCACGAACTCGAATCCACCGAACACCGATCGGCAGGCCTCGATCCAGTAATCGAAGCGCGCGCCGGGCGGCACTTCGTCGGTGCTCATCGTCAACGTCGCGTAGGCGGAGATATCGCGCTTGCCGCCGACCCGGGGGAACCGGCCGTCTCCCTCATACATCGCGACCGCGCCCGATGCCGCACGGTTCGAGCCTCCGGTGCGATTGCCGGACTTCCGTCGCGATCGGTCGAACGCGATGCGCAGTCATCACCATCACGAAATCCGGTCTACCCATCACGGGTTTCGCCCGGCGATACAGAGCCGTACCCATTGGCGACACCTTATGATGGTTAAAACTATTTAACAACTCGCGTCAGCAATCGAGCAGCCGGACGGTCGTATTGCTGCGCAAACACAACAGACGATCGCCAGGATGTCGAAATATTTTCGCTCGATCAGCCAAAAATATCTCAATATCAATATACATCGGCAATAAAATTTGAGGCGCGATTATTATTTTCTGGGAACGATACGGTACGGCGCGCCGACGGATCCGTCCGATCGCGGCGGCACGTCCTTCGATCGTGCACCTGAATCGCTCACCTGAATCGCTCACCTGCGCCCGCGCTACGCCGGAAACGCGCAGACGGAAGGGAACCAGTCCATTGACGGACCGGAGGCAGCGTATCGGTCCCGCCGCGGGACACCGATCCGCCGCGGGACACCGATCCGCCTCGGGACGCCGATCCGCCGCGGGACGCCGATCCGCCGCGGGACATGGCGCCGAATTTCAAACGTGGATCCGAGCGGTGGCGTTCGACCGTCGCGAAGGAGACGAAGCCCCCGCAGTGACTTCTTATCGCGCCGTCCCGGTCGCGGTTTACCGGATGCGGCTCATGCCTCCTGGCCGGCCGCGGCCTCTTGACGAGCCGCCGCCTGGGGCTCCGGCTCCCGCTTGACCGGCGGCTTGCCCAGGGTCTTGCCCACGGTACGCCGGGCCCGGAAGATCGGCTTGGCCTCGTTCTCGCGCTTCTTGAGCAGGGCGCGGTACTCGTCCCGCCGCTCGTGGATCGACGCGATGACGAGCCCCATCGGCACGCCGACATCGACCAGCACCGCCTCGGACAATTGCAGCGAGGCCTCGATCGTCTCCGGCACCGCGTCGTCGACGCCGAGTTCGTAGAGCGCAGTGGCGTGGCGGGCGTCGCGGGCCCGGGCCACGATGGTCAGGTCCGGCCGCTCGGCGCGGGCCGCCGTCACCGCCGCCTCGACCGCCCGGGGGCTGTCGAGCGTCACCACCAGGGCGCGCGCCGAGGCGATGTCGCAGTGGCGCAGGATCTCGGTGTTGCCGGAATCGCCGAAATAGACCGGCTTCCCGGTGCGGCGCTGCTCGGCGACCCGGGCGGGGTCCGAATCGAGGGCGAGATACGGGATCTTGTGCTTCTCCAGCATCTCGCCGACCTGCCGGCCGACACGGCCGAAGCCCGCGACGATCACCCGGTTCTCGACGCGCTCGGGCAGCGGCGTCTGCGCGCCCGCGGCGGCCTGGGCCTGGGCGGTCGCCCGCTGCTTGAGCCGCCGGCCGACCGCCGCGAGCGCCGGGATCATGATCATCGTGACGGTGGTCACCACCAGGGCGGCGGCCCCGACCTCCTCGGGGACCAGCCCGGTGGCCATGGCGCCGCCGATCAGCACGTAGGCGAATTCCCCGCCCGGCCCGAGCAGCAACGCCGTCTCGATCGCCACCGGCCGGGGGATCTTCATCACCGGCGCCGCCATCACCACCACGGCCCCCTTGATGGCGACCAGCGCCAGGGCGAGACCCAGGATCGCGCCCGGCGTCGCCATGAGCTGGGCCGGATCGAGGTTCATCCCCACCGAGACGAAGAACACGCCGAGCAGCAGGCCTTTGAACGGGTCGATCGTCGCCTCGATCGCCCGGCGGTACTCGGTCTCGGCCAGCAGCAGGCCGGCCACGAAGGCGCCGAGCGTCATCGACAACCCGCTCGCCGCCGCAGTCAGCGCCGTGCCGACGATCACCAGCAGGCAGGCCGCCATGAACAGCTCGGTCGAGCGCGTGCGTGCCACGAGTTGGAACAGCGGGCGCAGGGCGAGGCGGCCCGCGATCACGATCAGCACCAGCGCGACCGCCGCCTGGCCCAGCGCCATGGCCAGCGCCCAGCCCTTGTCGCCCCCGTCGTCGCGGCCGAGCACCGCGATGGCGAACAGGGCCGGCGCCACCGCCAGATCCTGGAACAGCAGCACCGCGAAGCTCGTGCGCCCGGTGGGCGCGTTGAGCCGCTTCTGCTCGGCCAGGACCGGCAGCACCACCGCGGTGGAGGAGAGCGCGAGCCCGATCCCCACGATCGCGGCGCCGACCAGCGGCACATTGAGCCCGTAGAGGATCATCGCCAGGATCAGCGTGGAGCAGCCGACCTGCAGCGACCCCAGGCCGAAGACCAGCCGCCGCAGGGTCCTCAGGCGCTCCCAGGACAGCTCGATCCCGATCATGAACATCAGGAAGATCACGCCGAACTCGGCGAGGTGGGAGATCTCGGCCCGGTTGCCGATGGTGAACAGGTGGACGAAGGGATAGGCCTCCGCCAGACGGCCGAGGCCGTAGGGTCCGAGCAGGGCGCCGGCGCCGATGAATCCGAGCACCGGCGAGATCCGCAGGCGGTGGAACAGCGGCACCACGATCCCCGCTGTGACGAGGAACAGAATCGCTTCCTTGTAGGAACCCGGATGGACCTCTGGCATCGGCGTCGGATCGAACCTCGTCTCTGGCGGCGGCGGGGGTGCCGATCACGGCTTCGCGATCATGGGTCCCTGACCGACGGGGAGCAAACGAATTCCGGCCCGGGCCAGGTGTGCTGCGACACAAGGCGGATACATGAACCGGGTGAGACATTTCCGCCACCCGGGCGGCGGGCCCGGTATCGTACAGTGCAGGCGTGCGCGGCGGCCTAAAATCGGCACAATGCGCGCATACACGCAGGAGTTAAACCGGGGTTAAACTCGGCTGGCTGTGCCCGGGACCGGACCCGATGGATGTGTTGAGGCCGATGATCTCCATCAAATCGATCTTTGCCGGTCCCAAAGCGCCCCCCAACCGCGACCGCAAGCGCGAGGAGCGCGAATGGAGGCTCGAATCGGACCGCTGGCGCCATCAGCGTCACGTCGATCGGGGCTACCGCGTCAAATGGGGCTACGTGGCGATCGCGTACCTCGTCGAGTTCATGGTGATCGGCGCCTCGCTCTGGGGCGCGTGGCTGTTCGCGGGCGTCTACAGCGACGGCGACTGGCACGCCTTCTACTTCATGCTGCTGGCCCCCATGGTCTACGCCGCCGTGGAGCTGTGCCGGGTGCCGCTGGGCATCCTGGCCCGCACACAGCGCTCGCATTTCGTGCGCGGGCTGGCGGTGCTCGGCATCATCTTCGCAGCCGGCGTGACCACCAAGTCGGTGTCCCAGCTCGGCGAGATGATGTTCCATCCCCGGCTGATGGAGGCCGCCAAGGCCAAGACCGCGCTCAAGGACGCCCAGGCCGACCGCGCCACGATCGGCGACCGGATCAAGGCGGCGGACGAGCGCGTCGCCCAGTACACGGCCGAACTCGACCAGATCGAGAAGCGCGCCGCCGACAACGCCCAGCAACTCGCCGGCCTGCCGGCCCAGCGCTGCGAGCGGGTCTTCGGCACCAACAGCAAGGGCCGGAAGTACCAGAACCTGAAATGCCTCGCCGACCCGCGGGTCGCCGCCCTGTCGGCTGGGGTCACCAAGGCGTCGGCCGACCGCGCCGCCCTGGTCAAGAACCTCGAGGACGCCCGCAAGGCACGGACGGAGCTCGATCCGGGTGCCGCCGACCGGCGGGTGGCCGATGCCGAGCAGGGCTACCGCAACGCGGTCAACCGCTCGCAGCTGCACTCCTTCACCGCCATGGTGTACGGCGTCGATCCGATCGACGTGACCGAGAGCCAGGTCCACGCCTTCCTGCGGATCTTCGTGTTCGTGCCGGCCGTCTGCGCCGCCTTCGCGTCGACGATCCTGGCGCTCTGCGCGGTCTCGACCCGCCGGACCTTCATGGACGAGGACGACCTCGGCGCCGCCGTGAACCCGGAGGCCGCCCCCTACATGCTGGACGCGATCGCCGACGCCCTGCGCTCGAACCCTGAGCCGATCCTGCCCCGGGCGGCCAATGCCTCCGGGGCGGTCATCCCGATGAACCGGCCGGTTCCGGGCCAGCAGGCCCTGCCCGGACAGAACGGTCCGGGCCAGACCCTGCCAGCCGCGGGAGCGGGCGCATGAACTACGTCGCCGGCGGAACCCCCGAGAACGTCGCCCTCGCCCAGCAGGTGAACTCCCGCCTGCGGGCGGATTCGAGCTACGTCGCGGCCCGGGCCTTCCTGTTCCGGGCCTTGGGCTTCGGCGCCTTCCTGTGCCTCGCGGGCATCGGCGTCGGCGCGGCGGCCTATGGCTGGGCCACGCTCAACCAGTTCGACACGGCGGCGGAGAAGATCGCCTCCGCCATGCAGGCCGCGCTCTCGGACGTGACGCTCAAGACGAAGGGCGAGGTCACGCTCACCGACAACACGCTCAAGCTCGAAGGTCTGCCCAAGGCCGCCACCGGCACGCCGACCCCCACCCGGGCGCAGCTCGGCAGTGACGCCGCCCCGGCCTCGAAGGCTGCGGTGAACACGACCTTCACGGTGTTCAAGCAGGTCCCCTATCTCGACGGGCAGATCGTGACCGGCTGGAACTTCAAGGACAACGCCGACCAGCCCTACCAGCAATACTGCTACTTCTCCCGCCGCACGGCCGAGGCGAAGGGTCAGGTCGAGATCAAGATCGACCTCGCCATGGACGGCAAGACCCTGCCGCAGCCGCAGAAGTCGGACGTGAACCTGGAGATCCTGGCCCGGAACTGCGTCTGGCACGAGAAGGGCTGAGGCGGGCCAGTCAACCGCACCCCTTTCCCGGACGCCTGGAACGCAGCGGAGGGTGATCCGGGATCCAGCACGAAAAGCCCCACGCCAGCGGCTCCGTTCGATCCGGAGGGACGCTGCGCGACGTCCTGCGCTGGATTCCGGGTCGCGTTCCGCTGGCGCTCCACGCGCCCGGGAAAGGGGTGGCGCTTGCGGCCGGCCCGCACCCCGCGTTACCCGTTCTCCTAAACCCACTTCACCGAGACCGCGATGCGCTTTTCCGGCACCGAGTCCTACGTCGCGACCCCCGACCTCACGGCAGCGGTCAACGCCGCAGTGGTGCTCGAACGGCCGCTCCTCGTGAAGGGCGAGCCCGGCACCGGCAAGACCGTGCTGGCCGAAGAGATCGCCAAGGGGTTGAACGCGCAGCTGATCGTCTGGAACATCAAGTCCACCACCAAGGCGCAGCAGGGGCTCTACGAGTACGATGCGGTCTCGCGGCTGCGGGACTCCCAGCTCGGCGACCCAAAGGTCTCGGACATCGCCAACTACATCCGGCGCGGCAAGCTCTGGGAGGCGTTCACGGCGCCCGAGCGCCCGGTCCTGCTGATCGACGAGATCGACAAGGCCGATATCGAGTTCCCCAACGACTTGCTCACCGAACTCGATCGGATGGAGTTCCACGTCTACGAGACCGGCGAGACCGTCAAAGCCGTGCGGCGGCCGATCGTGATCATCACGTCGAACAACGAGAAGGAATTGCCGGACGCGTTCCTGCGCCGCTGTTTCTTCCACTACATCACGTTCCCCGACGCCGAGACGCTGCAGCGGATCGTCGACGTGCATTATCCGGGCATCAAGCACCGCCTCGTCGAGGAGGCCCTGCGGACCTTCCTGGCGATGCGCGAGGTGCCGGGCCTCAAGAAGAAGCCTTCGACCTCCGAGCTGCTCGACTGGCTGAAGCTCCTCGTCTCCGAGGACATCGCCCCCGAGACCCTGCGCGAGCAGGACGGCCGCAAGCTGATCCCGCCGCTCCACGGGGCGCTCCTGAAGAACGAGCAGGATGTCAGCCTGTTCGAGAAGCTCGCCTTCATGATGCGGCGCGACCAGCGCGGCGGCTGACGCGCGCCACGCTTTCGGCTAACCGGCATCACGAGACCGCGAAGCCGGTCCGAAATTCTTGCAGGGGCTGACGTCATGCGCAGGCTGATCCTGTTGCGGCACGCCAAGTCGGACCGCCCGGCGGGCGTCGCCGATCACGGCCGACCGCTCAACGACCGGGGTCGGCGGGCCGCGCCGGCCGTGGGGACCCGTCTCGCCGAGGAGGGTGTGCGGCCGGACCTTGCCCTGGTCTCGACGGCCCAGCGCACCCGGGAGACCTGGGAGGCGATGGCGGCCACGCTCGGCGATCCCGAGATCCGCTGGCAGCGCGAGATCTACGAGGCCACCGCGCATCAAATTCTGACGGTGATCCAGTCGGCGCCCGACAGCGCCGCCACGGTGATCGTCGTGGGCCACAATCCGGGCCTGGGCGATCTGGCTTCGGACCTCGCCGGGGAGGGCCCGCGCGCCGTGCGCAACCGCTTGGCGCTCGAATTTCCCACCGCCGCCTACGTGGTGATCGATTTCGATACGGATCACTGGGCCGAGATCGCCTCCGGCCAGGGGCGTCTGGACCGGTTCGTCCGCCCCCGCGACATCGACCCGGATCTCGGCGGCTGAAGCGTCTGGGATCCCAAAGGGCTCAGCCCTTTGGTGGGGTATCGGGGTGAAACCCCGATGTCGGGCTTCGCCCGAGCCCATCAGGGCTCCGCCCTGCACCCGCAAAAGGGCTTGCCCTTTTGAAACCCTGACCCGTCAGGCCACCGGCACCGCATTGGCGTGCGTGGCGACCTCCGCGTGGGAGGGCAGGGGCGAGCCCGGCACGAACGCCTCGAAGGCCGCCCAGAAATCCTGCCGGATCGCGTCGCGCTCGGACAGGATCTCGTGCCGCGAATCCGGCAGGACCAGGATGTGGCCGGCCTTGAGCCGCGCGGCGAAGCGCTCGGTGTCGGGGGTTCCGCAGACCGGGTCGGCGCCTGCGGCGACGATCAGGGTCGGCAGGGTGATGCGCGGCGCGGCGCGCGGATCGCGCAGGCGCGCCATCGCCCGGAACGACTCGGCGAGCCACGCGATCGTCGGATCGCCGACCGCGCCGGCACCGACCTGCCGGGCCGCCGCGGCGTTGCGGGCGTAGCGGACGGGATCCCGCGTCAGGCGGTTGCCGGGATAGGGGTTGGTGGCGATCGAGACCGGCTTGCCGAACGGGATGTAGCGGCTCCCGAGCCCGAGCCGGTGCAGGCCCTGGGACAGCAGGGATGCCCCGGCCGGCCAGCGGATCATCCGGATCGACAGCATCGGCGCCACCGTCACGAGACGCCGGAACGGCAGCCAGCCGTCGAGCGCCCCGAGCAGCGCGACGCATCCGCCCATCGAGTGGGCCAGCCCGACATGGGGCTCCGGCATCAGCGGCATCAGCACGGTTTCGGCAACGGCCCGCAGGTCGAGCCGGTAATCGTCGAACCGGGCGACGTGGCCCTTGTGGGGGTCGTCCACCCGCCGGTCCGACTCGCCCTGTCCGCGCCAGTCGAAGGCGACCACCGCGAAGCCGCGGGTGCGCAGATCGCGGATCGTCTCGTAATACTTCTCGATGAACTCGGCCCGCCCCTGGAGCAGGCAGACCGTGCCCCGGCAGGTGCGCGTGCCGGATGGCCAGTAGGCCGCCCGCAGGGTGCAATCGTCGCGCGTGCCCACCGCGATCAGGGTGCCGCCAGGCGGGACCGGATTGTCGGGCGTGTCGCGCAGGGTGAGCAGCGGCTCACCTCCGGCCTTTCGCTCGAACCGCTTCATCGCCCCTCCTCATGCACCGCCGGAGCGTAGCGAAAAAATCTCGATTTTCCCTACGTCCCGGGGTCTTGAACCGCGATTTTCCCCCTCCGATATCTCGTCTGTGCCGGCCATTCGGCGGCACGGAAGACGGGTCCGGCCCCTCGGGGCGGACCGGAATTGCATGTTGCTCACACGAGGATATGTCATGCGTCAGTTCGATCTCGCGCCCCTCTACCGTTCGACCGTCGGCTTCGACCGGCTGTTTTCCGCGCTCGACCAGTTCGCCAGCGCCGAGGCTGCGCCCACCTACCCGCCCTACAACATCGAGCGGACCGGCGAGAACGCCTACCGCATCACCGTCGCGGTCGCCGGCTTCACCGAGGCCGACCTGTCGATCGAGGTGCGGGAGAACGCGCTCACGCTGAAGGGCGAGCGCAAGTCCGAGACCAAGTCGGAATTCCTGCACCAGGGCATCGCGGCCCGCACCTTCGAGCGCCGCTTCCAACTCGCCGACCACGTCCAGGTGACGGGTGCGGCGCTGGAGAACGGCCTTCTCCACATCGACCTCGTCCGCGAGGTTCCGGAGGCGAAGAAGCCGCGTCGCATCCAGATCGCCACGGCGGGCCGCGCCAGCGCCCCGGTGATCGAGGGTGACGTCCGGCCGGACGCGGTCCAGCAAGCCGCCTGACCGCGCCCGAACGCGCGGCTTTGTAAGAGCGCCCCGGTCCCCCGCCGGGGCGCTTTCGTATGGCGGCTGTCATAATGGCGTATCCACGCCGTGCTCTGCTTCCAGAGGAGCGGCGCACGACGCGCACCGGGAGCAAACCGGATCATGGTCGCCAATCTCGCCCGCGGAGCCTACAGCGCGCTCGGTGCCGGGTGGCACAAGGGCGTGCAATGGGGCGTCGGCGCGCCGATCGCGAAGCTGCGCCGCCGCCACGCGCATCTCCGGGCCCCTGCGGGCGGCCCGACCGGCATCGCCGACGTGCTCTCGGCCGAGCAGGCGATCCGGCTGCCCGAGCCGTTCGAGGGGCGCAGCCTCGGCCGGATCGGCAATCTGGAAGTGCGGCTGGCGACGAAGAAGTCCGAGATCCGCCGGGCGCAGCGCCTGCGCTTCAAGGTGTTCTACGAGGAGATGTCGGCGGTGCCCTCCGGGCTCGCCACCCTGTCGCGTCGGGACGCCGACGGCTACGACGCGCTCTGCGACCATCTCCTCGTCCTCGACCACACCCCGCCGAAGCGGAAGAAGCCCTTCGCCAAGCCCCGGCCGAAGGTGGTCGGGACCTACCGCCTGCTGCGCAGCGAGGTGGCCGAGCGCCATGCGGGCTTCTATTCCGAGAGCGAGTACGACCTCGCGCCGCTGCTCGCCGCCCAGGGGCACCGGCGGATCCTGGAATTGGGCCGTTCCTGCGTGCTCAAGCCCTACCGGGGCAAGCGCACCGTCGAACTGCTGTGGCAGGGGATCTACGCCTACGTCCTGCACCACCGGATCGACGCGCTGATCGGCTGCGCCAGCCTGGAGGGCACCGATCCGGACCGGCTGGCCCTGCCGCTCGCCTTCCTGCACCACCATGCCCGCGCCCCGGAAGGCTGGCGGGTCCGCCCGCTGCCGGAGCGCGCGGTGGCGATGGACCGGCTGCCGAAGGAGGCGGTGGATCCGAAGGCCGCCCTGCAGAGCCTGCCGCCGCTGATCAAGGGCTACCTGCGCCTCGGCGCGACCTTCGGCGACGGCGCGGTGATCGACCGCCAGTTCGGCACGACCGACGTGTTCGTGACGCTGCCGGTGGAGACGATCGGCGCCCGCTACCGGGGGCATTTCGCCCCGGCGGGGTGAGGGCGCGGATCGGGGATCCGGGAGGGTCTCCACCGCTCGGAGACCTTCGCTTCGGGAAGGGCCGCCACCTGCACGATGCCTCTGCGTCTTTGCGAGCGGCGCGAAGCCACCCAGGGCAGCGCGACATCGGTGAGCGTGGCGCGGCTGGATTGCTTCGCTCCGCTCGCAAAGACGGGACAGGTCCCGCAGCGGACCCTTACAAATCCCCCAGCGCCAGCTGCCCCTGGTTGCGCGCCTTCGGCGGCGCCGCCTTGCGCTCCTTCGGACGGCTGGCGGCAGCTCGTGCCACGGGCGGCTTCCTCGGCTTCGGATCGCCGCGCATCCGCGCCACCGCCTTGTCGCGGGCCACCGCCTCGGGGGCGCTCGGATCGTCGGACAGCCACTTGCCGCGCTTGATCACCTCGTTCACCCGGCCCTGATTCACCCCGACCTTGAAGGCGATCTCCTGCTGGGTCATGCCGGTGCTGGCGTGCAGGTCCAGGATCGCCCGGGCGAGTTCCGGGGTCATCTTCTGGCCCGTGAGCCGCCGGGCGGGCTTGACCGTCCGGGTCGCGCGGTCGCGCTCGCGCAGGCGCTCCAGCAGCGCCAGCGCCATGTTCATGCCATGCTCGCGCAGGGCTTCCTCGAATTCCTTCAGGGTCGCCATCGGCGCCATCCTCCGCCGGGCACTTGGGCCGGTCATGTTGTGGAGAACGTGCCGGGAACGACCGGGTTGCGCAAGCCGCGCCGGGCCGGCCTACCGGATGCCGTGCGGTCATCCACCGGAAATGCAGGCTCTGGCCTCGCCGCGGGCGCTCGGTTACAGGGGGCCGGCATCCGAGACGGCAGGGCCAGCCCGGCACGATGATCAGTCCGATCCGCACAATCGCCCCCGGCGAGACGCCCGGCTCCCTGGCTCGCGAGTTGGAGGCCGGGGCGGTGCTGCTGTTTCCCGACCTGCCGTTCCCGTTCACGGAGTTCGAGCGCCGCTTCACGGAGCGCCCCTTCGCGGACGGCACGGCCAAGAACGTCAACATCCGCGGCGAGGCGGCGCATTTGCGCGGGGCGGCCGGCACCCCGGAGGAGCAGGAGGCCCTGCGCCAGCTCCTGATCCGCTACCGCGCCTTCGCCCGGGACCTGATCGGCACCTATCTGCCCGACTATGCCGATCGGGTGAGCCTCGCCGGTACCTCGTATCGCCCCTTCGACGTGGACCGACGCAAGCTGAGCTGGCGGCGCGACGACACGCGGCTGCACGTCGACGCCTTCCCGTCGAACCCGATCGGCGAGAAGCGGATCCTGCGGGTGTTTCGCAACATCAACCCGGCCGGGGAGCCGCGCCGCTGGCGGGTCGGCGAGGATTTCGGGTCGATGGCGGAGAAATTCCTGCCGCGGCTCCCCGGTTATTCGGCGCTCTCGGCGCGTCTTCTGGCGACGTTGCGCGTCACCAAGGCCAAGCGCTCCGAATACGACCACCTGATGCTGCACCTGCACGACGCGCTCAAGCAGGACGAAGCCTATCAGGCCTCGGCCCCCCAGGCCGACGTGGAGTTCCGCCCCGGCGCGACCTGGGTGACCTTCTCGGACCTCGTGATGCACGGGGCCATGGGCGGCCGCTACATGCTGGAGCAGACCGCCTACCTGCCGGTCACCGCCCAGGCCGACCCCAGTTTAAGTCCACAGCGCATCCTGGCGGCCAAGCTCGGCCGCCCCCTTCGAACCTGAGAGAGGGACGTCACCCATGATCCTCGAGATCGCGCAGATCGAGATCAAGCCCGGGATGGAAGCCGACTTCGAGGCCGGCATCACGAAGGCTTCGGCGATCTTCAAGGAGGCCAAGGGCTGCCGGCATTTCGAGGTGCGGCGCTCGATCGAGCACCCGCAGCGCTACCGGCTGCTGATCCACTGGGACACGCTGGAAGCCCACACCAAGGACTTCACCGGCTCGCAGCCCTGGCAGGATTACCGCGCCCTGGTTTCGCACTGCTTCGCCGGGCCCGTCTCCGTCGAGCACACCGAGCAGGCGCTGAAGGCATTCTGAGCGGAGTCACTGCCAACCGGTGACGGTCCGAGCGTTGCGGCGGGGGCCGCCGGTGCTAGGCTCCCGCACGACCGATCCCGACGCGAATCGTCGGGAACGCGGCAGGTGGGGAACAGGCTGATGGCGCGGCTCGGACGGCTCGCGGGTGCCCTGGCGCTGCTCGGATGGGTGGCGGGCGGCCCGGCGCTGGCGCAGAATGCGGCCGTGCCCCGCGCCGCCCCGCGGCTGGCCACAACCGCCCCCGCTCCGTTCGCCAAAACCTTCGTTCGAGACGATCTCGCCAGCACGGCCCTGCGGCTCGAAGCGGCGCTCAAGGCCGAGGCCGGCACGGCGCTCCGGCCGGCGGCCCAGTCCCGCACCGCCGGGCAGGCGCTGATCGCCGCCGGCAAGCCGGATCAGGCCCTCACCCCGCTCGCCGCCGCGGCCGCGGCCGACCCGGCCGACATCCGCAACTGGCAGGCCTATGCCCGCGCGGCCGCCGCGGCGTTCGAGACCCTGGACGAGAACGATTACAAAGGCCGGACCCGGCTGCGCGAGCGGGCGATCGCAGCCGCCTACCGTGCCTACGAGCGCTCCGGTACGGCCCTCGACGCCGCGGCATCCCTGGCCCTGGTCGGCGCCGCGGAGGCCGAGCGGGAATCCTGGCGCCCGGCCCTCGAGGCCTACGCGGCGAGCCTCGCCCTGGCCGACGACGGCGCGGTGCGGGAGACCTACGACAGGCTGCGGGCCGAGCACGGCTTCCGCATCCTCGGCTACAAGGTCGATTCCGACGCGGCCGCCCCGCGGGCCTGCTTCACCCTCTCGGACGCCGTGGTGCCCAAGACCGATTACGCGCCCTACGTGGCCGTGTCGGGCACGAGCGCGGCCGCCGTGACCGCCGAGGACACGCAGATCTGCGTCGACGGGCTCAAGCACGGCGGGCGCTACGCGATCGTCCTGCGCCAGGGCCTGCCCTCCACGGTCGGCGAGAGCCTGCTCAAATCCGCCGATTACGAGATCTACGTGCGCGATCGCGCCCCGCAGGTGCGCGTCACCGGGCGCAACTACGTCCTGCCCCGCACCGGACAGGCGGGCGTGCCCCTGGTCTCGGTGAACGCGGCCAAGCTCGATGTCGAGGTGCTGCGGATCGGCGACCGCGGCCTGCTGCCGACCCTGCGCTCCGAGGACTTTTTGGGCCAGCTCAGCGGCGCCACCGCCCGGTCGATCGCGGCCGAGAAGGGCGTGCGCGTCTGGAAGGGCACCCTCGATACCGCCAAGGCCGAGCTCAACCAGGAGGCGGTCACCGCCTTCCCGGTTCTGCAGGCGGTCGGAAAGCTGGAGCCCGGGATCTACGTGATGCTGGCCCGGCCCTCCGGCACGGACGCCGCGGACGACGAGGGCTACGACACCCAGGCGACCCAGTGGTTCGTGGTCTCGGACCTGGGGCTGACCGCCACGAAGGGGCGGGACGGGGTCCACGTGGTCCTGCGCTCGCTCGCCTCCGCGCAGGTGATGCCGGGCGCCGAGATCCGGCTGATCGCCCGCAACAACGAGGTTCTGGGCACGCGCACCACCGATGCACAGGGCCACGCCGCCTTCGATCCCGGCCTCGCCCGCGGGGAGGGCGGTCTGGCGCCGAGCCTCGTGGTGGCCCAGGCGGGCACCGATTACGGCTTCCTCGACCTCAACCTCGGGGCCTTCGATCTCACCGACCGCGGCGTGAAGGGACGGCCCGAGACCGGCGGGCTCGATGCCTACCTGTTCCCGGAGCGCGGGGTCTACCGCTCGGGCGAGACCGTCCAGCTCACCGCATTGCTGCGCGATGCGGTCGGCGCGGCGGTGCCGGACCTGCCGCTGACCCTCGTGGTGAAGCGGCCGGACGGCGTCGAGTACCGGCGGGTCTCGGTGCCCGATCAGGGGCTCGGCGGACGGGCGCTGCCCTTGCCGCTCCTGTCGGGCGCGATGCACGGCACGTGGCGCGTCTCGGCCTATACCGATCCGAAGGCGCCGCCGATCGGCGAGACCAGCTTCCTCGTGGAGGATTACGTCCCCGAGCGGCTGGAGGTCACCCTCAAGGCCCGGCAGGCGGCGCTCCACCGGGGCGAGGCCGCGCAGGTCGATGTCGCCGCGCGCTATCTGTACGGCGCGCCGGGGGCGGATCTCGACGTCTCGGGCAGCGTCACCGTGCAGGCGGCGGCCACGAGCGGCATCAAGGGGCTGGACGGCTACAGCATCGGCCTCGACGACGAGGCCGTGGAGTCGGCCACGCAGGAGCTTCAGGAGCACGCGACCACGGGCGCGCAGGGCAGCGCCGTCGTGACGGTCCTGGTACCCCAGGTGGCGGCGCTGCGGGCGCTGGAGGCCAAGATCACCCTGGCGGTCGGCGAGCCGGGCGGCAGGGCGCTGTCGCGCAGCCTGACGCTGCCGATCCTCCCGGCCGGCCCGGTGCTGGCCCTGCGCAAGGGTTTCACGGAGCTGAACGACGGCGGAATCGCGGGTTTCGACGTGGTGCTGGCGACGCCTGAAGGCGCGCTCCTCGCCCGGCCGGGGGTGAGCTGGACCCTGTCGCGGGTCGATCAATCCTATCAATGGTATCGGGCGGACGGGCGCTGGTCGTTCGAGCCGGTCAAGACCACCAAGCGCGTGGCCAGCGGTACGGTCGATCTCCGGGCCGGCGGTTCCAGCCGGATCGAGGCCCCGGTGGGGCTCGGCCGCTACCGGCTGGATGTCTCGGCTCCGGGCGCCCCGGAGGCGAGTGCCAGCCTCGGCTTCGAGGTCGGCTGGGGTGGATCCCAGACCGCTGACGCGCCGGATCTCCTCGACCTGACCCTCGACAAACCCGGCTACGCGGCCGGCGACACGCTCCGGGCCAAGCTCAGCCCGAAGTTCAAGGGGCAGGCCAGCCTGATGGTGGTCAGCGACCGGGTGCACGAGACCCTGGAGGTCAGCGTGCCGGAGGGCGGCACCACGGTGAGCGTTCCGGTGAAGGCCGAATGGGGGGCCGGCGCCTATCTGATCGCCACCGCCTACCGGCCCCTCGATCAGGCAGCCAAGCGCCTGCCGGGCCGGGCGCTGGGTCTGGCATGGTTCTCGGTGGACCGCGAGACGCGCAACCTCGGCGTCGCCGTGAAGGCGCCCGAGCGGGCGCGCCCGCGCCAGGACCTGACCCTGCCGATCCAGCTCACCGGCCTGAAACCCGGCGAGGCGGCGCGGATTACCGTGGCGCTGGTCGATGTCGGGATCCTGAGTCTCACGCGCTACGCCGCGCCGGACCCGACCCAGTATTTCCTCGGCCAGAGGGCGCTCGGGCCGGAATTTCGCGACCTCTACGGCTACCTGATCGACGGCATGCAGGGCTCCGTGGGCGCGATCCGCTCCGGCGGCGATGCGGGCGGCGGCGAACTCGCCGATTCTCCGCCGACCCAGGCGCCGCTCGCCCTCTATTCCGGAATCGTGACCGTGGGGCCGGACGGCACCGCCAGCGTCACCTTCCCGATCCCCGCCTTCAACGGCACGGGCCGCGTGATGGTCACTGCCTGGAGCGGCGGCCGTGTGGGCCAAGCCCAGGCCGACGTGATCATCCGCGATCCCGTCGTGCTCACCGCCACGCTGCCGCGCTTCCTCGATACCGGCGACCGCTCGCGCCTGTTCGTGGCCCTCGACAACGTCGAGGGGCAGGCGGGCGACTACACGGTCGATCTGAGCCCGAGCGGGCCGGTCGTGGTCGGCGCCTCTGCGCTGCGCCAGACGTTCCGGCTGGAGGCCGGCGCCAAGGGCCAGTTCGCGATCCCGCTGACCGCGGCGGGGCCGGGCACGGCGCGGCTCGACCTCGCCTTGTCGGGCCCCGGCCTTCCGACTGCGCTGACCCAGAGCTTCGTCCTCGGGATCGCGCCCGGGACCGGCGCCCTGCTGCGCCGCTCCGTGCGCAGCCTCGCCCCCGGGGCGGCACTGACGCTCACGCCGGACCTGCTGGCCGACCTGCTTCCCGGCACCGGCAGCGTCTCGCTCTCGGTCACGCCGCTGCCGGGCCTCGACGTGGCGGCCCTGCTGCAGGCGCTCGACCGCTACCCGTATGGCTGCTCCGAGCAGGTGGTCAGCCGGGCGATGCCGCTGCTCTACGTCAACAAGCTCGCCACGCTGGACAAACTCGCCCTCGACGCGGGCGCGGACGAGCGGGTGCGCGACGCGATCGAGCGGCTGCTCGCCCGCCAGGATTCGAGCGGCGATTTCGGCCTGTGGTCGGCGCAGGGGTCGAGCGACCTGTGGCTCGACGCCTACGTGACCGATTTCCTGACGCGGGCCCGGGAGCGCGGCTTCGCGGTGCCGCAGAAGGCCTTCGCCCAGGCGCTCGACTACCTGCGCAACGCGGTGGCCAACGCCTCCGAGGTGCGCAACGGCGGCGCCGATCTCGCCTACGCGGCCTACGTGCTCGCCCGGAACGGCCGCCCGGTGATGGGCGACCTGCGCTACCTCGCCGACACCAAGCTCACCGACTTCTCCTCCGCGCTCGGGCGGGCGCAGCTCGCCGCCGCCCTGGCGCTGCTGGGCGACCGCGGCCGGGCCGCCCGGGCGATGGAATCGGCGCTCACCGCGCTGCGGGCTGAGCGCGACAAGGGCCAGTACCGGGCCGATTACGGCTCCCGCCTGCGCGACGGCGCCGGGCTGATCACGCTGGCGGCCGAGAGCGGGCTGACGCAGAGCGCCCTCGGCCCGGTCGCCGCTGTGTTCGGCGAGGAGCAGCAGACCGAGCGGTCGACGAGCACGCAGGAGAATGCCTGGATGGTGCTCGCCGCCGAGAGCCTGTCCAAGGAAGCGGACGCCCTGTCGTTCAGCCTCGACGGCGCACCGCAGACCGGGATTCTCGCGCGGGTCTACCGGGAGGCGCGCTTGGCGGTGCGGGGCGTGCAGCTGGTCAATACCGGCCGTGGCCCCGTGCAGGTGGCCGTGACCGTCAACGGCAATCCCCTGGCGCCGGAACCGGCGGCCGCGCAGGGCTACGCGGTGGAGCGGAGCTATCATCGCCTCGACGGCAGCCTGGTCGATCCGGCGGCGGGCCTGCGCCAGAACGACCGGCTCGTGGTGGTACTGAAGGTGAGCGAGGCCAAGGCGGAGGCCGCGCGCCTCCTGCTGGTCGATCCCCTGCCGGCGGGGCTCGAGATCGACAACCCGAAGCTGCTGGACGCCGACGTGCTCCAGGGGCTGGCCTTCGCCAAGTCGGAGGTGCAGCCGGTCCATACCGAGTTCCGCGACGACCGGTTCGTGGCGGCCTACGACCGCGACCCGAGCCAGTCGGCCTTCTTCACCGTCGCCTACACGGTGCGGGCGGTCTCGCCGGGAACCTACGTGCATCCGGGCGCCACCGTGGAGGACATGTACCGCCCGGCGCGCTTCGGGCGGACCGCAACCGGGAGCGTCACGGTCGGGGCGGCGAAGTAGGAGGCGGCGGGTCCGGATGTGACTGCGGACGGGGTATCCTGCTCAGCCGACCGGCCGGGGGAGGGCCGGGCGGATATCGATCTTCGGAAAATCGTTGCCGACGTAGAGCAGGGGGACGCCGTGCATCTGCGCACAGGCATAGGCGAAGCAGTCGCCGAGGTTCAGGCGGGCCGGGTGGCGGCCCTTGCCGTAGCGGGCGTGCGCAGCAACGGCGATGCGGATTTCGGCGATGCCAAGGGAAACCAACGCGATATCGACCTTCTCGCGGAAGCCGTTCACGATGCCCTCGGCAGTTTCGGGTGACACCGAATGAATGCAGGCCACCGCCAGGATGGCCTCGAACAGGGCAAGGGCGCTCGTCAAACGCTGTGGGGCTTGGCGAAGACGATCCGCCACCTGTTTGTACCCCTCCTCGCGGCACAGGATCGCGACGATCGCCGAGGCATCGATAAACATCAGTCTTCGTAGAGGCTGCTGTAGAACGCCTTGTCGGCCTTGAGCCCCGTCGCCGGGTAGGCTGCCAGCTTATCTTGGAGCGGTTTGATCTTCGCGAGGAAATCAGCCAGCGACTCCTCGCGGCGACCCAACTAGTTCACGAGCGCGATTCGCACCGCCTCGGTCTTGCTCACGCCGGCCTTCGATGCCAGCGTCTCGGCGAGTCGATTCACCTCTTCGCTGCGGATGTTGAGCGGCATGGTGACCTCCGTGTAGACACAGAAAGGTTAGTGTCTACACGCAGACGCCGCAAGCGGCCCGTACCCCGACCAAGGATCCCGATGACCCGCCTCGACGAGGCCCGCGCCGCGCTTAAAAAAACCTTCGGCTACGAGGATTTCCGGCCCGGCCAGGACGAGGTGATCGGCGCGGTGCTGGATGGCGACGACGTGTTCGCCGTGATGCCCACGGGCTCTGGCAAGTCCATGACCTACCAGCTCCCGGCGTTGGTCGATCCGGGGCTGACCGTGGTGGTCTCGCCGCTGATCGCGCTGATGCACGATCAGGTGCAGCAGATGAAGAGCGTCGGTGTCGAGGCCGCGACCCTCAACTCGAGCGTGACGGAATCCGACTCGCGCGAGACCTGGCGGATGCTGCGCTCGGGGGAACTCCGGCTGCTGTTCGTCTCGCCCGAGCGCCTGCTGATGGAGGGCTGCATCGAGGCCCTGCGCGGGGCCGGCGTAAGGCGGCTGGCCGTCGACGAAGCGCATTGCGTCTCGCAATGGGGCCACGATTTCCGGCCGGAATACCGCGAGATCGCCCGCGCCCGCACGGCGCTCGGCAACATCCAGACCCTGGCGCTGACCGCCACCGCCGATGCTGCGACCCGCGCCGAGATCGCCGAGCGGCTGTTCCCGCAGGGGCGGCCGCCAAAGATCTTCGTCCACTCCTTCGACCGGCCGAACATCCGGCTGACCTTCCAGCCGAAGGACAACCCGGCCCGGCAGATCGAGCGCTTCCTGAAGCACCGGCGGTCTGAGAGCGGGATCATCTATTGCTCGTCGCGCAAGCGCGTCGAACAGCTCGCCGAGACCCTCAAGAAGGACGGGTTCGACGCGCTGCCCTATCATGCCGGCCTCGACCAGGGCACGCGCATGCGCAACCAGGACCGGTTCCTGCAGGAGGACGGGGTGGTGATGACCGCCACGATCGCCTTCGGCATGGGCATCAACAAGCCGGACGTGCGCTTCGTCTGCCACGCCGACATGCCCAACAACGTCGAGGGCTACTATCAGGAGATCGGCCGCGCAGGGCGCGACGGACTGCCGGCCGATACGCTCACCCTCTACGGTCTCGACGATATGGCGCTCCGCCGCCGCCAGATCGACGAGAAGGAGATCTCCGACGAGCGCCGCCGGGTCGAGCGGCGCAAGCTCGAGGCGATGATCACCCTGTGCGAGGGCGCCACCTGCCGGCGGCAATCGCTGCTCGGCTATTTCGGCGAGGCGAGCGAGCCCTGCGGCCGCTGCGACCTGTGCCGGGGCGGCGTCACCCTGGTGGACGGCACGGTCTCGGCCCAGAAGATCCTCTCGGCGATCGTGCGCACCGGGCAGCGCTTCGGCGCGGCCTATATCTGCGACGTGGTCCACGGCAAGGAGAGCGAGCCGATCCGCCGCAACGGCCACGCGGGCCTGAAGACCTTCGGGGTCGGCGCCGACAAGCCGGTGGCGGCATGGCGGGCGATCCTGCGCCAGCTCTTCGCGGCCGGGGCCATCGCCGAGAATACCGACGGCTATGGCGGCCTGTCGATGACCGCGAAGGGCGAGGCGATCCTGTACGGACGGGAGCCCGTCCAGCTCCGCCCCGACCCGGAACCGAAGGCGGACTCCCGCGAGCGCCGCCGCGCTGCGCCCCGCGAGGACGGGGAGATCGCGCTGTCGGAGACCGACGAGGCGCTGTTCCAGCACCTGCGCGGCCTGCGCGCAACGCTGGCCCGGGCCGAGGGGATCGCGGCCTTCATGGTCTTTCCCGACCGCACGCTGATCGAGATGGCCCGCCAGAAACCCGTCGATCTCTGGGCCCTGCGCACCGTACACGGGGTCGGCGAGCGCAAGCGCGAGGCCTATGGCGAGCGGTTCGTGGCGGCGATCGCCGACTTCCTGTCCCATCCCCCAGCGGCATGAGATGAGGCCCGCCGTCTCAACGCGCTGGGGCGGTTGGTGTAGGCAGGGCGCCCCCAACCGAATCGATCGGACCCGTCATTTCCGTTTCCGCACCCGTGACCGATACGCCGCCCCGGACTGCCCCGGATGAAGCCGCCGCCCGATCAGGACCGCCGCGTTCTCCGATTCTGACCTCCCGGACCGTGTTCTACCTGCCGGGCTTCGACCCGCGGGAGCCCGAGGTCTACTGGGGCCTCTTCCGCCGCGAGGCCCGCCTCACCGCGTCCCGGCGCGGTGCCGCGATCGCAGTGGGCGATCCGGTCCGCTCGGCCGACGGGCTCGCTCTTGCCTGGAGCGTGCAGTCGCGCGGTGTCGACACCCGCACTGTCCTGCTGCGCTGGGAGGACATCGTCCGCGCGCGCTTCCCGCAATCCGGCTGGGCCCGCCTCCGGGGCGTCCCGGCACTGCTCTGGCGGCTGTGGCGCTCGGGCTACGCGACCGATCTGCGCCGGGAGGGCTGGCGCTTCTCCACGGTGATCTTCGGCGTGCATCTCATCTATCTGGCTCTGGTCGGCCTCAGCCTCGCCCTGGCGGGGGGGCTCGTCGCCCTGGCGCCGGACGCGCTGCGCCCCTGGTCCCTGCTGGCGGTTCCGCCCCTGGCCTACGCGATCCTGGCCGGACTGATGCGGGTGACCCGCGGCAAGCCCCTCTACGTCTCCCACCTCGTGGACGACACCGCCTTCACCCACGCCTACGCGGCCGGCGCGGCGCCCGAAATGGCGCCCCGCCTCGACGCCTTCGCGGCCCGCATCCGCGCCGCCGAGGGCGAGGCCGACGAGGTGGTGGTGGTGGGCCATTCCTCGTCGAGCTTCCTCGGGATCGAGGTGCTGGACCGGGTGCTCGCCCACGATCCCGGCTTCGGCACCCGCGGCACGCCGGTCACCTTCGTGAGCATCGGCAGCGTCATCCCGTGGCTCGGCCTCGACCCGGCCGCACTGGGCTTCCGCGACGCGCTCCTGCGCTTCGGGCGGGCACGGCAGATCGGCTGGATCGATGTGCGTGCCCCCTGGGACTGGCTGTCGATCCACGCCCAGAACCCCCTGGCCGCCTGCGCGCTCACCCCGCCGGACCCGGAGCGCCCGGCCGTGCTCGGGGTGATGATCAACGACCTGATCACGGGCAGCGATGTCCGCCGGCGCCAGTGGAACCTGTTCCAGATGCATTTCCAGTTGCTCATGGCGAGCCAGAGCGTGGACGGCTTCGATTATCTCGACCTGATGACCGGGCCGGAGCCGGTGCATGCTCTGATCGCACGATGCCGAGAGAATGAGCCGGATGGCGACGCCGGTCGTCGACCGGCTTGAGCGCGAGCTTGTTCACAGGTCTGATCCCTGAGAGCAGTCGGCTTCGACCGAATTCTGATCCGAAACCGACACGCGCAGACCCTTCCGCGGCAAAGGAGGAAGCGAGAAATTGCGGATGCGGACGTTCCTGTGATTCCAAGAGATCCATGAACCCGCAAGGCCACGCCCCCGCGCCGGAATACCCACGGATGTTGCCAGGGCGGGCGCTTCCGCTCTAGAGCCGGGGCAGCCTAGATGATGCCCGCCCGGTCCGGGCTCGCCGCGGCCCGTGTCTCCCGGAACGGGCCGCTCTCTGCCGAGACCCTTCGCATGTTCCGCAACGACGTTCCGATCACCCCCGAACTCGTGGCCCAGCACGGCCTGACGCCGGACGAGTACACGCGCTTCCGCGGCCTGATCGGGCGCGATCCGACGCTGACCGAACTCGGCATCGTGTCGGCGATGTGGAACGAGCATTGTTCCTACAAATCCTCCCGCAAGCACCTGCGCGGGCTGCCGACCTCGGCGCCGTGGGTGATCCAGGGGCCGGGCGAGAACGCGGGCGTCATCGATATCGGCGACGGCCACGCCTGCGTGTTCAAGATGGAGAGCCACAACCACCCGAGCTACATCGAGCCCTACCAGGGCGCGGCGACCGGCGTGGGCGGCATCCTGCGCGACGTCTTCACCATGGGCGCGCGGCCGATCGCGGCGCTCAACGCCCTGCGGTTCGGCTCGCCCGACCATCCGCGGACCCGCGCCCTGGTCTCAGGGGTCGTGGCGGGGGTCGGCGGCTACGGCAATTCCTTCGGCGTGCCGACCGTCGGCGGGCTGACCGGCTTCCACAAGCGCTACGACGGCAACATCCTGGTCAACGCCATGGCGGTGGGCCTCGCCCGCACCGATGCGATCTTCTACGCCGCCGCCACCGGGGTCGGGAATCCGATCGTCTATCTCGGCTCCAAGACCGGCCGCGACGGCATCCACGGCGCCACCATGGCGTCGGCCGAGTTCGACGAGGCCACCGAGTCGAAGCGCCCGACCGTGCAGGTCGGCGATCCCTTCGCCGAGAAGCTGCTGCTGGAGGCCTGCCTGGAACTGATGGCCTCCGGCGCCGTGATCGCCATCCAGGACATGGGCGCGGCCGGGCTGACCTGCTCGGCGGTGGAGATGGGCGCCAAGGGCGACCTCGGCGTCGAACTGGACATCGAGAAGGTTCCGGCTCGCGAAGCCGGCATGACCCCCTACGAGATGATGCTGTCCGAGAGCCAGGAGCGGATGCTCATGGTGCTCAAGCCCGGCATGGAGGCGGAGGCCGAGGCCATCTTCGTGAAGTGGGGCCTCGACTTCGCGGTGATCGGGCGGACCACCGACACGCTACGCTTCGTCGTCAAGTGGCACGGCGAGACCGTCGCCGACCTGCCGATCAAGGAGCTGGGCGACAAGGCGCCGCTCTATGACCGGCCGCATCTGGCCAACACCCACCAGCCGGTGATCGCGGCCTCCGAGGTGCCGGCCCCGGCCTCGCTCACCGACGCACTGAAGCGCTTGGTCGGCTCCCCCGACCTCGCCTCGAAGCGTTGGGTGTTCGAGCAGTACGACCACTTCATTCTGGGCAACACGGTGCAGAAGCCCGGCGGCGACGCCGCCATCGTCCGGGTCGAGGACGGGCCGAAGGGCCTCGCGCTGACCTGCGACGTCACCCCGCGCTACTGCGAGGCCGACCCGGTCGAGGGCGGCCGTCAGGCCGTGGCCGAGGCGTGGCGCAACATCACGGCGGTGGGGGCCAAGCCGCTCGCCATCACCGACAACCTGAACTTCGGCAACCCGGAAAAACCCGAGGTGATGGGCCAGCTCGTCGGCTGCCTCCAGGGCATCGGCGAGGCCTGCCGGGCGCTGGACTTCCCGGTCGTGTCCGGCAACGTCTCGCTCTACAACGAGACCAACGGCGTCGGCATCCTGCCGACCCCGACCATCGGCGGCGTCGGCGTGCTCGACGACGTGGCGCGCCACGCGACCATCGCCCTCAAGCGCGAGGGCGACGTGCTGGTGCTGATCGGGGTGAGCGAGGGCTGGCTCGGCCAGTCGTCCTACCTGTCGGTGATCGAAGGCCGCGAGGATGGCGCGCCGCCGCCCGTCGACCTTGCCCTGGAGCGCCGCAACGGCGACTTCGTCCGCGGGTTGATCCAGGCCGGCACCGTCGACACGGTCCACGACCTCGCGGATGGCGGCCTCGCGGTGGCTTTGGCCGAGATGGCGATGGCGGGCGGTATCGGCGCGGCGCTGCCCGACGTTCCGGTGGATCTGGCGCCCCACGCCTACCTGTTCGGCGAGGATCAGGCCCGCTACCTGCTGGCCGTGCGGCCGGAGGCGGCCACCGAGATCCTTTCGGCTGCCGCGGCGCAAGGGGTCGCGGCGGCCTCGGTGGGCGTCACCGGCGCCGACCGTTTGACCCTGCCGGGCGGCGAGACCATATCGCTCACCGACCTGACCGCCGCGCACGAGGGCTGGCTGCCCGCCTACATGGCGAGCCAGCCCGCCGCGCCCGCCGCCTGACCCCTTCTCCCAGGAGTGACCCGATGCCGATGGATGCGGGCGAGATCGAGCGCATGATCCGCGAGGCCCTGCCGGACGCGCAGGTGGAGATCCGTGACCTCGCGGGCGACGGCGACCATTACGCCGCCACGGTCCTGTCGGCGGCCTTCAAGGGCAAGACCCGGGTGGCCCAGCACCAGATGGTCTACGGCGCCCTCCAGGGCCGGATGGGCGGGGTGCTCCACGCCCTTGCGCTGACCACGGGCGTGCCGCAGGATTGAGGCGACGACCCTCGAGCTTTGCGATGAGTCTCAAACCGTCCGTCTTCATCGAACGCGTACGGCCGCCGACCTGGGGGGAGACCTTCGCCTGGGAACGCGAACTGCTCGGCGCCTTGCTGGACGACCCGTCCCTCTTCGAGAGTGTTCGCCATCTCGTCGCGTCCGAAGACTTCTCGATCGGCCTCCATGAGCGCCTGTTCGAGGCCATGCCGAAGATAGCCGGGTCGGACGATTCGATCGATCGCAACGCGGTCCCGGCCGCCCTCGGGAATTATGCGTGGGATGCAGAAGGCGGTGTCGAGGCTTGGCTGGATCGGTTGCTCGCCGGGCGCGCTGATGCCGCTGCCGCGACGCAGCGCGCGCGTGATATCCACGAGACCGCCGAACTGCGTCGCGAACAGCCTGAACTGATCGACAGCGACACCGTCGCGTGGTGCCATCAACAGGTCGCCCTGCTCGCGCGGCTCGCGGAGCGATCCGACCCCCTGTCCCGACAGATCGACTGGCAGTGCATCATCGAGGAGCTCCTCTACGTGGGCCGCTCGCAAGTCAGCGGCGTGGTCCGCAAGATGGAGCTGGTTTTCGAGCACCTCGTGAAGCTTCTGTCCGATCCGAACGCGCCCAGCCGCGATCGTTGGCGGATCGAGATCGACGCGTTTCTGCTCCGGATCACCCGCGAGGCGAAGCCGTCCATGCGTCGGCTGATCGACCTGAACGCGGCTTGGCGGCGCGGCGTTTCCGATGCCGCGACGAGTCTGGCCGACTACGCGATCCGCGTGCCGCGCGATCTGCCGCAGGATTGTCCGTTCAGCTACGAGGATCTGACCGCGGGCAGGCTGCCCGTCGCCGGCCTCCTTGAGAAGCTGGCCGGGACCGGCGATATGAAGCCAATCGAATAAACCCGAGGTACCCGATGACCGACGCCAACACGACCATCCAGAACGAGATCACCTCCCAGGACGTGGTGGTGTTCATGAAGGGCACGCCGCAGATGCCGCAATGCGGTTTCTCCGGGCAGGTGGTGCAGATCCTCAATTACCTCGAAGTGCCGTTCAAGGGCGTGAACGTCCTGGCCGACCAAGGCATCCGCGAGGGCATCAAGGCCTTCTCGAACTGGCCGACCATCCCGCAGATCTACGTGAAGGGCGAGTTCGTCGGCGGCTGCGACATCACCCGCGAGATGTTCCAGTCCGGCGAGCTGCAGACCTTCCTGGCCGAGAAGGGCATCCCGGTGAAGACCGCCGCCGCCTGATTTTCTTGAGACCGTTCACGATGGATGAGGGCGCCTGCGGGCGCCCTTTTTCGTGCGCCCGTCATTGCGAGCGCAGCGAAGCAACCCAGGGCAGCGCGCCATCGGGAAGCGTGGCGCGGCTGAACTGCTCCGCTCGCAAAGACGATGACCGGATCAGCGCGGCTCGCGCGCCACGAACAGCGCCACGCAGCCGACGACCGTGATCTCTACCGACCGGAAGCGCTGGTCCAACGCCGCACGCAGGTCCGGCAGGGTATCGGCGGCGTTCGAGAACACCCCCTTCCGGTTGTAGACCCGCATCAATGCCCGCGCCGCACCCGTGGTCGGGACACCGCCCGACAGGATCGTGGCGCCGAACACCACGCCGTCGTCGCGCAGGCAGGGCCTCACCGTATCGAAGGCCTTGGCTTTCTCGGTGATGTCGCCCGGCAGGCAGTGCAGCAGGTAGGTCATCCCGATCGAGTCAAACGGTGCGATTCCGATGGCCGGCTTGCCCAGCACGTCAACCCGGTGGGTCTCGGGCCGGTAGCGTTCGATCCGGCGGGCCGCGAACGCGAGGCTGTCGGCGTTGAGGTCCATCAGGCCGACCCGCGGCCGAGGTGTGGGGAAGCGGCATCGGTCGAGATACCAGCCGGTCCCGATCCCGACATCGCAATGGGCCAAGCCCACATGCCGGTCGTAGAGATCCAGGATCCGCGCCGTGGGGCAGCGCCAGATCAGCGGGTTCGACAGGCGCAGCACGACGAGCTCGTAGATCTGCAGGGTGCGCGGATTGTAGATCGCCTGCCCGGCTTGCGTGTCGGTCGCCATCGCTCTCCGTGGGGTCAGCCGTGGGCGGCGCGCATTCGCATTCGCCGCCGCGATCGCCTATATCAAACCTTTCCAAGGGGATGGATTGTTTGAACGCCATGGCGAGCCCGTCGCTCGACAGCGCCCGCGCGGCCGATGCCGCGATCGAGAAGGCGCCCGATTTCCAGCCCGCGCCGCTGCCCGGCCGGCCGCCGTCGCTGGTCGGCCTGACCCGCGACGCCCTCAAGGCGCAACTCGTCGGCATGGGCGTGCCCGAGCGCGAGAGCCGGATGCGCGCCGGCCAGATCTGGCACTGGGTCAACTTCCGCGGGGCGACCGACTTCGCCGAGATGACCAATGTCGGCAAGGCGCTGAAGGCGCAGCTCGCCGCGCACTTCACGCTTGAGCGGCCCGAGGTGGCGAGCCGCCAAGTCTCCCGGGACGGCACCCGCAAGTGGCTCCTGCGCATGGCGCCGACCAACCCGCAGGAGCACAATCGCGGCGCCGAGATCGAGTGCGTCTACATTCCGGGGCCGGACCGGGGCACGCTCTGCGTGTCGAGCCAGGTCGGCTGTACCCTGACCTGCTCGTTCTGCCACACCGGCACGCAGCGCCTCGTGCGCAACCTCTCGGCCGCCGAGATCGTGCAGCAACTGGTGGTCGCCCGGGACGAACTCGGCGACTGGCCCGGCCAGATGCCGAGCCGCGACGCGGGCGGCTCCGGCGAGGTCGGCCGGCTCGTGACCAACATCGTGTTCATGGGCATGGGCGAGCCCCTCTACAACCTCGACGCCGTGGTCGACGCGGTGGGGGTGATGTCTGATCAGGAGGGGCTCGCCCTGTCCCGGCGGCGGATCACGGTCTCGACCTCCGGGGTCGTGCCGCAGATCCACCGGCTCGGCGAGCAGGCCAACGCCATGCTGGCGATCTCGCTGCACGCCGTGCGCAACGATCTGCGCAACGAGCTGGTGCCGCTCAACCGCAAGTACCCGATCGCCGAATTGCTCGCCGCCTGCCGCGCCTATCCCGGCCTGAGCAACGCCCGCCGGATCACCTTCGAGTACGTGATGCTGAAGGGCGTCAACGATTCGGACGCGGATGCGCGGGAACTGGTCCGCCTGCTCAAGGGGATCCCGGCCAAGATCAACCTGATCCCGTTCAACCCCTGGCCGGGCAGCCGCTACGCATGCTCCGACTGGGACCGGATCGAGCGCTTCTCCGAGATCGTGTTCAACGCCGGCTACGCCTCGCCGGTGCGTACGCCCCGCGGCCGGGATATCCTGGCGGCCTGCGGCCAGCTCAAGAGCGAGACCGAGAAGCTGCGTGCCCGCGCCCGGATGATGCAGGAAGAGGGCATCGGCGTGGAGGGCTTCTACGCCGGCGCCGACGACTGAGCGGGCGGCCGAAAACCGCCCCTGAGGCTCAGCCGCCGTGGAACTCGGCCACGTGCTGGGTTACGATCGCGTCGAAGGACGCATCCGCCCGGAAGCCCAAAGCCAGCGCCGCCTCCGGCTCGAACGCCTCAGGCCAGGAGCCGACGATCCGCACGATGGTGGCGTCGGGTTCGCGCCGGATCAGCGCCACGGCCTTGTCGCCCGCCGCGCGGCGCAGGGCCTCGATCTCGTCCGCCACCGTTGCCGAGACGCCCGGCATGGTCAGGCTGATCCGCGGTCCGATCGCCGCGAGGTCGAGCCCGGCCGCATGGATGAGGAAGCCCACCGCCGCCGCGGGGCTGGCGAACCAGTGCCGGACCGTATCGGGCACCGGCAGGATCGCCTCCTGACCGGCCAGCGGTTCGCGGATGATCCCGGAGAAGAAGCCCGAGGCCGCTCTGTTGGGCTTGCCCGGCCGCACGCAGATGGTCGGCAGCCGCAGGCCGATCCCGTCGAGGAAGCCACGCCGCGCGTAGTCGGCCAGCATCAGCTCGCCCATCGCCTTCTGCACCCCGTACGAGGAGGCCGGGCGCAGGATATGGTCGTCGGGAATGACTTTGGGGAAGGGCGGCCCGAACACCGCGAGCGAGGAGGTGAAGACCAGCTTCGGCCGGTAGCCATCCGCCGCGTTGGCCGCGCGGATCGCGTCGAGAAGCAGGCGGGTGCCGTCGAGGTTGACCCGGTAGCCGAGTTCGAGATTCGCCTCCGCCTCGCCCGAGACCACGGCGGCGAGGTGGAAGATCACCCCCGGCCGCTCGGCGATGGCGGCCTCGGCAGCACCGGTCGCCGTGAGGTCGGCGGCCTCGGCCCGGACCGGGCCTGAAAAGCCCTCGGGTGCGGAGGGTGGCACGACATCCAGCAGGGTCAGCGCGGCGAGCGGCTGGCCGCCGACATCACCCGCCGTCACCAGGGCATCGACGAGGCGGCGGCCGATCATGCCGGCGGCGCCAAGGATCAGGGCGTGCATGAAAACCTCCCGAAAAACGTCATGGGTTTCCAAAGGACGGGTCCTTTGGCGGGTGCAGGGCAGAGCCCTGCTGTACGGATCCTGGATCCTCTTTCGGGGGACCAGGATCCGTATGCCGGGGGTTTCACCCCGGAAACCCCACCACAGGGACTTGGTCCCTTTGGGAACCCCTTCATCGCATCATGTCCAGGGCGCGGCCGAAGAAATTCGCACCGCCGAAATTGCCCGATTTCAGCGCGAGCAGCATCGGCTCCGGCCGGCCAGCGGTGCGCAGGACGGGCACGCCCGCCGCGATCTCGGGACCGAGCAGGAAGGCGGTGAGGCCCAACCGGTCGACCACCGCTCCCGAGGTCTCGCCGCCGGCCACCACGAGCCGGCGTACCCCGCGGGCGACGAGGCCTTCGGCGATGGCGGCCAGGGCGGCCTCGATGGCGTGGCCCGCCGCATCGACGCCGTGCTGGGCCTGAAGCGCGCGCACCGCGTCGGCAGGCGCCGAGGTGGCGATCAGCACCGGTCCGGACGCGAGACGTTCCTCCGCGAAGGCCAGGGCTTCGGCCACCACGTCGGCGCCGGCCAAGAGCCGCGCCGGATCGAGGCGCAGCACCGGCATGATCGCCTCCGCGGCGGCGACCTGCTGGAGGGTAGCCTGGGAGCAGCTGCCCGCGAGGCACGCGGAGGTGCCGCCGACCGGCTCGCCGATGGCCGCCCCGGCGGCGTCCGTCGTGCCGCGCCCGTCGGCGGCCAACGCGCGGGCGAGGCCGAGGCCGAGCCCGGAGGCGCCCACCGAGAACCTTTTGGTGACGATCGCCCGGCCGAGGGTTTCGAGGTCGCTGTCGAAGATCGCGTCCGCGATGGCCGCGCCCTTGCCCTCGGCGGCGAGTGCATCAAGACGCGACGCCACGGCCCCCACGCCCCGGGCGACGGTCGCGGTGTCGATCAGACCGACCGGACTGCCGCTCTGGCGCCCGAGCACGCGCACGAGGTTGGCGTCGCGCATCGGGTTGAGCGGGTGGTCCTTGAGCGGGCTCTCGTTCAGCGGCACCGAACCGACGAACAGGTTGCCCTGGTAGACGCTCCGGCCCGTCTCCGGGAAGGCAGGGGTGACCAGCGCGATGGCCTCGCCGGCATCACCCCGCAGGGCGTCCATCACGGGCCCGATGTTGCCCGCATCGGTGGAGTCGAAGGTCGAGCAGATCTTGAACATGACGTGGGCGGCGCCCCTTGCCCGCAACCAGGCTTCCGCCTCACGCGAACGGGCGACGGCCTGATCGGCCGGGATCGAACGGCTTTTCAGCGCCACCACCACCGCGTCGGCCTCCGGCAGGGCCCGACCCTCCTCGGGCACGCCGATGGTCTGGATCGTGCGCAGGCCCGCCTTGGTCAGGGTGTTGGCGAGGTCCGAGGCGCCGGTGTAATCGTCGGCGACGCATCCCAGGGCGAGGCTCATCGGGCATTCCCTCTGTAGGCGCTGAGCCAGCCGAGACCCGCGACGGTGTCGGCGGCCGGGATGTACTCGCAGCCGACGAAGCCGGCGTAGCCGAGCCGGTCCAACTCGTCGAACAGGAAGAAGTCGGCCATCTCGCCGGTGCCGGGCTCGTGCCGCTCGGGGACGCTCGCGGTCTGGACGTGGCCGATGATCGGCAACAGGGCGCGCAGACGCATGGTCACGTCGCCGTGCAGGATCTGGCAATGGTAGAGGTCGAACTGCAGCTTCAGGTTGGGCAATGCCAAGTCGCGGATCAGGTCGGCGGCCCGGCCGAAATCGTTGAGGAAGTAGCCCGGCATGTTCCGGCCGTTGATCGGCTCCAGAACGAGGTCGAGGCCGGCCGGCGCCAGCCGCTCCGCCGTCCAGGTGACCGCCCGCCGATAGGATTTGACGGCGCGGGGGTCGTCGTGCGGGGCGAGGCCCGCCATCAGGTGGAGGCGGCCGACGCCGGTCGCCTCGGCGTACCGGAGCGCGGTGTCGACGCCCGCCTTCAGCTCATCGAACCGCTCAGGAAACGCCGCCAAGCCGCGCTCGCCCTTGGCGAAATCGCCCGGCGGCAGGTTGAACAGCGCCTGGGTCAGGCCGTTGGCCCGGAGCCGCTCGCCGATGGCTTCGGGCGGGTGTTCGTAGGGGAACAGGAACTCGACGGCGTCGAACCCGGCTCGGGCCGCGGCGTCGAACCGGTCGAGGAACGGCACCTCGTTGAACATCAGGCTCAGGTTGGCGGCAAAGCGCGGCATGCTTTTGGGTCTCCCTACGCGCGATCCAGTTATTTCTGGCCCGGCAGCGTCGCGCCCGAGACCTGTGCGTAGAGCCGCGCCACGGAGGCGTCGTCGTCCCGGCCCATGCCGGCGCCCGACGCCATCAGGAACATCTGCAAGGCCGCGGCCGCCACCGGCACCGGGTATTTCTCCGCCCGGGCCATGTCCTGCACGATGCCGAGATCCTTGACGAAGATATCGACCGCGCTCTTCGGGGCGTAATCCGCATCGAGGATGTGGGGCACCCGGTTCTCGAACATCCAGGAATTGCCGGCGGATTTCGTGATCACCTCGTAGACGCGCCGCAAGTCGAGGCCCTGCTTGGCCGCGAACGCCATCGCCTCGCAGGCAGCGGCGATGTGGACGCCCGCGAGCAGCTGGTTGATCATCTTGAAGGCCGCGCCCTGGCCGGCCGCGTCGCCGAGTTCGTAGAGCGTGCCCGCCATGGCATCGAGGGCGGGCCGGGCCTTCGCGAAGGCCGCCGCCGAGCCCGAGGCCAGGAAGGTCAGGCCGCCGTCGGCCGCGCGGGCGGCGCCGCCGCTCATCGGGGCGTCGAGATAGTGGCGGCCGGTGGCCTCCAGCCGGGCAGCGAGCGCACGCGCGATGGCTGGGTCCATGGTGGCGGAGGAGACGAACACCGCGCCCTCCGGCATCGCGGCGGCGGCCCCGGCCTCGCCGAACAGCACCGCCTCGGTCTGGGCGGCGTTGACCACCACGCTCACCACCACGTCGACGTCCCGCGCCGCCTCGGCGGGGGTGGAAACGCCCCGCCCGCCGGCAGCGGCGAGGCGCGACACCGCCTCCGGGTTCACGTCGCAGGCGGCGACGGAAAATCCCGCCCGCAGGAGCGAGCCAGCCATGCCGGAGCCCATGGAGCCGAGGCCGATCACCGCGGCGCGGTTGGTTGGATTGGTCATCGGGGCGGCTCCTGCATGAAGGGGAGAGCACCTCTGCATTACCGCGTGAGGCGCGGGTTCCCTCTCCCGTGCGGGAGAGGGACAGGGTGAGGGAGGAGAACTTTCCGGAGGGACCTGATCCCTCACCCCAACCCCCTCCCGCACGGGAGAGGGGGCGCGTCGCGCCGGCGGAAGGGGCAGCGCTTCAGCGATTCACCATCCGCGCCGGCGTCACGAACACGCAGACCGAGCCGACCACCAGCATCGCGGCGAGCGCGTAGAGGCCAGTGGCGGTGCTGCCGGTGGCGTCGCGCAGGGCCCCGATCACGTAGGGGCTGACGAAACCCGCCAGATTTCCCACCGAGTTGATCAGCGCGATCCCGGCCGCCGCGCCCGCGCCGCTCAGGAACGCCGTCGGCAGCGACCAGAACAGGGGTGAGCAGGTCAGCACCCCGGCCGCCGCAACCGAGAGCGCCGCCACCGCCACCGTGGTCGAGCCGGCATTGGCCGAGACCACGAAGCCCACCGCCCCGATCAGCGCCGGGATGATCAGGTGCCAGCGCCGCTCGCGCATCCGGTCGGCGGAGAGGCCCAGCAGGACCATCACAACCGCCGCGCACAGGAACGGGATCGCGCTGATCAGGCCGATGTTGAAGTTGCCCTGCACGCCCGACGCCTTGACGATCGTCGGCATCCAGAAGGTCAGCCCGTACTGGCCGGTGACGAAGGCGAAGTAGATCAGGCTCATGAACCACACGCGGCCGTTGCGGAACACGGTGGCGATCGAGTGCGGGCTCGATTCCTTGCCCTGGTTGTCGGCCGCGATGTCGCGCTCGAGAAGCTGTTTCTCGGCGTCGGTCAGCCACTTCGCCTCGGACGGGCGGTTGTCGAGGTAGAGGAACACGGCGACGCCGATCAGCACCGCCGGCACCGCCTCGATCAGGAACATCCACTGCCAGCCGGACAGGCCGTGGGTGCCGTTGAGCGCGTCCATGATCCAGCCGGAGAGCGGGTTGCCGAAGATCCCGGAGATCGGGATCGCCGCCATGAACACCGCGATCACCTTGGCCCGGCGATGGGCGGGGAACCACGCGGTCGTGTAGAGGATCACCCCCGGATAGAAACCGGCTTCGGCCAGCCCGAGCAGGAAGCGCATCCCGTAGAAGCTCCACGCGGAGTTCACGAACACGAAGGCGCCGGAGATGATCCCCCAGGTGATCATGATCCGGGCGATCCAGACCCGGGCGCCGACCCGGTGCAGGATCACGTTCGAGGGCACCTCGAACAGGAAATAGCCGAGGAAGAAGATCCCGGCGCCCAGCCCATAGACCGTCTCGGAGAACTTGAGCTCCTGGGACATCTGGAGCTTGGCGAAGCCGACATTCACCCGGTCGAGATACGCCACCACGTAGCAGAGCATCAGGAACGGCACGAGGCGCCAGAACACCTTCGCGTAGGTGCGGTCGGCGAAGGTCTTGTCGTCCGCTTGTGCGGTAGCACCCCCCAGCGGGGCGGCTTGGACCGGCATGGGCGTTCTCCCTGATCCGTACGATCCCGCGTCCGGACGAATAGTGGTCTTCGCCGCTCGACGACGACGTTGCGCGGAGCGATATCGCAGTTTGGCAGCGCTGCCAATCCGGTTGTGCGAAATAATGCACGCCGCTATGTCAGGTGTCGCGACGCGCCCTCCCTCCCTTGGGGGCTTACGAATTCACACGTCTCGCTCCGAGGCTGAAAGCTCTCAGGAGAAAGCGCTTTTCCCTCCCCCTTGCGGGGAGGGGAGAGTGTCGGCGCAGTTGTGTGAACATCGAAGCCCGCTCGGGGGAGGGGCCGGCGCCCGACCGGATCCGTCCGGCCAATGGGCGCTGTCATCGCATAAGAAAACCGCGCCGGGAGAAGCGGGGCCATGGACGAAACCCAGCTGCCGGGGCGGCTCGTGACCCTCACCGATGTCGCCCGCACGGCGGGCGTCGGCGAGAGCACGGTCTCGCGGGTCCTGCGCAATCACGGCTCCTATTCCAAGCGCGCCGGCGAGCGGGTGGCCGAAGCCGTCGCCCGCCTGGGCTACGTGCCGAACCGGCTGGCCGGCAGCCTGGCCGGGCAGGGGGCGAGCGCGCGGCTCGTCGGCGTGGTCATCCCGTCGCTGGCCAACGTGGTCTTCCCCGATCTGCTGCGCGGGCTGACATCGGCGCTCGACGCCGAGGGCATCCCCTGCGTGATCGGGGTCAGCGATTACGATCCGGACCGGGAGGAGGCGCTGGTTGCCGCGCTCCTGTCCTGGCGCCCGGCGGCGCTGCTGCTCACCGGGCTGGAGCACAATCCCGGGACCGTCGCCCTGGCACAGGCGAGCGGCGTGCGCGTGGTCGAGATGATCGACACGGACGGGGCGGGGATCGACGCGGTCGTCGGCTTCTCCAACCGGGCCGTGGGGGCAGCGAGCGCCCGGCACCTCATCACGCGGGGCTACCGGCGGATCGCCTATCTCGGCCACGACCTGCGCGTCGACCTGCGCGCGGGCAAGCGCCTGGCCGGGTTCGAGCACGCCCTGGGGGAGGCGGGTCTGGCGCTCTCCGACAAGGAAATCCGGCCGGGGCCGTCCTCGCCGGCCGCGGGCCGGGCGGGGCTGGAGGCGCTGCTGACGCGCGTTTCCGACCTCGACGCGGTCTACTTCTCAAACGACGACATGGCGCTCGGCGGCTATTTCGCCTGTCTGGCGGCGGGGTTGGCGGTTCCTGGACGGCTGGCGCTGTTCGGCTTCAACGGGCTCGACTTCGCGGCCGCGATGCCCCAGCCCCTGTCGACGGTGCGCACGCCGCGCCTGGAGATCGGCCGGCAAGCCGCCGCCTGCCTGACGAGCGCAGGTCCGAAAACAATCGATCTCGGGTTCGAGCTGATCGAGGGAGCGACCGCATGAGCGACGAGAGCCGGCTGCGTGAGGATATCTGCCGCTACGGCCGCTCGCTGTTCGAGCGCGGCCTGACGCCGGGCTCGTCGGGCAACATCTCGCTGCGCCTGCCCGACGGCGGCTGGCTGGTGACGCCGACCAACGCCTCGCTCGGCTTCCTCGACCCGGCGCGGATCTCCCGGCTGGATCAGGACGGCCGCCTGATCTCAGGGGACAAACCGACGAAAGAAATCCCGCTGCACAGCGCGCTCTACGAGAGCCGGAGCGAGGCAAAGGCCATCGTCCACCTGCACTCGACCCACGCGGTCGCGGTCTCGATGCTGCCGGAGATCGACCCACGGCAGGTGCTGCCGCCGCTGACGCCCTACTACCTGATGCGCACCGGCGGTACGGCGCTCGTGCCCTATTACCGCCCCGGCGACCCGGCGGTGGCGGACGCGATCCGGGGCCTAGCGGGGAAGTACAGTTCGGTTCTGCTCGCCAATCACGGCCCGGTGGTGGCCGGCGACAGCCTGGAGGGCGCGGTCTTCGCCACCGAGGAGCTGGAGGAGACCGCCAAGCTGTATTTGCTCCTGCGCAACCTCAATCCGCGGCAGCTCAGCCCCGGGCAGGTGGCCGATCTGGTGAGCCATTTCGGGCTGACCCTGCCGGAGCCCGACGGGCCTCACGATCACGGATAAGGCGCGCGTCTCCCTCGCCCCTCTGCGGGCTTGCGGATTCACACATCTCGGTCGGAAAATAGGCACGAACGGCGCCGCATCTCTCCCTCCCCCCTCTGCGGGGGAGGGTGGGCCGGCCGTCAGGCCGGGTCGGGAGAGGGGAACCCGGCTTCCGGAAGGGGCATGGCGGCGGTGAGCAGCGCGCTGATTTCTGCACCGTCGCTCCCTTCTTGCGGGACTACGTCCCGGCCCGACCCCCTTCGGGGGCCACCCTCCCCCGCAGAGGCTACCGGATGCACACATCTGGCTTGGACACCGATGCCATCGGCCGAGCGCGAGAGCCCCCTCTCCCGTGCGGGAGAGGGTTGGGGTGAGGGACGAGGAGGCTCAGGACGAGGCACGCCATCGACGCGCGTTCACGGCGCGCCTCGTCCGGACAGTTCTCATCCCTCACCCGGCCTTCTGCGAAAGCAGACCTCTCCCGCACGGGAGAGGGGACCCGCGCCCTGTCTTGAGGCCATATGGCCGATGCCGATCCGTGAATCCGCAAGCCCACAGAGGGGGGAGGGAGAGCGGCGCGTTTCACCCCTCGATCTTCGCGAACTCCGCCACCTCCCGCGTCGCGGCGCGGAGGGCGTTGAGCAGCAGCAGACGGTTCTCGCGCAGTTTCGGATCGGGGGCGTTGACGGTCACGTCCTGGAAGAACGCGTCCACCGGCGCGCGGAGCGTCGAGAGCGCCTGCATGGCGCCTGAAAAATCCTCGCGCGCGACGGCCGCCGAGGCGGTCTCCCGCACCTTGGCCAGGGCCTCGGCCAGCGCCCGCTCGGCCGACTCGCCCGCTGCCGCGAGGGCGGCGTCGGGTGCGGCGTCGTAGGCGCGGTTATCCTTCTTCTCCTCGATCCGCAGGATGTTGGCCGCGCGCTTGTAGCCCGCGAGCAGGTTTTTTCCGTCCTCGGTGTCGAGGAATTGCCCGAGGGCCTCGACCCGGCGGACCACCATCAGCAGATCGTCCTGACCGGGCAGGGCGAAGACGGCGTCGATCAGATCGTGGCGAGCGCCCTGATCGCGGAGGTAGACTTTGAGGCGGTCGGCGAAAAAGGCGAGAAGATCGATTTCCATTGCGACCAATTTGGCGATGAAATCTCCTGCCCTATCGGCGCCAAATTCGTTTTGCTTCTCCAGAGCGCGCAAGTTACGTTCCGCATCCGCCGCACCAAAACCTTGAATGCCAAATTCTTGCGCCTGCTTTTCGACCCTTCTGAGGTCAGAGAGGGCGCGGCGATCAAGATACATCTCGCCCGATATATGCAGCGTTTCCAGAATATTAATTCTAATACTATTTTCCAGAATCAATCGAGTCACCCCTAGCGCCGCCCGCCGCAGCGCGAACGGGTCCTTGCTCCCGGTCGGCTTCTCCTCGATCACCCAAAAACCAACCAGCGTATCGAACTTGTCGGCCAGCGCCACCGCGACGGACACCGGATCGCTCGGCACCCGGTCGGAGGGGCCGACCGGCTTGTAATGCTCCTCAATGGCCGCGCAGACGCTCGGATGCTCGCCCTGAAGCGTCGCATACTTGCGCCCCATCAGCCCCTGCAACTCGGGGAACTCGCCGACCATCTCGGTGACGAGGTCGGCCTTGGCAAGCCGTGCAGCTACTTCGGCGAGCTTTGCGTCAGCCCCCACCAGCGGCGCCAGCTCCTTCGCCAGCGCGACGATGCGGGCGATCCGCTCGCCCTGCGTGCCGAGCCTCTCGTGGAACACGATGCTGTCGAGCTTCGGCAGCCGGTCTTCCAGGCGGGTCGCCTTGTCGGTCTCCCAGAAAAACTTCGCGTCCGAGAGGCGCGCCCGGACCACCCGCTCGTTACCGGCGGTGATCGCCTGCCCGCCGTCCGAGGCCACGAGGTTCGAGACCAGGATGAAGGCCGGGGCCAGTTCCTCCGAACCCGATTTCCGCAGCACGAAACACTTCTGGTTCGCCCGGATCGTCGCCCGGATCGCCTCGGCCGGGATGTCGAGGAAGGCGTCGTCGAACGAGCCCATCAGCACCACCGGCCATTCCACGAGGCCCGACACCTCGTCCAGCAGCCCCGCATCCTCCACGAGGTCGAGGCCGCGGGCGAAGGCGAGGTCGCGGGCATCGTGCAGGATCACGTCCTTGCGCCGCTCAGGGTCGAGGATGACCTTCGCCCGCTCCAGGGCCTGGATGTAATCGTCGAACCGGCGCACCTCGATCGGCTCCGGTGCCAGGAACCTGTGGCCGTAGGTCGTGGTCCCGGCCGCGATCCCGCCGACCGAGAACGGCACCACCTCCGGCGTCTCGGTCTCCGGCCCGAAGGTCGCGACGATCGATTGCAGCGGGCGCACCCAGCGTAAAGAGCCCGGCTCGGCCGAAGCCGCGCCCCAGCGCATGGATTTCGGCCAGGGGAAGTTTTTGATGATCTCCGGCAGGAGTTCGGCCAGCACGTCGAGCGTCGCGCGGCCGGGGCGCTCAATCACCGCGAGGTAGAACGCGCCCTTCTTGGGGTCGGTGACCGTCGTGGCCTGATCGAGGCTGGTCAGCCCCGCGCCCTTCAGGAAGCCCTGGACGGCCGCCTCGGGGGCGCCGACCCGCGGGCCGCGCCGCTCCTCGCGCACCGCCTCGCCCCGGGCGGGCAAGCCGGCGATATGGAGCGCCAGCCGACGCGGGGTCGAGAACGCCCTGGCGCCCTCGTACAGGAAGCCGCGCGCCACCAGGGCGTCGGTGACGAGCGTCTTGAGATCCTCAGCCGCGCGCCGCTGCATGCGGGCGGGGATCTCTTCCGAGCGGAGTTCGAGCAGGAGGTCGGGCATGGCGCGGCCATATCGCCGCGCCGCACCCCTGTCGAGGGCCGGGGATCCGCCTCAGTGCGCCTCGCCCTTGAGGATGGTCGAGAGCTGCCACTTGCGGTCGCCGATCGCGTGGGCGTCGGAGACCTTCCAGCCGCCATCCTCACGCACGAGATCGTAGACGATTGCCTTGGAGCCGTCGCCGCCCTTGCGCTCCACCGTGACCTTCGCCTGGTCCTTGCCCTCGGTGGCCTCCTTGAAGGTCAGGCTCTTCACGGTGTCGGGCTTCAGGGGCTCGCCGTTGAGGCGAAAGTCGAAATCGAGGTTGCCGGTCGCGCCGTTGGCCTGCTTGGCGTCGGCGTCGAACAGGCCCTGAAGGCGCTTCGAGTAGACCGCGGAGTGATTCGGATGCGGCTCGGCGTAGAGCTTCTTCACGACGGTCTCCGGGCCGGGATCGGCCGCCAGCGCGGGGGCGAGGCCGAACCCGAGGAGGCTGAGGGCGAGGAGGGTCTTCTTCATCAGGTGTTTCCCGCGTCTGCGGACGCGCCGGGGCGCGCCGGTTGGCGGGGGTTGCAACGCGCGAGGGCTCAAGGGGCTCCGCCGGAGCGATGGGCGGATCGCATCAGGCGCCGCGGTTCGGCGGCTGGTCGATCAGGTCCCGGATACCGCGGGCGATGAAGAATTTCGGGTTCGCGGTGTCGGTCACCTCGTGCAGGATGCCGGCCCGAACCAGGGCCTCCACATTCAGTTGCGCCGACCGGTACTGGACCTGAAGATACTCCGCGACTTGGGGGATGGTCACGACCTGCCGCAGGAACAGTAGGTCCAGAACCGCGACAAGGTTGGCGGAACGCCCGACCGCTCGGATCCGCGTGCGGTACTCGGCCTGAAGCGCCAGGAGCGCGTCCGCCGTGGCGATCGTCGCCTCGCAGGCTTCCGCGACGACCTCTAGGAAGAAGGCGACCCATGCATACCATGCGCCGGTCCGCGAGACGTCGTACATCCGGTCGATGTACTCGTCCTTGCGGCGCTCGAAGACCGGACTGAGATACAGGATCGGCTGCCGGATGACCTGCCGCATGAACAGATGCAGCGTGATGAGCATGCGGCCGACCCGCCCGTTGCCGTCAGAGAACGGGTGGATCGCCTCGAACTGATAGTGGATCAACGCCGCGTCGACGATGTCGGGAATCGGGCCGCGCTCCTCCCGCTGGATGTAGAGTTCCAGCGCCTCCAGGGCAGCCTGAGCTTCCCGTGGCGGTGGCGGCACGTAGCGGGCATTGGCAATCTCGTAGGCACCGATGAAGTTCTGGTTTCGTTTCAGCTCACCCGGGGCAGCCCTCGATCCGCGGTGGCGGGCGACGCCGCTCAGGAGGTCGCGATGGGCATCACGCAGCGTGCGCAGGCAAAGTGGAACCCGATCCAAGCTTCCAATCGCTGTCGACAGGGCACGGCGATAGTTGCGGACCTCCCTTGTGTCACCGACGCCACCGCGTTCTTCCGCGCCGGCTTCGAGCAGCAGCAGATCGTCGAGGGTCGTGAACGTGCCCTCCATACTGGATGAGGTCAGCGCCTCGCGCACCTGAAGGGGACGGATCAGCAGGTAGGGGTCGGGCAGGGTCCGGCTTATGCCGTTCAGCTCGCCCAGCAGCTGCGAGACTCGCGCGATCATGTTCGCAAGCCGGGCAAGGTCCAGATCCTGCGGCGGGAGCGGATGGGGCACGAAGGCCCATTGGCCCTCGACCGTCGAGACCAGTTTGCCACTCGGTGATTCGAGGAAATCAGCGCGTTTCATAAAGTGCAATCCGCCAACCCCAGATTATCACAAACACTGCGTTTGTGATAATCTGGCAGGGACGGATTGTCGGTTCTGACAATCTGGGGGCCCGCCTCACGCGCCCCCGGCCGCCGTCTTCAACCACGCCGCGCCGCAGGCCTTGGCCAGTTCCCGCACCCGCAGGATGTAGCTCTGGCGCTCGGTCACCGAGATCACGCCCCGCGCGTCGAGCAGGTTGAAGACGTGGCTCGCCTTGATGCATTGGTCGTAGGCCGGCTGGGCCATCCGGTGGCGCGCGCCCTCCGCGGTCGGCGCTCCGGCGTCGAGATAGGTCCGGCAGGCGGCCTCGGCGTCGGTGAACTGGCGGAACAGCATGGCGGTGTCGGCCGCCTCGAAGTTGTGGCGGGAATATTCCTGCTCGGCCTGCAGGAACACGTCGCCGTAGGTGATCCGGTCGGGGCCCTCGGCGCCGTTGAAATCCAGATCGTAGACGTTCTCGACCCCCTGGACGTACATGGCGAGCCGCTCCAGCCCGTAGGTCAGCTCGCCCGCCACCGGCGCGCATTCGAACCCCGCGACCTGCTGGAAGTAGGTGAACTGGCTGACCTCCATCCCGTCGCACCAGCACTCCCAGCCGAGGCCCCAGGCGCCGAGCGTCGGGCTCTCCCAATCGTCCTCGACGAAGCGGATGTCGTGGAGCGTCAGGTCGACCCCGATAGCCTTCAGCGAGGCGAGGTAGAGCTCCTGAAGGTTCGGCGGGTTCGGCTTCAGGATCACCTGGAACTGGTAATAGTGCTGGAGCCGGTTGGGGTTCTCGCCGTAGCGGCCGTCCTTGGGCCGGCGGGAGGGCTGGACATAGGCCGCCTTCCAGGGCTTCGGGCCGAGCGCCCGCAGGGTCGTGGCCGGGTGGAACGTGCCGGCGCCGACCTCCATGTCGTAGGGCTGGAGAATCACGCAGCCCTGCGCCGCCCAGAATTCCTGAAGCGTCAGGATCAGACCCTGGAAGGATTTTTTTTCGGACATGGGGACAGGGGCTCGGGCTCATGCCGCGGCTCGGACCGCCGGCGGGCCGGTTTAGGTGCGGGCGGGCGGGGGTGCAAGGCGACAGGTGCGAGGCGGCCCGGCTTGCGCGTCCGGGCCGGATGGTGATCCGATCCCGCAGATCTGCACCCGGAGGACCTCATGGACGCCGATACGACCGCCCTCACGATCCGCCCGATCGGCCCCGGCGACCGGGCGGCGTGGCTGCCCCTCTGGCGCGGTTACCAGGCCTTCTACAAGGTCGACCTGTCCGAGGCCGTCACCGACACCACCTGGGCCCGCCTCAACGATCCGGCCGAGCCGGTCGACGGCGCCCTGGCGTGGCGCGGCACAGAGGCGGTCGGCCTCGTCCACCACATCCGCCATCGCTCGGCCTGGACGGTCGGTGATTACTGCTACCTGCAGGATCTGTTCGTGGCGGACGGGACCCGCGGCCTCGGGATCGGCCGGCGGCTGATCGAGCACGTCTACGCGGTCGCGAAAGCCGCCGGGTGCTCCCGCGTCCATTGGCTGACGCACGAGACCAACGCGGACGCGATGCAACTCTACGATCGCATCGCCGAGAAGTCCGGCTTCGTGCAGTACCGCAAGCTGTTCTGACATCTGCACCGACGTGCGCGGCGACACCCAAGCGTGGCGGTTTTTGGGCAATAACCCGGAACCGCCGAGCTGACGGCCAAGTTATCAGCGCAATAGGGGATCTCGGCACCTCAGCGCTGCCGTACGGAATACGTCGGACGACCCGCCATGCGCACCAATCGCACCGTTAACACTTTCGGCCGCAAGAACATCGCCGTCCTGGCCGCGCTTGCCGTCTCGTCTCTGGTTGCCACGCCGTTCGTGATGAGCGCCAGCCGCGCGCTCGCGACCGCCGAAGACCAGCCGATCGCCGCGACCCTGCGGGTCGAGCCGGTGGAGGTCTCCCCCGTCACTGTCGCGCCGAAGGCCGAGGCGGGCTGCGCACGCAAGGTGCGGGTTGTCTACAGCGGCTACGGGCAGCCGGCGGACGGCTGCGCGGCTCACTGAAGGCCGTAAGCCGGATCAGCCGTGGGCCGGCGCGGTTCCGGCCAAGCGCTTGAGGTGGAGTTCCTCGAGATCGATCTCCGTCTCGAGCTGACGCAGCACCGAACTGTGGATCCGGTTCTGCCGATGCAGGTCGATCAGCGCCGACCGGCCTGAGCGCACGGCCAGCAGCGCGGCGGCGAAGTGCTCGGTCTTCTCGGCCGCGAGGGCCTTCCGCTCGTCGCGGTCCCGGGCGGTGGCCCGGACCCGGCGGCGGTATTCCTCGACCAGCCGCGGATGCTGCGGCGCCCCGGTCTCGGGAAACACCAGTCCTTCAAGGGCGCTGAGGCCCGCCTCGTTGACCACCACCCGGGCCATGGGCGCATCGAGATGGCCGTCGGGCAGATCCGTGGTGGGATCGAGCCGCAGCCGGCGGATCAGCGATCCCAGCGTCGTCCCCTGCACCAGCACCGTGAACAGGATCACCACGAAGGCCGCCAGCAGGATCGCGTCGCGGCCCGGGAAATCCACCGGCAGCGCCAGGGCGGCCGCCAGCGTCACCACCCCGCGCATCCCGGCCCAGCCGACGATCAGCGGCACCGCGGGGTTCGGCGGAGGCTCCTCCGCGCGCACCCGCGCCGACAGGATCCGCCGCAGGTAGACGGCGGGAAACACCCAGACCAGACGGGCGACCACGCAGGCCACCGTGACGGCGAGCGCCAGGGGCATCCCCGCCGAGAGCGATCCGAACTCACCGCCTGTCCGAGCCAGCACGCCACGGAGCGCCAGCCCGATCAGCACGAAGACCAGCGCCTCCAGCACGAAGACCACGAACTGCCACACCGCCACGGCGTGACGGCGCGCCTGGGCGTCGAAGGTCTCGTGCTCCCGCCCGCCCATCATCAGGCCGCAGGCCACCACGGCCAGCACCCCGGAGGCGTGGACCTCCTCGGCCGCGAGGTAGGCGGCGTAGGAGGCCAGGAAGCTCAGCACCGTGATGGCGTTGGCATCGTGCAGCCGCCGCACCAGGGTGTTCACCGCCAGCCCGCAGACGAGTCCCACCGCGACGCCCGCCACCGCGAGCCACGCGAAGCTGCCGGCCGCCGACCACGCGCTGAAGCTGCCGGTCAGCGCCGCCGCCACGGCGAGCCGGTAGAGCACGAGGCCGGACGCGTCGTTCACCAGGCTCTCGCCCTCCAGCACCGTGATCATCCGCCGGGGCAGGGCGACCCGGGCGAGCACCGCCTTGGCGGCGACCGCGTCCGGCGGCGACACGATGGCGCCGAGCGCGAAGCAGGCCGCCCAGGGCAGGGCCGGCACCACCGCGTGGGCGACGAGGCCGACCACCAGGGTCGTGAACACCACCGCCCCGAGCGACAGGGACAGGATCGGGCCGAGACTCGCCCGGAAGTCGCGCCAGACGGTGAAGTAGGCCGATTCGAGCAGGAGCGGCGGCAGGAACAGGACCATGATCAGGTCCGGATCGAGATCGAAGGCCGGCAGGCCCGGCGCCACGGCCAGCGCCATACCGCCGAGCACGAGGGCGGCGGCCGGCGGGAAGCCCAGCCGCCCCGCCGCGAGGGACAGCAGCAGGGCCGCGCCGAGGAGGCCGAGGATCAGCTCGAACAGGGCGACGGAGGTCATCGATGAAGCGGGCTCGGCGCTGGATCCACGGGAAGCGCAGCCGTTCTAGTCAGATTTCAATCGTCGGTGGAATACCACCGCAGACGCGCAGCCCAAACCCTGACGTCCATCGCCAACCGTCTCTGCGAGATGAACCGCCGAACTCGGCGTGCAGACTCGGCGCGGATGTCCGGACCGCAGTGACGCGTAAGTCGTTAAGGCGATCTTCGGGAGCCGGGGGAAGGCCGTTCGGCCGGCTCATGAAGCGATCGAAGGCATCCAAGTCCGCGCGCCGACCACGTTCAGCAAGGAAAGCAGCTGCTTTCATCGCCGAAAGCTTCTCGGCCACCGCAGACGCGACGAATGCGTCGAGGGTCGTTCCGCCTTCCCGGGCGACCCGTTCGGCCGCATCCGTCAGCGAATGCGGCAGATGCACCGTAACATCGCGATCCATGGCCGATCAGCCTCCTCTCAGGATGTCGCCCGGACCGACGACTTCGATGCCGAATGCAGCGGGGACACTACCGAAATCCGCTCAATTGAACGTCACGATTGCGTCGGCTCGACCGTTCACCGCCGCCTCCAAAACCATTTCGTCCGCCGGATCCCGCAGCCGCGGGCGCCAAAGATAATGGATCGCGACGGGTTCGGCGAACAGGGCGAGGACGTCCAAGACGTTGGCGACATCCGAAGCCGCTATTTGCGCCGCCTGCAGGTGCTCCGGCCGCAGCGTGACGGCCTCGTATTCCAGAAGCAGCGGAACGCTCAGGAGCATCCGGATCTCGCCGGCCCGGACCCGGCGCAGCAACGCAGCGGATTCGCCTGTCGGGCTTCGCAGCGCCGCCACGATGATGTTGGTGTCGAGAACCAAGCGCATGCGGTCCGTCGCGTCGGCGCGAATCGGGCCGCCGGCCGTATTCTACAGCGCCCCTTCCCGCACCGCGCCCGGATCGGCGAGCGCATGGAGGATGCGCGCGGCGCTGTGGGCGAAACGCAGCGTCACGGCCTTCCGGCGGGCGCCGCTCAGCGGGTGCTCCGGCGGCTCGCGCAGGATTCCGGCTCCGTAGCCGTCGGCGACGATCAGGCCGCATTCCTCCGGGATCAGCGATTCCGGCACGTCCTCGGGGATTGCGAAGAAGAACCGATCGCAGAAATCCCGGTAATCCGGCCATTTCCGGTCGGCGCGGAAGTCGGCGACGCTCGACTTGATCTCCACGATCGTGAGCTTGCCCGCCCCGCAGAGCGCGATCACGTCGGCCCGGCGGCCGTTCACGAGGGAGAATTCCGGCAGCGTGACGCAGCCCATCTCGGAGAACAGCCGGCGCACGCCACGCTGGATCCGCAGGGCCGTGGGCGATTGCCGCCGGTCGGGCGGCAGGAACGCGTCGATGACCGCGGGGGCGGTGTCGGAGAGGCCTGGGGAAGCGGACATCAATCGCGGGGGATGCACCTGTCTCGAATCGGTACATCCTGCCAACCCGGGCGCCATCCGTCACCTGCGACCCGGGACCACCCCGCGGCGGCTACCCGAGACAGGCCCGGATCGCGTCGAACCCATCGGTGAGCGCGGCCGGGCCCGGCTGGAGGATCAGCGGCGACTTGATCTCGTGGATGCGCCCGTCCCGCACCGCCGGAATCCCGGAAAAACCCGGCCGCGCCCGGATCCGGTCGATGTTGACCCGCTTCCCGCACCACGAAGCGAGAATCACCTCGGGCGCGGCCGCGACCACCTGCTCGGGCGTGACGATCCGGTCCTTCGCGGCCGCCTGACGGCTCAGGTCCGGAAAAACGTCCTGGCCGCCAGCCTGGGCGATCAGGTCCGAGACCCAGCCGATGCCGGAGATCATCGGCGCGTCCCATTCCTCGAAATAGACCCGCAGGGGCGGCCGGTCCTGCGCGGTGCGCGCCGCCTCCGCCAGCCGCGTCTCGAAGCCGGCCGCCAGGGTCTCGGCCCGTTCGGGAACGCCCACGAGCGCCCCGAGCGTCCGCACCATGGCAAGGCATCCGGCCAGATCGCGCTGGTTGAACAGGTGGACCGCCACACCCGCGCGGGCGAGGTCGGCCACGATGTCGGCCTGGAGATCCGAGAAAGCGAGGACGAGGTCCGGCGCCAGCGCCAGGATCTTTGGGATGTCGGCGCTGGTGAAGGCCGAGACCCGGGGTTTTTCCTGCCGGACCCGGGCCGGGCGCACCGCATAGCCCGAGACGCCGACGATCCTGTTCTCCTCGCCCAGCAGGTACAGGGTTTCGACCGTCTCCTCGGTGAGGCAGACGATGCGCTCCGGCGGGAACCGGCGCATCAGCGGTCGCGCCGGATCATCGGTCGAGCCACGTCAGCAGCCCGGCCCCTGGCGCCAGGAGCACGAAGGCCCAGACCAGCGCGGAGGCGATGTTGGCCGCCTGGAACGGCAGCCGCGACAGCCCGAGGATCCCGGCGAGCAACGGCACCAGCGCACGTGCCGGCCCGAAGAACCGCCCGAGCGCCACCGCGGCGATTCCCCAGCGGCCGATGAAGGCCTCGGCCTTGGCGGTCAGTTCGGGGTAGCGCCGCAGCGGCCACTTGGTCTTCGCCCCCGGCCCGAGCCAGTGCCCCGCCTCGTAGGACATCCAGTCGCCCAAAGCGGCGCCGACGGCGGCCCCCAGGACCACCGGCCAGAACGCGATGTCGGCGCCCCCCACCAGCGCGCCGATGGCGATCAGGATCACGGTGGCGGGCACGAACAGCGACAGGACCGCGATCGACTCGCAGAAGGCGAGGCCGCCCGCGATCAGCGGCGTCCAGGCCTTGTGTGCCTCCACGAAGGCGATGGCCGTGGTGCGCAGGGCTTCGATGTCCATGAGGCTCGGGGGGCGCGGGGAGAGTGGGTCCCATCTGAGGCGGGGGAGGGCGGGGGACAAGGGAGGGGGATTGCGGGCGTCGCGGGAACCGGAGCGATTGCCGTAGGCCTGGATACGCCATTGGCGTATAGTCGATGCATGGAGAAACCGCTCCACACCGTCGTCGAGACTGAACTTTATCTGCGCTCGGCCGAACGCGTGATGAGCGAAACGGAACGTCATGCGGTGGTCGACCACCTCGCCTTGGATCCGCAGGCGGGCGATGTCATCCCCGGCAGTGGCGGCATGCGCAAGGTTCGGGTGCCCCTATCGGGCCGAGGTAAGCGTGGCGGCGGACGCGTGCTGACGTTCTACGTCACCGACTGAGCCGTCTACCTGCTGATGGCCTATGCGAAGGGCGATCAAGCCAACCCGTCGACGGAGCAGATGCGCGTGCTGAAGCGGCTGATCGAGGACCTGTTCTGAGGAGAGGCATGATGGACGAGACTCAGTTCAGCGAATTGGTCATGAGCCTGAAGCAGGCGGCGGCTCACGCGCGCGGCGAGGAGGTCCCCGGCCTCGTGGTGCACGCACCGCGGGTCGCGACCGATCTCGACGTGGCGGCGATCCGGCGACGCACCGGGGCCTCGCAGGCCCGCTTCGCCCAAAGCATCGGGATCGCGGTTTCAACCCTGCGCAACTGGGAGCAGGGCCGCAGACGGCCCGAGGGCCCGGCCCGGGTGCTGCTTGCCCTCCTCGATCGCAATCCCCGAGTGGTGCAGGATCTGCTCGGCGAGCCCGCCTGACCGGCCGCTTGCGCCCGCGCCCCGGATCGCCGACAGCATCGGTCCGGCGCAGCCGAACCGGAATCACCCGCGTTGAACGTCCTGTCGATCCAGTCCCACGTCGCCTACGGCCATGTCGGCAACGCCTCGGCGGTGTTCCCGATGCAGCGGCTCGGGGTCGAGGTCTGGCCGGTCCACACGGTGCAGTTCTCCAACCACACCGGCTACGGCGCGTGGCGCGGGCCGGTCTTCGACGCCGCGATGATCCGCGCGGTGGTGCAGGGCATCGGCGAGCGTGGGGTGTTTCCCACCTGCGACGCGGTGCTGTCGGGCTACATGGGCTCGGCCGAGATCGGCGCCGCGATCCTGGAGGCGGTAGCCACCGTGCGGGCCGCCAACCCCCGGGCCCTCTACTGCTGCGATCCAGTGATCGGCGACGTCGAAGAGGGCGTCTACGTGCGGCCGGGGATCGAGGCGTTCCTGCGCGAGCAGGCGGTGCCGCAGGCCGACATCCTCACCCCCAACCAATTCGAGCTGGGCCTTCTCACCGGCCTGTCGAGCAGCACCCTCGCGGAAGCCGGGGCGGCGGTCGCGGCGCTGCGGGGGCGCGGCCCCCGGGTCGTGCTGGTCACCTCGGCGCTCTGCGCCGACACGCCGGCTGACAGCATCGACATGCTCGCCGGAGCGGAGGGGCAGCTGTTCCGGGTCCGCACCCCGCGGCTCGCCATCGCGGTGAACGGGGCGGGCGACTGCATCGCGGCGCTGTTCCTCGTGCACTACGCCCGCACCGGCTCGGCCGCGGCGGCCCTGGGGGCGGCGGCGGCCTCGGTCTACGGACTCCTGAAGCGCACCGCCGAGGCGGGATCCCGCGAGATCCTGACCGTGGCGGCGCAGGAGGAATACGTGACCCCGAGCGAGCGGTTTCCGGTCGAGGCCGTCTAAACGCTCAAGCCGCCCCGGTCTCCGCGCGAAGGATCGTCGGCTCGGCGATCACCGAAAAATTCACCGACCGCGCGATGAAGCAGAAGGCGTGGGCCTCGCGGTGAAGCGTCAGGGCCCGTGCCGCGTCCGACCCGGCCGCGATCGTCACCCGGGGGCGCAGGGTGACCGCGGTGAACTGACCCACGCCGCCTGCCTCCTCGGTCATGGAGCCCTCGGCGGCGTCTTCGTAGGCCGTGACCACGATACCGGCCTGCGCGCACAGGCCGAGATACCAGAGCTTGTGGCAGGCGGAGAGTGACGCGACCAGCAGTTCCTCGGGGTTCCAGCACGCGGAATCGCCCCGGAACGACGGGTCGGACGAGCCTGCGATCGTTGGCTTGCCCGGCACCGACAGGGTGTGGGCGCGGTCGTAGCCGCGATAGCTGCTGGTCCCGGTGCCGGTATTGCCCGTCCAGGTTACCGTGACGGCGTAGCGGTGCTGCTTGTCGGCCATGGATCCCCCCCCCCGTGGCAGAGCCGATCCGCACGCCGCCCTGTCCTCCGGGCGGGTCGATCGGACACGCAGCACCGTGTACCAATCTTGTGGTTCGCCACCGAGTCGCGGCTCTCTTGCCGCCGGGCTCGCGTGAGCAGGAAGGTCCTCCCCGATGGCACGCCGCTTCGTCACCCTCGACGTGTTCACCGAGCACCGGCTCGCGGGCAATCCGCTCGCCGTGGTGCTCGATGCGGAGGGCCTCGACACGACCGCGATGCAGGCCATCGCCCGCGAGTTCAACCTGTCCGAGACGGTGTTCGTGCTGCCACCCACGGATGCCCGCCACCGGGCGCGCCTGCGCATCTTCACGCCGGGCCGGGAGCTGCCCTTCGCGGGTCATCCGACGGTGGGCACCGCTTTGCTGCTGGCGCTTCAGGACCCCGCTCAGGGCGATGCCCGCGCCTTCGGCCTGGAGGAGGAGATCGGCATCGTGCCTTGCGTGGTCGAGACCCTGGAGGACGGCAGCGGCGGCCGGGCGCGGTTCCGGCTGCCGGTCCTGCCGGAATACCTCGGCCCCGGGCCCGATCCGGCGGTCCTGGCGCCGCTCGTCGGCCTGGAGCCCGGGGATATCGGCACCGGCCGGCACGCTCCGAGCCGCCACGGAGTCGGTCCCCGCTTCACCTGCGTGCCCATCGCCTCCGTGGCGGCCCTCGACGCCGCCCGGCCGGCCCAGGCGCCGGAGCCGGGGGACGGGCTGTACCTCTACACGCCCGATCCCGAGGGGACGGGCCAGAGCTGGCGCGTGCGGATGTTCGCGCCGGATCTGGGCGTCCCAGAAGATCCCGCGACCGGTGCGGCGGCTTCCGCCTTCGCGGGGGTGCTGATGCAGTACGAGGCGCTGGGCGACGGCACCCACGACGTGGCGATCCGCCAGGGCCAGGCCATGGGCCGGCCGAGCACGATCGCGCTCCAGCTCACCATCGCGGCCGGCGCCCTGCAGGGTGTGGAGATCGGCGGTGCGGCCGTGATCGTCTCGGACGGCACCCTGCATGTCTGAGGGCTTTCGCAGCACGTGCCTCGCCGACGTGACGGCGCGGCTCGTGGATCACGACTGGGCGTTTCCGCGGACGCACGCCGAGGCCATCGCGGCACATTGGCAGGACCGGATCGCCCGCAGCCCCGGGATGTTCGACGGGACCGTCCTGCTGTGCTGCGCCCACGCCGTCGCGGACGGCGTCGCCCGGCTCGACCTGTTCGCGACGCGCTATTCCAGCTTCACCTACTACCGGCACATCCGGCACGCCGATCCCCGGATCCGCAACGCCTTCGCGGCGATCGTCCCCTGGACGGCGGACGGCGCGGCGCTGCTCGGCGAGATGGGCGCCCACACGGCCAATGCCGGCCAGCTCTACTTCCCCTGCGGCACCCCGGACCCGGACGACGTGCGCGGCGACAGCGTCGACCTCGCCGGCAGCGCCGCCCGGGAACTCGCCGAGGAGACCGGTCTCGCGCTGCCGGAGAACGCCGATACGGCCTGGATCATGCTCGAGGGCGAGAACCAGCTGGCTTTCCTGCGACCCGTCCGCTTCACGGAGCCGGCCGCAACAATCGCGGCGCGCATCGCGGACCATCTCCGGAGCGAGGCCGAGCCGGAGCTCGCCGCGCTGCACAGCGTGCGCAGCGCGGCGGAGATCGACCCGGCCCGGATGCCGGGATTCGTGCGGGCCTATCTGGCGACGGCCTTTTCGCCACGGACCTGACGCGCCGACTTGACCTCATCTCGACCGCGGGACCCTTCGTCTTCTCGTGGGCCCCGCCCCGGCAGGATATTCTTGCCCGTCCTAGCAGCAATACAGAGATCCATTTTATTGACCCTCTCCGAGGCAAGCATAGGATCGGCCATCCCCCGAAAAGCCCGCGCGTTGCGGGCGCAACACCGCGGCCGGCCTCATGCGCATCCGATCTCACGCCCGTCCCGTCAGCGTCATGGCGGCCTTCATGCTCGCCGCCGGCTTGACGCTGGTGTCGGCGGCCGCCGCGTTCGCGGCCGATGCTGTGGTCCTGCGCGTCGGCGATCAGAAGGGCGGGAACCGCGCTCTGCTCGAGATCGCCGGCCTCGCGCAGGATCTGCCCTACCGGATCGTGTGGTCGGAATTTCCCGCCGCGGCGCCGATCCTGGAGGCGCTGAACGCCGGCGCCCTCGATGTCGGCTATACCGGCGATCTCTCGTTCCTCACGGTCCATGCAGCCGGCGCGCCGATCAAGGCGATCGGCGGCACCCGGTCGGACGCGCGGTCACAGGCGATCCTGGTCCGTGAGGATTCGCCGATCCGCTCGGCCGCCGATCTCACGGGCAAGCGGATCGCCGGCACGCGCGGCGGCTGGGGCCAGTTCCTGATCTGCGCGACGCTGGAGAAGGCCGGTATCAAGCCGGAGGCGGCGACCTTCGCACCGCTCAATCCTGTCGACGCCAAGGTGGCGCTGATGGCCGGCTCGGTCGATGCCTGGGCGGTGTGGGAGCCCTACGTCTCGTTCGCGATCCTCAAGGACAAGGCACGCCCGATCGCCGACGGCGCGGGCCTGACCCCGACCATCACCTTCATCGTCGCCTCGGACAGCGCCATCGCCACCAAGCGGGCCGCGGTGCAGGATCTGCTGAACCGCCTGAACAAGGCGCGGCTCTGGTCGCTGGACCACCTCGCCGCATACGCCCGGACCACGGCCAGCCTGACCAAGCTGCCTGAGGACGTCCTGCTCTCGGCCTACACGGCGCAGCGGACGAGCCCGATCGTGATCGACGCGGCCATCGTCAAGGAGATTCAGGAGGCCTCGGACCGGGCGACGCGCTACGGCCTCCTGTCGAAGCGGCTCGATGTCGGCCATGCCGTCGACCGGAGCTTTACGGCCGCGGCGTCGAACTGAGGCGGTGTGTTCGGGTAAGACCAGTCGCCCCACGCCAGTGGCACGACCCGGAGCGTGAAGATTGTGCGTCCGGTTGTCGGCACGGCAACTTTTCGAGCGGATGCGCGGATAATCGCCCGACCTGATGTCAGGCCCCAGCAAGCGGAGGCAACAGACCGAACAGCCCCCCTTCCGCCACCTGAGCAAATTTTACCAGCCCTGGGGAGCTTCGCCGTGGCCGGCACGTTCACCCGGTATATCCCCCCCGCGGCGCCGGCTGCGCGGGTGGAATCCCGGAGTGTCCATGTCTGATTCCCGACGTCCCTCGTCGCAGTCCCGCTCGCGCATCCAAGAGGGCCAACCCTATCCGCTTGGCGCCACCTGGGACGGGCTCGGGGTCAATTTCGCGCTGTTCTCGGCCCACGCCACCAAGGTCGAACTCTGCCTATTCGACGATCAGGGCGAGCGGGAGATCGAGCGGATCGAACTGCCCGAGTACACCGACGAAATCTGGCACGGCTACCTGCCGGATGCCCGTCCCGGCACGATCTACGGCTACCGGGTCCACGGCCCCTACGAGCCAAAGGCCGGCCACCGGTTCAACCACAACAAGCTGCTGATCGACCCCTACGCCAAGGGTCTCGTCGGCTCGATCACCTGGAACCCCGCCCTGTTCGGTTACCAGATGGAGACGGGCGACGACCTGACCTTCGACGAGCGCGACAGCGCCCCCTACACCCGCCGCTCCCGCGTCATCGACCCGGCCTTCACTTGGGGGCGGCACCAGAAGCCGCATGTCCCGTGGGAGAAGACCATCTTCTACGAGACCCACGTCAAGGGCATGACCAAGCTCGACCCGCGGGTGCCCGAGAAGCTGCGTGGCACCTATGCCGGCCTCGGCACGCGCGACGTGCTCGACTACATCAAGAGCCTCGGCGTCACCTCGGTGGAGCTGCTGCCGGTCCACGCCTTCGTTCAGGACGACTACCTCGAGCAGAAGGACCTGGTGAATTACTGGGGCTACAACACGATCTCGTTCTTCACCCCGGCGCGGCGCTACGCGGCGGTGCCGGACTTCGCCTTCTCCGAGTTCAAGGAAATGGTCTCGCGCTTCCACGGCGCCGGCCTCGAGGTGATCCTCGATGTGGTCTACAACCACACCGCAGAGGGCAACGAGAAGGGCCCGACCCTGTCGTTCAAGGGCGTCGACAACGCCTCCTACTACCGTCTGCTGCCCGACCAGCCGCGCTACTACATCAACGATACCGGTACCGGGAACACCTTCAACCTGTCGCATCCGCGGGTGCTGCAGCTCGTGACCGATTCCCTGCGCTACTGGGCGCAGGAGATGCAGGTCGACGGGTTCCGCTTCGACCTTGCCACGATCCTGGGCCGTGAGCCCTACGGGTTCGACGAGGGCGGCGGCTTCCTCGACACCTGCCGGCAGGATCCGGTGCTCAACAACGTCAAGCTCATCGCCGAGCCGTGGGATTGCGGCCCCGGCGGCTATCAGGTCGGCGGCTTCCCACCCGGCTGGGCCGAGTGGAACGACCGGTTCCGGGACGATGTCCGCGCCTACTGGAAGGGTGATGCCGGCCTCTTGCCCGACATGGCGGCGCGCATCGCCGGCTCGGCCGACAAGTTCAACAAGCGCGGGCGCAAGCCCTGGGCCTCGGTGAACTTCCTCACCGCCCATGACGGCTTCACCCTGCACGATACGGTCTCGTACAACGACAAACACAACGAGGCGAACGGCGAGGGCAACCGCGACGGCCACTCGCACAACCTCTCGTACAATTACGGGGTCGAGGGCCCGACCGACGACCCAGAGATCCGGGCGGTGCGCCTGCGCCAGATGCGCAATATGCTGGCGACGCTGTTCCTGTCCCGAGGCACGCCGATGCTGCTTGCGGGCGACGAGTTCGCCCGGACCCAGAACGGCAACAACAACGCCTATTGCCAGGACAACGAAGTCTCCTGGCTGGACTGGGACGCCATTCAAGAGGAGGAGCGGGACCTTGCGGAGTTCACGCAGCGCCTGATCATCCTGCGCAACGCCCTGCCGATCCTGAACCGCGGGCGGTTCCTCACCGGCCAGTACGACGAGGAGTTCGGCGTCAAGGACGTGGCGTGGCTGCGCCCGGACGGGAGCGAGATGACGCCCGAGAACTGGTCCGACGGCGGCGCCCGCGCCTTCGCGGTCCAGCTCGACGGCCGCGCCCAGGCGACGGGGCTTCACCGCCGCGGCGGCGACGCGACCTTGCTGATCATGTTCAACGCCCACCACGACCTCGTGACGTTCGCGCTGCCCGAGTCGGTCGGCGGCGTGGCCTGGACGCGGCTGCTCGACACCAACCTGCCGGATAGCCAGGACGTCGAGAGCTTCCCGTTCGGCGGCGGCTACGCAGTGACGGGGCGCTCGCTCCTGATGTTCGTGCTGAAGCCCGAGGACAGCCCCGGCGACGGCGACAACGCCATGGAGCGGTCGTACCAGCACGTGATGCAGGCCTTCGAGCGGGCGAACGTCGAGACTGTCCGCTTCCATCTCGACGCGGAGGACTGAACGGCTCGGGCCGGGCGGTGTTTGGGCCGCCCGGCGCTTGAGCCTCGCCCCGCGGTTACCAACCCAAGGCAAGGCTCCAGATTCCTGGTCTCGCCTCATCGTCTTTCGAAAGCCGGGACCCACCTTTCGGGATAACGCTCTTGCGCCTTGCGCCCGGCGGCGCACCCGGCTAACAGCACGGCACCGCGCGGCCCTGGCTGCGCCCGGAGCCCGCTTGCGCGCCCGGGCGCCCGGTCCGCGGCCGGAGGGGTGGCCGAGTGGTTGAAGGCGCACGCCTGGAAAGTGTGTATACCGGAAACGGTATCGCGGGTTCGAATCCCGCTCCCTCCGCCATTCGAACAGTGAACCCCGCTCAATCAGAGCATGTCAGTGGTTTCCGCCACCGATCAGACCCAGACTGGCTCGCACCTGTTTTGCGAGCAGTGCACGGAATCTTTGGCCAATGAGAGGCTGGGTCGCGCTCACGATCAATTGATATAGCTCTGAACTTCTGAATTTTCGCTCTTATATATTCAGCACATCAGCCACGCGGATAAATCTTACAAACGCATATACCTCGTTCGGATGAAGTTTGGTCGCGTTTGCACCCGTACCATTTCCCGACTCACCACAGAGGAGCGACGGGTATGGTCGATGATGGGCCTCCACTGAAATTCGTAGCCCTTTGGGGCGTATTCGCTCTGCTGATGCTGTTTGGTCAGATGCAGCTCATCAACCAGGGTGTGAATATGACCCTGTCCCACCAGATCGATCCAGGCGCCGAGCCGACCCTAGAGCCGTGCCCGATCGCGTTTCACACTGTACACGACACGCGTCTGCCACCACGCGTGGCAAGCGCGACATGCACCCTCTCCCGTGCGGTAGAGGGTTGTGGGGAGCTTCCAGCAAGTTCAGCATCGGGAGCTCCTTCATGGCGCTGACAGGGTGAGCCTCTCCCGGACAGTTCTCATCCCTCAACCTGTCCCCCTCCCCCTCGGGAGAGGGTACCGGCCCCA
>NZ_JAKSYH010000048.1 GCF_022829295.1 Methylobacterium sp. J-088
GCCGGCCTTCTGCTGTTCCTCGGAATCATCCTCGCCAATGCCGTCTCGACGGCGGCGGAATGCGGCACCGGCCTCTGCCCGGACGACCCGACGCGCTACGAAGCGCTCGATGCGTGGCTGAAGCGCTAGAGCCGTGTACGATGGGGTGGCACACGTTACACGACAGTGACACCAACGCCGCCGAAAAGGTGCCGGGTGCCCTCTCTCGTTCGGGAGCGGGACCGGGTTAGGGATGAGAGCTTGCCGGAAGAGGCGCACCCTGTCAGCGCCTTTAAGCTGCGCGCGATCCTGAACTTTCTCGACCCTCACCCCAACCCTCTCCCGCACGGGAGAGGGGGCATGTCGCGCTTGCCACCCGTGTTGGCAGACGCGTGTCGTGTACCGTGCGCGTTGCAATCGAGCACAGCTCTAAGCCTTTGTTTCAACGCGCTCTCTTGCGCCGAACCGGTGTCCACTTCGGCGGAGAGCGCTCTAGCGCCGCCGCGCCGTGCCCCGACGGCGCGGCGCGGCCGGTGGTGCCTCAGGCTCACCGTCCAGGAAATCGTCCGCGTCCGGCGGCGGCAAGGGCGCCGGCTTCGGCTGCGGTTTCGGCACGGCCCGCACGCGCGGGCGCGGCTCCGGATCCGGCATCGACACTGGGGCTTCCATCGCCGCCAGCAGCGGCATCGGTGGCGGGTCCTTCTTCGGGCGTCCCCGCGGCTTCTTCTCGGGCTCCGGCTTCGGGTCGAAGGCGTGAGCCAGGACCTTGCGCATCAGGCCCGGCAGCGGCTCGTCGTCGAGGGCACTGCGCGGCGTGAAGCGCATGCCGGCCGGCGCGGGCGTCGAGAGGGCGACCCGAGCCACGAACACCGTCAGCTCCAGCGGAAAATGCGTGAAGCCGTGGCGCACGAGCCCCGGCAGGCGCTTCCAGCGCGCGTCGAGGGGCGCGTCCAGCAGGGCTCCGGCCACGTCGTAGTCCGGCTCCCAAACGCTGCCCGGCGGCTCTGCCATGTTGCCGAGCAGTCCCTCCGGCGCCCGCGTCCGCAGCAAAACCCCCTCATCGCCGCTGCGGATCGCCACGAAGGCCGCGCCGCGGCGCAGAGCCCCCTTGGCGACCCTGATCTTGCGCGGGAACGTGTCCTGCGTGCCGAGCGCCCGGGCCCGACAGGGCACCATCCAGGGGCAGAGCGCGCAGGCGGGCCGCTTGGGCGTGCAGATCGTCGCACCGAGATCCATCAGCGCTTGCGCGAAGTCGCCCGGCCTTTCGTCGGGGACGAGGGCCTGGGTCAGCCGCCGGATCTCCGGGCGGCTGCCCGGCAGGGGCGCCTCGACCGCGTAGGCGCGGCTCAGGACCCGCTCGACATTGCCGTCGACAGCCGCTTCCGGCCGGTCGAAGGCGATCGCGGCGATCGCCCCGGCCGTATAGGCGCCGATCCCCGGGAGCTTGCGCAAGGCCTCCGCGGTATCGGGAAAGCGCCCGCCGCCCGCGGCCACGGCCTTCGCGCAGGCGTGCAGATTGCGCGCGCGGGAGTAGTAGCCGAGCCCCGCCCAGGCCGCCATCACGGCCTCCTCGGGGGCGTCCGCCAGGGCGAATACGTCGGGAAACCGCCCCAGGAAGCGCTCGAAATACGGCCGGACCGCCGCGATCGTGGTCTGTTGGAGCATCACCTCGGACAGCCAGACCCGGTACGGATCGGGCGCCTCTCCGGCGAGCACCCGCCACGGCAGGACGCGCCGATGGCGGTCGTACCAGGCGAGCAGGTCGTCGGCGCGCGGTCCGGCACCGGCTTGATGATCCATGGCTGTACGGCGCGGCATGGGCAGATCGACAGGGTCCGCGCTGCATAGCCGGCGGGGTGAGGCGATCATAGGGCGGCGAAAGCGCGGCTGCGTCCTCCCTTCGTCAACCATCCTGCGCTAACGTCGCCGGATCCACAGGGCCGGGACCACCATGGCGCGCGTCAAACCGCTGGCCGAACTGATCGAGGGCTGCATCGGCCCGGCCTTTGCGGCGCAGGGCTTCGCCTCGACCGACATCCTGGCCGCGTGGCCGGAGATCGTGGGCGAACGGCTGGCCCGCTACTGCCGGCCGTCCAAGCTCGAATGGCCCAAGCGCCGCCGCCGGGATGGCGAGGCGCCGGAATCCGGTACGCTGGTCGTGCGCGTCGAGGGGGTGTTCGCCATCGAATTGCAGCACCTCGCGCCGGTGGTGATCCAGCGGATCAACAGGCATTACGGCTGGGCCTGCGTGTCGCGGATCGTCCTGCAGCAGGACCGGGTCGGCCGGAGCGGCGCGCAGGCCAAACCCACCCGCGTGGATCCCGTTCGGGTCGTCGAGGTCCAGAAGGCGGTCGCCGGGATCGCCGATGACGGCCTGCGCGCGGCCCTCGACCGCCTCGGGACCGCGGCCGTCGCCACCCGCCCGGATCGATAAGCGAGGCGATTCGGTCGCCTTGCCAGGACGGCCGCGCCCGAGTACCCGCATCGGGACGCCAAGACTGATCAATCCGGCGGAGCCTGCCCGATGACGACGCGACGCGACGCTCTCAAGTTCTCCGGCCTCGCCTTGGGCGCCGGCCTCGCCCTGCCCTACCTGCCCCATGCGGCGCAGGCACAGGGCGCGGATCTCGCGACCCTGATGCAGCCGGGCCCGCTCGGCGATGTCTGGCTCGGGCCCCCGGACGCCAAGTGCACGATCATCGAGTACGCCTCGATGACCTGCTCGCACTGCGCCGCCTTCCACCGCAACACGTGGCCGACGTTGAAGGAGCGCTACATCGACACCGGCAAGGTGCGGTTCACGCTGCGCGAATTCCCCCTCGATCCCCTGGCCACCGCCGCGTTCATGCTGGCGCGCTGCGAGGGCGATTCGAAGTACTACCCGATCACCGACCTGCTGTTCGATCAGCAGGCGGCCTGGGCCTTCACGCCCAAGCCGGTGGATGCGCTGGAGCAGATGCTGCGGCAGGCCGGCTACACCAAGCAGACCTTCGAGGCCTGCCTGAAGGACCAGAAGATCTACGGTGCCGTCAACACCGTGAAGCAGCGCGGGCTCGACGTGTTCAAGGTCGATTCCACGCCGACCTTCTTCATCAACGGCGAGCGCTACACCGGCGAGATGACGGTCGAGGGCATGGAGAAGGTGATCAAGCCGATCATCGGGGCCTGAAGGCCGGGCCGACGCTCTTGCGAAGCACCGCGCCGGAGTTGCGGCTCAAGCTGGAATACCAGATTAAAATCAACGGCTTACCATGTATGGGCTTCGCCTTGACACCCAAGATAGGCGAAACTATGGTGCGCCCGCTTGCTGGGGGCGTCCAGCCGGTTTCGGATCCTCCCGCCCTGTGAGTTTTGAGCCGTGAACGGCGACGACACGAGGGGCGGGGCGAGGGACGGAGACGGGACCGAGGGGACGCCGACGGACAGCGAACTCTCCGCGAGGCTCAAACGTCTCGAGACGCAGATCGAACGGAAGCGGCCGCAGGCTGCTGCCGATCCTTCAACGCGCCCTCGGAACGGCGGAGGCTCGTCGCTGGGCCAGGCCATGACGCTCTCGACCGAGTTCGTCGCTGGCGTGATCGCGGGAGGGGTACTCGGCTGGATCGTCGATCATGTCTTCGGGACCAAACCCTGGGGCTTGATCGTCCTTCTGATGCTCGGGTTCGTCGCGGGGGTCTACAACGTGATGCGGGTGTCGGGTTTCTCCGGCGCGCGTCCGGAGCGGCGCGACCGGCAGGAGCCATAAGGCGCGCCGGTCGGTGACAATCGAGGCGGCCGGCATGAGCCGGTGCGTCGGACAAGAAGGGCGGGAGCGGGAATGGCGGTCACGATCGACCCGATCGAGCAGTTCGAGCTGAAGCCGCTCGTATCGCTCGGCCATATCGGCCATCAGCAACTCGCGTTCACCCAATCCGCCCTGTACATGTTCGCCGCCGTCGGCGTGATCGCGCTGATCACCATCGTGGCGACTTCGTCGCGCTCGATCGTCCCGGGCCGGATGCAGTCGCTCGCGGAGATCTTCTACGAATTCATCGCCGACACGCTGCACCAATCCACCGGCGACGGCGGCAAGCGGTTCATGCCGCTGGTGTTCTCCCTGTTCATGTTCGTGCTGATCCTGAACCTGTTCGGGATGATCCCCTACGCCTTCGCGGTGACCAGCCACCTGATCGTCACCTTCGGGCTCGCCGCGCTCGTGATCTCCACCGTGGTGATCTTCGGCGTGATGAAGCACGGCACCCACTTCTTCGGCCTGTTCGTGCCGTCGGGCGTGCCGAAGCCGCTTCTGGCGATCCTGGTGCCGATCGAGATCATCTCCTTCATCTCGCGCCCGATCAGCCTGTCGGTGCGTCTGTTCGCCAACATGCTGGCCGGCCACATCGCGATGAAGATCTTCGCGTTCTTCGTGGTTCAGCTTCTTCTCGCGGGCGCCTGGAGCGTGCTATCGCCGCTCCCGCTGTTCCTGACGATCGCGCTGACCGCGCTCGAATTCCTCGTTGCGGCGCTGCAGGCCTACGTCTTCGCGACGCTGACGGCGATCTACCTCAACGACGCCCTTCACCCCGGCCACTAATCCGGCCGGCTCCACCCGCCGCAAACGTCAAAGCACGTTTCGATCTGAAGAGACCTCAGGAGTTATCATGGATCCCGTCGCTGCGAAGTACATCGGCGCCGGCCTCGCCTGCCTCGGCATGGCGGGTGCGGGCATCGGCCTCGGCAACCTGTTCGGTCAGTTCCTTGCCGGCGCCCTTCGCAACCCGTCCGCTGCCGACGGCCAGCGCGCCACGCTGCTCCTGGGCTTCGCCCTCACCGAGGCGCTCGGCATCTTCTCGCTGCTGATCGCGCTGCTGCTGCTCTTCGCCGTCTGATCGGCAACGGAGGCTGCGGCCTCCCGGTCAACGGGTGGGCGCTCCGTGATGGGGCGCCCGCCTTCGTCCGTCACCGCATCGCGGTGGCTTCAGCGAACGGTGTCAGTGTAGCGGTCCCATGGCGCAGCCCAACCCCCTCACCACGCCGCCCCCGGGCGCCGACACGCAGGTCGTGCCGGGCCATGTCGAGCACCCGGAAGGGCATACCGGCGCCTTCCCGCCCTTCGAGAGCTCCGGCTTCCTGGCGCAGCTGATCTGGCTCGCGCTCGCCTTCGGGCTTCTCTACTACCTGATGGACAAGATCGCGCTGCCGCGGATCCAGTCGATCCTGCACGCCCGCGCGGAGCGGCTGCGGGCCGATCTCGATCAGGCGCAGGCCATGAAAACCGAGGCGGATGCCGCAGGCGTCGCCTTCGAGACCGCGCTGCGGGACGCGCAGGGCAAGGCGCGCGACATCGCGCAGACCACCCGCAACGAACTGGCCGCCGAGGCCGATGCCAAGCGCAAGGCGCTGGAGGAGCAGCTGAACGCGAAGCTCGCCACTTCCGAAGCGACGATCCGCCAGCGGACCGAAACCGCCATGGGCAATGTCCGCTCGATCGCGGGCGAGGCCGCCGCGGCGATCGTCGAGCGTCTGACGGGTCAGGCGCCCGACCGGGCGACCCTCGACCGCGCCCTCGACGCCACCGCACACTAGACGGGAACCCACGATGCTGCTCGAAGCCGAATTCTGGGTCGCCGTCGCGTTCGTCATCTTCATGGGTATCGCCTGGAAGGCCGGCGCTTTCTCGGCGATGACCAAGGGACTCGACGGCCGTGCCAAGCGCGTCCGCCACGAACTCGATGAGGCCAAGCGCCTGCGCGAGGAGGCGGCCGCCGTGCTGGCCGACTACAAGCGCCGCCGCGCCGAGGCCGAGAAGGAGGCCGAGTCGATCGTCGCCGGCGCCCGTGAGGAGGCGCAGCGCGCCGCCGAAGAGGGCCACCGCAAGCTCGACGACTTCCTGGCCCGCCGCACCAAGGCTGCTGAAACCAAGATCGCCCAGGCCGAGGCGCAAGCCGAAGCCCAGGTCCGGGCTGCGGCTGCCGAGGCCGCCGTCAAGGTGTCGGAGACGATCCTGCGCGACCGGTTGCAGGGCGAGGCCGCCCAGGGCCTGATCCGCGCGAGCCTCGGTGAAGTCCGGACGCGCCTGCGGTCCTGATCCAGTTCATCCCCGCGTAGAGAAGCCGCCTCCGGGCGGCTTTTTTCGTTCAGCGGCGTCGGCGCTCGGGAAGGATCCCATCGCGCCGCGCTCACCGACGCTGCCCGGCCGGGGTCGCTGCGCGACCAATCGCGATGACGAAGACCGTCGGCACCGGCGAACATCGCGGCCGTGAACGACGTTCCCGAAGCGTGTGAGCGCGGGGACGGCATGGCGGATAAGGCACGGATCGTAATCGTCGGCGGCGGCGTCGCCGGCATCGAGGTGGCCACGAGCCTCGGGCGCGGCGGCGGGGCCGACGTGATCCTCGCCGACCGCAGCCTGTCTCACGTCTGGAAGCCGATGCTGCACACCTTCGCGGCCGGCACGGCCCAGGCCGACCGGCAGAAGGTCGACTTCTTCGCCCAGGCGCGCCGCAATAGCTTCCGGTTCCAGCCCGGGGCCCTGACCGGTATCGACCGGGCGGCGAAGCGGGTTAAACTCATGATCGAAGCCGCCGAGGGGCGGCCGGAGGTGGACCTCGCTTACGACCTCCTGGTCATCGCCATCGGGAGCCGGGCCAATGATTTCGGCACGCCCGGCGTTGCGGAGCATTGCCTGACCATCGACGATCTGACCGAGGCCGAGCACTTCCACGACCAGCTCCGATGCCATCTGCTGGCGCGGCTCGATCGCGGCGGCATGCTGGAGATCGCGATCGTGGGCGGCGGGGCAACCGGCGTCGAGCTCGCCGCCGAGTTGAAACATGCCATCAACCTGCTCTCGGCCTACGGTTCGCCGGACTTGCCGCAGCGCCTGCGTTTGACCCTGATCGAGAGCGGGCCGCGCCTGCTGGCGGCCTTTCCGGAGCGAGTCTCGCGCGCCGCCGCCCGCACCCTCTCGGACCTCGGCGTCGCGGTGCGGACCGGCGCCATGGTAACGGCGGCGGACGCGTCGGGCTTTACCCTGAAGGATGGAAGCCGCATCCCCGCCGGTCTGAAGGTCTGGGCGGCCGGCGTGAAGGCCCCCGACGTGCTCGCCGGCCTCGACGGGTTGGAGCGGTCACGGACCGGACAGCTCGTCGTCGGCCCGGACCTGCGCGCGACCCGCGATCCGGCGATCATCGCGCTGGGCGACTGCGCCAGCCTCGCGGATCCGCAAACCGACAAGCCGGTTCCCGCGACGGCACAGGCCGCCCGGCAGCAGGCGCAGCACCTCGCCCGCCATCTCGGAGGCGCGCTGGCCAGCGGCGGCACCGTGGCGACCGAGCTGCCGCCATTCCGCTACGTCGAGAAAGGCGCCATCGTCTCGCTGGCCGATTTCAACGGATGGGGGACGCTGGGCCGCTACACCTTCGGCGGCGGCCGCCTGAGAGGGCTGTCCGCCCGGCTGACCCACGACCTGCTGTACCGCCAGCATCAGATCGGCCTGTACGGACCTGTCCGCGGGACTCTGGCATGGCTGCTCGACGATCTCGATCACCTGATCAGCCCGCCCGTGAAGCTCGACTGAGCGGCCGGTCTCAATCGAGCCGTTCGCCCTCGACCGCCTTGGTCTCCTCCACCTCCGGCGCGACCTGTCCGTAATTCAGCACTGCCACCAGAGCGGCCCCGCCGAAGGTGTTGCCGAGCAGCGTCGGCAGGAAAAACTTCAACCCGTAATCGCCCATCGAGGCGGCCCCGGTGACCACGAGGTAGAAGGCCTCCACCGAGCCGGCCACGATATGAGCGAGGCTGCAGAGCGCCACCAGCCACGTCATCAGCAGGATCACGAAGGGTGCCGCGCTGGCCGTGGCGGGCAGGAACCACACCATCAGGGCGATCATCCAACCGGCGAAGACCGCCTTGACGAACGTCGCCCAGAAATCGTGCGCGATGGCGTCGTGGCTGATCTCCGCGAAGGCCTTGAGCACGGGTGGCTCGAAGGCGCCCGAATAGGCCACCACCGTCGCGATCGTGAGCGTCCCCAGGATGTTGCCCGACAGGACGATTGACCAGAGCCGGACCACCCGCAGGGCCGTCTTCACGGAGCGGTCGTGCAGCAGCGGCAGGACCGGCGTGATCGTGTTTTCGGTGAAGAGCTGCTGCCGCCCAAGGACCACGACGAGGAAGCCGACCGCGTAGCCCATGGAGCTCACGATCTTCGCCCAGTCCGTCTCGGGCAGGTGGCTCCGCAGGACGCCGGGTACGATCAGCGACAGGGCGATGCTCAAGCCCGCGGAGAACGCCGAGAGGAACAGCGCGAGGCCGTTGCGCCGCAACTCCTCGTCGCCTTCCAGCCGGATGACCTCGTGCAGGACGTAGGCGTCGGGGCGGCCGATTTCCGAGACCTCCTTCAGCAACTCGTCGCGGCGGGCCGCCGGATCGGCCCGCTTGTTCTTGTCCCGCACCATCCACTCAGCTCCGTAACGCAACGCGATCCGATTGGAGGTCCGACATTCAGGCCGACAGCCGCGCCAGCAAGGCTTCGACCGCGCCGCGCGCCTCGGCGAGCGCCGCGGGATCCCGGCTGCGCACGACGATCCGGTTGCGAAACCCCTCCGGCGTCATCGCCGGATACGAACCGATCGAAACCTTCGGCCGCTCCTTGGCGATCACGCCGAGGTCACCGGCGTAATTGCCCTCCGGCAGGCCGGCCGCCTCGATCGTCTCGGAGAGCATCGCGGCGCCCCCCTGCAGGGTCGGGGCGATCGAATCCAGCATGGCCTGCATGATGGCGGGCACGCCGGCCATCACGTGGACGTTGCCGATCCGGAAGCCCGGCGCCTTCGAGACCGGGTTGGCGATCAGGTCGGCGCCGAAGGGGATGCGTGCCATGCGCAGGCGGGCTTCGTTCAGATCCTCCGGCTTGTGCCGCTCCAGCAGCATCGCCCGGGCGCGCTCATCGACATCGATGCCGACCCCGAAGGCTCGGGCGACGCAATCCGCCGTGATGTCGTCGTGGGTCGGGCCGATCCCGCCGGTGGTGAACAGATAGGCGTAGCGGGTCCGCAGGGCATTGACCGCTTCGACGATCATGTCGGCCTCATCCGGCACGACCCGCACCTCACGGAGATCGATGCCGGCCGCGGTGAGGAAGTCCGCGATGGTGCCGATGTTCTTGTCCTTGGTGCGACCCGAGAGGATCTCATCGCCGATCACGAGGATGGCGGCGGTGACGGATTCGGTGGTCTGGTCCATGGGTCTCTGGCGTCGGGTGGATCGCGCGGGCAGATAGCGCGACACGCTCTCCTGGCTACGACAATCCCGAGGATGCCATGCAGTTCGCCGCGCCGCTCCTGCCGGGACGGCTGGTTCGACGCTACAAGCGCTTCCTGGCCGATATCGAGACTGCGGAGGGGCTCGTCACGGCGCATTGCCCCAATCCGGGGGCGATGCTGGGGCTGAACACGCCCGGGGTGCGGGCACTGCTGTCCCGCTCGGCGAACCCGACGCGCAAGCTTCCGCTGACCTGGGAGCTGGTCGAGGCCGATCTGCCCGGCGGCCCGCAATGGGTCGGCCTCAACACCCTGCGCCCGAACGGCCTGGTGGCCGAGGCTTTCCGGGCCGGGGTGATCCCGGCCTTGGCCGGGTACGACGTGCTGAAGCCGGAGGTTCGCTACGCGCAGGCGAGCCGGGTCGATTTCCTGGCGAGCGGCGGTGGTGGCGGGCCGTGCCACGTCGAGGTCAAGAACTGCCACCTGATGCGCCGGGCCGGTCTGGCGGAGTTCCCCGACTGCACGGCCGCCCGCAGCGCCCGGCACATGCGCGACCTCGCCCAGGTGGTCGTCGCGGGCGGCCGGGCGCTGGTCGTCATCGTGGTGCAGATGCACGCGGAGGCGTTCGATGTCGCCCGCGACATCGACCCGGCCTTCGACAAGGCCTTTCGGGAGGCGCGTGCCGCGGGCGTGGTGGTCCGCGCCTATCGCTGTGCGGTCGGCCCGGAGGGCGTTAGGATTGCGGACGAGATTCCGGTCGTCACGCCGCCCTGACGGCCGAGCGTTCGAACATCAGGTTCAGCCGGGAGCGCGCGACCTCGCGATAGCCGAAGCCCTCGAGGTGCCTGGGCAGGTCGATCTGCCACTGGCCGGTGCCGTTCTCGATCAGCAGGATGCGGGGCAGCAGGGAGTCCGGCGCCTCGCGCAGGAACGGCTCCAGGATCAGATCCTCGGCACCCTCCACGTCGAGCTTGACGGCATCGACCCACGACAGCCTTTCGCCACGCAGCAGATCCATCAGCGTCACCGCCGGCACGGTGATCCGGGCGCCCTCGTTGGTGCCGACGATCCGCAGGCTCGATTCGCCCCGGTTGCGGGGATCGATGAACAGGGTCAGCTCGCCGGCCTTGTCGGCCACCGCGCAGGCGACCGCCTTCACGGTGTGGAACGGGTTCTGAGCGATGTTGTAGGTCAGGCGGTTGAACACGTCGGGCTGCGGTTCCACCGCGATGATCCGGGCCCCCGGGCCCGAGAAGGCGGCCACGCACAACGCGTAGGCTCCGATATTGGCGCCGATGTCGAGGAACACGCAGTCCTTCGGCAGGCGTTCCTGAAGAAGTGCCCGCTCTTCGGGATCGAAGAACTGCGGCGTGAACAACACCTTCTTCTCGCAATTGTTGTTGTACGGGTGCAGCCGCATGCGCGCCCCGTAGCGGGTGACATCCAGGGGCTTGCCCCGGAGCCGCGAGATCGCGATCCGGCGCAGGAACAGCGCGAGGCGCCGCCCGTACCAGGATCCGGCCGGGATCCTGGTCGTGCGGCGGGTGATGGCCGCTACGAGACCGGTGGGTTCGTAGGTGCCGTAAGGCTGCGTGTCCGTCATGACCGGCGGGGTTTGCCAGCCGGCGCGCGCCCCCGCAAGCCGATCGCGATGCGTTGCCCCGGCAAGCCCGCGTGGTCTAAGCGGTGGCCGAGCGTGAGGAGCATGGGTTGCCCGGCATGGAATCCTTCAATTCCGACGGCGTGCGGATCGCCTATATCGACGTCCCACCGGCGGACGGTGTGGGCAAGCCGGTCCTGCTGATCCACGGCTTCGCGTCGAACCACGCGGTCAACTGGGTCAACACCCAGTGGGTGAAGGCCCTGACCCAGGCCGGCTACCGGGCGATCGCCCTGGACAATCGCGGCCACGGCGAGAGCGAGAAGCTCTACGATCCGGCCGCCTACAGCTCGGAGGCGATGGCGGGCGATGCGATTCGCCTGCTCGACCATCTCGGGATCGAGCGCGCCCACGTGATGGGCTACTCGATGGGCGGGCGGATCACGGCGCACATCGCCCTCGACCACGCCGACCGGGTCCGCTCGGCGCTGATCGGCGGGCTCGGCATGCACCTCGTCGAGGGTAAGGGGCTGCCCTCGGGCATCGCGGAGGCGCTGGAGGCGCCCGCCGGCACAAAGGCGTCGAACCCGACCGCGGCGGCCTTCCGCATGTTCGCCGAGCAGACGCGGAGCGACCTGCGGGCGCTGGCCGCCTGCATGCGCGGCTCCCGCCAGACCCTGAGCCGGGCGGAACTCGGACAGATCGAGGTTCCGGTGCTGGTCTCGGTCGGCACCCTCGACACGGTCGCGGGCTCCGGTCCGGGTCTCGCCGCCCTGATCCCGGATGCGCGGGCGCTCGAGATCGAGGGCAAGGACCACTCCACCGCGGTCGGCGCGAAGCCGCACCGGGATGGCGTGCTGGCCTTCCTGGCCGCGCAGCCCTGAGGCCTCAGCTCTTCAGCCGGTAGCCCGTGCGGAAGATGTAGGTGACGAGGCCGAGGCAGATCACCAGGAACAACGCGGTCATGCCGAGGCTGATCGCGATGTTCACGTCAGCCTTGCCGAAGAACGCCCAGCGGAAACCGCTGATCAGGTACACGACCGGGTTGAGCAGGCTCACCGCGTGCCAGAACGGCGGCAGCATGCCGATGGCGTAGAAGCTGCCACCCAGGAAGGTCAGCGGCGTGACGACGAGGAGCGGCACGAGCTGAAGCTTCTCGAACCCGTCCGCCCAGAGGCCGATCACGAAGCCGAACAGGCTGAAGGTCACGGCGGTGAGCAGCAGGAAGCCGATCATCCAGACCGGGTGTTCGATTCGAAGCGGCACGAACAGCGCCGAGGTCGCCAGGATGATCAGGCCGATCAGGATCGACTTGGAGGCCGCCGCACCGACGAAGCCCAGCACGACCTCCAGCGGCGAGATCGGTGCCGACAGGATCTCGTAGATCGTGCCGGCGAAGCGCGGGAAGTAGATGCCGAACGAGGCGTTGGCGATGCTCTGCGTCAGCAGCGACAGCATGATCAGCCCGGGCACGATGAACAGCCCGTAGGGCACGCCGTCGACCGCCGAGACCCGCGAGCCGATCGCGGCGCCGAACACCACGAAGTACAGCGTGGTCGAGATCACCGGGGCCAGGATGCTCTGCCCGGCGGTGCGCCAGAACCGTCCCATCTCGAACCGATAGATCGCCCGGACCGCCGGCCAGTTCATGCTGTAAGCCGTGCTCATGCCCGTGCTCCTTCTTCGCGCACGAGGCCCACGAAGATGTCCTCCAGCGAACTCTGCTCGGTGTGCAGGTCGTTGAACCGGATGCCCGCCGCGGCGAGCCCGGTGAGCAGCCCGGTGATGCCGGTGCGCTCGGCCCGCGTATCGTAGGTGTAGACCAGTTCGCGCCCGTCCGCGGCGAGGGCCAGTTCGTAATCGGCGAGTTCGGGCGGGATGGCCGTGATCGGCTGCTGAAGATTCAGGGTGAGCTGCTTGCGCCCCAGCTTGCGCATCAGCGCGGCCTTCTCCTCCACCAGGATGATCTCGCCGCGGCGGATCACGCCGATGCGGTCGGCCATCTCCTCCGCCTCCTCGATGTAGTGGGTGGTGAGGATGACGGTGACGCCCTGTTGACGCAGCTCGCGCACCAAACGCCACATGTCCTGGCGCAACTCGACATCGACGCCCGCGGTCGGCTCGTCGAGGAACAGCACCCGGGGCTCGTGCGACAGCGCCTTGGCGATCAGCACCCGACGCTTCATGCCGCCCGACAGGGTCATCAGCCGGCTGTCGCGCTTGTCCCACAGGGAGAGCGCCCGCAGGATCCGCTCGATATGGCCGGGATCCGGCCGCAGCCCGAACAGGCCGCGGGAGAAGCTGACCGTGTTCAGCACCGTCTCGAAGGCGTCGGTGGTGAGTTCCTGCGGCACGAGCCCGATGGCGCGCCGTGCGGCGCGGTAGTCGCCGGCAATGTCATGGCCATCGACCAGTACGGTGCCGGAACTCGGCGTGACGATCCCGCAGACGATGTTGATCAGGGTCGACTTGCCGGCTCCGTTCGGGCCGAGCAACGCGAAGATCTCCCCGGCCTCGATCGCGAGGTCGATGTCGCGCAGGGCCGTGAAGCCGGACGTGTAGGTCTTCGACAGCTGCGAGATGGATATGATCGGCATCAGGGCCTGAGTGAAGCGTTGGCGAGCCCGGAGCCGGTAACGTGCGCACCGCGCGCGCGTCGATGCGCCGACGGACGTCGCCTCGGGAAGGCCGGCCCTATAGCACGCCGATCGGGAAGCCGGGCCGATCCGGTGTGCGCCGGCGCACGGCCGGGCACGTCAGCCGTTATCGCTCGCCGAAGCGCTCGACGATCGCCAAGCATTCCCGGCGCTGATCCGGGTCTTCGATGCGCGAGAACGCCGCCAGCAGCGCGGCGCATTCCGAGGCGGCCGGTCCGCGTGGAATTGCGTTCGCGGTCCCGCGCCCCTGGAAGGTCGAGACGGGGATCTTCAACGCCTCTGCAATCTGTCCGAGCAGCCGCACCCGCTCGTCGGCGGAGGACGTGGCTGTCTTAGGATCGAAGCCCGCTGCGTCCGTCATGATGCCTTCAACACCAACCCTCGATCGGACGCATGCGCCGACGCCCGGCGCGAACATCCACATATTCGCGACCGGTGCAACCTACCGTTAGGTGTCGAACCTCGCGGCAGACAGCGGAGTTTCGGTGGACAGGGGGGCCGAGTGGATCAGCGGACCTCCGGGCAACGGCCAATTCAATCATCTCGCCTTGAAATGGCGCCGTGATCAGACGAGCTTGGCTCAACCCGCTCGCCGAAGCGTGATGAGCACGACAAGCCCGACCAGCGTCCCGGCCCCGAGGAACCTGCGCCAGGGATTTACCCCGCGCAACAGTTCATCGAGCGCCCACCACGCGAGGGCGAGGTCTGCGCCGACAGACAGCCATCGTGCCAGGGATTGGTTCGTCTGCGCCGCCCAGGCGCCCAACGTGAACCCACCGAACAGCCACAGGGGTAGATTGGGCCATTGCCCGACGGTCAGCGCACCGGTTTTGCGGTTCCGGAATAGCCAATCGACCGTCCTGGCGAACACGCCGGTCCTGCTGTGCTCCATGGCGTCGAACGTCCTGGGAGAATGCGTGCTCTGCCGCACCGCCGAGCCGTGCCGGCGGAGCTAGAACACATTAACGGATCCGGTGCGGTCTTAACGAACGACTAACCTTAGTAAATGGAAACCGCCCGCAAATCCCTAACGGAAGCTGAAAAGACTCGCGGAAATTCCGTTAATACGTTGGTAATGCGTTGGCCGGGCGGCGAGGCAGCCACCCCTGAGAGAGGATCGATCATGAGCGCCCGTCTCGAGGACCTGAAGTTCATGCTGACGCTCAGCGCCGTCGTACTCTTCGGCAGCGGCCTCGATATCATCCTGCGCTGATCGGGACGGCCGTGTCGGCGTGGAATTGCTGGCCACCGCGCGCGATGGCGCGCCGGAGGGCGGAACGGGCCGCCGTGTCACGGGTCGGTCCGGTTAGGCCGGGTGCCGCAGCGTAGGGAACGGCGACCACGCGGGTCCCGAAGGCGGCCCGATGATGCGAGCCACCGTGATCACCGGCGGCGGATCCGGTTTGGCCGGAGCGGAGGAAGCTCCGCAACTCGGCGACCTTCGCCCGACGTTCCGCCTGGATTCTCACCAGAGCTAGAACGAGACCAACCAGCCCGGCGGTCTCCAGAATGGCTGCAACCACGTAGCCCGAAGCCATTCAATTTCACCGAGCACTCTGATGGGGATACCGCGCGGCTGCGGCCGGTCCCGATCTGCGCCCGGATGGTTAGCGCGACCTTAATGGCATCGTCGATCGCCTCAGCGTGCAACAAGGCGATGACCGACATCATCGACCAGCCGGAGATCGGCCCGCATCTGGCGCTGGCCGACGTCTACGAGGCCGTCGCCTTCGAGCCCGGGCGCAACGCGCCGTGACCGCGCGCTACCACATGTCGAGGGCGACGCGGGCCTCGTCCGACATGCGGCTCTGATCCCACGGCGGATCGAACACCATCGTGACCGAGCAGGACTGAACGCCCGGCACTGCTGCCACCGCGTTCTCGACCCAGCCGGGCATCTCGCCCGCCACCGGGCAGCCCGGCGCGGTGAGGGTCATATCGATGGCGACGTTCCGATCGTCGCCGATATCGACCTTGTAGATCAGGCCGAGCTCGTAGATGTCGGCCGGGATCTCCGGATCGTAGACGCTCTTCAGCGCCGCGACGATGTCGTCGGTCAGGCGATCCAGTTCCGCCGGCGGGATCGCGGAATCGCCGGCGACGGCTGGGGCGTTCATGCCGCCCGTGATGGTGGCGTCGGTGGTCATCGCTTCACTCTCTTCGGACGCGTCCGGACGGGACTAGCCTCGTACCCGTATATCAGGTGAACAGCATTTCTGCCTTGGCGAGCGCCTCGGCAAGGGCATCGATCTCGGCCGTCGTGTTGTAGAGGCCGAACGAGGCGCGGCAGGTCGAGGTGACGCCGAAGCGGTTGAGCAGCGGCATGGCGCAATGGGTCCCGGCCCGCACCGCCACGCCCTGGCGGTCGATCACCGTGGCGATGTCGTGGGCGTGCGCCCCCTTCATCTCGAAGGCGATGACGCCGCCCTTGCCCGGAGCCGTGCCGATCAGGCGCAGGGAATTCATCGCGCCGAGCCGCTCCTGCGCGTAGGCCGTCAGCTTCGCCTCGTGCGCGGCGATGGCATCGCGCCCGAGCGACATCATGTATTCGAGCGCTGCCCCGAGACCCACCGCCTCGATGATCGCCGGGGTGCCGGCCTCGAACTTGTGCGGCGGATCGTTGTAGGTGATGGCGTCCTCACCGACCGTGCGGATCATCTCGCCACCGCCCTGGTAGGGCGGCAGGCGATCCAGCCATTCCTTCTTGCCGTAGAGCACGCCGATCCCGGTCGGGCCGTAGACCTTGTGGCCGGTGAAGACGAAGAAGTCGCAGTCGAGCGCCTGCACGTCGACCGGCTGATGCACCGCGCTCTGCGCCCCGTCGAGCAGCACCGGCACGCCGTGGGCGTGGGCGATGCGCACGATCTCGGCGGCGGGCGTCACCGTGCCGAGCACGTTCGACATGTGGGTGATTGCCACCATCTTGGTGCGCGGCGAGAATAGTTTTTCGAATTCCTCGACGAGGAAGTTGCCCGCGTCGTCGACCGGCGCCCACTTGATCACGGCGCCGCGACGCTCGCGCAGGAAGTGCCAGGGCACGATGTTGGAGTGGTGCTCCATGATCGAGAGGATGATCTCGTCCCCCTCCCCGATCAGGCCGCCCCAGCCCATCGACGAGGCCACGAGGTTGTAGGCCTCGGTGGCGTTGCGGGTGAAGATGATCTCGTCGGTCGAGGCGGCGTTGAGGAACTGGCGCGTGGTCTCGCGGGCGCCCTCGAACCCCTCGGTCGCGGCGTTGGCCATGTAGTGCAGGCCACGATGGACGTTGGCGTAGCCGGTCTCCATGCAGGAGACCATCGCGTCGATCACCTGCCGCGGTTTCTGAGCCGACGCGGCGTTGTCGAGATAGACCAGCTTTTTGCCGTAGACCTGCTGCGCCAGGATCGGGAAATCCTTGCGGATCGCCTCGACGTCGTAGGTGGGGGTGAGGACGGGTGCGTTCATCGGGTCACGCTCGCGGATCTCCCTCCCCCCGCTGCGGGGGAGGGTGGCCCCCGAAGGGGGTCGGGAGAGGGGAGCCCGGCAGCTGGAAAGGACTGAGCGGGTGTCGAGAACAAAGCCTTGTTCTCCACCGTCGCCCCCCTCTCCCGCCTCACTCCGTTCGGCACCCTCCCCCGCAGAGGGGGGAGGGTTGAGTCGGTGTCAGCCCCGCGCCCTCAGCCAGGCTTCGATCTCGCCGATCAGCGCCGCGCGGGCGCCCTCGTGCGTGACCGCCTCCACCGCCTCGCCCACGAAGGCCTGAACCAGCAGGCTCTCGGCGATCGGGCGCGGCAGGCCGCGGGCCATCAGGTAGAACAGCAGTTCCGGATCCGGCGCGCCGCAGGTGGCCCCATGGCCGCAGGCGACGTCGTCGGCGAAGATTTCCAGTTCCGGCTTGTTCATCATCTGCCCCTCGTCGGTGAGGAGGAGGCAGTCGGACTTCATCTTGCCGTCGGTCTTCTGGGCGGCCTGACGGACGATGATCTTGCCCTGGAACACGCCTGTGGCGTCGCCGTCGATGATCCACTTGAACTGCTCGCGGCCGACGCCGCCCACGGCGGCGTGGTCGGCGAGCAGCGTCGAGTCGGCGAGCTGGCCGTTGCGCAGCATGGCGGCGCCATTGACCACGACGTTGGTGTCGTCGCCCGCGACATGCACGTAGATCTGGTGGCGCGACAGAACCGCCCCGGTGACGAGGTTCACGGTCTCGACCTGACCCTCGGCCTCGACCTTCAGCGACAGGGTCGAGAGCGCAATGGTCGCGTCGCCTTCGATGTTCAGGCGGGTGTGCCGGAAGGCGGCCCTGGGGCCGACCACCACGTCGAGGGCGTCGTTGGGCTGGCAGGTGAGGCCGTTTGGTCCCTCGTGGCTCTCCAGCAGGCTGAATTCCGCGCCCTCGCCGATCTGGACGAGCACGCGGGTCGCCGTCGAGAACGGCGTGCTGCCGGTGCCGACGAAGCGCAGGTGGATCGGCTGCGCCGGCTTGGCGCCGGGAGCGACGCGGATCACGGCGCCGTCCGCCAGGAAGGCGGTGTTGAGCTGATAGATCGGGTTCTCCCGTGCCTGGGGCACGGGGGCGAGCTGGGTCAAGGCGTCCTCGCCCTGGCTCAGCGCGTCGTTCAGCGGCAAGACCGTGACGCCGGCCGGGATCCGATCGAGATCGGACAGCGCGCGGACGAGATGGCCGTTCACGAAGGTCAAGCGCGCGGCCTCGATCCCGGCAAAGCCCTTCGCCTTGGCGACCGCCACCTTGGAGGCCTCGAGGCTCGGCGCCTCGGCCGGCGGCGCGGCCTCGCTGATGGCAGCCCGCAGGTCGGTGTACTTGAACGCCTCGACCCGGCGGCTCGGCAGACCGGTCGCCTCGAAGAAGCGGAACGCCTCCTCGCGGGCGATGGTCGCGTCGCTGGCGAAGCTCTGGCGGGCCGTCTCGAACAGCTTCGACAGGCCGGCCTCGGCGGGCGAGCGGAGGTTGGTGACGTCGGCCATGGCTCAGGCCGCCTCGTTGGTGCGGTACTCGGCGTAGCCCGAAGCTTCGAGCTCCAGGGCCAACTCCTTGCCGCCGGTCTTCACGATCTGGCCCTTGGACATGACGTGCACGGTATCGGGCACGATGTGGTTGAGCAGCCGCTGGTAGTGGGTGATCACCAGGAACGCGCGGCCCTGGTCGCGCAAGGCATTCACGCCTTCGGAGACGATGCGCAGGGCGTCGATGTCGAGGCCGGAATCGGTCTCGTCGAGCACGCAGAACTTCGGCTGCAGCAGCGCCATCTGCAGGATCTCCATACGCTTCTTCTCGCCGCCGGAGAAGCCGACATTGAGGGCGCGCTTGAGCATCTCCTTGTTGATCTCGAGCTTGTCGGCCGCGCCGTTCACCGCCCGGATGAAGTCGGGCGTCGACAGCTCGGCCTCGCCGCGCGCCTTGCGCTGGGCGTTGAGGCAGGCCTTCAGGAACGTCATCGTGCCGACGCCGGGGATCTCCAGCGGATACTGAAAGGCCAGGAAGATACCAGCCGCGGCGCGCTCGTCGGCGGCCATCTCCAGCACGTTCTGCCCGTCCAGCAGGATCTCGCCGTCGAGGACCTCGTAGTCCTCCTTGCCGGCGATGACGTACGAGAGGGTCGACTTGCCCGAGCCGTTCGGACCCATGATGGCGGCGACCTCGCCGTCGTTCACGGTCAGGTTCAGGCCGTTCAGGATGCGGTTGTCCTCGATCTGCACGACGAGGTTCTTGATTTCCAGCATTGGTCGGTAGTCCTGTTCGGATTCACGGATTGTCCCTTGCCCCCAAGGCCTCGCCGCTCACGCATCCTGGCGTGACGAAGTGCAAGGCGCGCTCTCCTCCCCCTTGTGGGGAGGAGCCGGAGGTGGGGGTGGAGCAGAAGGCAACGCCGCGTTTCATCCGGCACCACCCTCACCCCTGCCCCTCCCCACAAGGGGGAGGGAGGATGCACACACACGTTGAGGGCGCTCAGCCCACCGAGCCTTCCAGGCTGATCGAGATCAGCTTCTGCGCCTCGACGGCGAACTCCATCGGCAGTTGCTGCAGCACGTCCCGGACGAAGCCGTTGACGATCAGCGCGGTCGCCTCCTCCTCGGAGAGGCCGCGCTGCTGGCAGTAGAACTTCTGATCCTCGGAGATCTTCGAGGTGGTGGCCTCGTGCTCGAACACCGCCGAGGCGTTCTTCGACTCGATGTACGGCACGGTGTGCGCACCGCACTGGTCGCCGATCAGCAGCGAGTCGCAGTTCGTGAAGTTCCGGGCGTTCGAAGCCTTGCGGTGGGCCGAGACCAGACCGCGATAGGTGTTCTGCGAGCGGCCCGCCGAGATGCCCTTCGAGATGATCCTGCTGGTCGTGTTCTTGCCGAGATGGATCATCTTGGTGCCGGAATCGACCTGCTGCATGCCGTTCGACACCGCGATCGAGTAGAACTCGCCGCGGGATTCGTCGCCGCGCAGGATGCAGGACGGGTACTTCCACGTGATCGCCGAGCCGGTCTCGACCTGCGTCCACGAGATCTTCGAGCGGGCGCCGCGGCAATCGCCGCGCTTGGTCACGAAGTTGTAGATCCCGCCCTTGCCGTCGTTGTCACCCGGGTACCAGTTCTGCACGGTCGAGTACTTGATCTCGGCATCGTCCAGGGCGACCAGCTCGACCACCGCGGCGTGGAGCTGGTTGTCGTCGCGCTTCGGGGCGGTGCAGCCCTCCAGATACGAGACGTAGGAGCCCTTGTCGGCGATGATCAGCGTGCGCTCGAACTGGCCGGTGTCGCGCTCGTTGATGCGGAAATAGGTCGACAGCTCCATCGGGCAGCGGACGCCCGGCGGGATGTAGACGAACGACCCGTCCGAGAAGACGGCCGAGTTGAGCGTCGCGAAGAAGTTGTCGGTCGCCGGCACGACCGAGCCGAGATACTTCTTCACCAGCTCCGGGTATTCCTGCACGGCCTCGGAGATCGGCATGAAGATCACGCCGGCCTTCGAGAGCTCCTTCTTGAAGGTGGTGGCCACCGAGACCGAATCGAACACGGCATCGACCGCGACGCGGCGCTCCGGCGCGATGCCCTCCAGCACCTCGACCTCACGCAGGGGGATGCCGAGCTTCTCGTAGGTCTTCAGGATCTCCGGGTCGATCTCGTCGAGCGACATCGCGGCCGGGCGCTTGGGCGCCGCGTAATAGTAGATGTCGTTGTAGTTGACCTTGTCGTAGGAAACCCGGGCCCATTCCGGCTCCTGCATAGTCAGCCAGCGCCGATAGGCGTCGAGGCGCCATTCCAGCAGCCATGCCGGCTCGTTCTTCTTGGCCGAGATGAAGCGCACCACATCCTCGGAGATGCCCTTCTCGGACTTCTCCATCTCGATGGTGGTCTCGAACCCGTACTTGTACTGGTCGAGGTCGATCGAGCGGACCCGGTCAATGGTTTCCTGCACGGCAGGCATAGGCGTCTCCTAGGCATCTCCGGCGTCAAGGGCCGGGAAGCATCTGGCGGAAAGCGGGGGGGACGGCGCTCAGGCCGCCTGTCCTCGCCGTTTATATAGGGTCTGCACGACCCGTTCGAAGGCGTCGAGGAAGCATGCCGCATCCGCGTCCACCGTGTTCCAGCCGAGGCTGACGCGCAGCGCCCCCCCGGCGAGATCCGCATCCACGCCCATCGCGGCGAGCGTCGCCGAGCGCGCGACCTTACCCGACGAGCAGGCCGAGCCCGACGACACCGCCACGCCGGCGAGATCGAGGGCGATCACGGACGCGGGCGCGTCGAGGCCCGGGACCGAGAAATTCAGGGTGTTGGGCAGGCGCGGGGCTCCGGCCGCGAAGATGACGGCATCGGGCGCCAGAGCCCGCACCCCGGCTTCGATCCGATCGCGCAGGTCGGTGAGCCGCGCGCTCTCTACATCGAGCGCCGCGCGGGCGGCCCGGGCTGCCTCGCCCATGCCGACGATGGCCGGCAGGCATTCGGTGCCGCAGCGCTGCCGACGCTCCTGTCCGCCGCCGCGCAGGAAGGCGCTCTCGAGGCTGACGCCTTCGGCCAGCACCAGCGCGCCGACACCCTTCGGCGCCGCGAATTTATGGCCCGACAGGGTCAGGGCGTCGAGGCCGAGGGCCGCCATGTCGAGGGGGACCTTGCCGACCGCCTGCACGGCGTCGCTGTGAACCAGCGTTCGGCTATGCCCCCGCGCCAGGGCCACGACCTCGGCGAGCGGCTGCACGGCGCCGGTCTCGTTGTTCGCCGCGTGGACCGAGAGCAGCACGGTCTCGTCCGCCAGCGCGGCGAGGCGACTCTCCAGGGCGGCGAGGTCGATGATGCCCTCTCGGGTCACCGGCAGCCGCTCCACCGCGGCCTCCGGGAACCGGTGGCCTGCGGCGACGCAGGGATGCTCGGTCGCCGTGTGCAACAGCCGCGTCGGCGCCGGCAGGCCGCGGCGGCGCAGATCGCCCGACAGGACCGCGTTCGCCGCCTCGGTCCCGCCGCTGGTGAACACGACCTGTTCGGGCCGGGCACCGACCAGAGCCGCGACGGCCGCACGGGCGGCCTCAAGAGCGGCCCGTGCGGCGCGCCCCTCGGCGTGGATCGAGGATGGATTACCCGGGAGCATCAGCGCGCGCGCCACCGCATCCGCGACGGTCGGGCGGACCGGAGCAGTGGCGTTGTAATCAAGATAGGCGCGTGCCCGGCTCATCGGTGTCCCGTGCGATCCCCGTCTGCCACGCGTCACAATTCCTTGCCTTCCGACCGGTCCGACGTGCTAAGGGCCGCCGATGGATCGAGGCCCGCCGACCGGCAGGATCGGCTCAGGCAGCCCGTGCGACACATCGAGCAGCTTCTTTAGAACGATTCTAATCGACTAGAACTGTTCTAAGACTGCTTTTATGGTGCTCCCGCATCGAGTCAAGGCTGCTTGAGCTTGGCGCCGCGCGCGCGGCGGGCGAATGCGAGAGTGAGTAGCGAACCATGCCCGAAGTCATCTTCACCGGCCCCGCCGGTCGCCTGGAAGGCCGTTATCAGGCCCCCAAGAAGCGCGGCGCGCCGATCGCCATCATCCTGCACCCGCACCCGCAATTCGGGGGCACGATGAACAATCAGATTGTGTACAACCTTTTCTACACCTTCGCCAACCGCGGCTTCGCAGCCCTGCGTTTCAATTTCCGTGGGGTCGGTCGCAGCCAGGGCGCGTTCGATCACGGCTCGGGCGAATTGTCCGATGCCGCTGCGGCTCTCGATTGGGTGCAGTCGGTCAATCCGGAGGCGAAGTCCTGCTGGATCGCGGGCGTGTCGTTCGGCTCATGGATCGGCATGCAGTTGCTGATGCGCCGCCCCGAGATCGAGGGCTTCATCTCGATCGCCGCGATGGCGAATCGCTACGACTTCACCTTCCTGGCGCCCTGCCCGTCTTCCGGGCTCTTCGTGCACGGCTCGGAGGACCGGGTCGCGCCGGCCCGCGAGGTCATGCCGGTGATCGAGAAGGTGAAGGTGCAGAAGGGCGTCATCATCGAGCATCAGGTGGTCGACGGCGCCAACCACTTTTTCGACGGCAAGGTCGATGAACTGACCCAGACGGTGGACACCTACCTCGACAAGCGTCTCGGCAAGCGCGAGGAGGCCGCCTGACGCTGCGCCAACCCTGCGCCTTGACGGGGAGCGCCCCGGGGGAATACGGCGCGGGCATCGGAATCCACCACAGCTCCGCAGGTCTGATGTCAGAAAGCCCGTGCGACCAACCCGTGGTGCTCCTGGTCGAGGATGATGGTCTCCTGCTGATGGAGGCCGCAGATACCCTGGCGGATGCGGGCTTCACGGTCCTGGAGGCGAGCCACGCCGACAAGGCGCTGAAGGTGCTGGAGAACCGCGACGATGTCGGCGTCCTGATGACGGATGTCGACATGCCGCAGGGCTCGATGGACGGCTTCGCCCTCGCCCGGCTGGTGGCGCATCGCTGGCCGTCGATCCCCGTGCTGGTCGTGTCCGGCATGGGCACGCCCGGCCCGAACGACATGCCGGAGGGCGCCCGGTTCATCCCGAAGCCCTACGAGCCGATCACGCTGGTCCGGACGCTGCGCGCCTTCATCCAGCGCGCGGCTTGACGCACCGGTCCGCCCGGGCTCACCGCGACTCCGGGCCCCGAACCGCCGACCGAGAGCCATGACGGACACCACGCGACAGCACCGTTTCGCCACGCGGGCCATCCATGCGGGCGCCGCGCCGGACCCCGCCACGGGTGCGCGGGTCCAGCCGATCTACTTTACGAACGGCTTCGTGTTCGACTCGACCGAGCAGGCGGCCGATATCTTCGCGGGCCGCCGCACCGGGTTCTCCTATTCACGCGGTTCGAACCCAACGGTGGCCGCGTTGGAGCGCCGCATCGCCGATCTGGAGGGCGCCAAGGCCGGGGTGGCGGTGTCCTCCGGACAATCCGCCATGCAGCTGGTCCTGATGACGCTGATGAGGAGCGGCGACGCCTATGTCGCGTCCCCGCGTCTGTTCGGCGGCTCGCTCGGCCTGATGCGGCGCCTCGACGGGCGCTACGACCTGAAGCCCCGCTTCGCCCGCGGCATGGACCCGGAGGATTTCGAGGCGGCGATCACACCGGACTGCCGGGCGATCTTCTGCGAATCGATCGTGAACCCGTGCGGTTCGGTGATGGACCTCGACGGGATCGCCGCGGTGGCCCGCCGCCACGGCCTGCCGCTCGTGGTAGACAACACCCTTGCCTCGCCGGCCCTGATCCGACCGATCGAGCACGGCGCCGACATCGTCTGGCACTCCACCTCGAAGTTCCTGAGCGGATCCGGCCAGACCATCGGCGGCATGATCTGCGATGCCGGCACGTTCGATTGGACCAAGGCCGGCGGCTACAACCTGATCACCGAGCCCTGGCCGGATTACGACGACCTCGTGCTGACCGAGGCCTTTCCGGCGACGCCCTTCGCGGCGGCGTGCCGGTTCTTCGGCCTGCGCGATCTGGGGCCCGGCCTGTCGCCGATGAACGCGTTCCTGACGCTGATGGGCATCGAGACTCTGCCGCTGCGCATGGAGCGGCACTGCGCCAACGCGCGGGCGGTGGCGGCCTTCCTGAAGGATCATCCGGCCGTGGACTGGGTGAGCTACCCGATGTTGCCCGGTCAGCCCGGGGAGGCGCTGGCGCGCCGCTACACGCCGGACGGGCCGGGCTCGATCTTCACCGTCGCGCTCAAGGGCGGCGAGCCCGCGGCGCTCGAACTCATCGCCGGGCTGGAGCTGATCTCGCACCTCGTGAACATCGGCGAGATCAAATCGCTGGCGATCCACCCCGCCTCGACCACGCATCGCCAACTGCCCGAGCACGAGAAGGCCGCCGCGCAGGTCGGGCCCGAGACCGTGCGGCTGTCGATCGGGCTGGAGAACGCGGCGGATCTGATCGCGGATCTTCAGCAGGCGCTGGATAAGCTGGGCTGAGCAGGGTTTAGCAGCGGTCAAACTGCCGAAAGGGCGCGCGGAGTTTCTCCCTCCCCCGCGGGGGCCTGCGGGTTCACGCGTTCGGTCTGACAACACCAGTTCAGGGTCGAGCGCGGGTCCCCGCTCCCGTGCGGGAGAGGGGGCCTGTCGAGCTTCTCCGCCGACGCCGATGTCCGCGCTGGGTATGTGTGAAAGACGTCGTCCGCAGAGGGGAGAGGAAGGGCGGCGGAGCCGTCGCCTCTGGCTCAGCGCCGCCGTTCCAGGATCGACACATAATTCGCCACGGCCGCGCCGCCCATGTTGAAGATCCCGGCGAGTTCGGCCCCGGACACCTGCATCTCCCCCGCTTCGCCCATGAGCTGAAGGCAGGCCATCACGTGCATCGAGACGCCGGTGGCGCCCACCGGGTGGCCCTTGGCCTTGAGCCCGCCGGACGGGTTGATCGGCAGCCGGCCGCCCTTCTCGGCCAGCCCATCGCGCACCACGCGGAAACCCTCGCCCGGGGCGGCGAGGCCCATGGCCTCGTACTCGATCAGTTCAGCGATGGTGAAGCAATCGTGGGTCTCCACGAAGGACAGGTCGTCGTTGCCGATGCCGGCCTGCGCCCGCGCCTTGTCCCAGGCCATCCGCGCGCCCTTGAACTCCGTCGGGTCGCGGCGGGAGAGCGGCAGGATGTCGTTGACATGGGCCCGGGCGCGGAAGCCGATCGCCCGCTCCAGCCCCTCGGCGGTCTCGGCATCGGCCACCACCAGGGCCGCCGCCCCATCGGAGATCAGCGAGCAGTCGGTGCGCCGCAGGGGTGCGGCCACGTAGGGGTTCTTGTCCGAGACGCGGTTGCAGAACGCGAAGCCGAGATCCTTGCGCAGCTGCGCGTAGGGGTTGGCGACGCCGTTGCGGTGGTTCTTGGCGGCGATCCGGGCCAGCTCTTCGCTGCGGTCGCCGTAGCGTTGGAAGTACCCCGCCGCGATCCGCCCGAACACGCCCGCGAAGCCGCCCTCGATCTCGGCCTCCTCCTTGCGATAGGAGGCGCCCAGCAGGATGTCGCCGGTTTCGGCCACGGACTTGGCGGTCATCTTCTCGGCGCCGATCACCAGGGCGATCCGGCCCCGGCCGCTATCCACGAAATCGAGGGCCGCGTAGAGCGCCGCCGAGCCGGTGGCGCAGGCATTCTCCAGATGGGTCGCCGGCGCGTGGGCGAGGCCCGGCCGGTTCACGGCGACGAGCGAGCCCTCGAAGCCCTGCTTCGAGAAGCCGGTGTTCATCGAGCCGACGTAGATGCCGTCGACCTGCGATTCCTCCACGCCGGCATGGGCCAGCGCCTCACCGGAGACCCGGGCGATCAGCCCCTCGACATCCGGCTCCTCCAGCTTGCCGAACGGGGTGTGGGCCCAGCCCACGATGCAGGCGCGCGTCATCCGGTGACCTCCCGACTCTTGGCTTGACTCTTGGCCCGACTCTTGGCCCGACGATGGGCCCGGCGCGGCCGGCGATCAAGCCGGCCGCTCAGCCGTCGCGCCCCTCCCCCATCAGGAAGTCGAAGTCGCAGCCCTCCGGCGCCTGCGTGACGGTGCGGCGGTAGAGCGCCTTGTAGCCCCGGGTCGGGGCCGGCGGCGGCCGATGATCGGCGAGGCGCTGGGCGATCTCTTCGGGCTCGACCAGCAGGTCGATCCGCTTGTCCCGGATCGACAGCTTGATCCGGTCCCCGTCGCGCACCGCGGCCAGCGGACCCCCGACGGCCGATTCGGGCGCGATGTGCAGCACGATCGACCCGAACGCCGTGCCCGACATCCGCGCATCGGAGATGCGCACCATGTCCTTCACCCCCGCCCGGGCGAGTTTTTTCGGGATCGGCAGGTATCCGGCCTCCGGCATCCCGGCCGCGTGCGGACCGGCATTCTGGAGGACCAGCACGTCGCCGGGGTTCACGTCGAGGTTGGGATCGTCGATCCGCCGGCTCAGGTCCTCCAGGCCGGTGAACACCACCGCCCGGCCCTCGGATTCGAACAGCTCCGGCGTCGCGGCCGCGCGCTTGAAGATCGCACCCTCGGGGGCGAGGTTGCCGGTCAGCGCCACCAGCCCGCCGACCGGCGAGACGGGATTGTCGAACGCGCGGATCACCGCGCGGTCGACCCAGCCGGCGGGCTCGTCGAGCCGCTCGGCCAGCGTGCGGCCCTCGACGTCCACGGTGTCGAGGTGGAGCAAAGGGCGCAGTTCGCGCAGCAGCGCGCCCATGCCGCCGGCCGCATGGAAATCCTCCATGTAGCCCTCGCCCACGGGCTTGAGGTCGACCAGCACGGGGGTCTCGTCGGAGATCTGGTTGAAGCGCTCATACGGAACGCGGATGCCGAGCCGCCCGGCGATGGCCGTGAGGTGGACGATGGCGTTGGTCGAGCCCGAGACCGCCATCAGGACCCGAATCGCGTTCTCGACGGACTGGCGGGTGATGACCTGAGACGGCGCGATTTTCGACTGGATCAACCGCACGGCGGCGCGGCCGGTCTCCTCGGCGGCGACCAGCCGGTCGGAATGCACCGCCGGGATCGCGGCCGTGCCCGGCAGCGACATGCCGAGCGCTTCCGCGATGCACGCCATGGTCGAGGCCGTGCCCATCACCGCGCAGGTGCCGGCGGTGACCGAGAGCCGACCCTCGACCTCGGCGATTTCCTCGGCGTCGACGGTGCCGGCCCGGTACTTGGCCCAGAACCCCCGGCAATCCGTGCAGGCGCCGAGGCGCTGGCCCCTGTGGCGGCCGGTCGACATCGGGCCGGTGACAAGCTGGATCGCCGGCAGCCCCGCCGAGGCCGCGCCCATGAGCTGGGCCGGTACGGTCTTGTCGCAGCCGCCGATCAGCACGACCGCATCCATCGGCTGGGCCTGGATCATCTCCTCCGTGTCCATGGCCATCAGGTTGCGGTACATCATGCTGGTCGGGTTGAGGAAAACCTCGCCGAGCGACACGGTCGGGAACGGCCGCGGCAGGGCGCCGGCCGCCAGCACGCCACGGGAGACCGCCTCCACCAGCTCGTCCATGCCCCGGTGGCAGTTGTTGAAGCCCGAGGGCGTCATGGCGATGCCGATCACCGGCTTGTTCAGGAGCCCGATCGAGAGGCCCATCGAGCGGGCGAAGGAGCGGCGCAGGTAGCGGGCGAAGTCGCGGTCGCCGTAATTGGTCAGGCCGCGGTCGAGCCCGTGCGGCTCGTCATGTCCGGCGTCATCGCTCATGGCGTCGATCCCTGAGAAGCAAGTGCGACGGAAGTCAGCGCAGGTGGAAGTCAGCGCAGGTGGAAGGCGATCCACGCGACCCCGGCGAGCACGACGGCTGTCAGCAACCACCGCGCGTATACGCGATACCGTATTCTCATGTCGGAAAAAGCTCCGGATGCCGGAGGCGCAGCGCCAGCACGAGGGTCAGCGTCTTGAGGTCGGTGATTTCGGCCCGGTCGGCCATGGCGGCCAGCTCCGCGAGCGGCACCTCGATGATCCGGATGTTCTCGTGCTCGCCCTCGGCCCCGCCGCCCGCTTCGGCCCGGTCTCCGCGGCCGTAGGCGGCGAGGTAGAGGTGGATCTTCTCGGTGGTCAAACTCGCGCAGGAATAAGCGGCGCCGATGAAGTCCAGGCCATGCAGGCGCAGGCCGACCTCCTCCAGAACTTCCCGGCGGGCATTCTCCTCCGGGCCGCCGTCGTCGATCAGGCCGGCCGGCGCTTCGAGCTGCATCTGCTCGCCGGCGGCGAACAGGGCCGGCACCCGCAACTCGCGCACCAGCGTGGCGACCCGCCGCTCGGGATCGAAGGGCAGGATCCCGACCGAGTGCCCGTGATCCTCGATCGCCCGCTCCGCGACGGATCCGTCGTGGAGGCGCACCTGCGCGAGTCCGAACCGGTTCCAGCCTTCGTGGAGGAAGCGGATCGACAGGATCTCGGCCTTCATGATGCGCCCTCGCCCGCCGAACCGTCCGACGCCGCGCCATGCTTACACGAAGGCGTGTCCTCGGGTTCCGGGAACGCCCGTGTCCCGAACCCGTTTGGATCGGTCAGGCGTATGGCCACGCTTTCACGACGGCTTCCGGTCAGGATCGATGCGGCTAGGACCGATCAGCGGGTTCAAGGAGCGGACGACGCGCGATGCCGTCGCGATCTGGCTGCTGCTCGCCCTCGCCTACTTGGTCTTCGCCGGTTCGGTGAGCGTGACCGAAAGCATCGCCATGGTCGGATGCGCGACCCTCGGCACGGCCTGGTGGTGGGTCGTAGGGCGGCGCGGCGGCATGCGTTTCCGGTTCGACCGGGTCGCGCTCCGGCCGCTCGGGCCGGCAATCCTGGGCATGGCCCGGCAGACGGGGCGGGTTGGGCTTCAGCTGGCGCGGGTCGTGTTCGGGCGCGCCGGGGGTGGCGTGACACGCGAGCAGAGCGCCGCCACGATCGCCTGGGCACGGCCTGACGGAGAAACGGCATCGGCGACCCGCGCGGTGGGGCTGCTCGCCGCCTCGCTCGCCCCGGACAGCTACGTGGTCAGCCTCGACCGTGCGCACGGGACGGTGACGACGCACGCCCTGGCGGGTGAAGCGCCATGAATATCTGGACGGCGGCCATCCTGGCGCTGCTGCCGCCGCTTGCCCTCGCGGCCGCCCTGGCGTGGCGCGGAACGCCGGGCCAGCGGTTCGCCGCCTACCAGCTCGCCGGCAGCGTCACGGTCGTGATCCTGACGCTGATGGCCTTCGCCACCGATCAGGCCTCGATCACCGATCTCGCCCTCACTCTGGTCCTGCTCAACCTGCCCGGCACGATGCTGCTCGCGGTCTTCCTGGAGCGCTGGATATGAGCGTCGCGATCGGGATCCTGCTCGCCCTCGCGGTGGCGGTGACGTGGCTCGCCGCCTTCGCCCTGTGGCGCTTGCCCCGGGCGCTCGACCGGCTGCACGCCCTCGCCTTCCTCAACGTCGCCGCCTCCGGCCTCGTCTCCGTGGCGGCCTTCCTGGCCGACGGAATCTCGGGGCGCTCGCTCAAGATCCTGGTGATGATGGGGGTGTTTCTAGGGTGGGCCGCGGTGCTGTCGCACGTCTCCGGCCGGGCCGTACTGATGCGCGAGGGGCGCTCGGCATGAGGTCGGCCCGATGAGCGTCATCCTGCCGCTCCTGTTCCTGCTCACCGCGATCTCCGGCAGTGCCGTGGTGCTGGTGCGCGATCCCGTCCGGCAGGTCTTCGCCATCGCGATCAACGGGCTCGTTTTGACGATCCTGTTCGACGCCCTCCAGGCCCCGGATGTCGCCCTGTCGGAGCTGGCGGTGGGGTCCGCCGCGGTGCCGCTCCTCTTCCTCGTGGCTCTGATGGCGGTGCGCACGCAGCCGCCCGGAGCGGAATCGTGAGCCCGCGCATCCGCGTCGCGCTGCTCGCCCTGTCGGGCCTGATCCTGCTGCCCTGCGCCGCTTCGGTGATCGCGGGGCTGCCGGCCTTCGGATCCAAGATCGCGCTGTACGGCGCGCGCATCAACGCGATCACCCCGGAGGCGCGGCACGTCGCCAACATGGTGAGCGCGATCAATTTCGACCTGCGCGGTCTCGACACCCTGGGCGAGGAATTCATGCTGCTCGCCGCCATCACCGGTACGGTGGTGCTGCTGCGCGGCCACCGCGGCGAGGGTCTTACCGGACGCGCGATGCGCCGGCCCGGCCGCGCCGTGATCCCGCGCTCGGAGGCGACGGTGCTCGCCTGCCGGATCGCCGGGCCGCTCACCTGCCTGTTCGGCCTCTACGTGGTGCTGCACGCGACCGTCACCCCCGGCGGCGGTTTCCAGGGCGGCGTGATCCTCGCCTCGGGGACCCTGCTGATCTACCTCGGCGAGGGCTATTCCGGTTGGCGCGACGCCATCCACAGCCACTGGCTCGACGCGCTTGAGGGCGGGGGCGCGCTCGTGTTCGCTTTGTGCGGGCTCGTGCCGATGCTGACCGGCGCCGCCTTCATGCAGAACATCCTGCCGCTCGGCACGCTGCGCGACCTGTTCTCCGGCGGCCTGATGCTGGTTGAGAACCTCGGCGTCGCGATGGCGGTGACGGGCGGGTTCACGCAGCTCTTCCTCGAATTCATGGAGGAGACCCGCCAGGCCGAGGAACCCGACGAACCCGGGGAGGAATCCGCGTGAGTGCGGCCACCAATGTCTTGCCTTACGCGGTCGCCGCGTGGCTGTTCGGCATCGGCCTCTACGGCATCGCCACGAGCCGCAACTTCATCCACCTCGTCGGCTGCCTCGGGGTCTGCCAGTCGGCGACCTACGTGCTGCTGCTGGGGCTCGGCTATCGCTGGGGCAGCATCGCGCCGATTTTCTATGATCACCCGCCGGGTACGCCCGCGGTCGATCCCGTGATGCAGGCGCTGGTGCTCACCGACATCGTGGTCGGCGCGACCCTGACCGCCCTGCTCCTCGTCCTGACGGTCCAGGCCTACAAGCGCGGCGGCAGCCTGAACCCGGAAAAGCTCCGGCCGATGCGGGCCGGCGGCAAGTCCGGCCAGAGCCAGGGGTCGAGCCAAGTCTCCGACGGTGGGCGCCAAGCCTCGTGACGCTCGCTCCCGCCGCCCTTCTGCCGCTTCCGGTCGCGATCCCGCTCGTAATCTGCGCGACGCTGCTGGCGACCGCGCACCTGCTGCCGGGCCGCATCCCCGATATCCTGGCGCTGCTCGCAGCCCTCGCCGTCGCGGTGCTCTCCGCCGTGATCGCCGTCCACGCGGCCGACGGCCCCCTCGTCTACTGGTTCGGCGGGTGGGAGCCGCGCGACGGCGTCCATCTCGGGATCGGCTTCTCGGTCGATGCCGCGAGCGGCTGGATCGCGGCCTTCATCGGGCTGCTCTACGCCCTGACCTTCGTGTTCGCCTGGGGCTTCTTCGACCGCACCCACGGGCACTTCCACATCCTGATGCTGCTGTTCCTGGCCGCCATGGTCGGGTTCTGCTTCACCCGGGACATGTTCAACCTGTTCGTGTGGTTCGAGGTGATGAGCGTCGCGGCCTTCGCGCTCACGGCCTATCACCTCGCGGAATCATCGCTCGCGGGGGCCATCAACTTCACGGTGGTCAACAGCCTCGCGGGCTTCCTGATGCTCGGCGGCATCGGGTTGATCTACGCGCAGACCGGCACGCTCGATTACGACGGCATGGCCGCGGCCATCGCCCAGACTGGGCGCAGCCCCGTGGTGGCGGGGGCCTTCTGCCTCGTGGCGGCGGCCCTGATGATCAAGGGATCGATCGTGCCGTTCCAGTTCTGGCTCGCCGACGCCCACGCGGTGGCGCCGAGCCCGGTCTCGGTGATCTTCTCCGGCTCGATGGTCTCGCTCGGGCTGTTCGGCCTCGCGAAGGTGAGCGCCGTCGTGTTCGGGGGCTCCGATCAGGTCCAGGGCGCCCTGCCGGTGCTGCTGATCGGGCTGGGCAGCGCCACGGCCCTGCTCGGCGGCTGGATGGCCCTGCTGCAGCGCCACCTCAAGCGGATGCTGGCCTTCTCGACGATTTCGCATGCCGGGATCATGCTGACCGGCCTCGGCGCCCTCTCGGCCGGCGGCACCGGCGGGATGCTGGTCTACGTGGTCGGCCATGGGCTGGTGAAGGGCGCCCTGTTCATGATCGCCGGCATTCTGCTCGCCACGCAGGCGAGCATCGACGAGATCGCCCTGCGCGGCCTCGGCCGCGGGATCTGGCCGGCCGGGATCGCCATGGGGCTGGCCGGCCTCCTGCTCTGCGGCCTGCCGATCGGAATCCTCGACCAGGGCACCCGCCTCGTCCAGGGGGGGCTGTCGCAGCAGGGCCACGGGATCGCGCTCGCCGCCACCGCGATCGGCGCCGCGCTGACCGGGGCGGCGGTGCTGCGGGCGGCGGGTCGCATCTTCCTCGGGCTCGGGCCCGATCCCGGGGACGAGGCCGGCGCGCCGAGTGCGGATGAGCGCGAAAAGGCCAACCGGCCGCTCTGGCTGATGCTGGCCCCGTGCTGCGCGCTGCTGGCGGTCGACGTTGCGCTCCCGGCGGGCCCGATCGCGCATGCCCTACCCCGGGCCGTCTCGGCCTTCATGCGCCGGCCGGAAGCCGGAATGCTGGCCGAGGGGCCGGGCTGGCTCCCGTGGGTCTCGGTGGCGGCGGCCCTTCTGGGGGCCGGCTACGGGCTGTTCCGAAAGCGGTTGCCGGCCTTTGTGGTCCGGCCGGTGAGCGCCTCGCAGTCGGCGCCGACGCGCGCGCTGGAGATCCTGCACAGCGGGTTGATCGGCGATTACGCGGTCTGGCTCGCCGTCGGTGTGGCGGTGATTGCGGCCGTGCTGGCGATGGTGTGAGCGGCCTGGTCCTCGCCAGTCCGGCCTTCATCGGTACCGACGATCCGCCATGCTGTGATCGCGCCGTCTCGAGCGGCAGGGCTGGTTCGATTGAGGGCAATGCTTCAGCCCCCATGGGTGCGAACCGGAGCGAGGCATGGCCTGCGCTTCGCGTGTGTGATCGACGGCCACCGCTGGCGCGACGGCCCGGCGGAGGATGGGTCGCGCACCACCGTCTCCAACCGGTTCGCCAGATGGTCTCACCTCGGCTTCTGGGCGGCGCTGCTGGCTACCTTGGCCGAAGCCGGATAGGCGGGCGATGTGGCAGCCATCGACGTCAAAACGCCTCGCGCGGCGGATGACGGAAACGTGGGGCGAAAGCGCAGGCCATCGGCCCCCTTAATCCTGCCTCGTCGAAGGACGCGCGTCGGCCAGACGACCGAGATGCACGCCCTCACCACGGAGGGGCGGCGAATCCGGGCGGATGAGAACGGGAAAGATGTGGTGCCGCAAGAGGGATTCGAACCCCCGACCCCCTCATTACGAATGAGGTGCTCTACCAGCTGAGCTATTGCGGCCCAGGCCCCGACGGAGGCCGGGCCCGGCGCGCGAACGACCGCGTCGGACGTGGCAGGCTCATAGCGGGCCGCCCTGCTTTAGGCAAGGCCGGAGCCGCGCCGGATCGCGATCACGCGTCGGCCGCGGCGGCGAGTTCGTCGCGCAGGAAGGCCGTCACCGCGGCGCGATCCACGCCCGGCGCGATGAAGCTGTGGCCGATCCCGCGGGCCAGGATGAAGGTCAGTGCGCCGTCCCGCACCTTCTTGTCCTGCGCCATCGCGTCCACGATCGCCTCGGCGTCGCCGCACCCGCCCGGGACTGCCTGGAGGCGGGTCGGCAAGCCGGCGAGCGCCAGATGGTTGGCGACGCGGCCGGCCTCTTGGCCGGCGCACAGGCCGAGCCGGGCCGAGAAGCGGAACGCCAGCGCGAGACCGATCGCGACGCCCTCGCCGTGGACCAGTCGCGCCGAATCGTAGCCGGTCAGGCGTTCCAGGGCGTGCCCGAAGGTGTGGCCGAGATTGAGCAGGGCGCGCTCGCCATCCTCCCGCTCGTCGCGGGTCACGACCGCCGCCTTGGAGCGGCAGCAGGCCGCCACCGCCGCCTCGCGCTCCGGTCCACCGGAGAAGATGCCCCGCCAGTTGGCCTCGCACCAATCGAAGAAGCCGGAATCGGCGATCAGCCCGTACTTGGCGACCTCGGCGTAGCCGGCGCGCATCTCGCGCTCCGACAGGGTGTCGAGGGCCGCGGTATCGGCCAGCACGAGACGGGGCTGATGGAAGGCGCCGATCAGGTTCTTGCCGAGCGGCGCGTTGATGCCGGTCTTGCCGCCGACCGAGGAATCGACCTGCGCCAGCAGACTGGTGGGTACCTGCACGAAGCGCACGCCCCGCCGCAGGGTCGCGGCGGCGAACCCCGCGAGGTCGCCGACCACGCCGCCGCCGAGCGCCACCACGAGGTCCCCGCGCTCCACTTTGAGGCCGAGCAGCCCGTCGCAGACCGCAGCGTAGCCCGCGTAGGATTTCGAGCTCTCGCCGGGCGCCACCGTCACCACGCCCGCCTGCAGACCGGCCCGTTCCAGGCTCTCCCGCAGGCGGCCGGCATAGAGCGCCCCGACGGTCTCGTCCGTCACGATCGCGGCCCGGCGGCCGCCGAGTGCGGCCACCGCGTCGCCCGCCGTATCGATCAGGCCGCGCCCGATCCGGATGTCGTAGGCACGCCCGCCGTCGAGGGGGACGTGGACGGTCAGCGGTTCGGGGCGGGGCGTGGGCTCGGTCACGGTCAACGAATTCCTACTGCGCGGCGAGCGAGATCGAACGCTCGCCGCTGAGATGCGCGTCCAGCGCCTCCAGCACGTCCTGCACGACCCGGTCGTGCGAGACCTCCCGCGAGATCACCATCACGTCGGCCGCGGCGTAGACCGGGTGGCGGATCGCCATCAACTCGCGCATCGTCGCCTCGGGGTCCTCGGTCTGGAGGAGCGGCCGGTTGCCCCGCTTGCGCACCCGCCGCATCAGGACGTCGAGGTCGGCCTTGAGCCAGACCGAGATCGCGGATTCCGTGATCCGCAGGCGGGTGGCCTCACGCAGATAGGCGCCGCCGCCGGTGGCCAGCACCAGGGGGCCGGCCCGCAACAGGCGCGAGATCACGCGCTCCTCGCCGTCGCGAAAGCTCGGCTCGCCGTAGATGGCGAAGATGTCGGGGATGGTCAGGCCGGCCGCCGCCTCGATCTCGATGTCGGCGTCCTTGAAGATCAGACCCAGGCGGCTCGCGAGGCGCCGTCCGACCGTGCTCTTTCCGGCTCCCATCAACCCCACGAGCACGATCGAGCGCAGGCCGAGCGCGCGGCGCAGCCGCGCCTCGATCGGTTCGCCACCCTCCGCCTCGCCCACCGACTCCTGCATCGCCCCGTGTACCGCCGCTTCCACTATCCGTCGCACCGCATCGATCCGGCGCCCTCTCGGTCGCACCGGGCGCACGGCGCCGGGCGATCCCCCATCCTGCGGCAGGCTCTTAGCGCGATTCAAGCGGCCAGCGAAACGCATCGCTGTGTCGTTGTGGGCCTTGTCAGCGCCTTGTTCGCATGGTCGAAACCGGGCACCCGCGTCGGTTGGGAAAAGCCGCCGCCCGCTTTCCCCCCGCCGACCGTATCGTCTGCCAGAGGTTCGACCGACGTGCCGACCCTGTTCCGTTTCTTCGCCACCCTTGCGATCCTGGCGGGTCTCGTCTTTGCGGCGATGTTCGCGCTCGCGACCTTGATTCAGCCGACGCCGCGGGAGATGAGCGTGGCCATCCCCGCCTCGAAGCTGCAGCCCGGCAACCGTTGAGCGCGACGGAGGACGGCGGCAGCGGCGGGGCGTCCAGTACCGAAGTCGCCGATTATCTCGACATGCTGGCCGCCGAGCGCGGCGCCAGCGCCAATACCCTGGCCGCCTATCGGCGCGACCTGGATGATTATTTCGCCTACCTCGTCCGTTCCGGGATCGCCCGCGATGCCGTGAAGGCCGGCACGCTGCGCGCCTTCCTGGCTGATCTGGAGACGCGCGGTCTCAAGGCCTCGTCGGCGGCGCGGCGCCTGTCTTGCGTGCGCGGTTTCCACAAGTTTCTGTACGCCGAGGGCCTCGCCGAGGTCGATCCGAGCGTCGCAGTCTCGGGACCGCGCCAGGGCCGGACGCTGCCCAAGATCCTGTCGGTGGCCGAGGTCGATCGTCTCCTGGCCGTCGCGCAGGCGGCTGCCGGCGCCGAACAGGCGCCCGGCCGGGCCCGGCGGGCGCTCCGGATGATGTGCCTGCTCGAACTCCTCTACGCCACGGGTCTGCGCGTGTCCGAACTCGTTTCCCTGCCCCGGGCCGCGGGGGCGAGCCGCGAGCGATACCTGATCATCAAAGGCAAGGGCGGCCGCGAGCGCCTCGTGCCGCTCACCGATGCGGCCCGCGCCGCCATGGGGGCGCATCTTTCGGCGGTGCCGGAGGAAAGCCCATGGCTCTTCCCCGCCGACAGCGACAGCGGCCATCTGACTCGGCAGGCCTTTGCCCGTGACCTGAAGGCCGCAGCTTTGGAGGCCGGTTTGCGGCCGGACCGCGTGAGCCCGCACGTGCTGCGCCACGCCTTCGCCAGTCATCTGCTGCAGAACGGGGCCGATCTGCGCATCGTCCAGGAATTGCTCGGGCACGCCGATATCTCGACGACCCAGATCTACACCCACGTGCTCGATGAGCGCCTGAAGGCGATGGTACGGGATCTGCACCCGTTGATGGATGGCTGACGGCCTGTGCCGGAATGGCCGGTCACAACGGCATTTGCGGGAGGCCCAGACGGCCATGGGGGCGTTTCAGCGGAGGCAGCGATGTCCTGACGCAATGACGCGGCGCGTGCCCTAACGCTTGCGACGATTGTTCTTGTATGCCGAACTGCCTAAATGTGACGGATCGCCATACCGGTACGCGAGCCAGACTTTACCAGAGAGAGATCAATCCATGCCAGGCCCGACTGCTCTGCAGAGCGGCGCTGTGCCGAACCAGTCGGATCATGCAACCGTCGACCCGTCGGCGCAGCAGGAGCGGCAGAGGCTCGACAACCAGCTGTGCTTCGCGGTCTACGCCGCCGCACACGCCTTCGGCCGCGCCTATCGCAACCTTCTCGGCCGCTACGAGCTGACTTATCCACAATATCTCGTGCTGTTGGTGTTGTGGGAACAGGACGGTCTGTCGGTCAAGGAGATCGGCAACCGCCTCTTCCTCGATTCCGGCACGCTGACCCCGTTGCTGAAGCGCCTCGAAGCGTCGGGCCGCGTGCGTCGGGCCCGGGACCGGGTCGATGAGCGGCAGGTCAGCATTTTCCTGACTCCGGCCGGTGCCAAGCTGCGCGACGTCCTCGCCTGCATTCCCGACGATGCCGGCGGCTTGACCGGTCTCGACACCGAGGGCCGGAAGACCTTGCTTCACGATCTTGTGACGCTGCGGATGGGCCTCCAGGCCGGCGTCATCGGTGATTAGAGCGCTCTCCGGCGCGCGCGACACCGGTTCGGCTCGACAGAGCATGTCACAGCCAGAGTGCAGAGCCGCGCATGATGGCGGCGCGCTCGTTGACGGCTCTTAGCAGGCACGGAACGGGTTGGGGGCGGCCCTTCGGCCACCCCCGGGGTCACGGTCCGTCCGGACTGAACTTAGGACTGCGTCTTCAGGTAGGCGATCACGTCGCTGATCTTCTTGTCGTCCGGATAGCCCTGGAAGATCATCTTGGTGCCCGGCACCTTCGCCTTCGGGTTCTTCAGCCATTCATGCAGATTGGCCTCGTCCCAGGTGATGCCCGAATTCTTCAGGGCCGCCGAGTAGTTGTAGCCTTCGTAGGTGCCCGCCTTGCGGCCCACGACGCCCTTCAGGTCAGGGCCGACGCCATTCTTCTGAAAGTTGTGGCAGGCCTTGCAGGGGGCGAACGCCTTCTCGCCGGCAGCCGCGTCTCCGGCCTCCTGGGCCTGAACCGAGAGCGGAACCAGAACGGCAAGGACGGCGCCGAGAACGAGTGAACGCATGGATTTCCTCCTATTGGCCGCCGTCGCGGCAGCACTGTGGGCAGAATGCTCCTGCCTGGAATAGGTCTAATTGAAGTCACAGCCAAGGCGCAACGGTCCAGCCTGGCCCGACCGCCCGCCCGCCCGACCGCGACGGCGACCTGCGTAAGCCTCAACGGATCGTCGCGATCTCGGCTCGGTGCGGCACATCGAAGCCACGCCGCGCGCCGGCCCGGCGGCTGAGGCCGAGGCTGAGGCACCGTACGAAGGCCTCGTCGATCACGGGCCCGCTTGTCGCGTCGGTCGCCGGTCCTGTAAGCCTCACGATGCCGTGCAGACCGACGAACGCCCGCTCCCGATAAGCCTGACGCGCCTGCTCACCGCGACCCCGTCCGCGCGGCTGCCGCCCATGGAGCACGGGATGCCCGCGCAGGATGGCGCGTCCGCCCATGCCGCACTGGAATCCGCTCTGTTGCGGGGCTTCGTGTACGGCGTATCGGGCTTGGTCTGGTTCGTCGTGATGCTGCTGATCGTCCGCCATATCGGGGGTTAGGGTGGGGCTCCCCGGAGCCCTGTGGAAAGCCACGATCTACGCACGCGTCGTCCCGATCCACCAAGACTTGCCCGTTCAAATCCGCTATCGAGTGGCGATGCTGCGGCCAAGATTGTTCTTGGCCTGCGCGGCAGGCGCTCTGTGCGAGGAACCGGACCATGTCGCTGACCGGGCGCTTCTGGTTTCGAAAATCCTGGACGGGGCGGCTCGTGCTGCTGGTCGAGGAGGAGAAGCCCCGGTGGTTCGGCCGCGGCGCCGGCAAGCCGCGCTGGCGCAACGCCCGATTGCTCGATTTCGCGGAGCCCGAATTGCGACCGCTGATGCTGATGGAGAAGCATCATCGCGCAAACTCCGGATCCGCACAGGTGCGCACCCTGCGGCCGGTCCCGGTGCCCGCGGAGATACGCTCGGTCAACGGCTGAGCCGCGGTTTTGCGTGCGCTGGCCGGGCCGGATCACCACGTGAGCGCAGGGCCCCGCCCGGGGCCCGTTCTCGGAGGTGACGGGATCATGCCGCGCTATTTCTTTCACACGCAGATCGGCGACGACCTGATCAGCGATCCGACCGGCGTCGAGCTGCGCGACCCGGACGCGGCCTGGGACAAGGCACGCGACACGATCCGTGCGGCCCTGCGCGAGCGCGGGGACCAAGCCCGACTCCTGACCGCCTGCCTGATCGTCGCCGATGCGGCGGGCGACATCGTGTTGGAATTCCCGTTCAGCGAAGGCGTCGCGCTGCCGACAACGGACGATCCGATCCTGCACTGACAGCGGCGCGACGCGCTCAAGCGCCCTACATCGCGGCGAACGCCAGAGATCAGGATCTGCGCCACGATGGACACACCCCCGAACGACCTCGACGCGCATGCGCTCGGCCAGGCCGCGCCCGCCAAGGGCCTCGCCCGGGAGGCCTGCCCCTACGCCGAGGGCACGCAGGCCCGAACGCTCTGGCTCGCCGGCTATGACGCGGCGCTGGCGGACGGCGCCGAGCCCGTCACGGGCGGCATCGCCGAGCATCTGATAAACGGAGGGCGGTGATGGACGCCCGGACCGGAGCCCCTCCCGGCGCGGCCGCGCACCCGGCCCTGGACCGCAAGTCGGTCGGCGCCGTGGTGCTGGGCAACGCGCTCGAATTCTACGATTTCACGGTCTACGCCTTCTTCGCCAAATCCATCGGCGCGGCGTTCTTCCCGGCGACCGATCCGACCCACAGCCTGCTCGCGTCGCTGGCCTTGTTCGGCATCGGCTACGTCATGCGGCCGATCGGCGGGGCCCTGATCGGCGCCTTCGCGGACCGCGCCGGGCGCAAGCCCGCGATGCTGATCACGATCGGGCTGATGGCGCTCGGCATGCTGATGCTCGCCGTCTGCCCGTCCTACGCGGCGATCGGCGGCTGGGCGCAGGTGATCGTCATCGCGGGGCGGCTGATCCAGGGCCTGGCGCTCGGCGGCGAAGTCGGCCCGTCCACCGCCTACCTGCTGGAGGCCGCGCCGCCGGACAGGCGCGGCTTCGTGACGAGCTGGCAGATCGCCAGCCAGGGCTGCGCCGCCCTGTTCGCCGGGATCGTGGCCACCACCCTGGCGCTCGTCGTCGGCGATCAGGCGATGAACGATTGGGGCTGGCGGCTGATGTTCGTGCTCGGCCTCGGCGTCGTGCCGGTCGGCCTCATCATCCGCAGCCACCTGCCGGAGACGGCGGGCGTCGAGGCGGATCCAAACGCCGCCGACTCGACCCTCGCGGTGGTCGGCCGGCTCCTGCGCGACCACGGCCGGCTGCTCGGCGTGACCTTCCTGGTGATCTCCGCCTCGACCGTCTCGAACGCGATCGGCACGAACATGCCGGTCTATGCCGGCGCGACGCTCGGCCTGAGCGAGACCGCCGCGACCGCGGTGCCGATCGCGCTGGGGCTCGCCTCGGTTGTGTTCCCGCTGCTGGGTGGCTGGTTGGCCGACCGGATCGGCCGGCGTCCCGTGATGATCTGGCCGCGGGCGCTGATCCTGATCCTGGCGGTTCCGGCCTTCGCCTGGGTGGTGAAGGCGCCGAGCGCGGCCAGCGTCTACGCGGTGACGTTCCTGCTCTCGGCGCTCTCCTCCATCAACGCCGCCGCGGTGATCGTCGGCATCCCGGAGGCCCTGCCCCGGGCGGTGCGTAGCGCCGGCCTGTCGATCGTCTACGCGGTCTCGGTCTCGCTGTTCGGCGGCAGTACCAACTTCGTGGTGAACTGGCTGATCGCCACGACCGGGGAGCGGCTCGCGCCGGCTTACTACCTCGCGGCCTTCAGCCTCGTCGGGACGGTCGCAGCCTTCCTGATGCCGGAGACCCGCGGGCGCGACCTCGACGCGAACAGCGAAGCCTGACGGTCGTCTCCGCCGGCGCAACCCCTGCCGGCGCAACCCATGCCGGCGGAACAGGGCTGCGGCCGGTCCATGCCCCCACGGCGGGCCGCACCTGCGGTCGATGTGCGCTCGCGCACGGACCTCGCCATGGCCGCCCAGTTGCCGCACGACGGCGCTGGGTTGCGGCTCACGCCCGGCCTAGATCGCTTCCATGCCGACACCCCCTGAGACGCACCGCCCGCTGGTCCTCGCCGCGGTGATGGCGGCGATGTTCATGATCGCCATCGAGGCGACGATCGTCTCGACCGCGATGCCGCAGATCGCCGGTCAGCTCGGGGATCTCCACCTCTATGCCTGGGTGTTCGCATCCTTCCTGCTGACCCAGACGGCCACCACGGTGGTGTTCGGCAAGCTGTCCGACCTCTATGGGCGCCGGCCGGTCCTGCTGTTCGGCATCGCGGTGTTCCTCCTCGGCTCGCTGCTCTGCGGCTTGGCGTGGTCGATGCCCTCGCTGATCCTGTTCCGCCTCGTTCAGGGCGTCGGCGCCGGGGCGATCCAGCCGGTGAGCCTGACGGTGGTCGGGGATCTCTATTCGGCCCGGGAACGCGGCCGGGTCCAGGGCTATCTCGCCAGCGTCTGGGGCATCTCCTCGGTGGCCGGTCCGCTGGTCGGCGGGCTGATCATCGGCCATCTGAGCTGGCCCTGGATCTTCTGGATCAACCTGCCGATCGGTCTCATCGCGGCGGGCCTGTTCCTCCGGTACCTGCACGAGGGCGTCGAGCGCCGCAGCCGCCAGATCGACGTGATCGGCGCAGGCCTGTTCACCGCCGCCATCGCGGCGCTGATGATCGCGCTGACCCAGGCGGGCGAGTCGGCTGCGGCAGCGCTATGGCCGGGCATGGCCTTCGTGGTCGCCGCGCTCCTGTTCGTGCTGCAGGAGCGCCGCGCGCCCGACCCGATGCTCGACATCCGCCTGTGGATGCAGCGGCCGATCGCCACCGCCAACACCGCGACGCTCCTATCCGGCATGACGGTGATCGGGCTCACGGCCTTCCTGCCGATGTACGTCCAGGGCGTGCTGCAGCAATCGCCGCTGATCGCCGGCCTGACCCTGACCCTGATGGTGCTGGGCTGGCCGATCGGCGCGACGACGGCGGCGCGCAGCTTCGTCCGCTTCGGCCTGCGCCCGATCCTGCTGGTCGGCGCGGTTCTGCTGCCGCTCGGGGCCACCGCGTTCGTGGCCCTGGGCCCGTCGACCTCGCCCGCCGTGGCGGCTGCGGGCTCGATCGTGATGGGGCTGGGCATGGGCTTCCTGTCCACGGCCGCCATCGTGATCATCCAGGACAGCGTCGCCTGGGCGCAGCGCGGGGCCGCCACCGCCTCGAACATTTTTGCGCGCAACCTTGGCTCGACGCTCGGCGCCACTGCGCTGGGCGCCGTCCTGAACTACCGGCTGGCGCACCCGACGAGCGGGGCCACGGTCAGTTCGGACGAACTCCGGCGCCTGCTCGACGATCCGTCGAGCCTCGGCGCCGGCGGCGAGGCGATCCGGGCCGGACTGCAGCATGCGCTCCACGGGACGTTCTGGACGGTCTTCGCCGTTGCCGTGCTGACCCTGCTCCTGTCGCTCCTCGTCCCGCCCGTGGCGATCTCGGAGGGGCCGCGCGAACTCGCGGTGGAGTAGGCGTCGTTTCGAGGGGCCGCTGCGTTTGCGGCCGCCTCCGGGCGCGGTATGATCATGTCATGCCGTTGTTTCGCAGGAGCCGGCATGGCCGCGACCGAGAAGCGGACGTTCAGTCTGACCGCTGAGCGGGCCGCGTTCATCGATGCTCAAGTCAGGGCCGGCGCGTTTGCGAGCGCCAGCGAGGTTGTGCGGCCCGGGTTGCGCGCGCTTCAGGAGCGTGACGCTGCCGTCGCGTGCTGGCTCCGGGACGAAGTCGCCGCGACCTACGACGCGATGAAGGCACATCGCGAGCGCTTGATCTCGGCGGACGAGATGGCCGAGCGGATGCGTCAGCGTCACGAAGCACGGATGCGGGATGGCACGTGAGGCGGCGACGTATCGTCTACGCGCCCGCCGCGGGTGACGATCTCGACTGGATCGCCGCAATCGCGATGAAGTCGGAGAACCGGTTTCCCCTTCCGCGCCGCATGCATTAGCCTCCGATGATGCCCCTCGTTCCACCCCCGCGCCCCGCCGCCCCGCCCGCGACGGACATCCCGCCGACCAGCGTGCTCACGGCCAACCAGCCCGAATGGACGGTGGGCGACCTCGCGGGCGCTCTGAAGCGCACCCTCGAGGATGCGTTCGGCCATGTGCGCCTGCGCGGCGAAATCTCCGGCTATCGCGGCCAGCACGGCTCGGGCCACGCCTACTTTTCCTTGAAGGACGGGCAGGCGCGCATCGACGCGGTCGTCTGGAAGGGCGTGTTCGGGCGCCTGCGCCAGCGGCCCCAGGAGGGGCTGGAGGTGATCGCCACCGGGCGCATCACCACCTTCGCGGGCAAATCGTCGTACCAGATCGTGGTCGAGAGCCTGGAGCCGGCCGGCCTCGGCGCCTGGATGGCCCTGCTGGAGGAGCGCAAGAAGCAGCTTGCCGCCGAGGGGCTGTTCGCCCCCGAGCACAAGCGGGCGATCCCCTACCTGCCGCGCGTCGTCGGCGTCGTCACCTCGCCCACCGGTGCGGTGATCCGGGACATCCTCCACCGGCTGGAGGATCGCTTCCCGCGCCCCGTCCTGGTCTGGCCGGTGCGGGTGCAGGGCGACGGCGCGGCCGAGGAGGTCGCCGCCGCGATCCGCGGCTTCAACGCCCTGAAGCCCGGCGGCCCGATCCCGCGCCCGGACGTGCTGATCGTCGCCCGCGGCGGCGGCTCGATCGAGGATCTCTGGGCCTTCAACGAGGAATGCGTGGTCCGCGCCGCCTTCGAAAGCGCGATCCCGTTGATCTCGGCGGTGGGTCACGAGACCGACACCACGCTGATCGACTACGTGTCCGATCGCCGCGCCCCGACCCCGACCGGGGCCGCCGAGATGGCGGTGCCGGTCCGGGCCGACCTGATCGCTACGGTGGCGGACCTCTCCGCCCGGGCGATCGGCGCGGTCGGGCGGCGGATCGAGCGCGACCGGGTCGACCTGCGGGCGCTGGGGCGGGCGCTACCCAGTGCCGATGCCCTGCTGGCGGCCAAGCGCCAGCGGCTCGACCTCGCCGAGGCCCGCCTCGCCCCGGCCCTGGCCGCGGGCGCAAGCCGGCACCGGGCGCGGCTCCAGCTCCTGCTCGACCGGATGGCGCGGCGTTCGCCCGATGTGGCGCTGGCCAATGCCCGCGCCCGGTTGGCGCGGATCGATCACCGGCCGCTCCACGCCCTGCAAAACGACGTGCAGCGCAAGGGCGAGGCGCTGGTCCAGCTCGGGCGCCGCCTCGTCGTGGCCCGCGACGCGAGCCTGGAGCGGGCCCGCGCCCTGCAGGCACGCCGCACCGACCGGCTGCTCGCCCTGTCCGACCGCTTGACCCAGGCCGGTGCGCGCGGGATCGAGCGGCGCCGTGATCGGCTGGAGGGTCTGGCCGGGCTCCTCGGCTCGCTCAGCTACCACGCCGTGCTCGAGCGGGGTTACGTGCTGGTCCGAGACGCCGCCGGCCTGCCGATGCGCCGCGCCGCCGAGGCCGCCGCCGCCACGCGCCTCAGTCTGCAGTTCTCGGACGGGACCGTCGCGGCCGTGCCGGATGTCGGGCAGGATCCGGATGGGGCGGCCAAGCGCCGGGCCAGCGCGCGACCGTCCCCGGCTTCTGCTCGCGCGGCTGAGCGGCGCAGCGCGAAGCCGGCCAGCCCGGTGCGGCAGGGCTCGCTGTTCGACGCCTGACAGGGTGGCGGGTTGAAGGATTGCATCGCTGCAATCCGCCTCGTTGTCACGTCGCCCCATTCGCGAAGACGGCAGCGTCCAGACCGGTGATTTAGATACGGCGCAATAACGACTTTGGAGGCGCGCATATTCGCATTGCAACACTGTAAACGATGGTACGGCCACCGTCGCCGAATGAAGCGCGGGTCCCCTCTCCCGAGCGGGAGAGGGACAGGGTGAGGGTCGAGAACGTTCCGAACGAGGCGCGACCCATCGGGGCGTCGATCACGTGCTTTGTCCTGAGCGTTCTCATCCCTCACCCCAACCCTCTCCCGCTCGGGAGAGGGGGCCGGTCGCGCTTGCCGATCCTGTCGACAGACGGTGGTTGCGTATCGTGGCATCGCAATCGAGCATGGCTCCGGGCCTTTGTCGTGATGCTCTTCTTGCAGCGCCCGTTCAGTCCGGCTCCGGCCCGACCCGGTAATGGTAGCGGTATAACTCGCGCTCGAATCCGAGGCTGCGATACAGCGACCGCGCCGGGGTGTTCTCCGCAACGACCTGCAGACAGGCGGCCTCGGCCCCCTGGGCCCGGCTCCAGCGGAGCAACGCCCCAACGGCGCGCCGGGCATGGCCACGGCCGCGCAGGGGCGCGGGGGTCGCCACGGATTCGATCACCAGCAACCCGCGGTCGAGGACCCCGAAGGCGATCGCCCCGATCCCGCCCTCCGCGGCCGTGCTTGAGAAAACCCGCGGCAGCATCAGGGCCGCGACCGTGTCGCGAAACACCTGGGCGGCCGCGGCGTCCGCTTGGTTCACCGCGTCGCGAAGCGCCAGCCAGTCCGCGCCGGGCGCCGTCGCGACGGTGACGGACGGGTCGAGCGCGTCCGGCACGCCGTCGAGGGGGCGGTACAGCGTGCAGGTCTCATCCACGACCGCGTAGTCGCCGTGTCCGAGGAGCGGCTCCATCTGCGGCGCGATGGCCGGAACCCGGAAGATCGGGCGCTGGCCGAGGCTGCGGTAGAGCGCGCGGGCCGCCGCGATGGCGGGCTCGGGGGCGCCGCTTCCGCGCATCGGATTGACCGAGTTCTGCCGCTTCGACCGCCCGCCCGCGGCGCGCAGTAGATAGCCCTCCACCAGGATCTGGCGCGGGCTCGGCCAGGCGTTGAGGCAGGCCTCCTCCACGCGCCAGGCCAGGTCGAGATCGACGATCATCATGTCCTCCGGGGGCGGTGATCCCATGCCGCGGGAACGCGGACAACGGACGTGCGGCCAAGAGTTTTGCCGTGCGGCGTCGCGTCCGCTTGAAGCATTCCAGGCCCGCGCGATGTCTTCGCGATGTCCGAACCTGAATGCCTGTTCTGCCTGCACTTTCTCGGCGGGTCTGCCCAAAGTTGGGCGCGACTTGCCGAGGCGCTCGACGGCGTCGTGACGTGCGTGCCCATAGACTTGCCGGGCTTCGGGGTGGAAGCCGGCAAGACCGGGTTCTCGGTCGACGCAATGGCCGATCACGTAGCGGAGGCCATCCGCGCCCGCGCACCTGCTTCCTACGGGATCGCGGGGCACAGCATGGGCGCCAAGGTGGCGCTGGCCCTGGCGCGCCGCTCCGAGGACGGGGCGCCGGGGCTTGCCGGGCTCACCGACCTGATCCTGGTGTCCGGCTCGCCGCCGAGCCCCGAGCCGATCCCGGAGGAGCGCCGCGCCCGGATGCGGGCCTGGATCGACGCGGATCCCGAGACGCGGGCGCGGGAGGCCAGGGCCTTCGTGCGCGAGAATGTCGGGACCGCCCTGGATCGCGCGACCGAGGACGCGGCGGTGGCCGATGTGCTCCGGGCCGCGCCGGAAGCCTGGAAGGCCTGGCTCGAGTCCGGCGCCCGCGAGGATTGGGGCCGCCGCATCGGCGTTCTGCCCACGCCTGCCCTGATCCTGGCGGGTTCGGAAGATGCCGATCTCGGCGCGGACGCGCAGGAGGCGCTGATGGCGCCCCATCTCGCGCGGCATCGCCGCGTGACCGTCGCGGGCGTCGGCCATCTCCTGCCGCTGGAGCGCCCCGACCTCCTGGCCGGGTTGGTGCGCGAGCATTTCGCCACGCGGGCCGCGGCGCCGGTCGCCGGCCCGCCCGAGGTTCCGCCCGCCTACGCGGCGCTGATCGCCTCGGAGCGGGTCAACAGCCGCCTGCGCGAAGCGCTGAACACCCGCGCCGAGCCGGACGATCCCGCCTACCGGCCGGAGGCTGTCGACCCGGTGGAACTCGCGATCCTGCGCGCCGCCCTCGCCCGGGTCCTGCCCGAGCCCGGCCTCGACCTCGCCGCACGGATCGACCGCCGCCTCGCCTCCGGACAGGGCGACGGCTGGCGCTTCGCGGCCCTGCCCGCCGACCCGGACGCCTATCGGGCTGCGTTGCGGACCCTCGACGCCGCCGCACGCGCGGCTCACGGCCGCCCGTTCGTGGCCCTCGACACCGACAACCAGGACGCGCTGCTGACGCTCTGCCAGCGGGGCGAACTGACGGTTCCGGACACGCTCGGCGGCCGGCTCGACGCCGACCGGATGCGCTTCTGGTTCGAGGACCTGCGCGGCGACGCGGCCCGGCTCTGGCTCGGCCACCCGGCGGCCCTGGCGCGGATCGGTTTCTCGGGGATCGGCGCCGGCGGCGACCGGCCGGATGCGATCGCCACGGACCTGCCCGGCTTCCACGCGGTCGGGCTCGACACGCCCGAAGCCTGGGAACCACGACCGTCACACGGGGAGACTGTACGATGAACGTCGCGGGGATGCGGACCTACCGCGAGGATGACGTCGTCGATGCGGTGATCGTCGGCACCGGGGCGGGCGGCGCGCCGCTCCTCGCCCGCCTCGCCGCGGCGGGCCTGAAGGTCGTGGCCCTGGAGGCCGGACCGAACTTCACGCCGGAGCGCTTCGCCTTCGACGAGACCCTGGCGGACGAGATCTACTGGACGGATGAGCGCCTCAGCGGCGGCTCGACGCCGGAGGCCTTCGGCGGCAACAACAGCGGCACCGGGGTGGGCGGCTCGACGCTGCACTGGGGCGCTTTCGTGCCCCGGGCCGATGCCCGCGACCTGCGGCTCCACACGGAGACCGGCGAGGGCGTCGACTGGCCCCTCGGCTACGACGACCTGCTGCCGTTTTATGAGCGCGTGGAGCGGTTCCTCGGCGTTTCGGGGGCGCAGAGCTATCCGTGGGATGCCGACCGGCGCTATCCCCTGCCCCCGGTGCCGCGCAACGGCCCCGCGCAGATCATGGCGCAGGCCTGCGAAGCCCGGGGCATCCGCTGGGCCGACGCGCCCGCGGCCGTGGTCTCCCGGGACTTCCAGTCGGAGGACGGACCCCACCGCGGCGCCTGCATCAATTGCGGCTACTGCCACCAGGGCTGCCGCAACGGCGCCAAGGCCAGCATGGACGTCACCTACCTGCCGATGGCGCTGGCCCGCGGCGCGGAGATCCGGGCCGAGGCCTTCGTGCACGGCCTGGAGCGCGGCACGGACGGGCGCATCACCGCCGTGGTCTACCGGCAGGACGGCCAGGACCGGCGCCAGCGCTGCGCCACGGTCTTCCTCTGCGCCGGCGCGGTCGAGACGCCGCGGCTGCTGCTGCATTGCGGCCTCGCCAATTCGAGCGACCAGATCGGCCGGAACTACATGGGCCATGTGGCGACGCAGGTCTGGGGCACCTTCCCGCACGCGGTGCGGATGAACCGCGGTTACCCCTCGTCGCTCATCACCGAGGACTTCATCCGCGCGGGCTCGGATTTCGCCGGCGGCTACCTGATTCAGAGCCTCGGCGTCGTGCCGGTGACCTTCGGCAACGCTGTGGCGCGCGGGCGCGGTTTGTGGGGCAAGCCGCTCCTCGACTATCTCGACCGCTACAACAATCTCGCCGGTATCGGCATCAACGGCGAGACCCTGCCCTGCGACGCCAACGTGCTGACGCTGGCGGACGAGACCGACGCGCGTGGGATGCGCAAGCCCCAGATCAGCTTCGGCTACGGCACCAACGAGAAAAGCCTCAACGCCCACGCCACGCGGGTCATGCGCGACCTGTGGGAACAAGCCGGCGCCGACGACATCTGGGTGCTGGAGCGCGTCGCCCACACGCTGGGCACCTGCCGGATGGGCCGCGACGGGTCGAGCGCCGTGGTCGACCCGCAGGGCCGCAGCTTCGACATCGACAATTTGTGGATCTGCGACGGCTCGACCTTTCCGAGTTCTCTCGCGGCGAACCCGGCGCTGACCATCATGGCGCTGAGCCTGCGCACCGCAGAGGCGTTTTTGGGCGGTGCAGGGCGGAGCTGAGGTCCGGCCTGCGCGGCGGTGGACCGGCGGCAGCGGGAAACGCCCGAGACGGGCGCCCCGTCGGTCTACGCGGCCCGCACCGTCGCGAGGAAGCGAGCGACCTCAGCCGTGAGGTGTTCGGACTGGCGCGAGAGTTCGGAAGCGGCCCCGAGGACCTGGCTCGCCGCTGCCCCCGTCTCCTCGCCCGCATGCGCCACGCCCGCGACATTGCTCGTCACCGCGCCGGTGCCCTGCGCCGCCTGGGTGACGTTGCGCACGATCTCCTGGGTCGCCGATCCCTGTTGCTCCACCGCCGCGGCGATCGTGGTCGCCACGTCGCTGAGATCCTGGATCCGTGCGGTGATCGCTCCGATCGCCACCACTGCCTGGCCGGTCGAGGCCTGGATCCGCGTGATCTGCCCGGAGATCTCGTCGGTCGCCCTGGCGGTCTGCTCGGCGAGCGCCTTGACCTCCGAAGCCACCACCGCGAATCCCCGGCCCGCCTCGCCGGCCCGCGCCGCCTCGATCGTGGCGTTGAGCGCAAGAAGGTTGGTCTGGCTCGCGATCGAGGCGATCAGGCCGACCACGTCGCCGATGCGCGTGACCGCCCCGCTCAGCTCCTGCACCAGCGCGGTGGTCCGATCGGCCTCCGAAGCCGTTGCCGTCGCGAGTTCCGCGGAGCCCTGCACCTGCCGGCCGATCTCCTGAACCGAGGAGCCCAGTTCCTCGGCGGCGGCCGCCACGGTGCCGACGTTGCTGGCCGCCTCCTCGGCGGCGGCCGCGACCGTGGTCGACTGGTCGGCGGTCTGGGCTGCGGTGGCGCTCATGGTCTGGGCTGTGGCCTGCAACTCCGTAGCCGAGGCCGAGACGAGGCCGATGATGCCGCCGACCGCCCGCTCGAAGCCATCGGCCAGTTGCCGCATGACGGTCCTGCGCTGGTCCTCGGCGGCCAACCGTGCCTGAGCGGTCTCGGCCTCCAGGGCCCGGGTGCGGATCAGGTTGTCCTTGAACAGCTGCACGGCCGCCGCCATCGCGCCGATCTCGTCCCGGCGGTTCAAGCCCGGGATCCGGACGTCCAGATCGCCGGCGCCGAGCCTGGACATCGTCCCCTGCATGGCGCCGAGCGGCCGGACGACGCGGAACTGCGTGATCGCCAAGCCGCCCAGGACCACGAGCAATGCCGCCCCGATGACGGCCGACATCGACGTCATGACCCGCCGCGCCCGCTCGACCGCGGCTTCCGTCGCGGCCACGACCTGATCCATCGCACGCGTCGCGACGGTCAGCTCGGGATCGGCGAACCCGGCCGCCTGCAAACCGATCTCCCGCATCGTCGCATCGACTTCCAAGCGGATCTTGGCGAGCCGCTCGATAGCGGTCCGGGCCTCCCCGGTGCTCGCCTTGAGGCTGGAGAGGCTGTTGCTTCGCTCGAATCGAAGGGCCTGCAATGCGTTCAAGACAGCCTTGTCGGCGACGGCATCGCGCTTGGCGATCTCCGACGCGGTCACAACCTCCCAGGCATGCCACGCCCGCGCCGCGACATCGGCGATGAGCGCGAGGCCGAGGAACCCGACGACCGCAAAGAGATACGTCCGGAGCGAAACATGGGGCCGCGCATGCTCCGTATTTCCTGTCGCCTACAGATCGATCTTCCAGAGGTATGCGAGCAAGGGCATGATTTTCCGCGCGCAGACTCGGAGTCTCCGAATATGACGACACGATTAACATCTTCGCCATGTGTCGTGAACCGGTCTGCATTGCGGTGCGCGCCGCTTTCCGCCGGAGCCGATTGGGTTTCTCTGTCTGTTACACTACGTTCCCAGATCGGATCGACTTGCCTTGATCGAACGGGAGGCCGTTCGTTGCGCGTCCCAAGCAGCCTCGACGCGTCCGTCGTGGCTTCGCCGGACGGGTCGCCTCAGCCCGCCGCTCCGCGCAGATCGGCGAGCGAGCGCCGCTGGCGGCCCTCCGCGTCGAAATTCGCGGGATCGAGCCACGCTTCGAAACCGGCACGGACCTTCGGCCAGTCCGCGTCGGTGATCGAGAACCACGCGGTGTCGCGCGAGCGGCCCTTCACCACGGTGGCATTCCGGAAGATGCCCTCGAAGGTGAAGCCCAGGCGCAGGGCCGCCGCACGGGACGGGGCGTTGAGGCTGTCGCACTTCCACTCGTAGCGGCGGTAGCCGAGCGCGTCGAAGGCGCGGGTCATCATCAGAGCCATGGCCTCGGTCGAGGCTGGGGTACGCTGCAGGCCCGGCCCGAAATGCAGGTGCCCGACCTCGATCACGCCGTTGGCCGCGTCGATCCTGAGATACGAGGCGATGCCTAAGGGCTCGCCGCTCTCGCGGTCGAGGATCGCATGGAACAGCGGATCCCGGCTCGCCGCCCGGGCTTCGAGACGCTCGCGGAACGCTGCCTCGCTCTCGGACATCGCGTCGGGGAGATAAGTCCACGTCCGCCGATCGGGCGCTGCGCTGTAGGCTGCGAACAGACCGGCCGCGTGGGCCTCGGCGTCGAGGGGCACGACCCGGCAGGTGCGGCCCTCCATCGGCGTCCGGGGCGGGTGCGGACGCGGCGTCCAGTCCGGCAAAGCCGGCCCGATCGGCTGGCCGAACTCGTCGACGCGCGCGCTCATGGCCGGCTCCGCTCGGCGACCAGTTCGGCGAGTTCCGCCTCGCCCGCGGCCTGGAATCCTGCGATCACGCCGGCCCGGTCGGGCTCCGGCCTGTTCTGGCTCATCTTCCACTTCCCCTCGATACGCGTGATCGGGATCTCGACGCCGATCAGCGCCTGAACCTGCGCCGCCACGAACGGCTCCGGCGCGTCGGACACCGCCCAGGGCTCGGCGCGCGACCCCTCCCGGAGCGCCGTGAGATCGGCGATCTGGCGCCGCAGCCATGCCGCATCCGCGATCACGCGCGGGCGGCCCCAGGCATGGACGGTGGCGTAGTTCCAGGTCGGGACGACGCGGCCATGAACCCGCTTGCTCGCGTACCAGCTCGGGGTGACGTAGCCCTGCGGCCCCTGGAACACCACGAGGCATTCGGCGACCGCAGCCAGATCCACGCCCTGCGGGTTGGCGCGCGCGAGATGCGCACGCAGGATCCCGTGCGCGCCGCCTTCGTCGAGGAGGAACGGGATCGGGTTGGCGGTCAGGCCCCCCGGCCCGGCGGTGATCAGGAGGCCGAGCGGATAGGCGCGGATCAGCGCCTGCTGGGCCTCCCGAGCATCGTCCCTGAAATGTGGCGGCTGGTACACGGGCCTCGTCCTGTCGGATCACACAGACGCGTCGTTTGCCCGGGGTGCTTGACGGTTTGGTGGACCAGAGGAAAGGTCCAATTCCTGAAATGCGACTGGACCACGTGCCGGGATGTCCAGAGCTCCGCTTCCGCTGCCCGTCAGCCTCGACCCCGCGAACCCGCTGCCGCTCCACGCGCAGCTTCGGGAGGCGTTGCGTCGGGCGATCCTCGACCGCCGGCTGCCGCGCGGGGCCCGGCTTCCGGCCTCGCGCGTGCTGGCCGCCGATCTCGCCTGCGCCCGCGGCACGGTGGTGCTCGCCCTCGAACAGCTTGTCGCCGAAGGCTACCTGACGGCCCGCCCCGGCTCGGCCACGCGCGTCGCCGCGACCCTGCCGGACGATTCGGTGCCGTCGGCGGTCCGACCCGTGGGCGCGTCGGTCGCCCCGGTGCCCAACCTGTCGCGCCGGGGTGCCGGCCTCACCGCGACGCCGCGGCAGCGGTACATGGCGGGATCCACCGCGCCCGACGCCTTCGCGTTGGGCCGTCCGGCACCCGATGCCTTCCCGTACGCGGTCTGGGCGCGCCTGCTCCAGGCCGAATGGCGCCACGGACCGGTCGAGCCGCCGGATCCCCGCGGCTCGCCGGCGTTGCGCGGCGCCATCGCGGCCTATCTGGCGCAGGCACGGGGCGTCGTCTGCGAGGCCGACGACGTGATCGTCACGGCCGGTATCCGGCAGAGCCTGCGGCTGCTCGCAGAGCTGCTGCTCGATCCCGGGGAGACCGCCCTGGTGGAGGAGCCGGGATTTCCCGGGATCGCCCAGGCGCTCGCCAACGCGGGCCTGCGGCCGGTGCCGATCCCGGTCGGACCGGGCGGGTTGTCCGCGTCCCGCGCGGCCCTCCTGGCGCCCGGCGCGCGGCTCGCCGTGGTGACGCCGGCCCACCATTACCCCCTCGGCCACACGATGAGCCTGGAGAACCGCCTCGACCTCCTGGCCTGGGCGGATTCGGTCTCGGGCTGGATCGTCGAGGACGATTACGACGGCGCCTACCGGTATGCCGGCCGTCCGCTCGCGCCGTTGCGCGCCCTCGATCGGTCGGGCCGGGTCATCTACGTGGGCAGCTTCTCCAAGCTCCTGCTGCCGGCCCTCGGCCTGAGCTACCTCGTCCTTCCCCGGGGGCTGGTGGCCCCGGTGAATCAGGCGCTCGCCGAGATCGGCCCCGCCCCGCCCGGGATCGGCCAGTGGGCGCTCGCGCGCTTCATCGAGGACGGGCACCTCGCCGGCCATCTGCGCCGGACCCGCCGCCTCTACGCCCTGCGCCAGGAGGCCCTGGTGGAGGCCGCCGCGACATTCGCCGCGGACGTGATCGCGGTCGACCCGATGGAGGGCGGGATGCACCTCATCGCGCGGCCGGGGCCGGTCTGGGGACCCAGCCTCACCGATGCCGCCGCGGCGGCAGCCCTCGGCCGGGCCGGGATCTCCGCGGTGGCGCTCTCGGCCTATCACGCGGGGGTGCCGGAGCCCGGGCTGCTGCTCGGCTACGCCGCCGTGCCCGACCGGGCGATCGCGCCGGCGGTGCGGCGCCTGGCGGAGACGCTGCGCCAGATGCTGTGAGACGGAGCCCGTTCAGGACACGATCGCGCCGGTTTCGGCGAACCGGGCCAGCCGCGCGACGAGGGGCGCGACCATCACGCGATCCAGCTGCCGCAGCAGACCGCTCCGCGCATGCGCGACGTTCGCCTCGGTCTGCTCCCGCGCCCGGCGGTGCCAGGCCGGGCGGTCCGCCTTGCAGTCTGTCCAGGCCCGCTCGATCGCGCGAAACACCTGCGGCAGGCGTTCGATCGGGTCGCTGATCGGGTCGTAGCCGTGGTCGATCAGGTCTTCGAAGGTGTGGAAGCCCAGTTCGGAGAGCCGCGCCACGGCGCGCGGGGCGCCGACCATCACGAAGGGCAGACCGGTCGCGGCGGCCTTCAGGGATTTCTCGGTGATCCGCTCCACGCCCGGTTCGAAGAAGTCGGTCTCCGAGATCACCGTCAGGTCGCAATCGGCGTAGGCGCGCGTGTCCAGGGTCATCACCATGTCGGTGCCCCGGTCGGCGTCGATCCGCTGGGCCCGGCGGGGGATCCAGGTCGCCATATCGGCCAGCAGCGGGCCGAAGGCGGCCTCGATCTCCGGCGGCCTGTGAAACACGTCGATGCCGCCCGCCTTCGGGTTGTCGGTGCCGATACCGTGGAAGGAGATCACACCGTCGCGGTCCAGGCCGTTGAGCTGGAACCAGCGGTAGAGCAGCACCCGGTGCCAGCGCAGGGCCGCGTTCTGGCACAGGAAGCGCGCCGGACCCGCGCCCCGCGCGAACGGTGCATAGCCGGTGCGATCGAGCGGGTGCTGCGGGAAAAGGCGCGGGCCCGCCTCCGCGTCGAGCCAGAGGGCGACCTGGAGCGGGAAGAACTCGAACGTCCAGAACCGCAAACCCTCGCCGTGGAGCCGCTCGTACTCCAGCCGCAACAGGTGGTTCTGGGACACGAGCACGACCCGGTCGCGGGGGATGCCGAGGCCGTCGAGGTTGCGGTGGAGCGCCTCGAAGGTCGGGGCGTGCAGGCCCGGGCCCTCGTTCGAGAGATCGAGCAGCAGCGCCGCGCGCCCGGTGCGCAGAGTCTCGACATCGCCGGGGGTGAGGAGATCGAGCCGCCCGTTGGCCTCGGGGAAACCCAGGCGGACGAAATCGAGCACCGGCAGGCAGAGGACGTGGCGCGCCGCGCCCGGATCGACTGTCACGGTGACCGGCTTGCCCATCCAGCCGAGCGCGGCCGGCAGGAAATGGCCGGCCTCGCCCCGGGGAACGAGCAGGATCTCGGAGGAGGATTGGCTCATCGGCACGCCCGGACGGCCCACAACCGGGCCGCGCGAAGCCGGATAAAGACTCCGCGCGCAGGCGTCGAGGTCAGGCCGGGACCGGCTCCGCGGCGCGCACCGGAGTCGGCCCGGCGCGGTAGGCGGCCGAGGCTTCCGCGGTGCGCCAGCAGGCGACGTCGTGGCCGGCGGCGATCGCGGCGACCGGCGGCATCTCCCGGCGGCAGCGCTCCTCCGCCAGGAAGCAGCGCGGCGCGAAGGGGCAGCCCGGCGGGCGGTTCGCGAGATCCGGCGGGCTGCCCGGGATGGTCTCCAACCGGGAGCCCTTGGCGAGCGCTCCTTCCGCGCGGCTGCGCAGGAGGCCAATCGTGTAGGGGTGGTGCGGGTTCAGCACCACCTGATGGGCGGTGCCGGTCTCGACGATCTTGCCCGCGTACATCACGGCGATCCGGTCGGCGACCTCGACCGCCGCGCCGAGATCGTGCGTGACGATCACGATCGACAGGCCGAGATCGCGCTGGAGTTCGCGGAGCAGCAGCAGCACCTGGATCTGGACCGTGGCGTCGAGCGCCGTGGTGGGCTCGTCGGCCAGCAGCACCTGCGGGTGGCAGGACAGCGCCAGCGCGATCATGGCCCGCTGGCGCATGCCGCCCGACATCTCGTGCGGGTAGTTGTCGAGCCGCCGCTCCGGGCTCGGGATCCGGACGCGCTCGAACAGGGCCAGCGCCCGCTTGCGGGCCTCGTCCTTGGAGATCGTCTCGTGCCGCCGGATCGCCTCGGTGATCTGCTGGCCGACCGTATAGACCGGGTCGAAGGCGAGCAGAGGCTCCTGGAAGATCATCGAGACGTCGCCGCCGCGGAAATCGGCGAGCTGGCGCTTGGTCAGCGCCTGCACGTCCTTGCCGGCGGCCAGGATCCCGCCCTCGATCCGGCTGCGCCCCTCCGGGAACAGGCGCAGGATCGCCCGCAGGGTCACACTCTTGCCGGAGCCGGATTCGCCGATGAGCGCCAGGGCCTGACCGCGCTCGACGGTCAGGTCGACGCCGTCGACGACCTGCACCTTGCCGAAGGCGACGCGCAGGTCCTTGAGCGCGACGGCGGGTTCTGAAGAGGACATCGGTGTGCTCATGCGGCCAGCGCCGCGGCGGGTGCCGCGGAATGGCCGGACCCGGGCTGCCGGGCGAGGCAGGCGACGCGGTGCAGCGGCCGGATCGGATCGAGCGGTGGTTCGGTCTCGGCGCAGACGCCCTCCGCCAGGGCGCAGCGGGGATGGAAGCGGCAGCCGGGGGGCGGGTCGATCGGGTTCGGCGGGTCGCCGGCCAGCAGCGCGGCTTGCGTGCGGTTGTCGGGGTCGAGCGAGGGCATCGAGGCGAGAAGAGCCTCGGTGTAGGGATGGGCCGGTGCGTCGAGCACCGTGTCGGACGGGCCGATCTCGGAGACGCGGCCGAGATACATCACCATCACCCGGTCGGAGATGAAGCGCACGACGTTCAGGTCGTGGCTGATGAAGATGTAGGTCAGGCCGAACTCCGCCTTCAGGTCGAGCAGGAGGTTCAGCACCTGCGCCTCCACCGATTTGTCGAGCGCCGAGACCGCCTCGTCGAGGAGCACCAGTCGCGGCTCCAGGGCGAGCGAGCGGGCGATGTTGACCCGCTGGCGCTGGCCGCCCGAGATCTCGTGCGGATAGCGCCCGGCGAAGCGCTTGGGCTCCAGGCCGACCCGGGCCAGCAGCGCACGGGCGCGCTCCACCGCTTCGCGCCCCGGCACGCCGTTGACCTTGGGGCCGAACGCGATCGACTGCTCCACGGTCATGCGCGGGTTGAGCGACGCGTAGCTGTCCTGGAACACCATCTGGACCTGGCGGCGATAGGCCCGCCACGGCATGGCGCGCTCGCCGATCGCCTGGCCGTCGTACAGCATCGTGCCGGAATCGCGCTCGATCAGGCCCATCAGCAGTTTGGCGGTGGTGGACTTGCCGCAGCCGGACTCGCCGACGATGCCGAGCGTCTCGCCCTTCAGGACGTCGAAATCGACACCGTCGACGGCGCGGACCACCTGTTTCTTGCCGCCGGCCTTGCGGACCGGGAAGTGCTTGATCAGCCCCGAGACCGACAGGAGCGGCTGGGCGGGTCCGCCGCGGTCGCGGGCGAACGGATCGGCGGCGTCCGGGATGACGCTCACTGGCGAATCTCCGTCATTGGCGGATTTCCATGGCGGCGCGCAGGCCGTCCGAGAACAGGTTGAAGGCGATCGAGACGACGAAGATGCACACGCCCGGCAGGGCGGCGACGACCGGATTGACGTAGATCGCGGTGCGCAGGGTGTTGAGCATCAGGCCCCATTCGGGCTCCGGCGGGCGCACGCCGAGGCCGAGGAACGACAGGCCCGAGGCCAGGATCATCGAGACCGAGATCAGGCTCGTGGAATAGACGAAGATCGGGCCGACGACGTTGCCCAGCACCTGCACGCGCATGATCGTCAGCGCCGAGGCTCCCGAGAGCTTGGCGGCGTCGATGTAGTCGCGCCTGCGGATGCCGGTGGTGACGCTCTCGGCCACCCGGGCGATCTGGGGCACGAACACGCAGGTCAGCGAGACGATCGAGTTGAAGATGCCCGCGCCGAGCGCACCGGAAAGAGCGATCGCCAGCAAGACCGAGGGAAACGCGAAGAACACGTCGATGGTGCGCATCAGGATCGTGTTGGTCCAGCCGCCGACGTAGCCGGCCAGGATCCCGAGGCCGGAGCCGATCACGAAGGCGATCAGCACGGGGGTGACGCCGATGAACAGCGACAGCCGCGAGCCCAGCATCAGCCGGCTGATCATGTCGCGGCCGAGCTCGTCGGAGCCCAGCCAGTAGGTCGCGTCGCCGACATGCTTCAAACGGCGGATCATGGAGCCCTTGTAGGGATCCATCGGGGTGATCCAGGGCGACAGGATCGCGATGAGGACCACGAGAAGGATCACGGCGCCCGCGCCCATGGCGACGGGGTCGCGCACCAGCCGGTGGCCGACATGGCCCCAGAACCCGCGCGACGGCGCGAAGGCGGCCTCCGGGGCGATGTCGTCGACGGCGAGCACGCCGCCGTCGAGGGCCAGTGAGGCGGCGGTGACGGGCGCGGTCATCATGGCCTCCGGGTCAGGCGCGCTCGATGCGCGGGTCGAGGGCGGTCTGCATCACGTCCACCAGCAGGTTGAGCAGCACGAAGAACATCGCCAGCACGAGGATCGAACCCTGCAGCAGGGGCAGGTCGCGCTGGAAGATCGCGGCGTTGAGCAGGAATCCTGTGCCCGGCCATGCGAACACGGTCTCGACCAGGATCGAGCCGCCGAGCAGGTAGCCGAGCTGCAGGCCCATGATGGCGAGCGCGGTCGGAGCGGCGTTGCGCACGACGTGCTTGAACACGCCGCGCTCGTCCATGCCCTTGGCCCGCAGGGCCTCGACGAAATCCTGGGACAGGATGTCGGCCACCAGTGCCCGGACCGTGCGGGCGATGATGCCCATCGGGATCACCGACATGGTGATCGCGGGCAGGAGCAGGTAGCGCAGGTGGTCGAAATCCGGCCGCCAGTTGCCCGAGCCGTCGGGCCCGGCGCCGGTCGGCGGCAGCCAGCCCAGTGTCGCCGAGAACACGATCACCAGCACCATGCCGAGCCAGTAATGCGGCACGCTCACGCCGAAGACCGAGAGCGCGGAGGCGGCCCGGTCGGCGAGCGAGTTGCGGTGATAGCCCGCCACGAAGCCGAACAGCGTGCCGAAGGTGAAGCCGATCACGGTCGCCACGGAGGCGAGGATCAGGGAGTTCACCACCGCGCGGCTGACCTCGCCCAGCACCGGTCGGCCGGTGGCGATCGAGATTCCGAGATCGCCGTGCAGCACGTGCCAGAGCCAGATCGCGTACTGGACCGGCAGCGGCTTATCGAACCCGTAGGCGGCGCGCATCTCGTCGATGGTCGCCTGGGTGGCATCGGCCGGCAGGATCGCGCTCAGCGGATCGCCCGGCGCGAGATGGACCAGCAGGAAGCATACGATGCTGACACCGAACGCCACGGGTGTGGCGGAGACCAGTCGTTTGAGGGTGTAGAGCAGCATTGTTTGCCTTTTGGCCGCTAGATCTATCGTCGCCGCCGAACCTCCCTCCCCCCTCTGCGGGGGAGGGTGGCCCCCGAAGGGGGTCGGGAGAGGGGAACCCGGCTTCAGGAATAGCCGTGACCTTCATGAAGGCCGGGGCCTCATCCTGCACCGTCGCTCCCCTCTCCCGCCTCGCTCCGCTCGGCACCCTCCCCCGCAGAGGGGGGAGGGAGACGGTGGCGCTGGAGCTACCGCCCCGCCGTCGCGATGGTGATCTTCGAAAAGTCCTGGAACCAGTTCTGCGCCTGAACGAAGCCCTTCACCTTGGGGCTCATCGCCCGCGGATTGACGTCGTGCGTGATCATGATGAACAGCGCGTCGTCAACGTACTTCTCGTGAATCTTCTCCAGGACCTTGGTCCGCTCGGCCTTGTCGAAGGTGTTGCGGACCTGATCGAACAACTTGTCCATCGCGGGGTCGCAATAATAACCCCAGTTGGTGCCGTTCGGCGGAGCGAAATTGCACTGCAGATGGCGGATGAAGCCGGTGAACGGATCCTGGATGAAGTACGAATAGTTGATCGCCGAGACGCCGCGGGAGATCTCGGCCTTGGCGCCGGCCCGCCAGATGTTGATCAGCGTGTTCCACTCGACCACCTCGTAATCGACCTGGATGCCCACATCGGCGAGGTTCTGCTGGATGAACTCGTTCATCGGCAGCGGCTGCATCTGGCCCGAGCCCGAGGCCGAGATCGCGACCTTCAGCTTCAGCGGCTTGGCGGGGCTGTAGCCGGCTTCCGCGAGCAGCTTCTTGGCGGCCTCCGGATCGTACTTCACGTCGAAGGTCGGATGGCCGAACCACTGGTGGCCGGGCGGCATGAAGCCCTTGGCGGGGATGGCGAGGCCGCCGAGCAATTCCTTGAGCCCATCACGGTCGATGGCGAGGTTGGCGGCCTTGCGCACCCGGATGTCGTTCCAGGGCGAGCCCTCGATGCGCGACAGGTGCCACGTCCAGTTGTGCGGATAGGCGTTGGTGACGATGGTGAAGCCGGCGCCCTTGAGCGAGGCCACGGAATCCGGCGCGGGCGCCTCGATCCAGTCGACCTGGCCGGAGCGGAGCGCCGCGGTCCGGGCATTGGCCTCGGGCAGCGGGATCAGCACCAGCTTGTCGAGCTTCGGCACCCGGTCCTTGTCCCAGTACTCCTTGAACGGAACCATCTCGGCGCGCTCGCGCGGGGCGAACAGGGTCAGCTTCCACGGGCCGGTGCCCGAGGGCTGCTTGGCGAAGGCGTCCCAGGACTTGCCCAGCTTCTCCCACTGGGCAGGCGACGACATCATGATCCAGGCGATCTGGTAAGGCAGCGTCGCGTCCGGCGCCTTGGTGGTGATCTCCACCGTCAACGGATCGACCACGCGGTAGCTGGCCACGGCCGGGATGCGGGTCTTGCCCTGCGCCGACTGGCGGGGGTCGTATTGCGGCGCGTCGGCCTTCAGGAGCTTGTCGAGGTTCCACACCACCGCGTCGGCGGTGAAGTCGGACCCGTCGTGGAATTTCACGCCCGGCCGGAGCTTGAAGGTCCACTTGGTCTTGTCGGCGGGATCGACGGCCCAGCTGGTCGCCAGCCCGGGCACGAGGTCGGAGGCGAGTTCCGCGCTCGACAGGTCCCAATTGATCAGCCCGTCATAGACCGTATAGCCGAGGAAGCGCATGCCCTCGCCGCCGTTGTCGGTCTGCCCTGTGGTCAGCGGGATGTCGGAGGCGGTCATGCCGATCCGCAGCGTCCCCTGCGCGAGGGCAGCGGTGCCCGCGGAGAGCGCCAGGGCGCCGGCCAGCGCCGCACGGGCGCCGAAATTTTTGAGACGGGACAGCATCTTCGGTCGGGTGCTCGCGTCAGCCCGGACCCGAGTGGTCCGGCATACGTTCGACCGTATGCAAGCCGGCGGCCAGTCGATCCGCGACCCGCACGGACCTAAGCAGGTTTCGCAAAAATAGCCACCGGTTTTGCGACAAAAACCTGCGCTATAACAAAGAGCTAAGCGGATAAAGCGTCGGCTTGCCCACGGGACATGGCAATCGACTGCCGACAGGATTGGCAAGCGCGACCTACCCCCTCTCCCGTGCGGGAGAGGGTTGGGGTGAGGGTCGAGAACGCCCAGGATCGTGCGCTCCAGAGACGCGGTGATCGGTTGCGCCTCTTCCGGACTTTTCTCATTCCTCACCCGGCTTTCTGCGAAAGCAGACCTCTCCCGCACGGGAGGAGGGACCCGCGCCCCATTCGGCGACGGTGGCGTCACTGTCGTGTACCGTGTGGCTTGCCAACGCACATCTGCTTAGCGCTGCATGCGCCCGGGAAAGGGTCGGCGCGCACAACCGGCCCGGTGCGATGCTGTCGGATCTCCGCCCAATACCTCGAACGGGCTGAGCGCGGCGCTATTCGGCGTCGATGATCAGGCTCACATGCGCGGCGACCACCCGCCAGCCCTCGGGGAAGCGCATCCAGGTCTGGCTCTGGCGGCCGATCTTCCCGGGTGCGGACGCGCGGGTGAACAGCGTCATGGCGGTGGCGGCATCGCGCCCATAGGTGGTGATCTGGGTCTGCTCCAGGGTGCGCTCCAGGCCCACGGGCGAGCGGGCGCGGCGAAAGGCGCGGATGGCGTCCATGCCGTAGAGGTTCTCGCCGATACCGTAGCGGATGGTCAGCGGATCGTCCCGGAACAGCGCCTCCAGGGTCGGGACGTCGTTGGTGGTGAGCGCGGTTTCGTAGGCCCGGAACGCGGCCTCGACCTCGGCCTTCACGGCAAAATCGTCGATCACCATCAGGTCAGCTCCGCGATGGGCGCCTTGCAGACACCCGTCCGTTCGAGGTGGCGGGCGACGCGCAGGGCCAGATCCTCCCGCCAGGGGGCGGCGATCACCTGAACTCCGAGCGGCAACCCGTCGTCCAGCCGGACCGGCACGGCGACCACCGGCAGGCCGATGAACGAGATCGGCTGCGTGAACACGCCGATATTGGCCCGCACCGGCAGACTCACGCCGTCGAGCACGAAGTGGGTCTGGCCACCCTTCGGAGCCCGGCAGGGGGTGGCGGGCGCCAGGATCACGTCGAGGCCGCCGAACAGGTCGAGCACCGCGTCCCGGTACCAGCGGCGGAAGCGCTGTGCCCGCTCGACGAAGGGCGCCGGGATCATCGCGCCGGCGATCAGCCGGTCCCGCACCGCCGGGTCGAAATCCCCCGGCCGGGTGCGCAGGCGGTCGAGGTGGAGCGTCGCGCCCTCGGCCGCGGTGATCAGGTAGGCGGCGGCCCGGGCGCGATGGGCCTCCGGCAGCTCGACCATCCGGTCTGCGCCGAGAGCCTGGGCGACGTGCGCCACCGCGGCGAACGCGTCCGGATCGCCGCCACGGGCGAAATAGCCGCCCGCCACCGCGATCCGCAGGCCGTCGATGCCGGATTCCAGAACCGGCAGGACCGGCTCGGCTGCGCGGGTCGTCGCCACGGGATCGTCCGGATCCGGGCCCTGCATGGCGTCGTACGCCAGGGCGAGATCGGCGACGCTGCGGGCCATCGGCCCGAGATGGTCGAGGCTTCCGACGAAGGGGAAGCTCCCGGCGCGGCTGAGCCGGCCGTAGGTCGGCTTCAACCCGAAGCAGCCGCAGAACGCGGCGGGCACCCGGATCGAGCCGTTGGTATCCGAGCCCAGCGTCAGCGGCACCATTCCGGCAGCCAGCGCAGCCCCGGATCCGCTGGATGAGCCGCCGGTCATGTGATCCAGCGCGTGCGGGTTGTGGGCGTCCCCGTCGTGGATGTTCTCGCCGGTGAAGTCATAGGCGTATTCGCCCATGTTGAGCGCCCCGACGAGGATCGCCCCGGCCGCCTCGAGCCGGCGCACCAGGGCGCCGTCCCGCTGGGCCCGCGGATGCGCCCGGTTGATCTTCGCGCCCGCCCGGGTGGGCAGGCCCGCGACGTCGATGAGGTTCTTGACCGCGAACGGCACGCCCGCGAGCGGTCCGGCAGTGGCGCCCTCACCGAGGGCGGCGTCGAGGGCCTCGGCCCGGGCCAGGGCGCGGGCTGCGAGCACGTCGGTGAAGGCGTTGACGCGACCGTCGGTCCGCGCGATCCGATCGAGGGTCTGCGCAACCACGTCCCGCGCGGTGCTGCGCCGGCTGGCGACCGCGGCGGCGATCGACGCCGCATCCATCGGAGGCGCCGCGCTCACGCTTCGAACCTCGGCGCGGCCTCGACCGCATCGGGGAGCGGGAATTCGGTCAGCAGCGTCGCCGCCGCCGCTAGGACGCGCAGATTGGCCGCGATCGCAGCCGTCCACCCGGCGTCGATGGCGATGCCGAGAAGCGGCGCGGTCGCCGCGATGGTGGCCTCCGGATCGAACGCGGCGGCGGATGACGGTACGGGTTCGGGCATGGCGCGGCTCAATTCGGCGCTGGGATCAGCGTGGCTGGGTTTAGCAGGCCTCGTGCCGACAGGTTCGGCGGCGGAGCCTAGAGCACGTGCCTCATTATTGTGCATCGCGATATCGGCAGCGAGAGCGAGCAGTTCGGGACGCCGGGGTGCCTCATTCTTGAGCTCATAGCGTTCGTCGCCGAAGCGAACGCCAGTTCGACCCGATAGACCGCGTCGGTGCTGGATCGAGAAGCCGTGCCCGATTGTGATGCGCCGAGGCACAGCCCTGGCGGCCTATCGCCACCGATACCCGTAGGCCGAGTACGACGCTCCCAAGCACCACGAAGCCCTTCCGCAGATCGGATCGCGTCGCCCGGCGACGCAAAGTTGTCGCTGCTGCAAATCAGGGTTGCAACACGTGAAGGTGAATCAGTGGGAACACGTCGGCTGGAGTGTCGGCGCGCGATCCGTGATGCCGAATCACCTGCGCTGGGCCTCGGGCCGTCTGTCAGGGTGACGGCCAATACAGGTTGATCATCTTGCCGCCTCCTCGGACCCGTCCTATCTTACGGACAGCGCGGTGCCATACTGGCCTCTCACTCGCTGAGGCGTCCGTTGCCACCGGCGCTTGATGTTTTTCTGCATCGCCGGGTGAGACTCTTACAGAGACGGTGTGGATTGTCGCTGTGTCGGCGGGCCGAACGTGTTCCCACGATTGCATCGCCGCCGGGGCTCCGGCTAAAGGCTAACCGTTTTCAAACCTTGGTTCGACCCGAGCGCTGCGGCGTCCGCTGAGCGTTCGGGTCGACCCATCGGTACAGCCGATGGGTCGGCATGGTTCCGAGGTCCGGGGACGGCATCGGGATCTGCAGACGAGAGGTCCCGCACCGGCGTGGCCGGATGTCCCTGTGCATGTCGAACGTATTGAACTGAGAAAGGTCAGATGAGCGCATTCGACTACAGAAATTTCGACGACCGCCGCCAGCACTCCCAGAGTGCCAAGGCTGCCCTGCTGGCCAAGTTCAAGGCGCGCCCCCCGGCCGACGATCCGGAGGTCATCGCCAAGGCCAAGGCCCGGGCCGAGATCACGAAGGCGCGCGAGGAGCGTACCCGCGAGCGTGAGGCCGCGCGCATCGCCGCCGAGCTGAAGGCTGCCGAAGAGAAGCGTGAGCGCGAGGAAACGGAGCTGGCTGCCCAGCTTGCCCGCGAAGTCGCAGAGCTTGCCGCCGCGCAGGAGCGCAAGTCGGCCGAACTTCACGCCAAGAAGGCCCAGCGCGACGCGCGCTACGCGGCGCGGAAGGCCAACGTCAAGGTCAAGCGCTGAGCGCACGCGCTTCGGCTCGGCTGTTTCGATGAAACGACGCCCGCCCCTCCGGCGGGCGTCGTCGCATCTGGGCCTAGGGTCTGAAACCGACGCGCGCCGTGCCGCGTTTGCGACTGTTCGTCGGCCGTCCCGATTCGAGCGGCTGCCCTGGAGAGGTCGCGCGATGCTGTGCAGAATGAGTCCGCTCGTTGCCGTTCTGCTCTGGTCAGGGGCCGCCGCAGCGCAGGACCCGACCAAGGCGATGGCGTGCGACACGCTGCTGGCGGCCCGCCGGGTCGACGCCGCGACCGGCGCGAGCCGTACGGTCGAGGGCGAGGCCGGCTGCCGCAGCATCGATCGGAAGACGATCGGCTCGGTCGAGCAGCGGGCTTTGATCGGCGGCGCGCCCTACGAATGCATGACGATCGCGGGTGCCGGCCGCTGCCTGTGGATCGTGCCTTGACGGGCGCGCAGACTGTAGTCTCGGACGGTTCACCGCCGCGCGAAACGCTCTAGTTCGGCATCGGAGTGGAGTAGGGATCGCGATCGGAATGCCGGATTCTTGGGCAAGACAGCGTTTATCCGCATGCGGAGTGTTCGGAACGCTGATCGGCCTGATGCTGGCCGTGAGTCCCGCCCGGGCCGAACCCCCGATTCGCAGCCCGGAGGACGCAGCCTGCCGTCTGGAGGCGCGGGCCCGGGTCTTCACGGCCCCCAACCCCCGCGGTCTGGAACTCGAGGAGATCGGGAAGCAGATCTACTACGCCTGCATGGCGCGGCTGGGAGAGGCCGCGCAGCCGGCCAAGACCGCACACCGACGGCACAAGCGGCGCCATCGGCGGTCGTGAGCCCTCAGGCTCCGGCGATCACGAGTTGAGCGGCGCTCCGATCCGGGCGCGCAGGCGCAGGCGCAGGGTCTCGTCGCCGCCCTCGGCCTGCAGGGCCGCCATCAGGCGCAGCAGGTGGCTCAGCGGGGTCGACCGACACGCGACGGCGTCGGCGATCTGATCCGGCAGCGACTTGGCGGCCGGAACGAAACGCATCGCCGGTTGGGCCTGATGTGTCTGAGGCATCCGCAGCGCTCGTCCTTTGAAAGGATCCAGGTTGGCGGGCGGCTGGCTACGCCTTTTGCCGAAGCCGCACCAGCCCCTATCGCGATTTTACGTAGCCGGCATCACGCCGAGTCACCGCGCTGCAACAGATCGAGTGAAACATGGGGATAGCGCAGGCCGCCGCATAGACATCGCGGGTCAGGCGGCCCGTCAACGCTGCGCCAGCGGGGAGTGGTCGTAGCCGTCGAGGAGATCCTGGGGGTCGCGGAAGATCGCCACGCAGCCCGCCGCCGAGAGGTCGGCCTCCGGGAAGCCGCCGCAGAGCACGCCGATCGTCGGCACGCCGGCCTTTCCCGCGGCCTCGGCATCGTAGGGCGTGTCGCCGACCGCATGGACCGTGTCGGACCGCCCCGCTCCGAGCTTGGTCAGGGCAGCCTGGAAGATGTCGGGATGCGGTTTAGACCGCTCGGCGTCATCCGAGCTGGTGGCGACATCGACGAGATCGCCGATTTTCAGGATTTCGGTGTAGCGCTCTACCTCGGGTCCCTTGCCCGACGAGGCCAGCGCGATCGTGAGGCCGTCCGCGCGGATCCGCTCGAACAGGGCGCGGACACCGGGAAACGGCCGCACCTCGGGCAGGAACTTCTGCTTGAACAGGTCCGACCGGAACGCCTCGATGGTCTTGCCCTCGCGTTCGATCCGCTCCTGCGGCAGGAACACCGGCATCAGTTCGTCGCCGCCCTTCCCGATCTGGCTGCGGACGTGGCCCTGATCCGTCTCCACGCCGAAATGCGCGAAAGCTTCCACCCAGGCGCGGGCATGCAGATCGACGCTGTCGAGCAGGGTCCCGTCGATGTCGAAGATGACAGCGCGCATGCGAGCCTCGTTGCGGCGCAGGCCAGCCCGCTTCAGGGCAAACAACCGGGGCGGTGGGAGGCCTGTTCCCTTTCGGGGCACCGGAACGGCAGAAGCCCGCCCCCGGTCGGGGACGGGCTTCTGAAATCAATCCGGTGCGGCGTGCGTCAGTGCATCGCCGCCGGGGTGCGGGCGGGCTTCGCCTTGGCGGCCAGCCCAGCGGTGACCGCAGCTTTTGAGGCCCGGACGGGCTTCGGAGCCGTCGGCTTCGCGGCGGCCTTGACGGGGGCGGGCTTCGGCGCCGCCGGCTTGGCGGCAGCCTGGGGCGCAACCGCCTTCGCGGTCTTCGGCGCGGCGGCCTTCGTCGCGGCCTTGGGGGCAGCGGACTTGGGGGCAGCGGACTTGGACGCGGCAACCTTGGCAGACGCGGGAAGGGCGGCCTTCTCGGCGGTGACGGCCTGGATCACGCTCGCCGCCGCCAGCGTGGCGTTGGCGTGCAGCTCGGTCTCCGCGCGCATCCAATGCGCCGCGGCCTGGCCGTGGATCCGGCCTTCGCTTTCCCAGATGAAATAGGCGCATTCGCGCACGTGGTGTTCGCTGATCTGCATGCCGTTGGCCTCCTGCTGTCCGTCCCGCGACCGACGATGGGAGGGCTGGGTTAAGGGGCAGTTAACCCTGCGGATCGGCTATTCGGTGCGGCCCAGAATGCGCCGGGCCTCGGCGAGGAGGATCGCGTGGCGCTCCGCCCCGGGACCGGCCACGGGCGCGTCGCGGCCGGCTTGGGCGATGCGCTTCTGGAACCGGCGCCGGTCCAAACCCCAGACGCGCAGGCTTGCCAGGACGGCGTCGAGAACGATGCGGACCGCATCGGTGCGTGCCTCGGCGCGGGCGACCACCTCGCCGTGGGCGGCTGTGGCATCCGCGACGATCCTGGCGTCCGCAACTGCAGTGTCGGTCCCGGCCCGCGCGTGGTCGAGGTCCAGGCCCGCGCGCCGCGCGGCCTGCCAGGCTTGCGCGTGCTGGTGCGTGCGCAGGGCGAGCAGGACCTTGAGGGCCGCGACCTCGGCCTCGGCCGCGTCGAGCTTCGCCCGGGTCTCGCGAAGGTCCTCCGGCTGATCCTGCACGCGCATCTCGTCCCCAGTCACGGTCACCGCTGGCTCCTCTGTTGCCTCGAAGCGCCCGTCCTCGGATGCGCGAAGCCGAATGTCCACTCTCGCGGGAGGCCGCGCAGGTTGAGAAAATCCGATGGTCGGTCCACATGATCAGGTGCGCCCTGGGGCGCATGTCCCGGCCGGCCTTGAACCGGCGCAGCGGAGTTATGCCAACATGTTCATCCAGACCGAAGCCACGCCGAACCCGGCCACCCTGAAGTTCCTCCCCGGACGCGTCGTCCTGTCCGAGTCGACCTTCGAGGCGAAGGACGCCGAGGCTGCCGCCCGCTCGCCCCTGGCGTCGGCCCTGTTCGCGGTCCCGGGCGTCTCGGGCGTCTATTTCGGGCACGACTTCATCTCGGTCACCAAGGCCGAGGACGGGTCCGACTGGGCGCAGGTGAAGCCTGCCGTGCTCGGCGCGATCATGGAGCATTTCCAGTCCGGCGTCCCCGTGATGGACGAGGGCGGTCACGACGCGACCGAGGCCGGGGACGAGTTCTACGACGAGGCCGATCACGACACGGTCGTCACCATCAAGGATCTGCTCGAGACGCGCGTGCGCCCGGCCGTGGCTGGCGACGGCGGCGACATCACCTTCCGCGGCTACAAGGAGGGCGTGGTCTATCTCGAGATGAAGGGCGCCTGCTCGGGCTGCCCGTCCTCGACCGCGACGCTGCGGCACGGGGTTCAGAACCTGTTCCGGCACTTCCTTCCCGAGGTGCGGGAAGTTCAGGCGATCTGAGGATCGTATCGGGGACGCGCGGTGCGCCGCGGGCCTTTCCAGCCCGCGGCCGCGAGGGTGCCGGCGTGGCGCCGTTGCTTCGAAAAGAGAGCGTTTTTCCGCTCTCCGCACGGGGTACGATAGTTAAGCCTTTCTCGCCGCCGTGCTCTCTTCTCCCCCTTGCGGCTACGGGTGACACAGGTTTTCGGTCTCGTCAGGCGCGCCCTTCTGCAAATTGAGGCGCGGGTCCCCTCTCCCGTGCGGGAGAGGGACAAGGGTGAGAGTCGAGAACTCTCCGAACGAGACGCGCCCTGTCTGCTCATCGATCACGCTTTCGATCCTGAGAGTTCTCATCCCTCACCCCAACCCTCTCCCGCTCGGGAGAGGGGGCCGGTCGCGCTCTGTCATGAGCCGCATGCTTCAAACCCGCGTCCCCCGTGGCCGCAGAGGAGAAGAGCGCGCATCGGCCGGGGAAGTGTGATCAGCGTACCCAAAGGGCTGACCACCCTACGCCATCCTTGACAATGTTCCTATTCTGTGCTTATTAGCCGCCACCTGTCCACGGCGCTTCCGGGGTGACCCAGCGGCGTCCTTTACGGGGCCCGCCCGGTGGCTGACCGGGCGGGTCCGTGGACGGGGCGGCGCGCGCGCCGGTCGCTCTCAGCCGCCAGCGCCCCGGGCCGCGCACCGGTGCGGGGCGTGACTCTGGCACCGGCGTGCTACCGGGCGGCCGTTTGCCAGGTGGGGGGACGGAATGAACCCCGCGCCGACACGCGGCTGGGCCGACCCAGAGCCACCATCCGACCCGTGCCCACCGCGGTCGCGGCCTCGAGGACAGGTCTCGCGACCCGCCCGGCTTGAGGGACGCGTGCCCGCGTTCGCTGCGTGC
>NZ_JAKSYH010000052.1 GCF_022829295.1 Methylobacterium sp. J-088
GGGGGAAGGGCCGTGGTGAGTTTGGGCCGCGGACAGCTTCGCTGGGTGTCTGCAGTGGTCGACGAAGCGCGCGAGGAGGCTGTGGACGGTAGAGAACAGTTACGCCACCGTCGCCGAATAGGGCACGGGTCCCCTCTCCCGTGCGGGAGAGGTCTGCTTTCGCAGAAAGCCGGGTGGGGGATGAGACCTGTCCGGAAGAGCCTGCCGCGGCAGGGCGTCAAGGGGACGATCGAGTTCGGCAGGTACCGACCCTCCCCCCAACCCTACCCCGAACGGGAGAGGGGACAGGTCGCGCTTGCCAACCCAGGCGGCAGACAAGTGTCGTGGACCGTGGGGGCTGTGCTCAGACGGCCAGCAAGCGCTTCGTGTTTGCAGCCACGTGCTCGCGGTAGCGGGCGATGACCGTCTCGGGTGAGCCGCCGAACATCAGTGTCGTCACAGCCTCACCGGCTGCGTGAACCTTCTCGATCACCATGGACTGCGCCTCGGCGAGTCCCTCCCTGCCGCCCCAGGCCAGACGAACCAAGCGCAGTTCAACGACGCGCTGAGCTTCGATTGCGAGCATCAGCGATGAGAAGAAGGGATTGTACACGGCATACTCCGCACCGCTGCAGATGCGGCAAGGGTTGAACACGCAGCAGCGACAGACCGATCCCGTGCACGAATGCAGGGCCGATCTGCGCTGCCCTTGTCCCTTGAGCGCTCCCCGATGACGTGGACACCGGTTCGGCGCAAGAGCGTGCGTCACAACAAAGACTTAGCGCTGTTCACGACTGCAACGCGATCGGGAGCGGCCCTGAGTCGGGCGGAGGCCCTACTTGCCCCCACTGGCCTTGTAGGCGGTGATCGCGCGCCGGCAGTTCTCCGAGATCTTGTCCATATTCTTCTTGAAGCAGGCGTCCATCTCCGGACTGTCCGGATCATTGCCGCTGCAGAAGGTGACCGCATCGCCGGAGCAATAGGTTTTCAGGTCTTTGTTGCCACGCTCCGAGGCAGACGCCCCAGGCGCCGCGAGGGCGGGAGCCGCTATGGCGATGAGGCCGAGCGCGAGGATGCTGCTGCGCATATGGGATACCTGGCTGAAGGAATTCGTCGCTGCACTAACGGCTTGGCTCGGCGATCTTTCCCTTCCGCTTACGGGGACGAGGTTCGACCCCTTCGCGGCTTTGGAGCTGTCACCGAATGGCAGCATTGCTACTTCCCGCCGGCGCTCTTGTAGGCATCGATGGCGCGACGGCAGTTCGGGGACATTTTGCTCATATTCTTCTCGAAGCAGGCATCCATCTGCCGGCTGTTCGGATCGATGCCGGCGCAGAACGCAAGGGCGTCACCGGCACAATTGGTCTGTAGGTCAGCATTGCCGCGGTTGGGCGCCTGCGCTGAGACGGGGGCGGCGACAGCGATGAGGCTGACGGCGAGGAGGAGGCTGCGCATTCTTGGTCCTTAACCGGAGCGATTGGCGGAGGTTCTAACAAACGAAGCGCGAATTTTATCCCTTCCGATTGCGAAACCGGATCCCGGCCCCGCCTCCAGTCTCAGGGATGAACGCAAGACCGGCGGCTTCAAGGGCCTGCTGCAAGACGGTCAGCATCGCAGGCTGCGGAGTGCCGCTTTCGCCCTCGAACTGACTCACCGTGACGGTGCCGACAGAGGCAGCCTTGGCCAAGTTCGCCTGAGTCCACGACAGCAAGCCACGAGCGGGGTGACCGGCACCGGAAAGCGTGGACGATCCCTCGTTTGGGTGAAGCCCATGAGAATCCGCTTCGTTATCAAAGCGGATCATGGCTGCAATCGCCATCGTCGAGAGGGCGCGGGTCTCGGAATGACCACCAGCTTGATCGCACGGGCCGCACAGGTCTGCGCCTTCGCGCTTGGCTGCGGTGTGATCCACGCCGCCCGCACCCACGCCGCTGCCGTCTCCCGTATGCTCGCCGCCATGGCGATCGTCACGGCCGCACGCGCCCTGCTGGGGGCTTCTCCAGCCGGCGCCACGGACGATCACATGAGATTGGACGACATCACCACCGACAACAGCGCCTGACCGGCGATATCTGGGAGAGCCAAGATGCTGTTCGGACTGAGCCTGTTCGCCTTGTGCAGCGGTATCATGTTGGCCATCGAGGCGATGCGGCGGCCGATAGCCCGTGGCGTTCTCGAAGGATTGGCAGGCTCCTTGATCGTATCCGGTCTTGGCCTCCTCGGCACGGGGCTACCGATGTTCAATTGACACGGTGGGCGACGCCGATGAGCTAGACCCTGCGCGTGAACCGGATCACGGCCGAGAGCGGCGCCCGGTCGATCGGGTCGATCGGGTCGACGAAGCGGTGTTCGGGCCGGGTCGGCATGCCGATGCTGGGGAAGCGGAACGCGACCCCTGTGCAGCGAGGCGGTCTTCCACCTTGTTGCATCCTGGCCACAGCCGAACGGCAATGTCCTGATGGCCCGCAACCAAAGCGTCCCTGGCATGTTGTCGCGCTCGTGCATGTAGACCGCGAAGTATTACGGCGGTCGAGGGTGCGTTAAGAGGCGGTTTACTACGATACGCCCTCTCGTCTCGCAGCGGTGTGCCCGTAAAACTACAGCCATTTGGCTCACCGTCCGGTAGTCATAGCTCCAGATTGAATGTTGGACCTTACGCGATGACCAAGCTTCTCGCCTCGCTCGCCGCCTTCACCGCCCTGACCGCCGCCGCCTCGGCCGCCGACCTGCCGCGCCGCGCCGCCCCGCCGCCCGTGTTCACCCCCGTGCCGGTGTTCACCTGGTCGGGCGCCTACTTCGGTATCAACGCCGGCTACGCCTTCGACGCCTCCAGCCGCTC
>NZ_JAKSYH010000059.1 GCF_022829295.1 Methylobacterium sp. J-088
TCTGGCCCTGTGAGATCAGCACGTCCGCCTGACGTAGCTTCGCGACGATCTCCTCGGGCTTCGGGTATTTTGCCATCTCGTCCGTCCTCCAGGCTCAAAAGCCATACCAAAGGGCGGACCACTTCAATGGGGGCTGACCAATACAGAAGGGCGCTCAGACGCCGTAAGAGTGAGGCCACGGATACCCCGATTACGTCCGGCTGGCATGTCCGTCCGCATCAGTGGTCACGCGACGCATTCCACGACGAGGAAAGGGAATTTGGATTTGACGCATGACTCAAAGCTTCCCCAAATGTAAGCCTTACCCTGGCTTACATCGATCACAGCAAGCCGATCTTTCTCAATATTCATGCCGCCATTTTCGACGAGCCTCCTCGCGAAATCTGACGCGCTCTCTGGCGTCTGTACAAAGAATATTGACCCGTTGGAGCTAAATTGCTCTATTCGCCTGCCTCGCTGAATTTCTTTTGCCGCTATACTATGTCTGGATTTATGTGACTTAATGTCAGACCGATTTATGTCGCAATGAATAATTAGAATTGGCATAATATAAATCTGCTTGTTCTAGCTTATATAGTTTACTAAGGATAATTTGGAAAGTGAAGCGGTGATCTGGTAACTTGCCTGAAGGCGATTTTGAAGATCAAGAAGCTTGGTGGCGATTTCCTCCGTTGGTGCCTGCTCGATGCCGTCAAGAGTATTCTGGAGCGTGTTCTGGGTCGCTGTGTTCGTTGTAGCTGCGTTCGACAAGCGAGTTGAAGCAAGGCTGAGTTCCGTCACCGTATCTTGCACGCTCGGGCTCGTATCGGTGGACGACAAGAGTGTTTGAGCACGGCTGCTGATGGCATTGTAGATCGCAGTCGCATTCGCGTCAGATGAACTTGACATGCCTAGCGCGACGGTAGCAAGACCCGCAAGCACATTAGCGATCGGAGTTTCATTCGCTCTCACCCCAGTCTGGACGGTGCTTGTTGCGCTGACCTGCACGGACTGGGTGCTACGCGGATCAGAATTCCCATCCTCGCCCTGATACCAAATTACCGTGTCGGTTGCCTTGCCTGGCGTGTAGCTCGGTTCACCGTTCGCATCAGTGGTGACGCGCAGAGGAGCCGTACCGGCTGCGACAGTGGCACTTGATGCGGAGAAGAAGTTCGTCGCAGAGCGAGCCGTAGCACTGGCAGTAAGTGTACTGCTGGCCGCCGCCTTGAGAGCATTGTTGAGCGTAGTCGACAGGTTCGTTGCTGTTGCGCTGGTGTCGCTGCCAATGGCGAAGCTTGTTGTAGAGGTGGCGTCCTCTGTTGTCGCCGCAGAGAGAGTAAGCGTTGTTGAAGTACCATCTGGCAGGTTCAGGGTGAACGTCATGTTGTCGCCGACGGCGGGCTGGGTGGCAACATTGACAGTGAAGGAGGCCGGACTGCCTGACGCAGACGGCGTGTAGGTCGCTGTAAGTGCGGATCCGGTAGTTGTTGGTGCGCCGGCTAGCGCGAAGCCAAACGCCGGGGTCGACCGAGCACTCGTGTCCTCGGTGATGCCGACCTGAGTGGTGCTCAACGTCGTCCCGGTGGGTGTTGTGCCACCTGGCGATGTCTGCGTCAGGCGACCGTTACTCCCTGCGCCGAGATCAGCAGTAACTTGTTCAGAAATTGCGGTTTTTAGGCCAGCAAGTGTATTACCGTTGCTGTCAATCGTACCATTTAGGATTTTGTCGGCGTCTACGACTGGCTCCGTGGAGGTATTGCTGCCACCAAACAGATAGCTCCCGCCGGCCGATTGGTTGAGTGCGTCTAACGCTGCCTCTAGATTGTTCTGCGCGAGCGTTTTGCTCGCAGTTGGATTTACTGCTGTACTCTGCGAGCCATTCTCAAGAGTGGTTTTCGTGCTGCTGCCAAGGGTTGCCACCTGTGTTAGACTGGTGACTGCGACTTGAGTGCGTGTCTGGGCCGCAGTGATGCCGGCTGCATAGCCGGTGAGCGCACTCAAAGTAGACTGTGCCGAGAGCGCCGTCGACCGGCCGGTTCCAAGACCACCATAAGTCTGCGCGGTTAGCCCGGTCGATAGCTGCGTCGACAGTGTACTGAGCTGGTTTTTCAACGCAAGCAGCTGCGTAGTGTTACGGGTGGTAGTGTAGCTGCCAGCTGCGAAGGGCGTGATTGCGGTCATGGTCAGATCTGCAGCAGTTGGTTGAGCATGTCACGGGCGGCGGTCAGCACTCTTGCGTTGGCGCCGTAGGCAGTCTGCAATGCAACGAGGTTCGACATCTCCTCGTCGATGTTGACGCCTGCCCCCGATGAAAACCGACTCTGGGCCGTTGAGAGAGCGGTCTGCTGGGTATTGTCCAGCGATGATGCTGTGGTGGCAGCTGATCCTTGTGCCGAGATGATGTCCTGCGCGAAACCCACCACGGTAGAGTTGTAGGGCGCAGAGACGCCACCGATGCCGCTCGACGACGAGAACGTCTGCTGCGTGGATGTCAGCGCCGTATAGAGTGATTGTGCACGTGATCCTGAAGCAGTTGAATTGGTGGTGCTCGACGCTGTCAGTGCGGATGTGTTCGCCTTGAGTGCGGTGTTGATCGTGATGCGCTGGGCAAACCCGGTGAGCTGCGAGCCACTGTCTTGCGAGCCTGTGTAGAGGGCGTTGCTAGATCCATCGGTGAACAGGGCGAGCTGCGGGTAGCCGGAGGAAAAATCACTCGCTGAAGTAGGGACAGTTATGTTGGCACTCGCCGCTGTGACGCTAGAGCCCCCAGAGCCCGTGATCGTGATCGTCGCGCTGGTACCACTAGCTGTCAGCGTGGGCACATTCTTGTACCCTGTAGCGGTTGCTCGCGTGCTGAGCGCCGTCAAGGCTGCTTGAAGCGCGCTCGCGTAGTTCGAGGGACCGCCGGAAATATCGAAGGTCTGCGCGAGCCCGCTGGAGTCATCGGTCTGACTTGGATCAACGGCCGCAGTCGCAGCGTTCGAAGCGACTAGCGTAACGTTGCGCACCGACCCATTGGCTGCGGTAACCGGAATGGTGATGCTATTTCCGGCCTGAATGCCGGTAAGGTCGATGGTTGCCGCTCCATTCACCACCGTGCCGGTGACGGTCTTATCGGTTAGCGCGCTGGCTAGACCAGCTGCCAAGTCGTCAAGTTGCCGCTGAGCCTGCGGCAGTACGTTGTCACGGAGATTAAGTTCAGAGGCGAGACTTCCTGATCTAAGTATCCCAGACGTTCCAAGGTCGATCTTAGCGCCACCTGGTGTCGTGGCCGTGATAGTGCCCACTGAACGAGGGTCGGCCGAAGAGGACGAATTTGCATTCAGCGTGCCGCGTCCATCAAAGCTTAGACTAGCCGCGCTGCCGCGGTCCACTAACATGATACCCGACTGAGTTGTAACCGAGACCGAACCGTCGCTTTGAGCGGAGGTCTGGACGTCCATGTAGCTTGACAGGCTGTTGATCGTTTGATCGCGCTGGTCTTGTAGATCGGCTAAGGACGCGCTGTCTGTCGTGTTTTGGATCTTGGTATTTAAGCTGGCAATGTTGGACAGGAGTGTGCTGGCAGACGACGTGTCGGTGCCTAGCTGCGCCTCGACACCAGTACGGAGGTCTTGAACGCTTGATGCAATGCTATTGATTTGGCCAGCGAGCGTTGCAGCATTGCCAAGTACGGTAGACCGCGCAGCAGAAGATGTCGGATTGGCGGAAAGTTCTTGAAGGGACTCCGTAAAGGTATTCAACGTTCCATCGAGGGCCGTTGAGCTGCCCGGTGTTCCGTAGAGCGCGTCAAGCTGTGCAACGGCCGTTGAATTGGTGCTAGTGTAGGCGGCTCCTGCCGTCTCCTGCCGGAGCTGCTTCAGCGCCGCCGTATTGAAGATGCGCGTAACTGACCCGCTAGCGACACCTGAATTGCTCGTGCCGGTGGCGACTGACGAAAGTGTCCGCTTGACGTAGCCGACTGTGCCAGCGTTGGCGACATTCTGCGAGACGACGTTGATCGCCGCCTGGGTGGCCGCAAGCCCAGCCGTCGCGGTGGAAAGCGCGTTCAGCGACATCTCACGGCCTCCATGGCTTGAACTGTATCCTCACTCAGCGGATCACGTTGAGCAGATCGGACATCATCGTCTGCGCCGTCGACATGACACGAGTGTTTGCGGAGTAGGCCTGCTGGGTTACAATCATTTTGGAGAATTCGGTCGCAATGTCTGCGTTTGATCCTTCAACACTGGATCCAGTGATCGTACTGCCATCGAGACCGGACAAGGGCGATCCCGAGTCGGCCGTCTGCAGATAATTACCGTTTGAGTCAGCCTGTAAGCCGTCAGGATTGGCGAACTGGGCAATTCCGACCTTAGCCAGAGCTACCACTGAGCCATTCGAGAACGTTCCGTTGATTTTTCCGTCACTTCCTACTGCGACACTGGTAAGAGTTCCAGAACTATTGCCGTTCTGACTAAGCGTGTTCGTCGTAGCAGCTCCGGTGCTGTCAGCATACTGAGTTAGTCCACCGGATATATCCAACTTTAGACTAGGAAAAGTATAATCACCAATGGCTACATTGCTCAACGTTGCTGACCCCCCGGTAGGAGAGGTGAGCGCGCCAGTTGAGTCAAATGTAAAATCAGGACCCGTCTTGGTCCAATTAGCAGCACTACTTGTACTACTATTATAGTATAAATTCCAAGTGGCTTGGCCGCCGCCTGCACTGCCACTTGTTGTCTGCACCCAGCGCGTGTTGATTGTCAGTGGCGCGCCAGTCGCCGTGTAGGCTGTGATTGCGGGGCCTACGATGCTGTTTGCTGGAACGGCTGTCGAGTCTACTGTTGGTGTCGCAGGCAGATTGGCTGCATAGGTAATCGTAGTTGTGGCTTGAGCCGGAAGTGAAACATTTCCGAGCTTGATAAGGCCCGTGCTAGTTGTTTGGCCCGTCGTTGGATCAAGATTGGTGCCGGTAAGGTAACCTCCTGCTCCATTGACTAGGTACCCATCTTTATCCTGCGAGAAGTCGCCCCGACGTGTATAGGCGGTTGTGCCACTGAACGTTGAGGCTCCGTTGGCATCGCCAGTCTTCTGCACTACCGTGAAAAAACCTGATCCCGTGATCGCCATGTTAGTCGGGGTGCTTGTCGAAGAAACACTTCCAGCAATGGTGTTGGTGAGCTGCGATTGAGCAATAACGGACCCAGAAACCTCCTTGGTTGGCGTAGTCTGTGACATTAGATCGACGAAGCTTGTATCAATACCCTTATATCCGATCGTCTGCGAATTGGCGATATTTCCAGAGATGTTGCTGATAGCGTAGGATTGAGCTTTCAAACCTGATACGGAGGTTTGAAGGGCGGAAAAGAGATCCATGGCAGTACTCGGCTAAGGTCCGTTCAGCACGCCGCAAAATCTAAGCCATGAAAAAATCTAATAGTTGCAATATCATATGCGATCGCTATCAGGACGGCGTGTTGTCAACTAGGAAAAATATTCCGAGCCACGGCATTCTTTGCTCGGCGCTATACACCTATAAAAATCCGCTGCCGCTGTGGCCTTTGAAAGCGTTCGCTCGCCTGATGTAACCCACTACCGTTCGAGGATCCCGGTGGCCCGACTGATCCATGATGCGCGCGAGATCGGCCCCGCGCTCGGCCGCCGTGGTGATGTAGCCAGCCCGCAGGCTGTGAGCCCCGAACGTCGAGGCATCGAGCCCCGCGGCCGTGCAGTAGGCCTTGATGATGTCGGCCACCGCCTGCGTCGTCAGCCGAGGCGTTTTTGCGGTCCCCGGATCTGGGGAGCGCACATTCCCCGACCGCGAGACCGGCCGAAACACCGGCCCCGACGTGATGCCGGCCGCATCCAGCCATTCCCGCACCAGGCGCACGGGCTGGATGAACCGGCCATGCGGGATAGCCTTCTCTAACCCCCTGCCCTCCTGATCGACCTTCGAGCGCCGCACGAGCACCCGCAGGCCCTCGGGGTCCTCGCGCAGGTCCTCCACGTCGAGCGCCACCAGTTCGGACCGGCGGAACGCCCCCGCGAACCCGAGCGCCAGCAGCGCCCGGTCGCGCTTGCCCGTCAGGGTGTCGGGTGTCCGCATCAGGAGCGCGGCCAGGATATCGGCGGTTGCGGCCGCCTTCTGCGTCGAGGCGACGCCCACCTTGCGTCGAGCGCCACGGAGTGCGGCGCGCACGCCTTCATCCTCGGTGGGGTCAGGCAGGCTTGCCAGCTTGTGGGCATGCCGGATTGCCGCCATGCGGCGGCCGAGCGTCGAGGCGGCCCGCCCAGCCTCAGCTTCGGCCACGATAAAACCGGCCACGGCCTCAGGGCTCGCCGGCAGGGACCGGAAGCCGTACCGGGCGCACCAGTCCTGGAACACGAGGGCATCGGATCTGTAAGCGCGGACGGTAGAGTCCGCCTTGCTGGCCTGCTGATAGGCGCGAACGATCGCGGCAGCTTCGGCTGGCAGTTTTACGGCGTGGTCGTGAAACTCGGCCGGAATGACTTCAGGCATCGGGATCTCGCTCACGCGTTTCGATCTTTGTCGTCATCCCGGTGTTGGTCGTCTCTTGCACGGTCTCGCCCGGATCACCCCAGCCGCACAGAAGCGAGAGTGCTCGTTCCCATCCATCAGGCAGTGTCGCGCCCTGAGCGCGCATCGATCGCCCGACCACGCTGACAACGTACATTCGCTGTCCGGGAGGAACATCGTCCATCGAGGACCGCGCCATCGTTTTGACGACCCAGCGCCGAGCTGTCGTCCCCCATTCCAACGGCAAATCCGGCAACGCCGCCAAGACACTTCCTATCCTATCAAACTTTCGAGAATAACGGTTATCGCAAGTTACACGTAGGATGGCACGGGAGCAAGCCAGCGAGGTAGCTTGATAGCAAGCTTGCGAGAACACGAGACCACGAGATGCCGAGACCACAAGTGGGCGAGCTACCGGGATCCCGGGCTCACAGGATCACTTGCTATGCCGCGCCACGAAATCGCGGATGGCTTCCTCGCATATCTCCTGGATGGTGCGCTCCTGTTCGGCCGCGATCACCTTGAGCCGCTTGCGCGTGGCAGGATCAATGCGCGTCAGGATCTGCACCCGAGCGTCGGCCTTGGCCTTCACGGTTGCCGCGGCCGTCGAAGCAAGTCCAGCCGGCGAGCCCACAGGCTCGGCCACTGCGGGCGGTTCACTGATAACGTTGGCAGTGACAGCCGGCGGATCCTTCCGGGCGAACCGGCCAGCGAGGCTGTCCAAGGTAGGGCGGGGCGCCTTGCTCATCGTACCTTCTTCTCCCCGGCAGCGAGTGCCGCCTCGACTTCCTGCCAGAGCGCGGCGACCTCGGCCGCGGCTTTCCCGTCCGGTTCGTGTTCGTTGACCGTGGAGCCGGTCAGGATCGCGTGAGACATCGCAACCCGGTTCGCGAGCGCAGTCGCCGCCACGGTCGCCCCCATGCTCACCAGCGCCGCCCGCGCCTCGGCGACGATTGCCGGCTCGGCCGACCCCGTGCGGGCCGGGGCATGGTTGATGACGGCGAGCGGCGCCTTGCCGACTCGCTGCGCGAGATCCAGCGTCGAGGCGACGGCCGCCAAGTCGAGCGGGCCCGGCCGCGTAGGGACGAGCACGAGATCGGCCGCCCGCATGGCCGCTAGAATGCTGTCCTCTGCGTGCGGTGGCGTGTCGATAATGATCCGACCGAACCCCTCGCGTCGGGCCGCCTCGACAAGCTCAGGCAATTCGCGAGCGTCCGCCTCGATCAGTTTCGGATCGTCCGGCCCGCGGAGCTGATGCCACCATGCGAGCGACCGTTGCGGGTCCGTGTCGATTAGCAGGGCAGGGCTGTCGGCTTTGGCCGCTAGGACCGACAGGTGCATGCTGAGCGTGGTTTTGCCAACGCCGCCTTTTCTGGCCGTGACCGCGATCACCTGCACGTCTGCCCCCATCCGCTGCGATCAAGCTCGGCAGCAATCAAGCCCCCAATGGATCCTGTCAACGAGACCGCGAGTCCGCCCGCTGGCGAGATGCGCCGCCAGCAGGATACCAGGACCGTGAGATTGCCTGCTATCAAGCTCGCATGCTCCCAAGCTGGCGAGGGATCGCCAGCAGGCCTATCTGAGGCGCACCAGCCGCAGCGCGGTCGGGATGTGCGCGAGGCCGGGCGAGCCGTGATGATATGGCCGCCCGGCCGGTGCGGTCATCTAAGACGTGACGGTCTAAGCTTCACTTTCGCGCGTCAGACCGATACGATCCAGATCTGGCATACTTAGCCCGACCTCTTCGTGCGCAAGCAATTTTTCGAGGGGCATCCCCTCTAACTCGTCATTGAGTTCCTTCGTTATTGTATTGTATTTTTCTTGAACCCATTGATTGGTATCTATAACCAATTTCAATAGATTATTGTAGGTTGTTTGATCCAAGGTTAGAGCGGTCGTACCAATAAAGCCAATATTTTCAACCTTGTATGGTTTGCCGCCGTAATTTATTGATGCAGAAGGTATGCAGGTGGTGTAGTCGTTTTCGTCATGCGCCAAATGCTTGTTTCTCAAATTCTTAAAATATTTGAATACATGGAGGGCGTCTTCATTTCCTTTAAAAATTACGTCTTCTTGCAATTTTGTTGATCTAGCTTTGTTGCCGCAGAAGCATTTTACGTATGTTATGATGGCCGTCTTCCAAATGGCGTCGCTTGATAGGTCCGATGGCTTTCCAGGCAGCAGCATTAGAAGCTCATAACAATATCTTAGGTCGGCCTGATGAGCGCCGTAATGCGACATCTGTCTGGCCTTATGCCCCTTCAATCTAATAAGTCGAAGTTTTTCAGACCCGCTCTCACTTACAAGGTCGCTTGCGACTTTAATTTTACCATTAGACATGCGGAAGTGCTCGCGGCGAGCTCAAGGCCTGTGGGCAACAGTGCCGCGGTAATAGTTGGGTGGGTCTCATAGCGCTGACACAGCGCTCAGACCGCCCGCTTGGCGAACCAGAATGCGCCGAAGCCGACGAGCAGCGCGCCGATCGGGAACGCGGCCGCGAGGACAAGTTGGGCTAGGGTCATTTTATACCCCTCAGGAGGAAGCTCGCCCCGAGATGTAGGCCGAAGCTGGCTAGGAGGCAAAGAACGAGTTTCACGAAGAACAGCCCGATTTCCAGATCGTTCATCGTCTCAAAGTGGTTCTGCGCGATCGGCGCGAGCCCACCAACGGCGATGGCCGCGATGGCGACGCCGTTCATGTAGGTAGCCGTCAGCTTCGTCCGCTCGTTATGCATGGCCTTGAGCCGTTCGGCTTCGGCCTTGTCGTCCTCCAGCCTGCTCACGGCCGCCGCATCCGGACACCCGCGCCGCCGCCGTTCTGCGGGATGAACTGAATACCAGCATCCTCAAGGGCCCGCTGGATCGCGGCCTCGTTCGCAGCGGTCACGCCGAGAGCGCCTTCCTGCATCTCAGCTCGACGCACAGTGGCGACGCCGACACGGGCCGCATCTGCCACGTCCTGGGCGGTCCACCGCAGGATCGCGCGAGCTGCACGAAGCTGTTGGCCTGTGATTGTCAAAATATCACCTGAGCGCCAGTTGACCACTGATTGATCGAGTGATATCCAGACTATCACACGGTCACTGAGCAATCAACGCCATGTCCCACCGCACCGTTTCCTGGAACCGCATTTCCCGCTCGCTGCACGACAGCAAGCCCAAGATCCCCGCCGGCCTGCTCTCGGCCCGCGCTTTCATCCAGTTCGGCGCCAGCAAGCGCCCCCTCGTCGCCGCCGGCCGCTACGACCGCGCCGCCATCATGGCCGCTGCCTGTCGCGCCGCCCCCGGCATCATGGAGCGCTGCGGCGTCTCTCGCCGCGTGGCGATGTCCTCCGCTCTCAAGGCCGCCTGGCAGGTTGCCAAGGCCGCCCACCGCGCCGCTGCGCACTGAGGAGCCGCGCCCATGCCCCAGGATCTCCGCTCCTACACCGCGACCGGCCAGCGCCATCGCCGCCGCTACGAGGAAATCGCCCGCGGCATCCATCGCGCCGCTC
>NZ_JAKSYH010000063.1 GCF_022829295.1 Methylobacterium sp. J-088
GAATGGGCGATGATCTGCACCGCCCACAACCTCCTCAAGCTGGCCAAGGCCAGTCACTGAGCCCAAAGCCGACGCCCACGTCTGCCCACACTTCCACCCTCATCCCACCGCGTAAACTCGTTACTCGGACGGGCTCCTAGCTGAGGCGACTCCCAGTGGAGGAGATGGCCTGTGTTCAGCCACATGATGGTCGGCACCAACGACATGGCCCGGTCGAAGGCCTTTTACGATGCCCTGTTCGCGGCGATGGGCGGCCAACCGGGCATGGAAGATCCCCTGGGCCGCGTGGTCTACATGCATCGGGGCGCGATCTTCCTGATCAGCAAGCCGATCGATGAACGCGCTGCGACCGCAGGCAACGGCAGCACCATCGGTTTCGATGTCGAGTCGCCGGAGCAAGCCGACGCTTGGCACAAGGCCGGAACGGCGCATGGCGGGAGCGCGATCGAAGATCCGCCGGGTGAGCGCAACGGCCCCGCCGGCCGCCTGTACCTCGCCTACCTGCGGGATCCGGACGGAAACAAGCTGTGCGCCCTGCACCGGCTCGGCTGAGGCGCCGGGGCGGGCGACGCGCAGAGCGCGCCCTCCTCACCCGTCTCGATCGTCCAGACCCAGCCGCGATGCGAATGGGCCGCATCAGGGCCAGCGTCAGATTCCGCCGCCACGGCGGGCGCAGTCGAACGCCCGCCTCGGAAGGGCCACGGCCTGTTCGGCGCGGCCCTAAGCCCTCGTTTCAACGTTCTCGCGCGCGCCGAACCGGTGTCACTGCGGCGGAGAGCGCATTCAGCGGACGCCGGCCGTCACGCCGGCGCACCCTTCAGGCGATCGAGTCATCGACGACTTGGTAGGCGAAGAACTTGAACGGGTCCTCGGCCACGCCCTCCTGCGCATCCATGGCGTCCGCGCAGTGCTGGCTCTCGATCGGGGTCGAGGGTCGCTGCGTGAAGGTCGCCGTCGGCGCCTCCGCCCGGGCGGTCTCGATCTGCCGCTCGATCTCGCCCGCATGGGTCGAATGGCAGAGCATCCAGGGCTCGCCGTCCTTCTCGATCGTCACGTAGGCCATGCGCTGTCTCCTGCGTTTCGGGTGGGACAACGCGGCAGGACGCGATTGGGCAGCGGGCGATCGTCGCGGTGACGACACAACTGCGCGCGTGGGGTGGCGGAGTCACACCGCGGCACACGCTTCGAAAGGGCACCGGTGCTCGTCCTGCCCGAGAACCGATCCATCCCCCTCAGCGGGAGCCGTCGCGGCGACCGGGTCCGCAGGCCGAGCGGCAGGAGAACGCCGCCGTCACGCGCATCGTCCCGGCCTCGGTCCTGGCCCTGTTCGCGCCGATCGCACGCGGCTCGCTCGTCCGTGTCGTGGTCGCGCTATCCGGATCCTGACCGATCAGTCCTGCCGATTCGGCAGCCAGCGCGCCATGAACCGAGCCGGCCGCACTGGATCGGCATACGCTTCGACCGCGGATTCGTCGTCCGGCAGCAGCGACGCGATCAGGTGCAGGAGGTCGTCCCTTTCCTGCCCGCGAAACAGCACGAGGAACGAGCCAAGGTCGAGCTGAACCTCCGGCACGTCCTCGCCGGGACGGTGCAGCACGTAGGGCTGACCGGTTTTCAGATCTCGCGTCAACGCATATCGGTCACCGCGCGCGCCGACGTGGAATTCCTTGGCGACCCGTGGTGTATCCTCAATCATGTCGTTCTCTACGCACACACGAAGACTGATCATAAGCCTCGCATAACGCCCACGACCGGTCCCTAACATGCGTCATATCTGCCGCGCTGTGGACATCATCCCCGAGCCATGGGCCGTCTGAAGGACGGGCCGCATTCAGAGGCCGGGCGGCGCGTCGGGACCAGATCGGGCCGCCGGATCGTGCCAAGAGACGGATCGATTCAGATCGATTCGCCGCACTGGCTCGAACCAGCCTGCGCCGAGATCTTGGAGATCCTTCTGATCGACACGGCGCTCGCGAACCGCCGACGCCCCGATGACGCCCGTCCTCGAGGCGGACAGGTCCTCCCGGCCGATCACCGCCATTCTCGGGATGAAGACGATCAACGCCATGCGCGACGTGGCCGACCTGCTCCGGTTGAGCGGAGACCGCGCCGCCTGCAAGATGGGCGGATTAAGCTGTCGACAATCTGCGCGCGCTGGAACCGGGTCTATTCGCAACCGTAATTGTCGAGGTGCGGTAAACTGCGGAGGCCACCATGATGTCGTTTGGCATATTCTGTGTCGTCGCCGGCGCCTGCATGGCGGCCGCGTCCCTGTGGTCCCCGCGCTACCGCGCCCTCCTCGAGGTGATGGGCGGGAGCCTGTTCCTCGCCGGTCTCGGCTTCGCGGGCGCCACGTTCGCGCTGGCCGCCTGATCCGCGCCGGCTTGAGCGTTTCGGCTGCCCGTCCCGAGTCGGGTCCACCCGCGGCGGGACACCCGACGATAGCAGCGATATTTGCAATGAACCCGGCAGTACAACAGTCACCCGGGAATCTGTGCCAATGTCGGACGAATTCATCCCGTTCTGGAGATTACTCGTCTCCGCGGAAGATCAGCTCCAGTGGGGCGTCGAGCCGGAGACGATGGAAGATACGGCCCGCGCACTGGCATGCCGGCATCCGGGCAGCGCATTGGCCGAGCGCCTGATGGCGCGTGCCGCCTATGTCCGCGCGATGGGCGCGCGCATGCCGCGCCATGGGGAACGGACGGCTTCCGTAGCCGCGCCGTGACCGGGCAGGTGATCGGAGCGGACGTCGGCGGCCCGGGCACGATCATCGCGCGGCCGTAACCGGAGTCGCGCGGCGATCGGGCGAGTCCCGCAACTGGTGATGCCAAGTCTGTGCTGCGACGCGCTCTTGCGCTTCAAGCGACCCGGTGATGCTCGGCGGAGGTCCGGGGGGCCGGAGCGGCAGGCTTGGCCTGCTCGGCCAACGTCCGAAGCGCCGCCACCATCGCGTCGGTCTGCACGTCGGAGACCTGATTCGCCGATCCGTTGCGGCTTCGGCTCCATGCCACCGCGAAGCTGGCCAGGAGGGCGGTCGCGCTGGCGATGAACGGCGCAGTGATCAGCGCCGCAAGCGGACTGATCGGACCCAGAAGGGCGGCCGTCGCCACGCCGCCACCGAGCGCTGCCGCGACTACGAAGAGCATCGGAATTTCGCCCGATAGAGGGAGCAGACCCCAGCGGTCGGCCCTCATCTACGAGATAAGATCAAAGCGTTAAGAACCGGTTAACGGGAAGGCTTGCACGTAACACATGTCTTAGCACTTCGGATGAAGGACAAGCTTCGATCGGATGTTCCAGCATCCGCACCGCAATCGGAAGGTTCCGTCCCAGGCGGTAGCGCCGAAAGGGCTGGGCAAGCAGCATCGCCCGCGGATCCCGAAGCTGCGGAACGGATCACCGCGCCCCGCGGCGGCCGGCACGACGAAAAAGTGCGTGCCTGTTGCAGTTCGGCGCCCGCACGTTCAGACCCGTCACGGTCCGCTGCACCGAGCCTGCTCCGCGATCCGCCCGGCCTATTCGTCAGGTAGGGTTGCAATTAATCTACAAATGGCTAAGCTCATGCGTAGAGACTACTGAGGAGGGCGGCGATGAAACCAGTCTATCCCCAGGGCGATGACCGCTCGGAAGCCCCGCTTCGCTCCGTGACGGCCGTTCATCCGGTGCACGAGGATCTGCTCCTTCAGGAACAGATGCGGCGCCTCCACAACACGCGCGCCCGCCAGCGCGCCGCCCGGCATCATCGTGCCGGCCGATCTCTGATCTGAAACACCGTGCTCGACACCATCCTCCTCATCTGCGCCGCGATCGCCATCGTGGGAACGGCGGTCCGGATCGGCATTGGCGCAGCCGTGCCGGCGATCCGGCCACGCCGGATCGAATGGGATGAGCACGTCGAGACGGACAGTTGAGAAGGCGGGCGCCGGGCGGGCGCCCCAGGCATGCGGGCATCGCGGACGATGGGGCAGCCCACCGCCATCGTCCGTGATTCGGATCGACGCGGGCCCGTCCCCCCCCTATACGCGCCGGGCGGGCGGCACGGTGATTGGAGCTTCTGGCGTCCGCTGAGGGATGCGGCGTGGCGGAGAGCGTGGCAGTCGTCGGCCTGGGCTATGTCGGGCTCCCCTTGGCCCTCGCCTTCGGCCGAATGCGGACAACGATCGGCTACGAGCGGTCCGCCGGCAAGGTGGCCGCCTACCGCGCCGGCCGCGACCCCGCGGGCGAGGTCGACGCGGCGACGTTCGAGTCCGCCCGGCACCTCACGATCACCGACGATCCCGCCGCACTGTCGGCGGTCGACGTCATCATCGTCACGGTCCCGACCCCCGTCGATGCGGCCCAGCGGCCGGATTTCGACCTGCTGATCCAGGCTGCCGCGCTGGTCGGGCAGCACATGCGGCCGGGAACGACCGTGGTGTTCGAATCCACCGTCTATCCCGGCGCGACCGAGGAGATCTGCATCCCCGTCCTGGAGCAATCCTCCGGCCTGCGCTGGAAAACGGATTTCTTCGTCGGCTACTCACCGGAGCGGATCAACCCGGGCGACCGGGAGCACAACCTCACCCGGGTGATGAAGATCGTCTCGGGCGACACCCCTGAGACGTTGGCACGGCTGAGGGCGCTCTACGGCTCGATCATCGAGGCGGGCATCCACGCTGCCACGTCCATCCGGGTCGCGGAGGCCGCCAAGGTGATCGAGAACACCCAGCGCGACCTCAATATCGCCCTGATGAACGAGCTGTCGCTGATCTTCGACAAGCTCGGCCTCGACACGCTGGAGGTGCTCGAGGCGGCCGGCACCAAGTGGAATTTCCTGCCGTTCCGCCCGGGTCTCGTCGGCGGCCACTGCATCGGGGTCGATCCCTACTACCTCACCCACAAGGCCGCGATGATCGGCTACAACCCGCAGGTGATCCTGGCCGGGCGGCGCATCAACGACAGCATGGCCGCCCACGTCGCCCGCGGGACGGTCAAACGGATCGTCCGCGGGGGCGGGGGGCCGGGCGGAGGCCGTGTCATCGTGCTCGGCCTGACCTTCAAGGAGAATTGCGCGGACCTGCGCAACTCCAAGGTCGCCGACCTCGTCCGGGAGTTGGAAGAATTCGGCTGCACCGTCGCGGTCCACGATCCCCGCGCCAGCGCCGCGGAGGCCCGGGCCGAGTACGGGATCGCGCTGGTCGCGTGGCACGACCTGCCCGACGCGGCCGACGCGGTGGTGATCGCCGTCCCGCATCAGGATTATGCCGCTCTGGGGCCGGCGGCGATCACCGCGCGGCTGCGGCCCGGGGGTCTGGTGGTGGACGTGAAGGCGCTCCACGACCGGGCGACCTTCGCGCGACTGGGCTTCGAGGTCTGGCGGCTGTAGCACGGGTCGCCCAGCGGAGGAGGCACGCCATGCAGGCGACAGGCGACGAACCCGGCGCGGTTGCCGATCGGCATGCGCGCTACCCCGACGCGCGGATCCGCGCGATCCTGAACGATACGCGCACGATCGCGCTGGTGGGCGCCTCGGCAAACCCCGCTCGCCCGAGCTGGATCGTGCTGAAATACCTGCTCGCCCGGGGCTACGCAGTGATCCCGGTCAATCCCGGCCTCGCCGGCCAGGATCTGCTCGGCCGCCGGGTCGCGGCGACGCTCGCCGAGGCGCAGGCCTCCCTGGGCGGCCAACCGATCGACATAGTCGAGATCTTTCGCAACTCCGCCGCTGCGGGCCCGCTGGTCGACGAGGCACTGGCGCTCTCGCCCCTGCCCAGAATCATCTGGATGCAGCTCGGCGTGCGCGACGACGCAGCCGCTGCCCGGGCCGAGGCCCAGGGCCTCACGGTGATCATGAACCGCTGTCCCAAGATCGAGTACGGGCGGCTCTCGGGCGAGATCGGCTGGACGGGGGTGAATTCCCGGATCCTCACCGCGCGCAAGCCGGTGCTCGCCGCCAAGGGTGTCCAGAAGCTCACCATCGCCGAGCGCGGCCGGCGCAGCGAGTGAATGAGGTATCCCGATACCGCATCCGCTAACCCACTCGGAAAGTTGGATTTTCGAGAAAAAATCAGTTCCGTGTTGACCCGGCATGCGCGTCCGGCTATGCACCCGCTACCGCCGCCGCGTGCCCCCCACGCGGCGGCTCCTTTTTCGGCACCCCTATGCCTGACGGCCCCGCCGGTCGGGGTCGGATGCGTCGGAACCCCTGGGATTTGGCTATGAAGACCACCTCGCTGAAGCCCGCCGAGGTCGACAAGAAGTGGATCGTGATCGACGCGGAGGGCCTCGTTGTGGGCCGTCTGGCGTCGATCGTGGCGATGCGCCTGCGCGGCAAGCACAAGGCCGCCTACACGCCCCACGTCGATTGCGGCGACCATGTCATCGTCGTCAACGCGGACAAGGTGAAGTTCACCGGCCGCAAGTACGTCCAGAAGCGCTACTACTACCACACCGGCTATCCGGGCGGGATCAAGGAGCGCACGGCCAAGTTCATCCTCGAAGGGCGCTTCCCCGAGCGTGTGGTCGAGAAGGCCGTCGAGCGCATGCTGCCCCGCGGCCCGCTCTTCCGCCAGATCCTCGGCAACCTCCGCGTCTACAAGGGCGCCGAGCACCCGCACGTCGCCCAGCAGCCGCAGGCGCTCGACGTCGGCGCCCTCAACCGCAAGAACGTGAGCGCTTGATCATGGCGACCCTGCAGTCCCTCGCCGACCTCAACCGGGCGAATACCGGCGCGGCCGACCCCGCCAACGAGGCCCCCGTCCACGTCCAGAAGCTGGACGCTCAGGGTCGGGCCTACGCCACCGGCAAGCGTAAGGACGCGGTCGCCCGCGTCTGGATCAAGCCCGGCAACGGCACGGTCACGATCAACAAGCGCCCGGTGGAGGTGTACTTCGCCCGGCCGGTGCTGCGCATGATCCTGCGCCAGCCGCTGGAGATCGCCGGCCGTATCGACCAGTACGACATCAACGTCACGGTGGCGGGCGGTGGCCTCTCGGGTCAGGCCGGCGCGGTGCGCCACGGCCTCTCGAAGGCGCTGACCTACTACGAGCCGGAGCTGCGCGCGCCGCTGAAGCGCGAAGGTTTCCTGACCCGCGACGCCCGCGTGGTCGAGCGTAAGAAGTACGGCCGCAAGAAGGCCCGCCGCAGCTTCCAGTTCTCCAAGCGTTAAGACACCCGGTCATACCGGTGTCACGGAGAGGGCGGTTCCTGCGGGGGCCGCCCTTTCGCGTTTCTGACGGTCCCGCGCGGCCGTTGACACGATGGTGCGGCGCGATCACCTGAACAACCGTGCCCGACTCGGGCGGCGCATGAGACTTAAACAGCGAGACGGACGATGGCTGGCGACGGCGCGAGAAAGCCCACCGTGTTCATCGACGGCGAGGCCGGCACCACCGGTCTCGGCATCCGCGAGCGCCTGGAGCGCGACGGGCGGGTCGCCCTGCGCAGCATCGCCCCCGAGCACCGGAAGGATCCGGAGGCCAAGCGCGCATTGCTCGCCGAAGTCGACCTCGTCGTGCTGTGCCTGCCCGACGAGGCCGCCAAGGCGACAGTGGCGCTCGCCGACAGCCTGCCGGGCGGCGGACCCCGCATCCTCGACGCCAGCACCGCCCATCGCGTGGCCGAAGGCTGGAGCTACGGATTCCCGGAGATGACCCGGGAGCAGGGTGCCGCGATCGCCCGCGCCCGGCGGGTGGCCAATCCCGGCTGCTATCCGACCGGGGGCATCGCGCTCCTACGGCCCCTGGTGGAGGGCGGCCTGATCCCGGCCGATCACCCGATCGGCGTTAACGCGGTCAGCGGCTACAGCGGCGGCGGCAAGAGCATGATCGAGGCCTATGAGCAGGGCACGGCGCCGCCGTTCCTGCTTTACGGCCTGGGCTTCGCCCACAAGCACGTGCCGGAGCTGCAGCGCTACAGCGGGCTCGCCCGGCGGCCGATCTTCGTACCGTCCGTGGGTAATTTCCGGCAGGGCATGCTGGTGAGCATCCCGCTCCACCTCGACGCGCTGCCGGGCAAGCCCGCTTCCGCCGATCTGGAAGCTGTGCTCCGCGACTGGTACGCCGACCGGCCGCTGGTGCAAGTCGCTTCGGGCGCCGCCACGGGGGCGCATATCGAGAAGATCGAGCCAGAGGCGCTCAACGAGACTGACCGGCTGGAGCTGCGTGTGTTCGGGTCGTCCGAGCACGGGCAGGCGGTGCTGGTGGCGCGCCTGGACAATCTCGGCAAGGGCGCCTCCGGGGCGGCGGTGCAGAATATCGGGCTGATGCTCGGCCTCGACGGCTGAGGATCGCGCGTCCCGGTCCGATGCGACGAAGCGGCGCCGGTGGCCGTCCGATGGTCACCCGGCTTATTTACCGCGTGCCGGTGATCCGATAGGGCGGGTGCCTGACGACGGCACGCGCTCCGCTGCGGGTCTGCGCCTCCGCGCAAATGCGCCCGATCCGCCCTGAGACAAGCACGGTTCGTCGGTCGGTCAGGATCCACGCAGCGGGTCGGGAAGGCCGAGGGAGCGGCTTGGTGAGATTGATCGCGTGACGCTGCTGAAAGCTCTGTACCAAAGCGGGTCGATCTCGGGCTGGGCGCGGACGCGCGGCGCCCCGCTGCTGGCCCGCCTAGCCGGCCCCGCCCTGCCGCCCGTCGACGATCTCGCCAGCGCCGACGCGCAGGTTGCCGCGCTCACCCCGCATGTCGACGCCGCGTTCTACGCCACGTGGTACGGCATTACCGCCGATCCCGTGCGCGACTATCTCGTCCAC
>NZ_JAKSYH010000066.1 GCF_022829295.1 Methylobacterium sp. J-088
ATGGACCACCACCCCGAGCTACACGTCAACAAAAAGGACGCCTCCTACAGAGCGCATCGCGGCTTGACTTACGGGACGCAGCGCCAGCGAAAAGAGTCCATGGAGAACTCCCAGCGCGCCTCGACCATCGCCCCTAACAATCCCGTCGCCCGTGCCGGTCTCGGCCGCGGGCAGGGCGGGGTTGGCTCGCTGTTCAACTGATAGCGAAACGGTCTAAAAAGGATTTCAAAAGGTCGAGACCTTTTGCGGGTGCATGGCCGAGCCCTTCGAAACAGGTCTCCCTCCCCCTTCCGGGGGGCGGAGACCTGTTCGTCGGGGTTTCACCCCGACACCCCACCAAAGGGCACACCCTTTGGGAACCCCTTGTCCGCCCGGATTAGGCCGCCAGCAGGCC
>NZ_JAKSYH010000083.1 GCF_022829295.1 Methylobacterium sp. J-088
CCCCTTTGCCGAGGGCGGGGCAGACCGGACACCGAGACGCCACGACCCAGTCGCGCACCGTCTGGAGCCCGACCCCGCCGAGAGCGGCGGCGGCCGAGCGTGAGCCGCCCGCGTAGATCGCCGACACAGCCAGCAGGCGCCTAATTTGGGCGGGATCGCGCGCGCAATTGGCCACGGCGCGCAGGCCCTCCGCGTCGAAGTCCGATCGCAGTGGCACCGGTGCAGCCATGCCATCCTCCTCGGGCTCCAAACACGAAGACAGAATCACCCTTCAGCCGCCAAGGCTACCCCGTGAGTCCCGCTCAACGAGAGCTGGTCTGATCCCGAAGGTCGTCCCCTGGTGACCGGATCGACGGATCATCCGGGCTACGTGTCAGCCCGACGTGCTATCGCTCCCGGCCGATACCGTGCGCAGGCTGAACGCCTCGCATCGCGCCTTCAAACGCGACCGACCTGCGCCATCGTCCGCACGACTTGAATGCTGCGATGCCGCGTCTCGGCGTCCTCAATCGCGAGATAGGCCCGCATCAGACTGAACACCGCGGCGGCCTCTTCTCCGCGGCCTTCTGGTACGCCACGGATCAGGTGGGGATCGTAGAACTCGGTGATCGGCACATCGAGTAGCTCGGCTATTTGGGCGAGCAGGCCTGCTCGCGATGTCACGGCTCGCTGATGGGCGTCATTAATCATCGCGCGCTCACGATCACACTAGCTACGGTGATCGCGAGCGTAACTTACAACCTAGAGCGGCACAATCTCACTCAAGGGTTGTTTTATGCTGTTCAACCAATGGTGCGCGACGGCAACATCGGCGGAGCACGATCCCCTTCACCTGACGGTATGTGTGAGGTTCAGGGATCGCCAGCGGTACTCGCGGGGGGCAGACCGAAGCGATCCTTGAACCTGCGGCTGTCGCCATAACCCGTGTGTACCTACGCTGGCTGCGTCCACGGCAGGATAGCAGGCGTACTACGACTGGGCCTTGGGCCGGCGCTTACGGTCTCCAGTTCCGCCGCGCTGCGCCGACCCTCACGAGACCGCCCGGCCAAGGCGTCACGGGCGAGCCCGGCGAACTGGACCGGATGCGCCTGTCGTCAAGTGCTTACCCGCCGCTGGCCGTGTGGTGTCGCCAACACCTCGGGCACGTCTGCGAGAAGGATGAGCGCTGTGGCAGCTGCACAGGGTGGTGTCGCCGCGTCGGCCTGAGATCAGCCCTCGGCTCTAACGCGACTTCGCCGGCGAGGCTGCCCCGAGACCGAGGGGTATCAGGCCCCGGCGCTGCTCTTCCGGCGCGCGGCCGAAGCCGATCGCCGAGGGTATAGTGGCGCGGGGGTGTTGACGGATCCTGTACGTGAGCCCGAACCGCTGTGGTTCTTCTGTAAAGCGGCCTTTCGTCAGCCCGACGACAACTTCGGCTCAAAGTATAGCCGGACCTTGGCCCATCGTCCCGAGACAGATGTTCTGCTTCCAGCCCACGGGTGGCGGTGGACATCTAGGAGGGTCAACTTTGACGCTCACATCCATCGGCTCAAGGCGCGATACCGAAGTGAACAAAGAAACCGTCAAGGTCTTGGGATCCCACACTGGTGCTGAACATGCTCGGCAAAGCGTCCCGCCCCATGAACGCTGCAGCGGGCGTTAGAGCTGCAAAGCCAGCGACTAGTGCTCTGACGCATTCACTTCGTTCATGCGAGTGAGCACTAGTTCTCTGGGTTTGCATCAATTTTTCTGGACTCGGCTGACGCCTCCGTCTGGATCGATGCACTGGAGCCAAGGCGAGAAGGGCTTGAAGGTTGCGCATGATTGGACTGGTTTGTGTGTGACCCGATCGTGACAGCCGACCCTAAACGCCCGCACCAAACCAATCTCGAAAATTTGAAGGTTCTTCCTGAAAAGACCGATGTTCTCTGCCTATTATTGTCAAAAACGATTACAACCGAGAGGTGTAGAAATATTATTAACCGCTATAGGCGATAGAACGCTTTCAGCATCATACAATTAGCCACCGGCGGTTACATCACACGTTAGGCCGCGGACTGAGCGAGACGCGCCCTGGCACGAATGCCCACCCTCCGGCTTGGTGCAGCTCACAGCGGGAACTCATGACTTTCCACGTCGGCGCCCGCATACAGCTCATCACGCTGACTGCTCTGGCAGGCATGGCGGTACCGATCGGGCTGGCGGGATGGGATATGTGTCAAACAGTCACGGAGGCGCGTGAGTTGAAGACGCGCGATCTCGTCGAGACCGCACAAGGGGTTCTTGCCTACTTCGAGGGCGAGGAGCGCGCCGGCCGGATGAGCCGCGATGCCGCTCAGCAAGCGGCCGTAGGGGCGGTTCGGGGTCTACATTACGCGGGCAGCGAGTACTTCTGGATCCAGGACATGCATCCGCGCATGGTGCTGCATCCCAAAGCCGACTTGATTGGCAAGGAAATCAGCGGGATCGTCGATCCGACTGGCAAGCACCTTTTCGTGGATATGGTCGAGCGGGTAAAGCAGTCGGGCGCGGGCTTCGTCCCATACCTGTGGCCGAAGCCCGGCCTGGATCAGCCGGTGGCAAAGATCTCTTACGTAAAAGGCTTCGCGCCTTGGGGATGGATCATCGGATCAGGCATCTATGCGGATGACACGGCAGCGCAGATGCGTCCGACACTGATGCGTCTGCTTGGCGGCGCGGCCATCGTTGCGATGATCATCGGTCTTCTGGCTACCCTCATAGGGCGTAGCGTGGCGCGACCGGTGCGGGCCATGACGGCGTTCATGACGGGTCTCGCTGCGGGGGACTTGACCCAAGAGGTACCAGGCGCGCAGCGCCGTGACGAGATCGGTGCGATGGCGTCGTCCGTACAGGTGTTCAAGGACGGCCTGATCCGCATGAAGGCTTTGGAGGCGGAGACCGCGCAGACGCGCTTGGCCGCCGAGGAGCAGCGCAAGGCCGGCATGCGCCAGATGGCCGACGGCTTCGAGTCCGCGGTCGGCGGCATCATCGGCATGGTGTCGTCTTCCGCTACCGAGCTGCAGATTACCGCCCAGGCGATGACTGCCACAGCTACCGAGACAGCCACCCAGTCTACCACGGTTGCGGCGGCCGCCGAGGAAGCCGCTTCCAACGTCAACACGGTTGCGGCGGCCGCCGAGGAGCTTGGCTCGTCCGTTCAGGAGATTGGACGCCAAGTCGCAGGCTCGGCCGAACTGGCGCAGCGGGCCGTGCACGAAGCCGATCAGACCGTCGCCATGGTGCAAGAATTGAACGTTGCCGTATCCCGGATCGGTGACGTGGTCTCACTGATCTCTGGCATCGCCGGCCAGACCAACCTGCTAGCGCTGAATGCCACCATAGAGGCAGCGCGCGCGGGTGCGGCGGGCAAAGGCTTTGCGGTGGTAGCCTCCGAGGTGAAGGCGCTGGCCGAGCAGACCGCCAAGGCGACGAGCGAAATCTCCGGACAGATCGCGCAAATCCAGGCCTCGACCGGCCATGCCGTGAAGTCGATCGCCGGCATCACCGGACGGATCCGCGAGATCGATGAGGTCGCCACCTCAATCGCGGCTGCGGTCGAGGAGCAGGGGGCTGCTACCCAGGAGATCGTCCGCAACGTGACGCAGGCGGCGATAGGCACGCGTGAGGTTACGAGCAACATCTCGGGTGTTGCGGGTGCGGCTGAAGGGACGGGCGCGGCGGCGAGCCAGATGCTGGGAGCTGCCTCGGAGCTGTCGCGCCAGTCCGAGCACCTCGCAGCCGAGGTCGGAGGCTTCCTCGCCACCGTGCGCGCGGCATGAGGCGAACCTGTGGATGATCGGAGAACGAGGTACCACTTCACAGACCCATTCACGTTGAATGCCGTACTCTCGTTTCAATATATAAGGTATTCCTGAAGCTTCATTGTCATAAATTAACCAGCTGAGTTCAAACCGTATGCCTCGGAGTTTTGGCATGCAGTCTGTCTATACGTGCCTCACGCAGGCGCACGATCACCAGCTGATCGTGCTGGCCGCAGGGATCTGCATCGTCGGCGTTTACGGCTCGTTCTCGGTCGCGACACACGCAGCGCGCTCCGAAGGCCGGTCCGCCACGCTCTGGGCTGGCGCTAGCATCGTCGCTTCAGGCTGCACCGCCTGGGCCACCCACATGATCGGGCTCCTGGCATTTCGTCCTGGCATGCCCGCCGGGTTCGACCCCTATCTCACCGCCCTATCGCTCCTGACCGCCATCGCCGGCATTGGGGTCAGCGTCAGCCTCGCGATCGGTCAGCGCAGGCGGACCCAGCGCTTCCTCATAGGTCTCCTTCTCGGCGGTAGCATCGGCGCGTTGCACTACCTCGGCGAGGCTTCGTATGTCGTCGCCGGTGCCGTCACGTGGGATCCGCTCCTCCTGGCCGTGTCCATACCGACCAGCCTGCTCATGTTCGGCATGGCCATGGTCGTGACCGGGGAGCGCCGCCGCGATCTTCGACGCACCGGGGCACCCCTGTTGGTCGCGGCAATCGGTGTCCTGCACTTCGGTGGCATGACGGCGATGACGCTGACCTTTGATCCCGCTATTTTGCTCCCTTCCCAGGCCGTTCCGCCCGATGTGATCGCGCCGATCGTAGCAGGCGTGTCCCTCGGCCTTCTGATCCTGGCGGTGGTCGGGCTGCGTCTGACCCTGAACGCTCGCGCCCAGGCGCGGCGGGATCAGGAGCGCCTCCGCGAACTTGCCAACCTCGCCGTCGAGGGGCTCGCGGTCTGCGACGGCGAGATGATCAAGATCGGCAACCGGAGCCTGGAGCGGCTCGTGGGGGTCGGCGCGGGCGCGCTCAGCGGCCGTCGTCTGTCGGATCTCCTGCCCGGCCTCGTCGTCTCGACGCTGCCCGAGCGCGAGGAACGGGAGGCGGACCTCATCGGCGCCGACGGGCAGCGGGTATCGGTGCGTGTCCTGCGCAACGAGGTCCCCCTCGGTAGCGGCCGTCAGACCGTACTGGCCGTCCGCGACCAGCGCGAGCGCTTGCAGACCGAGTCTCAGATGCGCACGCTCGCCTACTCGGACGGGCTGACCGGCCTGCCCAACCGCGCCCGCTTCCACGATCTGCTGACGCGCCATGCCGCCTCTTACGGGGTGGACGACCGCACCTTCGCGATCCTCGTCCTCGACCTCGACCGGTTCAAGCTGGTGAACGACACCCTCGGGCACGGACTGGGTGACACGTTGCTGTGCAAGGTTGCCCAGCGCCTCATCAAGGCTCTGGGAGAGCGCGACATGGTCGCCCGCCTCGGCGGCGACGAATTCGCGATCCTGCAGGTCGATCCCGTGGGGCCAGAGGCGGTGGAGGCGCTCGCCGCCCGCATCGTCGAGCTGATCGGCCGGCCGTTCCTGATCGACGGGCAGCTTGTCAATATCGGCGCCTCTGTCGGGGCCGCTCTCGCGCCGGCGGACGGCACCGAGACCAGCGCGCTGCTGCGCAACGCCGACCTCGCGCTCTACAAGGCCAAGGCCGATGGCAAAGGCACGTTCCGCCGGTTCGAGCCCGTGCTCGACGCACGCGTCCAAGCCCGGCGCGGCCTGGAGGTGGATCTGCGCCGGGCGATCGCGGTCCAGGAATTCGAGCTGCATTACCAGCCCCTCGTCGATGCGCGTACCGGCCGGATCACCGCCGCGGAGGCGCTGGTGCGCTGGCGCCATCCCGAGCGTGGCCTGGTCTCGCCCGCCGACTTCATCCCGCTTGCCGAGGAGACGGGCCTGATCGGGCCGCTCGGCCAGTGGGTCCTGCGCACGGCCTGCCTCCAAGCGGCCCGCTGGCCGTCGCACATCCGGGTGGCGGTCAACCTCTCGCCCGTCCAGTTCCGCGACCTGAGCCTCGCCGAGACCGTGAAGGCGGCGCTCGCAGCTTCCGGGCTCGCCGCCGACCGGCTGGAGCTGGAGATCACCGAGGGCGTGCTGCTGGCCGACGAGGAGCGAACGATGGCCACCCTGACCCGGCTCCGGGCCGCCGGGGTCGGCATCTCGATGGACGATTTCGGGACCGGCTATTCCTCGCTCAGCTACCTGCGCCGCTTCCCCTTCAACAAGCTCAAGGTCGACCAGTCCTTCGTGCGCCAGCTTCCGGGCGATCCAGAGAGCGCCGCCATCGTCCGGGCGATCATCACCATGGGCACCTGCCTCGGCATGACGATCACGGTCGAGGGCGTAGAGACCGCGGAGCAGTTCGCTTTCACGGCCGCCTCGGGCTGTGATCAGGTGCAGGGCTACCATATCAGCCGGCCGCTGCCCGTGACGGAATTCCTGTCGTTCGTCGAAGCGCGAGAAGCCGCATGACCGAGCCGGACCACACCGACCTGTTCCGGCTCGTCTACCGAAGCCGCAGCGCCATTGGTGGCGATGCTGAAGAGGTTCATCGGCAGGTTGATAAGATACTCACCGTGTCTCGCAGCCGAAATGGGCAGGCCGGCGTTACGGGCGCTTTGATGTTCACGGGCCTGTTCTTCGTGCAGGCCCTAGAGGGTCCGGCCACTGCCGTGGAGGCGGCCTTCGACCGGATCTGTTGTGATCTGCGCCATACCGGCATCGAGGTCGTCGAGTGCGGCCCCGTCCTTGAGCCGGCCTTCGGTGAGTGGTCGATGAGCCACTTGGTGCCTACAGCGGATGCCGGGGCTCTGCTCAATCGCGTCGAGCACGACACTGAGTTGGCCGACGCCGCGGTAGCGGCGATGAAGCTCATGATCGCCCTGATCCGATTCGAACCACATGCCATCGGACCAACGCGGCAGCTCGTGGTTTAAATTCAATCGGATCCGTCGAATGTGCGTTCGGCAAACTTTCCGGCGTCAGACCGTCACCGCACACCTTGACTGCCGGGCCGTGCAAGGCCTCCCGTCAGCGCAGTTACATTGGGGGGCTCGATACAGCTGCCGGGCCAACAGACCGTGAGAGCCAGAGTTCCGCGCCGTCAGCTGCACGGGCGCGTCCTTGTGCCGGAATAGGCTGCGCACCAATCGGAAGGGCAGGCGCACCAGCTTTTAGACGGCGTGAGCGGTCATGACCGCGGGGAGGCAACAACCTCAAAGATAGTGTTGAGTATCGCAAGTACTTTCGGCGGCGTGTTCACAATGGGCCGCCACTGCCATTACCGTCAGGAGGTGCGGTGATTAGGGCGGCAGTGTCCTGGCCGTGGCCGGACCCGGACACGAAGTACCAGCCTGGACCCAATCTGTGTACACTCACAGCGGTTCGCGACATCAGGCTCGCAGATAATGCGGGGCGTTGCGTCGGCGGTTAGGGAGCCGACCGGGCGTCGGACGTCCATGCGAAGCCCCAGTCGCTCCAACCGGTCGAGGAGCCACCACTCGGCACCGACGGTCCGAACTGTTGCGACGGTGCGAGGCCGGCGAGTAGATCTAGTGCATCGATCCAGACGGAGGCGTCAGCCGAGTCTGGAAAATTGATGCAAAACCAAAGAACTAGTGCTCACTCGCATGAACGAAGTGAATGCGTCAGAGCACTATGTGCATGTCGTTTCTTCGTTAGGGCAGCTCGCACCCCGGTTCGGTCTAAGTATGCGGATCGAAATTGGCGCGGTCGGTCTGCCGTGGGGCGCCTTCTTCAGACCGGCACTCAAGGCTGCTTACGACCCGCACCAGCCGCTCCGACCATCGCCGTCGCCTCTCCAAAGCGGCCTTTCGTCAGGTACCTTGCATCTTCGGCTCGGGGTAAAGGGCTGTCGTTGACCGATCGCTCAGCAGTCGTCCCAGCAGCAATAGAACGAGACTTCCGGTGTGATGCGTTTCGCCCTCATGACCGCACTACGCGGCCGCTCGAAGGTCTTTCGATGCTGTCGCCTCGAGTGATCGCACACAGTTGCGACCGCCCGACTTGGCTGCATAGAGCGCGCGGTCTGCGCGTTCGATCGTGTGGTCGACGTCGCCATCACCGAACCCAGCCTCGGTCATGCCGATGCTGATCGTTGCTCTGAGGCACGGCCCCTCGGGCTCGAACACGGTGTTTGCTACCGTCTGTCGGATGCGGTCTGCAAAGACGGCCGCGCCTTTCAGATCAGTCTCGCGGAGCAGAACCACGAACTCCTCGCCACCGAAGCGCGCCACCTTGTCAGTGGTTCGGACTGCGTTGCTGATGATGCACCCAACCTGGCGGATCACCTCGTCACCTGCGGCATGGCCGTAAAGGTCGTTGACGCGTTTGAAGTGGTCGATATCAATCATCAGAATGCAGATCGAACGCCGGTAGCGCTTGAAGTAGCTCATCGCGTCGTTGGCCAAGGGCAGGAACGCGCGGCGGTTGAGCAGGCCTGTCAGCGCATCGGTGTCGGCCAGAACCTGCATCGCATGCAGATCGGCTCCGAGACGTCTGACCCGGTCCTCCGCGGCTTCAACCGCGTGCGAGGCCTCCGCCTCGACGAGGCGCGCATCCGCCTCAGCAGTGCCGACGCGTCGCAGAAGCGATCTGACCGAAACAGACAGGCGCAGGACTTCGGGAGAGCCGTGCACATGGCGCGTCATTCGCGCGTTCGGCTCGCGGCCGATGCGGTCGACCGCCGCTGTCAGCTGCGCCAAGGGCCGGGTCAGGCGTGCCGCGACCCACCAGATTGCGACGACGCCGAGTACAGCCGTCGCGAGCCCGAGCAGGAGGATCAGTCTGGTCAGACGATTTGCCCCCGCCAGTGCGGTGTCGATCGGCTGCAGCGCGACGACAATCCAACCCAGGCCCTGATACTCACCCCGTCCGCGCGTGGCTGCGGCAGCGGCGAGACGATCGCCCTCAGCGCGGTGAACGACGAAATGGCCGGATGTAAGCTCTGCAGCCGTGTACGGCGTGGCTCCGAGATCGGACCCGAGCAGGACCCGGCCAGCGCGATCGATAACGACGACATCCTCTTCCATCTCGGGCCTGCGAGACGACAGGACTTCGCGCCGGACGACGTCGGCCCAGCGCCAGCTGAGATGAGCCCCGAGAACACCGATGACCTGACCTGAAGTGTCGTCCACTGGAACGGCCACATCCACGAACCGGAACGGCGTTCCGTCGCTGTAGGGCGGGAGCTTGGACGCCAGCAATGCCGCCGCGTGCACGTCCTCGACCGCGGCCTGCCGAAGTCCGTTTATGAACCAGGGGCGCTGGCTGACGCTCGCTCCTTCGAGAACGCCCGCTGTGGCGGCACGGACCTGGCCGTCGTGATCGGCAAACCCGATCCAGGCGTAATCCGGCAGCGTCCTCTGCATCGTCTCAAGCACTCTGCGCAGGCCGCCGGTGTCCTCCATCCAGTGAGGTCGGAGTGGTTCGAGCGCTCCGACGTTGCGGATTTCCCGCAGGCGCTCGGCCATGTCCTGATCGAGCCGATCGGCCATCGACCGGGCGACCTGCAGGAGGGCGTTCTGCGCCATATCGGTGGCCTGCCCGCGCGCCAGCAGGGCTGATCCGATTGTGGTCACGCCGACGATCGCTAGACCGATGGCGCCTGCGAGCAGGCTGATCTGACGCCGCAATGAAACGCGGTCCGCAAGCCGCTTGAACATCTTGAACGATCCTCAATCGGGGCGGATTATGCGGATCAATCCGTGACAGCGAATGAAATTTATTCGTAAACAACTCGCTCCGACACGGTTTGGCGGCAGCCGCGCACCCACCCGTGTCGGATGAAGTTCGTGTCTCACGAAGACACACTTACAAGCAGATATTCCATGCCTTCGCGAAGGAACAGAAGCAGGCGCGGCGGCGACGTCTGCTTCAATGCATTGCCGTCCGGAAGCAGACAAACAAAAATCCACACATCTGAGACGTCCAGGCGGGCGTTTGGTGGCGGCAGATGCTGGCCGAAAGCCGCCGCTCCGCTTCGGGGGAAATCGAGCGGCCAAGCAGACAGCTCGTTACCGACCTCACTCTGGCGTGCAGCCTTGCGAGCGCGCCCCGAAAGCGAACCTTCGCTCGGGTCTTAATTCTCATTGGAAATTCACGTCAGCGAAACCGTCAAGCTGTTAGCTTGGTTCGATCAACGCCGATATGAGAAGCTCGATCTATGAAAAGGGGATGCCAGGGTTGCCAGGGTGGTGAGCCGCTGCCCTTTGAGTTCACAATGGCGTTCCATCCCATCCTCGACCTCCAACGACATGGCGTCTGGGGCTATGAGGCGTTAGTCAGGGGCGTCTCGGGTCAGGGCGCCGGCCAGATCCTCGCAATGGTCGATGAGGCAAACCGCTACAAGTTCGATCAGGCCTGTCGTGTGAAGGCGATTGAGCTAGCGAGCTCCTTGTTCGTCGAACCAGATACCCGTCTGTCCATCAACTTTATGCCCAACGCCGTCTATGAGCCATCCGCATGCATCCGGGCGACGCTGGAGGCGGCGCGTCGGGTCGGCTTCGCACATCAGCAGATCATGTTCGAGTTCACCGAGAACGAGCGCATGGCCGATGTCGCTCACGTCCAGCGCATCGTCACCGAATATCGCAAGCAGGGCTTTGCCACCGCCCTCGACGATTTCGGTGCAGGGTACGCCGGGCTCAACCTGCTCGCGAGCTTTCAGCCTGATTTCATAAAGCTCGACATGGAGATGATCCGCGGCATCGGAGCGTCGCACGCTCGCCAGACCATCGTCGTGGGTGTGGTTGCGATAGCACGTCAGCTCGGCATCGCGGTGATCGCCGAGGGCGTGGAGACAGAAAACGAGCTCGACACTCTGCGTGCGGCCGGCATTCACCTGTTCCAGGGCTACCTCTTTGCTAAACCTGCCGTGGCGAGCTTGCCGGCTACCTGGCTCCCACAGCGAGGCTCCACTGGGTTAAGAACGGAGACTGGTGTGGATGCTGGGCTTGGCATGAGCGCCGCCTGAGCATCCCCGGACCGACATGCGAGGCCTGCTGTGCTCACTTTCGAAGCCATCTCTCTCGACATGCTCCTCACCCTTGAGGCGGATCGGCTCGACGCCCTGCCGTTCGGGGTGGTCGGACTGTCATCGGCGGGCATCGTCGAGATTTACAACGCCACAGAGGCGCAGCTAGCGGGTCTCCAACGGGAGACCGTCCTCGGCACGCACTACTTCTCCGTGACCGCGCAGTGCATGAACAACTTCATGGTGGCGCAGCGCTTCGAGGACGAGGCGGAGATCGACGCGATCATCGACTATGTGCTCACCCTCCGCATGCGCCCCACGCCCGTGCGGTTGCGGCTGCTGAAGGCGCCGCAGACCGATCGCCGCTACATCCTCATCCAGCGCTGAGCGAGGCCGCCGTGACGACTGACCTCGAAGCTGAGAATGCGGCCCTGCTGCAGTTCCTCTACGCCTGCCCGGCTGGTCTCGTGGAGTTCTCGGCGGCTGGTGCCATTGGCATGGTCAACCCGGCCGCGATGGGCCTTCTCATGCCGATCGCGGGGCGTCCGTTCGTTATCAACCTGTTCGACGTCATGGACGGCTGCGCGCCGGAACTGCGCAACATGATCCACAACTTCGCTCCACCGCAGGGGACGGTCTGCGACGGCCATCGCATCGTGACCGGACGCGGGGAGCGGTCGACCATCCTGGCATGCACCATCGTGAAGCTCACCGAGGATCGCTACGTCGCGACCCTTTCCGATGTAACCGAGCAGGTCGCCCGCGAGCGGCGGTTGAAGCAAGCCGAGACATGGTTTGCCTCCCTGCTCGACGGCGTCGATGATGTCGCTGTGCTCTCGCTGGACGCGAATGGCTGCGTTGACGCGGTCACGCCCTCAGCGACGCGCCAGACCGGTTTCACGGAAGCCGAACTCCTCGGCAGACCCTTTGAATGGTTCGACCGCCCGGACCGCGCCACGGCGATGCCGCTGCCCGGTGAGGCGATCGCCGTGGCGCGACGGGACGGCTGGTACCTTCACGAGGGCTGGCACGCCCTGGCCGACGGTGGGCGCTACTGGTGCCAGCGGCTGGTTGCCGTGCGCGACGAGGCAGCGGGGGCTGCTGCGGGATATACCCTGGTTATACGAGCGGTGACCCGCCAAGGGCGTGACACGGCCGATTTGCGCAGGATGCTGACGCGCGACCATCTCACGGGTGCGAGCAACCGGGCCCACTTCTTCGAGACGGCGGAACGCCAACATGTACGGGCACTCCGGGATGCGGGATCGTTGGCTCTCGTGGTCCTCGATGTCGATCACTTCAAGCGCGTGAACGACGAGCACGGGCATGCGGCGGGTGACGTGGTGCTGCGCGAAGTCGCGCGCCGCTGCGAAGCGGAGTTGCGTCCTGAGGATATCTTCGCCCGTTTGGGGGGGGAGGAGTTCGTGGTGCTCCTGCCAAACACCTCGCTGTTGAAGGCCTCTGCCATCGCCGAATGCTTGCGCACCTCGCTCGCACGTGAGCCGATCGTCGCGGGCGGGATCGAGCTGCGCATCACCGCGAGCTTTGGCTGCTCTGCGTTGGATACGGATCCGGCCGCATCACTGGCTGGCCTGCTCGCGGCTGCGGACAACGCGCTGTACAATGCTAAGCGTTCGGGCCGTGACCGGGTTGAGCTATCCCACCCAGATCAGGCCGCGGCCTGAACGCTGGTCATCCCGTAATGCTTTCGCGAAGCGCCCTTGCTGCGGTCTTACAAAGTCTTCTCACCGCTGAGCTCCTTGACGCGCGTGGCCGCGGGAATCCTGCCGCGCGTCTACCGGCGCACCTGCCACCTGCATGGCCCGAGACCACGCCAATCAGCTCTGGAGCGGGAGAGGGGCTGGGCTGCGACTCGCTGGAGCGGTTGTGGTTGGCCTCTGCGGTCAACGAGATGTTCCACCTCCACGAGGCGGGCGGTGAGGATGGGCTGTTTGCGGACACCACGTTCGGCGCCTGGATCGAGCAGGTCGAGGCCGCCTGGCAGTCCGGTGTCGCTTCGGTCACCTTCACGAGCTCGGGGACGAGTGGGCGACCGAAGCGCTGCGCGCACTCGGCCGATGCTTTAAGCACGGAGATCGCGTTCCTAGCTGAGCTGTTCCGGAACAGGCGACGCGTCGTCTCCCTCGTGCCGCCTCACCACGCCTACGGCTTTCTGTTCGCCGGGCTCCTTCCCGATGCGCTCGGCGTCGACCATGTCGACGCGACGAAGCTCGGCCCTGCCGAGATTGCTCGCAGCCTCGCGCCGGGGGATCTCGTCGTCACGTTTCCCGACCGCTGGCGCTGGCTGGAGCGCTCCCTGCTCAACTGGCCGGAGGACGTCGCTGGCGTGGTCTCGACCGCCCCGTGTCCGCGAGACCTGATCGCCGCGCTCTTCGAACGCGGCCTGGCGGCGATGACGGAGGTGTACGGCTCGTCGGAGACGGCCGGCGTGGCTGTGCGCCGCTGGCCGGAGTTCTCGTATAGCCTCATGCCACACTGGCGTTTCGTCGAGCCGGTCAGCGAGGATGCACCAGAGATCGTCCATCGATCTGGGCGGCGTCTCTTGTTACCGGACCGCGTCCGGCCGCGAGGTGGGGGGCGGTTTGAGCTGGCGGGCCGCCTGGATGGTGCCGTACAAGTCGGCGGCGTCAACGTGTACCCTGATCGGGTCGCGGCGCGCCTCCGTGATCGGCCCGGCGTTAAGGACGCAGCGGTGCGTCTGATGCGCCCGGAGGAGGGCGTCCGTCTGAAAGCCTTTATCGTACCCGAGGTGGGAGCTGATCTGACCGCGTTGCAGATGGAACTCAATGCATGGATCGACAGCGTCTTGCCGACTGCGGAGCGACCGACGGCACTCACATTTGGAGATCGTTTTCCAAGGGGCACGATGGGCAAAAGCGCCGATTGGTAAAGAGCGCAGAGCGGTCATAACGGTAGGCTGACGTGAAAACCCGACTTCGGCCGGCATCAGGAATACGCTCGCAAACTCTGAGGTGTGCTGGGCGCCCCCATGTCTGTTTACAGCGGTCTGCCCAGCGTGCTTCCATGACCGCCGCAAGCGCAAACTGGCCGACCGGATCTGGCCGTAAGCGGTCTGTCCGCTTTCGGTTGCACGAGGTGCTGAAGCGGACATCGCAACGTTCTCGCTGCCGGCTGCCGACGGACACGTTTTCTGGACGTTTGAAAGTCCGACGCGGTTTCCCGGCGAAATTTGGCAGCCTTAGTGGCCGCAACGTGCAGGGCGAGTGTTTTTCGGGAAAACGATCGGTTTCCGGGATACAGGCAGTCCCAGAAGCGGAATGACCAAGTCGGGTGGCGAGCGGTCATTGGATGGCCGCCCGGAAGCTGGCCTTCGGCTTTGCGCCCATCCCGGTCATTTGTTACGCCCCGAAGACATTCCCGAAGCGGACATCGGGAAAACTGAATCTACAGGTCGGAGTTGGCAACGCCACGGGACCTTGGATGTCACAGCCCGAGATAGCTTCTTGTTCTCCGAAGGTGGCCCCTAACAAGCATCCAGAGGCGACCTGTGCTTCAGGGAGAGCAGAAGCAGTACGCCCTCGCTCGCGTTCTCAAGACTTTAATCGCGTGTTGCTGCTTGATGGCGCAGCGCCCCACACAGACGCCAGGAAGGTGGTGAAGGCTTCGAGGCTGGTGGATCGAGCCGGCTTCATCCAAGTGGCGTAGGTTGCAATGGTGCCAGGTACGTCGTTGAGGGAGCGGATCACGATCCCACGCCGCTGCACGTTGCGCACACAGCTCGCATAGGTGCTCACGCCGGCTCCCGCTGCCACGAGGCCGAAGATGCCCTCGCTCGACGAAGCCTCCTGGCTGACGGTCGGATGGAAGCCCCGGCGGTGACAGATCGCGAAGAAGGCCTCGCGGTAAGCGCTCCAGCTCCCGCCCGATCCCAGCACGAACGGCTCCCCGGCAAGATCCTTGAGCGTGAGACTGCGTGCATTCGAGAGAGGATGGGTGACCGGCAACAGGGCTACGTAGGAGTCGCGGTCGAACAGCAAGCTCTCGAAGTGCTCGTTCTCGACGACGCTCAGGGTAAAGCCGACGTCGATGCGATCGTTGAGCAAGGCTTCGCGCTGCAGTTGCGAGGGGACGTGCGATAGCTCCAGGCGGATCCCCGGCCGCACTTCGCTAAAGGCGCGGACCAGCTCCGGCAGGCGGCCGTTGATCGCGAAATCCATGTAGGCGACGCGCAGAACACCGGTCATGCCGGTCGCCGTGCGCTGCGCCAGCGTGACGGCCCGCTCCAGATGATCGAGGCCGATCCGGCACTCGGCGAGGAAGGCGCGACCGGCCTCCGTCACCTCGACCGTTCGGGTGGTGCGCCGGAACAGCTTCGCGCCGACCTCTGCCTCGAGTTCGGCGACGAGCCGGCTCAGGCCCGGCTGCGTCGTCGCGAGGCGCTGAGCCGCCCGGCCGAAGTGGAGCTCCTGGGCCAGGACAAGGCAACTCGTAATGTGTCGGGGACCAAATCGCATTTGATGCCAAAAATCGTATCAATCGAGGCAAATTCATCATTTCACACCCGGAGCCATCTGCAACATCCTTGTGTCGATCCCGCTGCGGCGGGCTGGAACGAACGATGCAAGGGACGGAGCAGATGGCCTTCAACACCGAACTCGATAGCGCCCTTGAGGCCGCATTCGCTGAGGCGCGCGCGCTGTACAAGGAGCGCGGGTTTCAGCGCCGTGTCGGGTTTGGCCGTCGCCCCGCCCTGATCAACGTCGATCTCGCCAATGCCTGGACGCGGCCGGGAAATCCCTTCACCTGCGAGAAGATCGACGACGAGATCATCCCCGGTGTCCAGGCGCTGCTGGCTGCCTGCCGCCGGAACAACCACCCGGTCGTGCACGTCACCACCTGCTATCAGGTCACCGATGTCGACAGTCCCAAGACCGACATGGGCCTGTGGCACCGTAAGATCCCGGTCGAGGTCGTCGACCAGAACAAGCCCGAGCTCTGGGCGATCGATAGCCGCATCGAGCCGGTGCCAGGTGAGCAGGTGCTGGTGAAGAAGCGCGCCAGCGCCTTCCACGGCACCTATCTCGCCGGCTTCCTGCGCGCGAACAACGTCGACACGATCCTGGTCACAGGGGTGACCGCCTCGGCCTGCGTGCGCACCACGCTCTGCGACGGTCTCGCAGAAGGCTTCCGTACCATCGCGGTGCGCGAGTGCATCGGCGACCGCGTGCCCGGCGCCGTCGCCTGGAACCTCTTCGATATCGACGCGAAGTTCGCCGACGTCGAGCCGCTGGAGCGCTGCGTCGCCTATCTCGACGAGGTGGGACTGCGCAACGCCGCCTGATCGCCGGACCGTCCGCGCGCGGCGGTCCGATCCTCCGCCCGCCGACCCTTCGCAGGAGTGTGAGCCGATGCGTGCTGTCCGATCCGACGAGACGTTCTCACCGACGCGCCGGCAGGCGCTCCTCGGCAGCGCGGCGGCAATCCTCACGGCAGGCGCGGTGCACGAGGCGCACGCGGCTGCCGGCACGGTCGTCGTCTCCAATTGGGGTGGCGACTGGAACCAGCGCACGGTGCGGTTCGTCGAGGCGCCCCTCGTGGAGACGCAAGGGCTCACGGTGGTCCGCGACCTCGGCATGGAGCCGGAGCGCAAGGCCAAGCTCCTGGCCGAGCGGCGGCTGCGCCGGGGCAGCATCGACGTGATCCATCTGAACGACTCGGATGGGTTCGAGATGATGAAGCAGGACGTGCTCGCCGATCTGGATCGAGCACGCATCCCGAACTACGGCGACGTGGTGCCGGCCCTGCGGAAGGACTACTTCGTTCCATGGCTCTACAGCGGCGTCGTGATCCTCTACAACAAGGACAAGATCAAGGATCCGCCAAAGTCCTACGAGGAACTCTGGGACAAGAAATGGGCTGGCCGGCTCGGGCTGACCAACCAGCTCTACTTCAACTACATGATGATGTCCGGGTTGATCCGGGGCGGCAACATGACGAGCGTCGAGGCCGGCCGCGACCGGCTCGTCGCGCTCAAGGAGATGGTCCAGCCCCGCCTGTACGCCGCCCACCAGCAACTCGGCGCCGCGCTGGCCACCGGCGAGGTCGACATCGCCCTCAACTACAAGGCCCGCGGCCTGCAATGGATCAGCGAGGGCTCGCCGTTGGCCATCCAGTACCCGAAGGAAGGCGCGATCGCGATCACATTCGGCGCCGGCCTGCCGAAGCGCGCGCCGAACACGGACGGAGCCTACGTCTACCTCAACGCGATGCTCGACCGGAAGGCGATGGCGGAACTCGCCGCGGCAAGCTTCTACGCGCCAGCCAACGGCGCGGCGGAGCTCAGCCCGGACCTGCGCGCCCGGATCGACTTCTCGCCCGAGGAACGCGAGCACCTCAACTTCCCGGACTATGCCTACGTCTCGAAGGACACCGCCGAGTGGCTCGAATGGTGGAACAAGACGATGGCGCGCTGAGCCGATGGCCACCCTCGTACGCTCGGAAGTCCTGGCGCCCGACATCGCGCCCCGGATCCGGCCGCGCGTTCCCGTGGGCATCGGCGGTGTCCTGCCGGGGGCACTGCTGGTCGTCGTGGCCCTCCTCGGGCCGCTCGCCCTGATGTGCCGCTACAGCTTCAACCGGTTCGTACCGGGTGAGCTGATGGTCGAGGGGCTCACCCTCGCCAACTACGCCAAGTTCCTGAACGACGCCTTCTACCGGGACGTCCTGCTGACGACCCTCTGGGTGGCGGCCCTCTCCACGCTGATCTGCCTCGTGCTCGGCTTCCCCGTCGCCTACGCCCTGGTGCGGCAGGTCGGGCCACGCTGGAAGTCGAAGGTCCTGATCCTTATCATCCTGCCGCTCCTCATGGGTAACGCGGTCCGTACCGCCGCCTGGATGGTCATCCTCGGCGACAAGGGCCTTCTCGCTGCCATCCTCGCCGCGGTGGGGCTCACACCACCCCGGCTGATGTACACCCCCACCGCCGTAGTAATCGGCCTCGTCTCTGTGACGCTGCCCTTCATGATCGTGACGCTGCAAAGCGTGATCGAGCGGATCGATCCGGTCCTGGAGGAAGCGGCCGAGAGTCTGGGCGCCGGGCACCTTACGATCCTGCGGCGGGTCGTGCTGCCGCTCGCGCTACCCGGGCTGCTCGCCGGCACGATGCTCTGCTTCATCCTGTCGATGAACGCCTATGCCACGCCCGTGCTGATCGGTGGCCCGCAGTTCCACATGATGGCGCCAGAGGTCTACCAGCAGGTGGCCAAGGCCATGAACTGGCCATTTGGCGCGGCTCTCGCCTTCGTGCTGATGACTGTGACCCTCGTGCTGACCACCACCGCCAACGTCCTCGTGCAGCGTCGCTACCGGCGCTGGTCGGAGTAGGGCCATGTCGCGCACTGGCATCCGCCGGACCTACGGCGCCATCTCGGGCGTGGTCCTCGCCTTCATCGTGCTGCCGCTGGTCGTCATCGTCTGGGTTTCGTTCTTCGCCAACCGTATCCTGGCCTTCCCGGCGAGCGGCTACACCCTCGACTGGTACGCCCGGGCCCTCGACACGGACGCCTTCCGCGAGGGCTTCGTCACCAGCGTAGAGACGGCGCTGTTCGCCATGGCGGCGAGCCTCGCCCTCGGCGTGCCGGCGAGCCTCGGTCTGGTGCGCGGCCGGTTTCCCGGACGCGATGCCGTCCAGGCCCTGCTGCTCGCGCCGATGGTGGTCCCTGGCATCGTCGGCGGAGCCGCCCTGTTCATCGCTTTTATCGAGGTCGAGGCACTCTTCGACATCCGAGTGGCTGGCACGATCGGCGGCCTGCTCGTCGCCCATACGCTGATCGCGCTGCCCTGGACCATCCGGCTCGTCAGCGCCTCGCTCGCCTCGGCCGACCGGGCGATCGAGGACGCAGCCGCGAGCCTTGGCGCCGGGCCGCTCACGGTGCTGCGGCGCGTGACCCTGCCGGCGATCCGGCCTGCCATTATCGCGGCGGGCCTGTTCTCCTTCGTGATCTCATTCATCGATCTGGAGAAGTCGATCTTTCTCGTCGGCCCAGGCCGGACGACCCTGCAGATCGCACTCGTCAACTATCTCGAATGGTACCTCGACGGGACGGTCGCGGCGGTCGCCGCTGTCCAGATCCTGATCGTCGGGACGGCGCTCCTCGTCAGCGACCGCTACGCCCGTCTCGCTCAAGCCTTCTGAGACTGCCTCCCGACAGCCCGGAGAACGGCCCATGTCGACGACTGTCGCCCTTCGCTCCCTGACCAAGCGCTACGGTGGCTTCACAGCCGTGGACGACATCACGCTCGATGTTCCCGAGGGGCAACTCGTTGCCCTGCTCGGCCCCTCGGGCTGCGGTAAGACCACGACGCTTCGGATGATCGGCGGGTTCGTCGAGACGGATGCCGGCAACATCCTGATTGGGGGCCTTGACGTGACCCGTCTGCCGCCGGCCAAGCGCAACATCGGGTTCGGCTTCCAGAGCTACGCCCTATTTCCGCACATGAGCGTCGCCCAGAACGTCGCCTTCGGCCTGGAGATGCGCCGCTTGCCCCGAGCCGAGATCGCGTCCCGCGTCACCCGGGCGCTCGACCGGGTGCGGCTGTCCGCGATGGCGGATCGGTTGCCCAAGCAGCTCTCCGGAGGTCAGCAACAGCGGGTCTCCCTCGCCCGCGCCCTGGTGATCGAGCCCTCCGTGCTGCTCCTCGACGAGCCGCTCTCGAATCTCGATGCGCAGCTGCGCGGGGAGATGAAGCTCGAGATCCGCCAGATCCAGAAGGCTATGGGCATCACCACGATCTTCGTCACGCATGATCAAGACGAGGCGCTCTCGATTGCCGACCGCATCGTCGTGATGCGCGCCGGGCGGATCGAGCAGGACGGCAACCCGGAGGCGGTGTTCGGCGCGCCGTGCTCGCGCTTCGTTGCAGAATTCATGGGTGTGACGAACCTCTTGCCGGGGACGGTCGAGGGACCGGGCACGTTCCGGCTCGCCGACGGCAACGCGATCCGCGTCCCCGGTGCGGTCGCCGGCCGCGAGCCGACGGTCCTCGCGATCCGTCCCGAGCGCCTCCGGATCACCTCCCCCGGCATGGACGCGGAGCCCGATACGCTGGATGCCGAGATCGAGGCGGCGACCTATCGCGGGCTCTCGGTCGAGTACCGGCTGCGGACCACGTCCGGCCTGTGCCTGACGGCCCGCCGGGCTACCCCTGCAACCGGTGGCCCCGCCATGCTCGAACCCGGCGCGCGCGTTTACGTCGCCGTTCCACCGGACGCCTGCCACTTCGTCCCTGCCGAACTCTGAGAGGACGCACCATGACCATCCGGCACGACGACCTGATCGTCATCGACGGGCTGATCGTCTCCGATTTCGGGCCCGAGGTCTTCGCGGACATGCGCCGCGGCGGCGTCACCGCGGCGAACTGCACCTGCTCCGTCTGGGAGGATTTCGCCACGACCATGCGGACGATGGCTCGGTGGCGTCGCTGGTTCCGCGAGCACGCCGATCTCATCGCGCCGGTCCAAGGCGTCGCCGACATTCACCGCGTAAAGGCGGAGTGCCGCACCGGCATCATCCACGGCTGGCAGAACACAAGCGCGATCGAGGACCGAATCGAGTATCTGGAGCTGTTCCACGCGCTCGGTCTGCGGATCGTCCAGCTGACCTACAACACCCAGAACCTCGTCGGCTCGGGCTGCTACGAGTCGCGCGATGGCGGGCTTTCCGATTTCGGCCGCGACGTGCTGGCCGAGATGGACCGGCTCGGCATCCTGTGCGACCTCTCGCATGTCGGCCCGAAGACCAGCGAGGACGCGATCCGCGCCTCGAAGCGGCGCGTTGCTTATACCCACTGCCTACCCGCCGCCCTGAAGGACCACCCGCGTAACAAGACGGACGCGCAGCTGCGCTTCATCGCCGAGCGCGGCGGCTTCGTCGGGGTGACGATGTTTCCGCCGTTCCTGGCCCGGGGGGCGACCTCCACGATCGAGGACTACCTCGACGCCATCGCGTACGTGATCGATCGGGTCGGTGAGGAGAACGCCGGCATCGGCACCGACTTCACGCAGGGCTACGGGCAGCCCTTCTTCGACTACATCACCCACGACAAGGGCGACGGACGCAAGCTCACGGATTTCGGTGAGGTGCGGAATCCCGAAGGCATCCGCACGATCGGCGACTTCCCGAACCTCACCGCCGCGATGGACCGGCGCGGCTGGCCGGCCTCGCGCATCGAGCGCGTGATGGGCGGCAACTGGCTCACCCTGCTCGGCGACGTCTGGGCCTGAGCGCCGCTCGGGCAATCAGAGAGGAAGTCCTATGTCTGCCAACACCTACGACGTCATCGTGCTCGGCGTCGGCGGCATGGGCTCGGCAGCCTGCTGCCACCTCGCCCGCCGCGGCGTGCGGGTGCTCGGGCTCGAGCGCTTCGACATCCCGCATGCCATGGGATCCTCGCACGGCTTCAACCGGATCATCCGCCTCGCGTACTTCGAGGACCCCTCCTACGTGCCGCTGCTCCGCCGGGCCTACGAGAACTGGCGGGACCTGGAGAGACGGTTCGGGGAACAGCTTCTCTTCATCACCGGCTCGATCGATGCGGGGCCCGAGGGCAGCACCATGGTCGAGGGTTCGCTCGCCGCCTGCCGGATGCATGACCTCCCGCACCGTCTGCTTGACGGCGCCGAATTGCGGCGCGTGGCACCCGGCTACAACCTGCCCGAGACGCATCGTGCCGTCCTTCAGCCGGACGGCGGCTTCGTCTCGGCCGAGCGCGCGATCGTTGCGCATGTGGCGATGGCGCAGGCGGGCGGCGCCGAGATCCGGGCGCGGGAGCCAGCGCTGAGCTGGGAGCCGACCGCCTCAGGCGTGCGCGTCAGGACCGAGCGCGGCACCTACGATGCGGGACGCCTCATCCTCTCGGCGGGCTCGTGGATGGGCGAGTTCGTGCCCCAGCTCAAAACCGTCGCCGTGCCCGAGCGGCAGGTGCTCGGCTGGTTCCAGCCGCGGGAGCCGGCGCTGTTCGCCCCGGAACGCTTTCCTGTGTTCAACATGGAGGTCGACGAGGGCAAGTTCTACGGCTTTCCGGTTTGGCATGTCCCGGGCTTCAAGATCGGTCGCTGGCACCATCTCGGTGAGACGGGCGGGGCCGATGCCTTGTCCCGGGAGTGCGGAGCCGAGGACGAGGCGGTGCTGCGCCCCTGCGTCAGCCGCTACTTCCCTCAAGCGAACGGCCCGACCATGGCGATGCGGGCCTGCTTCTTCACAAACACACCAGACGAGCACTTCGTCATCGACACGCTGCCGGACCTACCGCAGGTGGTTGTCGCCTCGCCCTGCTCAGGCCACGGTTACAAATTCTGCAGCGTCGTGGGTGAGGTTCTCGCCGATCTCGCCACAGGCAAGAGGCCAAGTTTTGACCTTAGACTTCATTCGCTTGACCGCTTTACGCCTCGTTTACATGCGAGCACTGAGCAAATATTTGTGTGACTGGATTTAAAACCCGTTCAGGGCCGAGTCTGTGCGTCTTACCGTGATAAGCCGCACGATGGTAGGTCGGCGCTCAAGGGGGCGTAACGTCTGTCCTCACAACGTGAGCGCCTATGAGCAGACTGGCGGCTTCCGACCAACCCCGGTCGCGTCAAGGGGAACTCGTGAAAGTCTGGTTTGGGTGGTTTGCTGACGGTCCGCTTCCACGGGGCCGAACTGCCGCAGCGGACGTTCACCCGACCGCCACCCAGAAGCGCTTCACTCACGGCTCAGGACGACGAACGGATGGCGGGCCGTCGAACCTCGAACTCACGCATACCCGGTCCCGAACCCTTAACCTCCAAGATCCCAGCTACTCCGAGAGCGAGGACGCGGGCGAACAGGAATTCAGCGCCGGTACCCTGCCCCGGCGGGTCGACCTCGGTGTTCAGATGGTGGAGGGCGCGGCCGATCAGCTTGACGACCAACTCCCAGTCCGGTGTTGCGTGCTTCGTCAAGACGGGGTCGAAGTGCTCCAGAGGAGCCGACACCAATTGGCCGTCGCGTACGACACGGAGCGGCGCATTCTCCAGCTGTAGCTGCGACCAAGCCGCCGAGGCCGCCTCGCTCTCCGCGGGTGTGACCGGACGGCGCTTCGCAAAGAGACCGGAGGCGACGATCTCTTCGGGCCGTAGCAGGCCAAGGGACCAGATCGGCGAGATGCCGCCGACCGTCGTGATGTCGAGCGCCGTCGCGTCGACGATGTCGAAGGGCTGGCCGGCCATGCGCGATGCGAATGCAAGGAAGCTCGCGTGCTCGGCGGCATCGGACAGACAGACCCAGAAGACCGGGTGAACGTCGGGGGCGGTTGCTTCTGTCCAAGGCGCCTCCGGTTCGCAGCAATCGGACGGGTCGTCGTCGCGCAGGTTCTCCCTAGCCCACCCCCGGCGCGCGTCCGGATCCGATGAATCGATCGGGCCGACGCTTAAGCAACTTGGGAGCGCGATGACGCGTGCTTTGCAGCCTCGCAACCGGAGGGCATCACGGATTGCCTCTGCCCGACTGACCCCCCACGCCACATGGACGGCTTCGGCGACAACGAACATTTGCGATCCTCCATCGCTGCACGGCAGTCGATGCAACGTATCGGGGCATCGTCCTCGCGCGACATGGCTACGATGTGAACTTCGAAGACCCTCGCGTAAGATTTTGTCACCGCGCTCTGGCTCTCGTCGCCCCGACGTCTGCCGCGGCAGTGGCCAGACGTCGGGGCGCCGTGGAGCACGTTGATGGCCGGCGTGATATCCAGGGGCGCTGACGGATTTTCGTTCGCTCTGATGTCGCGCTGAGGCAAGCGACTGACGCTCATCAGCCGGTGGGCCAGGGGTTGCTCGATGGCATCCTCTCACTCTTTTTCCAAATGCAGAACGTCAACAGATCCGATCCGCTTCAAAGCAAGACTTGATTGCCAGCCCGAGGCACAATTGCAGGATGGTCGACGAATGGCTTTTTACGGAAAAGTCGACAGCGTTGCGAGCGGCGGATATCGGCCGCAAGCGGCCGTAAATAGCAGTCGGCGAAAGGCCCACCCACACCGAAGCGCCACCGGCCGCTTCATTGGGCATGTTCTCATTGGACCGGTGAAATCAGCTAGGCTAACCGGATCTGCAACTGCTGGCTGGTAAGTGAAAACAGAGATGATCAAGCGCCACTGGAGTTTTACTCGCTTCTCGTTTTTAACAAACCCGAAATCGGCAGGTAGTTCCGAAAACAGTCATCCGCTTTCATTCCCGAGCGACCGATAATATGCCGTCAGTTCCCCGCGGGACCAACTCGGAGCATTATGACTAAAACGCCAATTAGTTAGCTATTTTTTAATGAAAATCGTTGTTATCATAACCGAAAAAGAAACAAGAATAGGCCAATTTAAATCGCAATATTCAATGCTGCAAATGAGAATTCGCAGTGTGAAAAATGTCGATTTGCAAGAGGAAGGGGGATACATGAATATGTTGTCATTTCAATTGAGCATCTCGAAAAAATTTATCACTGTAAATGATTTGCGAGATTACATAAATGCCAGAACCGATTTCCAAACAACCGACTTTCCGTAATCCGAAAAATTTTCTGCTACAAAATAAAACAAGCTTGGTGGTTTTTATTGCCTTCGCCTTGGCGGCAAGCAGTAATATTGGCGCAGCTATATTGCTTAAGGGGCGTTACGATGGAGAACTACGTGATGCCCACGCATATGTCCGCGTCATTGCCAGCCTTATTTCTATTCAAACAAGCCGAACGTTTCAAGGATTGGAGTTGGTCCATCACAATATTGATGACTATATTGAGAAGGCAGACGCGTTCAGTTCAAATAATATAAACAACATTGCTGCGACAAAAACCTTTATGAGCATCTCAGAATACTAGAGACAGTCGTCAGTCCACTTCAGGGTATAATGCTCGCAGATGAGGCTGGCGATATTGTTGCCATTTCAATGAGTCCAATCCCGCAATCGGGGCCGCGATATAACGTTAAAGATAGATTGTATTTTTCTGAGCTCGCAGATGGTTCAAAAACCAGTCCCTATATTGATCGGCCGCTTCAAAATCGATATGATGGGGCTTGGACCATCCCAGTCGCATATCGGCTTCAAGATACATCTGGGAAATTTATAGGTATTGCTAATTGTGCAATTCCGCTAGTCTATTTCGAGGATATATTTCGTGGTATCACGTCCTCCTCAGCCACGGTAGTTCGCCTATATCGTGCTGACGGAGCATTGCTCGCCTCCAGTTTTCCAGAGGAACCCAAGCAGGCTGATCATTCCTTCGATTCTTCTCCTTCGTTCGTTTATCCGGCCTACATTGGAGGGGCAGCCGGTCACCCGGAGCTTCACCAAAACAAAAAACAACATATCTTAGCTGTAAATGAAGTTCCTGGAGCTCCCCTTTCTGTACAAGTCAGTATATTAAAAGATTCCGTATTGGCTCTATGGTATAAAGAGCTTCCTATCGCCGTTATTTTATCGCTTGTTCTCGATGGTACTATCGCTTTAGCCGCTATCCTTGCGATGAGATATATTCGCAGCAGCACGCGGCACGCTTTGGATGAAAGAAACGCTGCTCGCCATGATGCGCTAACAAATTTGCCAAATCGAACCTTCTTTCAAGAAGAAATCGGCCGTTCGTTCCAGCAAGCCAAACAAACAGGTGCGCCGTTTGCGCTATTTCTAATTGATCTGGACTATTTCAAATTGATAAATGACACTTATGGTCATCGGGCTGGCGACCAATTGTTGCGCATAATTTCTGATCGTTTGTCTATAAATGCAAATCATAACGTATTTTTAGCCCGACTTGGAGGTGATGAGTTTGCTGTTATCCTAAGAGATGCGTGTGATTTGAACCAGGTCCAAGAATTCGGCCAATCTCTCATAAAAGAGTTACAGAAGCATTTTTATATAGGAGACATTCTTGTCGAGATCGGCGTAAGTATTGGAGTTGCGCTGGCACTCTGCGATGGTATGGATCCCGACACGCTTTTTGATCGAGCAGACCTAGCCCTTTACCAAGCAAAATCAGGCGGACGTGGTGTGTTATGCCGCTATAACGAGAAAATTCATGCGGCTGAGATTGAAAAAATTATGTTTATCGATGACTTGAGTCGTGCCGTGGCAACTCAAAAACTTGAAGTTTTTTTTCAGCCGATTGTCAATCTTAAAACACAAACGGTTGATGGCTTTGAGGCGTTGCTACGCTGGAATGATCCCGGACGTGGTGCGATATCGCCAGCACGCTTCATTCCCGTAGCAGAAGAGACCGGGCTGATCGGACCGTTGGGGGCTTGGGTGCTTCAAGAGGCGTGTCATCATGCGATCAACTGGCCGGCCGGGATTTATGTTGCGGTCAATCTTTCGCCGGTCCAGCTGCGCATCAGTGACGTGTACGCACAGGTACAAACGGCTCTTGCGAGTTCGATGCTTCCGGCGGGCCGGCTGGTGGTTGAAATAACCGAGACGGTTCAGCTTACGGCCGATGGTGCAGGCGGGATCCTGCGCCGGCTCAGAGATCTCGGTGTGGGCGTTTCGCTCGACGACTTCGGAACTGGCTACGCCTCCCTAAGCTATCTTCGAAGTTTCCCGTTTGACCGTATTAAGATTGATCAATCTTTCGTTCGAGAGATGGGCACCTCAAAAGAGTCTGCCGCTATCGTTACAACGATCGTGGAATTAGCATCCCGGTTAGGGTGCTTTGTCACGGGTGAAGGCATCGAGACTCTTCAGCAACTCGAAATTTTGCGGTCAATTGGATGCACTAAAGGTCAGGGATATTTGATCGGTCGCCCGATGCCGGCGAATAAAGTAGCTGAATACCTTGCATCATGGGTTTACCCCATTAGTACGACTGTAGAGTTGGATTGCGCGTAGCAAGCGACCTCAGAGGTGGTTCTATGTGATGCTTACACAGGGTTAGCCGGCCGGGAATCGGGCAAGCTCCCGAAGATCGATGCCGTCCTGTTAGCGGAGCATCACTTCGCCATCGTCCTGCTGTTCATCGACGGCCAGATGCCCGGTACGCGCAACGGCTTCGCAGTCGCTCGTTAGACCGCCCGCCGCTGGCCGCAAATCGCCATCTTAGTCGCATCTGGGCAGGTACAGCCGGGACCCAATGACAGGCGAGCGAAAGCACGCTTCATCGGCGAGCCGTTCACCGCGGGGATGGTGCAGGACCACCTGAAGGAGATGCTGCCGGAGGGACAAAAGCCCGAACTCCTGCGCGACTCGCGGGGAAGGTTTGAGGGCAGACATTTACTGAGCAGTCCTACCGTCCACACCGATTTGAAATCGCCGGAAGAGCGACGCATGTCTGCTTTCGAGGCACGCCCACGCGGCCACCATGCGTTTACCCGGGTGGTCCGTCGCGCTCGGATCGCGTCCCCTGAGCCGACCTCAAAGATATAGGCTCCTTCGGCAGTCTAGGACAAATGCTTCCTCATGGTGATGTGGTCGAAGCTACATCTTGCTGGCGACCAGCTTGCCACACTTCGACGATCCGGGAACTGTTGGCGATGTCCTGGGACGGATCTGCGGCTAGGATAACGAGGTCGGCACGGCGGCCAGCTTCCAGGCTGCCTCGATCAGCCAGATCGAGAAGTGCGGCGGCCCGCGACGTCGCTGTGATCAGGGCCTGCATGGGTGTGAAGCCCGCCTGCACCATCAGCGCCAACTCACGGTGTTCCGCCACGCCGGGGACACGTTCTGGCGCCGCGCCGCTGTCGGTGCCAAACCCGATCCGGACGCCAGCGTCGTCCAGGCGCTTCAGGTTGGCGAGGTTCACTGCTAGCGAGTCGCGGGCAGCTTGTGCTTTGGCGCTCGTACGCGTCTCGCTTTGCCAGGCGGGATCGTCGAACCGAGCCTTGAGTTCGGGCGCGAGCGCCGTCCGAACGAAGGGCGTCTGTGCCCAGCCCGGCGCGTCGGCGTAAGCGAAAGTCGCCTCATCCAGGGCGAGTGTCGCGATGTACCAAGTGTGGTGCGCCTTGAGCACCGCGATGAGATCTGCATCGACCGGCTTGTCGCGCACGCCGTGCGCCAGCACATCCACGCCGGCTTTGGTGACTGCACGCGCGTCCTCCAGGTCGTGTACGTGCGCCGCGACCCGCAAACCAAGCCGATGTGCCTCGTCGATCACGGCGGAGTAGACCGCTGGCTGCATCTTGGCCGGCACGGACCCACCGAAGTCATCGAGCCAGAGCTTCACCATGTCGGTGCCACGCGCCTTCATCGCGCGGACCGCCTCGCGGCCCTCCTCGGCGTTGGCCGGGCGAAGGAGCTGGTCCGCGCTCACGCGGATCATCGCCTGCGGTGGTCCTCCATCTGGTACGCCGATGCCCCGATCGACGCCGAACAGATCGGCACCGGGAATCCGTCCCGCGTGCGCCTCTGCGCGAATCTCAGGCATGATCGCGCCGTTGAGACCGAGCGCCATGACCGTGGTGACGCCCCGTGCCGTGTAGGCCTTGAGCTGGTCGAGAATGTTTTCGCGGGTGTAGTTTTGCGCGCCTACATCGACACCCTTCACGATGCCGACATGGGAGTGGTCGGAGATCAGCCCCGGCATGATCGTGTGGCCGTGCTGTTCCCGGATATCAGCATCGGGCGGCACCGTGATCGCGGTGCGTGGTCCCGCCGCCACGATGCGGTCGCCGTCGATGACCAGCACTGCGTCCTCGACAGGCTGGGCTGATCGACCGTCGATCAGCCGGACTCCCGTGAAGGCCATTGGTTTGGCGTCGGCACTGCCGACGCAAATTAGGCTCATGGCGGTCGCCACGGCCGGCAGCAGAGCGTCCGGTCGCATCACATGTTCCTCCCGATCCAGCGCAAGACATTGGCGGTCGCTATGTTTGGCGTGCGACCTTGGATCCTGCGTATGTTCCAAACGTCGATGTGAGGGCTTTCCGGCTCGGTTGTCGAGGTGTGCCGCCGAGCTCCAGCGGCGCTGGTCCACGGCGAACATCGTGGTGAGGGAGATCATGATGCGGCGGCGTGAACTGCTCCTGGGCATGGCGGGCCTCGCGTGGACCACACCCGCACGAGCTCGACAGCCTGACGCTGCTCTTCGCGTGACACTGGGGACCGCGACGCCGGGCGGTTCGTTCCCAGCCTTCGGCCGAGCGCTCATCGCAGCGGTTCACGAGGTCGACCCAGGGTTGGTGGTCGAGCCACAAATCACGAAGGGCTCGACGGAGAACCTGAAGCTGCTCAAATCGGCTCAGCTCGATCTCGCCCTCGTGCAGGGTGAGTACGCCTACGAGGCTTTATCCAACCAGAGTTCCGACGACGTTGGCTTGAAGGTCGTGGCACCCATCGACGCCTCGCCCGGCATGTTCGTGGTCCTAGCCTCAAGTCGAATTCAGAACGTGCAGGATCTGCGCGGCCGTGCCGTCGCGCTCGGCACACGCGGCTCGGGCTTCACGATCATGGGGCGGACCGTGCTGCAAGGCTCCGGCATCGATCCTGGCCACGACATCAGGCCGATCCTCCTCGATGATGCCGCCGACGGCGCGACACAGGTTCTCGACGGCCGAGCGGCCGCGTTGTGGGGTGCGAGCCTTGGCTGGCCAGGCTTCAAGACCCTCGCCGACGCACCCGGCGGCGCTCGTTTCTTCGGCCCAGCGCCCGAAGTGATCCCGAAAATCCTGGCTCTGCGCGCCTCGATGCGTCGCTTGACTGTCCCGGCCGGCTCCTTCCGCGGACAGGACGCGGCGATAGAGACCGTTGGGTCGTGGAGCTTCATCCTGGCGCGACCCGGCCTCGAGACCGGCAGTGTCACCCGGCTGGTGCGGGCGATCGACCGCGGCCAGAAGACTTTGGCTCGGCTCTATCCCCAGGGACGCGAGAGCGACCCGCGCAATCTGGTCTCGAACGTACCGAGCACATGGCTGCATCCGGCGACTGCAGCCTACCTCCGTGAGGTCGGGGCCGATCTGGATTGATCAGCGAGCTTCGGCGGCTTCCGGACTGCAGCGTTCCGAGCTAAACCGGTGTGGCCAAGCTCGGCGTTCGAACCGACTGGCCCGTGAGGAAGTCCGCGATGATCCGCTCCTTTTGCGTTGCTGTGGGCGCGCTCGCCCTCACGCTGTCGTCGGTCCGCGCTGACGAGGTCAAGCCGGGTGAAGCACCTCCTGTGTCAATGGCGACATCCTCGGTCCCCGCGACGCAGATTCCCGAGATCGCGTTCGACTCGATCCCGGACTTCCTGAAGCTGCCGCCGGACATCCATTTCGGTGAGGTGGCGGGCATTGCTCTGAACTCGAAGGGGCACATCTTCATCCTGTCGCGCGGGGCGACTCAGGGGCCGGCCTACGGCGCCGCTGCAGCCCAACTCTTGGAGTTCAACCCGGATGGCACGTTCATCCGGGAGATCGGCCACGGACTCTACGCGTGGTCCTACGCCCACGTCGTGCGCGTCGATCGCGAGGACAACATCTGGGTCATGGACAAGGGCTCGGATATGGTGGTGAAGTTCACCCCCGAGGGTCGCGTCGCCATGGTCTGGGGTCGCAAGATCGAGGCTGCCGACGATACTGCAGAACCTTGGAAGCACCCCATGCCGCCGTTGCCGCCCGTGCAGGGCCAATTCCGACAGGTCACCGACGTGGCATGGGACAAGGCCGGCAACGCCTACATCAGCGACGGCTATATCAATTCGCGCATTGCCAAGATCGACAAGGACGGCAACTGGGTCGATTCCTACGGCAGCTACGGCACCGAGCCGGGTCAGTTTCGCACCCTGCATTCCATCGCCTCGGACGCGAACGACAACATCTACATCGCCGATCGGGGCAACGCTCGTATCCAGGTCATGGACACCGGCGGACACATCCAGCGGATCATCAAGATCGACGTGCCGTTCGACTACGACAAGGCGCGCGCCATCATTCGCGGCAAACCGGCCAAGGACCGCTCCACGGTCGACCTGTTCACACCGGGCGCACCCTGGGCACTGTGCATCACGCCCGGACCGAAGCAGGTGCTCTTCGTCGCTGATGCCTTTCCGGGGCGGATCTACAAGCTGTCGCTCGATGGCAAGGTACTAGGTGTGCTCGGCGAGACGGGCAAGCAGCTCAAGCAGTTCGGCTGGATCCATGAAATCGCCTGCCCGTCCGAGCACGAGATCTACGTCGGCGAACTGCTGAACTGGCGCCCGCAGAAGCTGGTTCTACACCCCTGATGCGCGTATTCGGCGGCTCTTCAGCCGAAAAGCGGACACTGTCAAATCTACCTATTCAGTCGTTAGGTTCTATTTCACCGAGTGCCTGGAATTGAACCTATCCGGGGTGTGCTTCGGGTCGTGAAAGTGCGTTACAACGACGTCCGCTTTTGCGGTTCCATATCCAGACGCGGGCGGGCTGGAATCGGCCAGACTACGTCACGCCGGCTCGCCATAGCGTGCGGAACCGGACGTTCGGCTTCGCGCCCAACCCAGTCGGTTAGGCGTGACTGGCAGGATCCCGAAAGCGGACGAAACCTCGACGATGGCCTTGGTGCCGGATTGCACCGTCAGCGATACCGTCATGATCAACCCATCGTTGCATTTCCTGATGCCACGATCCTCAGAAACACAGGCATTGTGAGAAAGATGATTTGATGTTTATTTTTGATGATCATTCTTCGACATCAATATTATTTACGAACTGACTTTCGGCTTTAGCTATCGCCACGATCTGCGGCATGACGGGCGATGCATCGGACATTATGTACGCGGCCGAGTAGATCACGCGAGGCAGTGTCGGCAATCCGGGCAATGCGACCAAGCTACCATTTGATAGCTCGTCATGGATCAAATCTACGGGCATCGCACCGAAGCCCAAACCCTTCCTTACCAGGGAGGTCTGCACACTAACCGAGTTACACGTACGCACGCGTCTCGGCTGAACCCCCGCAGCAGCGAACCACCGCATCGCAAGATCATACCATTCCGCGCCTTTGGGCATCAGGATAATCGGCATCTCCCGGAGTATGTCCGGCGAACAGATACCGCATGGGAGGGCAAGATCCGGGCGTGCGATCCAGCGTAGGGATCGAGATCCGATCGTCTCCTGAGCTACGCCGTCGATGGTCGTTTTGCCTGGCAGAAAAACGACATCGAGTCTGCGGCGTTTGAGGCCCTCGACAAGGCCCGATGCCACCTCGACTTCGATCTCGACATCAAGATTCGGGAAGGTTGTCTCGATGCGCGTGAGGAGGCGGTCCAGCCACGTCAAGCCGATCAGTTCGGCGATTCCGATACGAACCCTGCCTCGGAACTCATCGACAGCCTGAACGGTAGCGCGCATCGCAGCGATCTCGCGCAGGACAAGTTCCGCTTTTGGAAGCAGAGCCTGCGCCGCGTTGGTCGGCGTCACAAGCCTTCCCGAGCGGCGAAACAGCTTTACGCCAAGGTCGCGCTCCAGCTCCTGAAGCCGGCGCGTGACAGCGGGTTGCGTCAGATGAAGGCGCTCCGCGGCAGCACTGAGACTGCCCAAGCGGACGGTCCAGAGAAACGTTTCGAGATTGGCGGACCGCATGCCGTCACGGCAATCAGATTCCATGCCATTTCCGCATGAATCGTGATGCCATGATTTCATTTGCTTTGTCGCAGTTGACCAGATGTAGATATGTCCGGCGCTTTGCAGCCTCGAGCTCGAACTGCGGCAATACTTCGGTAGAACCGCAGATTTAAATGGTAATCGTGCTGATCAATTTCTTGATTTATTGCGAGATCCAAGGATCAGGTAGACATGATCCACTTCGGTTGGTTCGTTGGGAAGGGCACTGCCGTCCACGGGTGGAAGCAGCCCTGGTCAAGTCTATGCGGCAGGGATTGGCTCGATCCGTCCCTGTACATCGACCTCGCGCGCGCCCTGGATCGGGCCTGCTTCGACTACATGATCATCGAGGACGGTTCCTTCGTGCCCGATGCCTTCCAGGGTTCGGCCGACTGGTATCTGCGCAACGCCGTGGCGGTGCCAAAAGCTGATCCGATGCCACTCGTGCCCCTGCTCGGGCAGGCGACGCGCGGCCTCGGCATCGTGGCCACGATGACGACCGCGTTCTACCCTCCCTATCTCGCTGCGCGGCTCGGCGCGACGCTCGACCACCTGACGGGTGGCCGCGTCGGCTTCAACCTCGTTACTGCGCACAACGACCGTTCGGCGCAGAACTTCGGTCTCGCACAGCACCATGAACACGACTTGCGCTATCGCATGGCCGACGAGTGGATCGAGGTAGTCGACCAGCTTTGGCGGTCCTGGTCGCCCGACGCGATCAAAGCCGACACAACAACCGGCGTGTTCACCGACCCGGGAGGGGTCACCCCAATCGACTTCGAGGGTGAGTACTTCAGGTGTCGCGGTCCGTTAAATATGCCGCCGGGACCGCAAGGGCGGCCGGTCATCTGCCAAGCGGGGGGGTCCGCGGCTGGAAAGGCGTTCGCCGCCCAGCGCGCCGACACAGTGATCGCCCGCGCCCGCGGATCAGAGGGTGCACGCGCCTACCGCGACGACGTCCATGCCACGATGCGCGCGGCCTCGCGTGATCCCGCTTCCTGCAAGATCTTGTTCTCGACGTCGATCGTCTTGGGGGAGACGCGGTCGGAAGCCGTGGACAGGAAGGAGCGCCTCGATGCGGCGACGCGGGAAAATCTCGACGCGCGCCTCGCCTACATGTCGTTCCTCAGCGGCATCGACTTCTCGAAGTTCGACCTCGACGCCCCCTTGCCGGAGGTGAAAACCAACGCTTCGCGCGCTCTGACGCAGAATCTCACAGCGGGGACCGGCAAGAAGACCCTGCGCGAGATGGCCACCGACACGAGCAGCGGTGGCATCGATTTCGTCGGCACCCCCGACGACGTTGCCGCCGAGATGGATGAGGTGATCCAGCATGTGGGCGGCGACGGTTTCCTGATCACGGAGGCGCTGACCCGGCGGAGCATCGCGGAGATCGCCGATGGGCTTGCGCCCGCCCTCCGGCGTCGTGGCCTGCTGAGATCTGGATACGAGCACGCGCTGTTCCGGGACAACCTGCTGGCGTTCTGACGACCTTTGCATTTCCAGCGGCCCGCATCCTGCACCGCCACCCGCGACCCAAGGGAAATCCGACGATGCATGCTCTCCTCTCCCTCCGGGCCTCGTCGCTCGTCGGCATCGCCGTGGCGGCGCTTTGGGGTGCTCCGACGTTAGCCTGTGACAGGGCAGCCTTAACCGCCAAGTATCCCGCACTGGTGGGCCGCACCGTTCGCCTCGCGCAGGACGGCGAGAGCCCGCCCTACACCTTCCGGGATGCAGGCAACTTCGAGACGATGCGCGGTCTCGACAACGATCTCGCCGTGGCCACGTTCAAATGCCTCGGGATGAAGACCGAGACGAAGATCGGCAAGTGGTCCGGCCTTCTGCCCGCGGTTATCGCGGGTCAAGCGGACGTCATGTGGAACAACCTGTATTACACACCCATACGAGCGCAGCAGGTTGACTTCGTCACATACGTCTTCGCTTCGACCGGCGCCCTTGTAAAGGCGGGCAACCCGAAGAAAATCACCGCGCTCACCGACACCTGCGGCATCAAGGGCGTTGCCGGCCTCGGCACCGTCGAAGAGGTGCTCCTACACAAGACGAGCGACACGTGCGTGGCCGCAGGTAAACCAGCCTTGGAGATCGCGACCTACCCCGACAAGCCCAGCGGCATGAGGCTCGTCCAAGCCGGCCGAGCCGACCTCATGCTCACCGACGGAGGCTTTGCCGGCAATGTCGCGAAGACGAATGGCGCCGAGTTCGCCCAGGCTTTCCTGATCAAGACAAACTACAAGGTCGGCCCGGGGATTACGCGTACCTTCGCCGGGCTTCAGCCCGCCATCGCCGATGCCCTCCAGCAGATTCAGGCCGACGGAACCATGAAAGAGCTGATGGTCAAGTACGGCGTTGACCCCTCGCTCATGCTCCCCGTCGAGGGGTTCACTCAGTAGCGCAATTTCATTTCGCGATAGTTCGAGATCGACGTGCTCGAGTTTTTGTTCCTACCGTTCCTCTGGCAGGGGGCGCTGATCGCGGTCGAGATCGCCACCTTCGCAATGGTGTTGGGTCTGATCCTCGGCCTCGGCCTGGCGTTGCTGCGGCTGACCGGTAACAAGTTCTTGAGCGGCGTGGCGTGGTTCTACGTCTGGTTCGTGCGCGGCACGCCGCTGCTCCTGCAACTCGTCTTCATCTTCGACGCCCTGCCCGCCGTCGGCATTACCCTCGACAACTTCACCACCGCCGTCGTCGGATTCGCCTTGAACGAGGCTGCGTTCAGCGCGGAGATCATCCGGGGCGGCATTCTGGCGGTGGGGCGCAATCAGACAATCGCCGCGGCATCGCTTGGGATGGGGCCGGTCCTCACACTGCGCCGCATCGTCCTGCCGCAGGCCATGCGGGCGATCCTGCCCGGCCTCGGCAATCAAGCGATCAGCATGATCAAGGGTACGTCTATCGCGTCCGTGATCTTCGTGAACGAGCTGACCTTTCGATCGGAGCAAATCGTCGGTCAGAACTTTCGGTTCTTCGCCGTGTTCGCAGCGACCGGCTTAATCTACCTCTTTATGACCAGCGTCATCGCGTTGGGCCAAGCCGCGTTGGAGCGTCGTTTCGACCATCTGCGCGAGCGGCCGGTGGCGGAGCCCTCGCTCTCCGCTGCGAGCGAGCGTGCGCCGCTACCAGATCTCGTCGCAGAGATCACCGGATGGGACGCGCAGGCGGCGGGTGCCGAGCCATTCGTCGCCGGTCACAACGTCCAGAAAAGCTACGGGAAGCGGGAGGTCCTGAGAGGGATCGACCTCGATGTTCGGCGCGGCGAGGTCGTCGTCCTGATGGGCCCGAGCGGTTCCGGGAAAAGTACGTTCCTGCGTCTCGTCAACCATCTCGAACCCGTCGATTGGGGTGAGATCCGCGTCGGCGGCCGGTATGTTGGCTATGAACGAGGGGCCGGCGGCCTACGCCCGGCGCGCAACCTCGCAAAAGCTCGGGCCGACGCTCGGATCGGGATGGTCTTCCAGCACTTCGACCTATTCAATCATCTCACGGCCCTCGAGAACGTGGTCGAGGCGCCGATTCGCGTCTACGGCGAGGATGCTACGCGCGCCCGGGCTCGTGGCCTGCATCTCCTCCAGAGCGTCGGGCTCGGCGAGCACGCGGGTCATCTTCCCCACCGGATGTCGGGTGGCCAGCAGCAGCGAGTCGCGATCGCGCGGGCCCTGGCGATCGCCCCACGACTGATGCTCTTCGACGAGCCGACCTCCGCGCTGGACCCCGAGCGCGTCGGCGAGGTGCTGGCGGTCATTCGCAGCCTAGCGGCGTCGGGGATGACTATGCTGATCGTGACGCATGAGGTGCGTTTCGCGCGTGAGGTAGCCGACCGCGTGGTGTTCATGGACGAGGGTGTCATCGTCGAGCAGGGGTTTCCGGCCGAGGTTCTTGAGCAGCCCAAGCACGAGCGTACGCGTCGCTTCCTTCGCATGGTCGACGCAAAGCAGTCTCACGTAGCGCCTGAGGAGATATCCCATGCTCATCGCTGAGATGAACTGGTCCCAGGTCGAGGACCGCCTTCGCATCGACGACCGCTGCATCTTACCTCTCGGCTCGACCGAGCAGCACGCACAGCTGAGCCTCGCGACGGACAGCCTTCTGAGCGAACGTATCGCCGCCGAGGCCGCTGCACCTCTCGGCGTGCCGGTCTTTCCGGTCCTAAGCTACGGAGTCACACCGCATTTCATCGACTTCCCCGGTACTGTTTCGCTTCGTCTGACAACCTACCTCGCCATCCTCGCGGACGTGCTTGACAGCCTAAAACGGACAGGCTTCCGACGGATCCTTCTGTGCAATGCTCACGGCGGAAACATACCGGCCGCGACCGGCGCGATCGAGTGGGTCGCTCAGAACCCAGAATGCCGCGTCCGCTTCCACAATTGGTGGATCGCGCCGCAGACGCTGGCGGCATTGCACAAGCTTGAACCGGTTGCGACGCACGCTTCCTGGTCGGAGAATTTCCCGTGGACTCGCCTGCCCAACATCAGGGGACCCGAGAAGCCGAAACAACCGATCGACGTAGATCGAATGCGCCGATCGAGTCCGGCCGGTTCGCGGGCGCTCCTCGGCGACGGGAGCTTCGGCGGATCATATCAGCGGGATGATGCGGAGATGGACGCGGTCTGGGCGGTCGCCGTCGCGGAAACACGGGCCCTCCTCGAGGAAGATTGGGATTGATCGAACCTGGGCAGATCCCGCGTCCACCCCGAGGCTTTATTGCCAAAGTTCAGAGATGATTACCGAAGATTACAAAGCCTACTTTCGCCATCTGGCATCGGGCGTCTGCATTGTGACCTTTTCGGTTGAAACAGGGGTGCACGGATTCACGGCGACGTCGGTCACGTCGGTCTGTGCGGCACCGCCCACCGTGCTTTTTTGTGTTCGCCAGCAGAACGATAGCTTTCAATATGCAAGGGTTGGCAGTCCGGTCGGCATCTCTATCCTGAGTAAAAATCAGATCCATCTGTCAGAGCGATTTGCCAGGAAGATAGGGGCGGAAGGCTATGAAGATGTTGAGACAATTAGCATGCCCCGTGGGGTGCCGACGCTGAAAGGTGCAATCGCACGAATGGAAGGAGTGATCATCGACGTCATACCCGTTAGCGATCACGCAATCGTTCTGGTCGAGTTCGAGGCAGCCCATATCACCTCTGGCGATATGCCGGTCCTGTACTATGACCGCGGATATCATCATCCAGTACGCATATGATTGTCTACGACGATACGGCGTTGTGATTTCTCGTACCCTGCCGCTATTCGATTCCACCGGGGAGCCCTTCATGCATTTATACGCCGGTGCGCGACTCGCCCTGATGTGTTGACCAGCACCCTGGAGCGGCTGCGCGAGGCTTCGGTCGTTGCAGGATTGACGTCGTTCGGTGATGCGCCGAGGTTCCCACTTGGTCGACCTTGCGATCCTACGATTGCAAGGCCGGGGCGCCGCCGGCATCTGGACTCCGACTGACCGAAATGCGGCGGGGTCGACTACCGCACACCCTACGGCACATGAACGCGTACCGGGTGCCGAAGCATCCGGCGACAGTCACCCGGCCATATGCTTTGGAAACCAGTTCCGGTGAAAGCCTGGCGGGATCCGGTGCCCGAGGTGGACCGTGGCGACGGGCGCCGCCTCGAACGCGCGCGCGTCAAGGATGATGAAATCAGTCGTGTCGCTCGCCGAGTCGACGACGAACCCAACGAGCCAGCCCTCGTCTTCGCCGGCCTCCGGCCTGGCCGGCACGAAGACGAACTCTCCCGGGATACTGTCAGGGCCGAACTCGTGCACACGCCGCTCCCCCGTTGCCAGGTCATGCTTGTAGATCTGCGTCGCGTCCACGAGCTGCGTGTTGCCGTCGGCGGGGACGGAGCCCGTGTAAACGTACCGGTGGGGTTGTCCGAAGCGACGCTCGTCGATCCGGGGGAACTCCTGCGCCGCGGGATCGATCACCCGACGGTCGACCTGCCCCGTCGCCGGGTCGGCGGTCCAGCGTTCCAGCCAACCCGGTGCGTCGAGGCCGCCGCCGGCCGAGGCGAACACCCGCTCGTAGACGACGACGTCGAGAACCACGCGCCCGTCAACGTCGTCGTAGGCGTTGGCGACGTGGAAGGCGAAGCACGGCTCGACCGCGCACCACACGATGTCGGCGGCCGTACCATGCCGCGGGAGCAGGCCGACGCGGGCGCCATGGCCTGGGTTCCAGCGGAACGGGAAGCGGTGTCCTGCCAGCACCGCCCGCATCGAGAAGGTGACGGGCAGGTCCAGCTCGACGACGAAGCGCGTCGTGATCGCGCAATCGTGGATGCAGGGGCCGTGCTCGACCGGGATCGACACGTCTCGCACGACGCGACCGGCGGGCGAGATGACGACGTGGCGCACGCTGTCCCAGATGCGGCCGTCATAGGCGATGGCATGTGTCTCACCGGTCGCCGGGTCGCGATGCGGGTGTCCGCTGAAGGAGCCGGCGAGGGTGCCGTCGAAAGGATCGTAGCGCTGCGTTTCCAAGTCCTCGGACAACAAGACGGGAAAGCTGCCGGCCTCGACCACGGCGAAGGCGCGGTCACCGATCTCGACGACGTTGGTGTTGACGGTGTCGTCGCCGCGGCGCGGCCCCGGGGCAGCGGGCCGGCCGAGCGCTGCGGACGCCGCACGCGAGCCGATCCAGCGGTTGCGGTACCACAAGGCCTTTCCGTCCTCGATGCAGAGACCGTGCACCATGCCGTCGCCCAGGAACCAGTCGTGGCCGCGCGTCGTCGGGCCGGCGGGGTTGGCGCCCATCTTGAGGTAGCGGCCGTTGAGCCCCGCCGGGATCGTCCCGCTCACGCACAGATTCCGCAGGGTCAGCTCCTCGCGCATCGGCGTGTGGACGCCGATTACGAAGGGGTGCTGCGTCCACGGAAGGCGCAGCCGATTGCAGGCCGCCACCAGCGCGACAAGGCCCTCGGCGGTGGCACGCAGGCTGGACTCTATCAAGTTCGGCATCTGGCGCTGGCTCGGGGCGATCGGAGGGAGAGCGAAGGCCCTCGCGATGGAGGCCTGCCCCTTTTCCGGGCATGAATGTCAACTCTGTTCGTTTGAGACGACTGGGCGATCTTGCCGATGATGTATCCAACTACGTACCGCTGTGCGACGGAAGTGGATCGCTACGTCGACGGCTCGGTCAGCCAAGCGCCCGGACGCCTCCAGCCGCCGGATAAATGGCCGCTTGCGGATTTGCCATCGGAGAGCTTCTTCGGCGTGATTGGGTCGGTAGGAGGCCGTCCGCTTTTCCAGCCGACCACCTCCGAAGCGGACCAGCCGCTTTCGGCCAGTTCCAGTCCCGCACGCTGGCACCCTGAACGTTTGGGTTGGGTGGAGAGCTGCCGGTCCGCTTCGGGGCGCTAGCTTGGGGAACCGGATGTTCGAGGCAGGCTCTATTGGATTTGCGTGTCTCGGTGATCACTAATCGACAACGGCGCATCGTTGATGTCGTCCATCACGAGCTGGTTCAGCGCACAGATGAACGAAGACAGCCGGTAGCCGTCGTGGCGTGAGAGAGCATTGTCGAAAGCCCGGACATTCCAGAACGGGTCGTTGGGGCGGGTGATCGGCGCAATGCCGGTCAACTGAAGGCCGTGCAGGAAGCGAGCGGCCGGGCCGTTCTCGCCGGATCCGCCAGGCGCGAGCGCGGCGCTGTCCCAAAAGTTGCCGCGCCGGTCGGCGCGCGCCATCCGGGCTCGCGTCAGCCAGCGGTCGGAGCGTGGGCAGTCGAGAGCGGCATCGGCGAGGGTGGCATAGGGGTGGTGTCGCTCAAGGCCCGGATCATCGAGCCCAAGCAGTTCGTGGGTCGTGCCGAAGGGCGCAGCCGAAGGCTGGGCATCCGCGAGCACGCCGGCCGCCGGCCGCGGCGGGTCGAGATTGCCGATGGTGTGCGAATCCTCTCGGGCGGTGTTCTGGAACGGGAAGGTTGCAGCAAGGAGCGACAGGGTGCGCAGCGGCAGCGTCAGCAATCCGGCTCCGAGGTCGATGGGCGCCGGGGGGGTGCAGCTCTCACCACGGGGCTGGCGGCCCTCGAACCGCGCCGCCACACGGTCGAGAAAGCCCGCGGCCGGGCGGAAATCGAACTTGAAGGTCGGGAACAGGTCGTGGGTCGCCCGATCGTAGTCGACGCCCGCATCGAACATGCTGTCCGTCGCCGAGAGCCGGCTCCGGATCTTGCGGCGGGCGGCCGCGAAGGCGTCATCGACATCGAGACCGATCCACGCGCAGTCCCCAGGCCGCAGGCCACCGGCCGGGAAGGCCAGAGTCGCCGTCACCGACATCAGGACCGGCCGCTGGTTGGGCGGGAAGTAGCCGTCGCCGCGCTCAACCTCTGAAGCCGGCGTGTGCGCATCGGCATGGTCGGCCAGCTGCAACCAGACCTCGCGCTGGATTGCAGTCCACTTGCTCGCTTCGGAGGCGGGATTGATCAGGACCACGAGATTGCCCAGGACCGGCGGTAGGGTTTCTCCAAACCGATGGCGGTGCACCGCCTTGACCATGTCGTCCTTGAGCCCGCTCGCAAGCATGTTGCCGCCGAGGCTGTGCCCGGCGACGATCAGCTTGTTGTGCGCGCCCGGCGCGCCGAGCGTGGTCTCGAGTGTGCGAAGGGCTGAGATCGCCGCCGGCGCGATGGCTTCGCTCACCGGCTTTCGATCGAACAAGGTGGCGCCGGCCGACAGGTTGCCGAAGAAGCCGCCGATCGCGTCGCCGAACCAGAGCTGCAGACCGCGCTCGTCGACACGCGCCCCACGCCAGCCGATATAGATCGCCGTGACGTCCATATCGCAGACACTCGGGTCGCTCGGGCAGCGCTGCGCAAGGAAACGGGCCGCGTGGGCCGCGTAGAGGCGCAGATCCGCCACGTTGCCGTCGCCGATCCGCGCGTCGTGCCGCCAGCCGTGGACGAAGGCGATCACGTAGTGCGACCCGGTCGAAAGATGCTGCTTCAGGGCATCGAGCTGGGTAATGACGGGCTTGACCATCGTGGCCGGCAGGCCCTTGGCCCGCATCTCGGTGTCCATGGCGTGGCGGAGCATCGCGCTGTCGATGGCCGTGTCGTTCGCCCCTTCGCGGGAAACCAACGCGTAAGGTTCGCCATCCTCCTGGAACTCGATGAAACCGAGGTGGTAGGCGAGGTCCCGTCCGCCGGCCTCGCGGGACGGGACGATGTGGCGCTGCAGAGTGCAACGCAGCCGTGTCGTCCAACGCGCATCCGTCGCGATCGCCCTGTCTTCGTCGTTGCTGGCATCGACCCAGCCGTCGCCGTCGGACGGCATCGCCGCCCGCAGGGTCTCACGGCCGGTATCGGCCAGGACCGTCCAGCCCTTCGCGAGCCCGTCACGGCATTCGGCGAGGCTCGGGTCGAGGTTGCGATAGGCGTGCGCCTTGTCTGTCGCGAGCACGACGTAGTTCAGGAATAGGATACCGAAGGCCGCGAGGACGAGCGCGCCAGCGATCCGGGCCGTGGTACGCAACGCGTACAGCACCCCACGAACGAGCCCGAAGGCCGTTCGATATACGGCGCGCCGCCGCTCGCCCTGCGCCGTCGCCCGTTCGACACTCATTGCGCCCGCATCCTGATCGGTCGCACCAAGGGTTGCCGCATTAGCCGGAGGGCATGCAGCGTCATCGCGATTCCTCTCCGTCCTACCGCATTGCCGCCCTTCGTTCGCCGTGGGCTCTCCGTTACGGGGCGGGTGATGACGATCCCGTCCCGGTAACGGCTTGGCCCGGGCCTGCGAAATCCCATCGATCGAACCGGAAGGAATCCATCATGATGCGCGCAATTCTGCCGGCTGTCGCTCTCCTCGCCGGCACGGGGGTGGCTACAGCCTCCCTGTCGAGTCTTGTCGGCGCCTGGGGGCATGATTTTGTCGTCACACCGTTCGAGCCGATGCAGCTCATGGTTGCGATGGCGACCGACAAGATCACTGGCAAGCAGTTTAACGTCATCAAGATGCCAGACGGTCACGTGATGGCGGTGGTGCCCTTCGACCAGATGGCGAAGATGCCAGAGATCGACCGCAAAAGCCTGATGCCGATCAAGGGGGGAGGCTGATCGATCGAACACTTGTTGAATGTCTGGTCAGAGGCATCCAGCGGGATAGCCAGTGCGATTGAATTCGGTTGTTTCTTACCGTTCAGCCAGTACCGCACGAACGGCCACTTCCCTTACCTCCTCCCGGAAGCAAGGCAGCCCGATTTAGGCCAATTCTGCCATCCGCAGAAATAAGCGCTTACGGCCGCTTTCTGGCAGCCACAAAATCGGCTCATGCGGCTGGGTTGGGTCGTCAGCGGAACGTCCGCAAATGCTCGCCCTCATCTCAGTCCATCGGTTCGGGTGTCTCCTCGCCTTGTCGGCAGGGGCCGGCAAGGAGACAGGCGATAGGGCATTCCGCACACGATCCCGCCACCAAAGGACGGCCGGCCTGGAACGCCGGCCGCAAGCTCGGCGCCAAGCGCGCCCTCAAACCTCAGCAGGTCTGGGCCATCCGGTTCTGGCTCGACCGTGAACGGCGCACGCGCGACCGGGCGATGTTCGACCTCGCCATCGACAGCAAGCTGCGCGGCTGCGACATCGTCAAACTCAAGATTGGCGACCTCGTCAGCGGTGGTCGCGTCCGTAGTCGCGCCATCGTCATCCAGCGTAAGACCGGTCGACCAGTGCAGTTCGAGTTGCTCGAACCCGCCCGTACCAGCATCCTCTCCTGGCTAGAGGCCAGGGGTGGATCGCTCGACGACCATGTCTTCCCGAGCCGGCTCGACGGCGTCACGCACATCAGCACCAGACAGTATGCACGCTTGGTCGATGAGTGGGTCACGGGCATCGGGCTGCGCAGCGAGGACTACGGAACCCATTCCCTGCGTCGCACCAAGGCGTCGTTGATCTACAAGCGGACTGGCAAACTACGTGCCGTCCAGATCCTGCTCGGCCATACCAAGATCGAGAGCACGGTCAGGTATCTCGGTGTCGACGTTGAGGATGCTCTGACCCTAGCGGAAGGCACTGAGATTTGAGCACTGGCCCCCTCGGCTCCCGGGTCGAGGGGCTTTCAAACCGGCCCGGCTGCAAAGCGCCCAATGCGGTCATCAAGCTGACTGTAACAACGCCTCGTAAGCGGACGCTTCAGAAACGTACATCGTCAATCCTTAACGTCATGGATTTTTGGCATCGCCAAATCAGTTATGGCGCGGCACGGCTGGCTGTGCAGCGGCGCCAGTCGCCCCACCGCGTGAGGTCGACCGCCCCGGCGACGGCCGCCGCCTCTTTCAGGAAGCCTTTCGGCGCAGTCCCGTCGGCGAGTCGCAGATTGCCAATCGCAAGCGGTTCTGGAATGGCGGCCACGAAGGCCCAGAATGCAGCCGGCGCTGGGGCCCAGACCACCCTCTCGATCGCGCCCCGTCGTCACCGGCCATCCGGAGCAGTCCGGGACGATGCGTCGGGCCTCGCGGCAGGGCGTAGAGGAGGTCTTCTGGTTGAGTCTGCAGGGATCGTCGGGGGCCCGCAGCGTCTCCTCCACGGGCGTTAGCGCGTCGAAGCCGTGCATGAAGTAGACGTCGATATGGTCTGTGCCGAGCCGCTTCAGGCTGGCCTCGCAGGCGCGGATCAGGTGATAACGCGAGGACCCGACCTTGTTCAGCTCGTCGTTGAAGCGGAACGTCGCTTTGGTCGAGATCAGCGCCCGCTGGCGCTTCCCCTTGAGGGCCTGACCCAGGATCTCCTCCGAAGCGCCCGCTGAACAGATGTCGGCCGTGTCAAAGAAGCTGACGCCGGAATCGAGGCACAGATCGACCATGCGGGTCGCCTCGGATACGTCCGTTTGCCCCCAGCGCTGGAAGAACTCGTTCGTCCCCCCGAACGTACCGGTGCCGAAGCTTAGCACCGGCACGGTGAGGCCGGAGCGTCCGAACTGCCTGTAGTCCATGAGATCCTCTGTACGATCGCGCAACGCGCGGTGCGCCCGACCGTCTAACACGCGCACCCAGGTCCGCTTTCCCCGCGACGGGAGATGGGCCCGGTGGTCAAGCCGCGCTCGCCTCGGCTGCGGTCAGAAAAGCCCGCACGGTGTCGCGGAGAAAGGCGGCGTCGGCCGGGTTGGTCGACGGGTTGCCGGCGCGGTGACCCCAGAGGCTCGGGATCGGCCGCAGGACGGCACCGCGCAGGTGCGGCAGCTCGGCGGCGTTGTCGGCGACGCGGAAGTAGAGATCCGTCTCGCCCGGCATCAGCAGCAGCCGGGCCGTGATCGCGTTGAGCGCCCGGGTGAGATCGCCGCCGTAGCGCGGATCGCGGCTGATATCGCCCGCCTCCCAGGTGCAGAGCTGCGCGTAGAGATCGGCCGCGGGGCGGCGGGCGAAACGCTCCTCCCAGTCGGTTCGCAGGAAAGTGTCGAGGTCCGGGGCGCCGAGCGCGGTGCGGTGGAGATCCGCCCGGTAGAAGTCCTGGCTGAGCGCCCAGCCCGCATAGATGCGCCCGAAGGCCCGGAGGGCGGCGGCCGGCTCGGCCGAGAAGCGGCCCCCGCCGCAATGCTCCGGCGCCGCCTCCAGCACCGCCATGAGACCTTTCAGGAACACGCGGTTGTGGGTGGCGGTGCGGGCGCTGCCGCAGTTGATCACCGCGCGTTCCACGTGATCGGGGAACAGGGCTGCCCAGTGATAGGCCTGCTGCGCGCCCATGGACCAGCCATAGACGGCGTGCAGGTGCGCGATCCCCCACACCTCGGCGAGCAGACGGCGCTGCGCGTGGACGTTGTCCCAGGCGGTGACGAGGGCGGGCCAATCCGGCGTGTTCGACGGGCTCGACGACAGCCCGTTGCCGAACATGTCGGGGATGACGATGAACCAGCGGCCGGGATCCAGCACCCCGTCGGGGCCGATCAGCCATTCGAGGTCCGGATGCTGGGCCCCGTAGCTCGTCGGGTAGAGCACGACATTGTCGCGCCTGGGCGACAGGGTGCCGTGCGTCTTCCAGCGCAGCTGCGCGCCGGGCAGCACCGCCCCCGATTGAAGCGTCAAGTCGCCGAGTGCGAAGGTTCGGGTGGCCGTCGCCCAGCCGCTCACGGACGCAGCGTCCGCACGAAGCCGACATGCCAGCGGGCGTAGCCCCGCTGCAGCACGCCAAGCCGCGCGCGCAGCGCGGTATGGGCGTCCGGAAGGCGGTGGAACGGGATCGACGGGTAGAGGTGGTGCTCGGTGTGGAAGGGCATGTTCCACATGAGGAGCCGCGTAAGGCCGTTGGTTAAGGTCGTGCGCGTGTTGGTCAGGCCGTTGCCGTCCATCGTACAGAGCGTGTGCTCGGTGAGGAGGTAGAGCCGAAGGAACGGCTGCCCGAGGAGCTGCGGCCCGATCCAGAAGATCAGGGGCGCCCACCAGCCGACCAGAACCACGGCGAGGGCTGCCCCGGCGAGCAGGAACGCACACATCGACCGGATCGAGCGGATGATGCGGAGCGCGGCGCGATCGGTGACGAACGGGTAGGCAGATAGATCGCCGCGCAGGCCGGCCGAGGCCACCTGCAGGCGGGTTCGCCAGTAGGGCAGCGCCAGCACGCGCCAGACATAGGCGTCCAGGGTGGAGGGCGGCATCAGCGCGAGTTCCGGATCCCGCTCGGGATCCTGGGTGTGGCGATGGTGCGCGAGATGGAAGGCCGTATAGAAGTGCCAGTTCAGCAGCGACGGACAGGCCACCAGCCAGCCGACGACCGCATTGGCCCTACGCGAGCGGAAAGCGGTCAGGTGGACGGTCTCGTGGATGGGCGCGAACAGGGCCGATTGCGCGATGCCCAGCAACAGCATGGCGGGCAGCAGCGTCCAAGACCCCGATTGCCAGACCAGCCAGCCGGCCCCGGCCAGCATCAGGAGATGCGCGCCGAGGCGGATGGCGCCGCGCCGATCCGAGCGCAGCGACAGCACCTTCACCTCGGTACCTGTGAGAAACCGTCCACTTGCGGAGGCCATTCGTTTCCCTGGACTGTTTGAGCGCCTCGGAGACGCATGGGCTTTGCAGCATCCATGCCGGTACCTAAGCGCATGCCCCAGGCGCGCGATCGGCTTGGTATCCCGCTTGCCTCCGGGGGTGGGCGAAGGGTGAATATGCATGAGACGATTCTGGTTTTCCGGCCTGCTCGCGGCCGCGGCGCTGCTTGCGCCGATCTCCGGCCGCGCGGAAACGACGGTGAAGGCGGTTCTGGAGGCCGAGATCGTCACCCTCGACCCCTACTTCACCACGGCCTATATCACGCGGACCTTCGGCTACATGGTCTACGACACCCTGTTCGCGCCGGACGCGACGGGCGTGTTCCGGCCGCAGATGGTCGACACGTGGTCGGTGTCGGATGACCGTCTGACTTGGCGCTTCACCCTGCGCGACGGGTTGCGCTTCCACGACGGCGCGCTGGTCCGGGCCGCCGACTGCGTCGCCTCGCTGCGGCGCTGGGCGGCCCGCAGCGCGCTGGGCGGCCGGCTCATGGACGTGACCGCCGGCCTCGAGGCCGTGGACGACCGGACTGTCGTGCTGACGCTGCGGGAGCCCTACGGTCTCGTCCTCGACACGCTCGGCACGACGTCGAGCCCCGCGCCCTTCATCATGCCGGCGCGGCTCGCCGCGACGCCCCCCACGACGCAGCTCTCTGAGGTCGTGGGATCCGGTCCGTTCGTGTACGACCGCGCCGCCCACATCCCCGGCGACCACATGCTGCTGCGCCGGAACCCCGATTATCGGCCGCGTCCCGAGCCGACCGACTTCCTGGCCGGCGGCAAGGTCGTGAAGGTCGACGCCCTCGACATCCGCGTCATCCCCGACGGGGCGACGGCGACGGGCGCCCTCGGCGCTGGCGAGATCGACTACATGCAATACGCGCCCTTCGATCTGGTCGGTCAGATCGAGGCCAACAAAAACCTGGCGGTGATGAACTTCACCGGCCCGCACAGATTCACGGGTCACTATCGCATCAACACGGCGTCCAAGCCCTTCGACGACCCGGCGATCCGGCGCGTCCTGTTGCGGCTCGTCGATCAGCGCGAGGTTCTGGACGGGTTCGGCCTCGATCCGCGCTTCTCGCAGACCTGCGACGCCTTCTTCATCTGCGGCTCGCCCTACGAGACCCATGTGGCGACGGCACTCCTGCACGACCCCTCGGTGGCGGCGGCCCGGGCTGCCCTGAAGGCGACCGCCTACAAGGGCGAGCCGGTGATCGTGATGGTGGCCAACGATCTCGAGGCGGCGCGCGTGTCCTCGACCATCCTGGCCGACCGGCTGAAGCAGGCCGGCTTCACTGTGGATCTGCAGGTTATGGATTGGGCAGCCCTGCTCGCCCGGCGCACCAAGAAGGTCGGCTGGAGCGTTTTCGGCATCCATGCACTCGGGCTCGATCTCAGCTCGCCGCTGACGAACTCCGCGATCAACTTCAACTGCAAGGACGCGGCGAGTTCCGGGTTCATGTGCGACCCGCGCATGGTCGCCCTGTTCGACCGCTTCGCCCGCGAGCCCGATCTGGACACGCGGCGCGCCATCGCGGGCGAGATCCAGGCGATCATTTACGGCGAGGGGCTGGTCGTGCCCTTCGGCCAGTTCGCGCAGCCCGCCGCCTACCGGACCTCACTCACCGGTCTGATCCCCTCCGCCATCCCGCTCTTCTGGAACGTCGCGAAGCCATGAGCCCAGCCCCGTACGATGTCATCGTGGTCGGTGCCGGCTCCGCCGGAGCGGCTTTGGCGGCCCGCCTCTCGGAGGATCCGCGCCGCCGGGTGCTCCTGCTGGAAGCCGGACGCGCGTGGCGCTCCGCCGATGCGCCGCCGGCGCTGCGCTCGGCGAACATTATCCCGTTCATGTATGACCCGGCCCATCAGGCGGACTGGCAGTGGCCGGGACTGATGAGCCGGCGGACCCGTGCGCAGGAGCCCCGCTTCTACTGGCGCGGTCGCGCGCTCGGCGGCAGTTCGACGGTCAACGCACAGATCGCGATCCGGGGCGTGCCCGCGGCCTTCGACGCGTGGGCGGAGCAGGGCTGCACCGGCTGGTCGGCCGGGGATGTGCTGCCCCTCTTCGACTGGATCGAGGACGATGACGACTTCGGCACCGCAGACGGCGCCCGGCGCGGCGGTCCGCTCCCGGTCTACCGCGCGAAGCCGGAGGCCTGGGGCGCGGTCGATCTGGGGCTTCGCGCCGCTGCCCTGGCGGCCGGCCATCCCTGGAAGGCGGACCTCAACGCGCCGTCCGGCGAGGGGGTCTCGTGCAACCCGATCAACAGCCGCGGCGGTCACCGTGTCACCACCAATGACGGCTATCTGGAACCGGCGCGCGACCGGCCGAATCTGGAGATCCGCTGCGAGGCCCTGGTCGACCGCGTCCTGTTCGAGGGACGACGGGCGGTCGGCCTGCGCGTGCGCTTCGGTACGGAGCCCTGGACCGAGATCCAGGGCCGCGAGATCGTTCTGTGCGCCGGCGCCGTCCACTCCCCGGCCATCCTGATGCGTTCCGGGATCGGACCGGCCGAGCCGCTCCGCGCCCTCGGTATCCCCGTCCGACAGGCGCACGACGCGGTCGGCCGCAACTTCATGGACCACCCGATCCTACGGGCGACCATCGATCTGAAGCCGGAACACCGGGCCCTCGGTCCGGATGCGCGCCACACCAATTGCTGCGTCACCTATTCGAGCGGCCTCGCGGGCGGCGGGGAGCGCGACATGATCTTCGTCGCCTACAACCACCGGACGCTGACCGGGCCGGCACCGACGCCGCAGGGCGCGATCGGCGTCGGCCTCTACGACGTGTTCTCGCGCGGGACGCTGCACCTCACCGCGGCCGATCCGGAAGCCAACCCGGTCATCGACGAGAACATGCTTGATGACCCGCGCGATCGCCTGCGGATGCGCGACGCGGTGCGCCGCCTCGCGGGCCTGTCGGAGAACCCGGCCCTGGCCGGTCTCGCGACGGCGATCCGGTTCGGCGAAAGCCCACTCTCGATCGGCGACGCCGCACACCTCCCGGACGACGAACTCGATGCCCTCATGCTCGTTGAGGCCGGGGACATCCAGCACGCGGCCGGCACATGCCGCATGACCGGCTGGCAGGACGCATCCGGTGTCGTCGATCCCAATCTCAAGGTCCGAGGACTCGACGGGCTGCGGGTTTGCGACGCCTCGATCATGCCGAGCGATTGCCGGGCCAACCTGCACTTCACCTGCGTGATGATCGGCGAGAACCTTGCGCGGCGGATGCGCGAGGAGAGGACTTGACCGTCGTGGAGGCGTGGCGATGGCGTTTCCCCGGTTCCTAGTGCATCGATCCAGACGGAGGCGTCAGCCGAGTCTGGAAAAATTGATGCAAAACCAAAGAACTAGTGCTCACTCGCATGAACGAAGTGAATGCGTCGGAGCACTAGGCATGCGCCTTTCTCGCATTCCGATGCGTGCCACCTGATCGTCGTGGGGCTGTCGTGATGGCGCTGTGCCGGCCTGCCACTGATCCGTCGAGCTGGCCATCATAACGCCCGTATCGGGTGAAGTCGGCGCGATGATGCGCCCAATCTTTCAGCGCAAGCGACTGTTGCGTGAAATAATACCCTCACTCTTGCGGCGTAATGGATCCATCTACGTCGCATCTGTATGGCACGCGTGTTGCGAAAGGGCTGGACGCTTCAGGAGTCTTCTGGCTTGTCTCGCACGTCCGACGTGACCAATCTTTCCCGCCGCACGGTTCTGGCGCTTCCCCTCGGCCTCGCGGCCGCCGCGAGCGGCGCGCAGGCCGCCGAGCCGAAGCGCGGTGGCACGATGGTCATGATCGTCCATCCCGAGCCCTCGACCCTGGCCCATTACGCGGTGTCGGCGGGCAACATCCCGCCGATCGCCACGCAGGTCTACGAAGGGTTGTGCACCTACGACTGGGACCAGAACCCACAGCCGAACCTCGCGAAGTCGTGGGAGGTCACGCCCGACGGCAAGACCATCACATTCAAGCTCCAGGATGGCGTGACCTTCCACAACGGCAAGGCGTTCACCAGTGCCGACGTGCAGTATTCCCTCATGGAGATTTTGAAGAAGTACAATCCGATCGCGCCGGTCATGCTTGCGGAGCTGGTGGCCGTCGATACGCCGGACCCGATGACCGCAATCCTGCGGCTCGCCAATCCGGCGCCCTACCTCATGAAGGCGCTCTCCGGGCGCGACCTGCCGATCCTGTGCCGCTCGGTCTTCGAGGGCACGGACGTCCTGCAGAATCCCAGCGCCAACAAGCCGATCGGGACCGGCCCGTTCAAGTTCGCGAGCTGGGAGCGCGGTCAGTTCGTCCGCCTCGATCGCAACGAGACGTACTGGAAGCCCGGCTTGCCGTATCTCAACCGGATCGTCGCCCGTTTCATCCCGGACGCCGCCACCCGCTCGGCCGCCATGGAGGCGGGGGAAGCGCATTTCGCCGGGTACAGCGCGGTGAACTACGCCGACCTCGCGCGCATGAAGACCAACCCGATCCTCGATCTGACGACCAAGGGCTACGAGATGACGCCGGCCCAGAGCGTCCTGGAGCTGAATGGCCGTCACCCGCATCTCCAGAAGAAGGAAGTGCGCCAGGCAATCGCCTACGCCATCGACCGCAAGGTCATCCTCAAGGACGTGATGTTCGGCTACGGCCTGCCCGCCACCGGCCCGCTCAGCCGCAAGTTCAAGACCGCCGGCCTCTACACCGACGACGTGCGCCACTACGACGTGCCGGACCGGCTGGACATCGCCAACAAGCTGCTCGACGAGGCCGGCGCCCCGCGCGGCGCGGACGGGACCCGCTTCGCCCTGCATCTGGAGGTCAATTCCTTCGGTGAGCAGTGGCTGCGGCAAGCCGAGTACCTGAAGCAGGCGCTCGCCATCGTGGGCATCGCCGTGACGCTGCGCTCGGAGGACACCGCGACCTGGCTGCGGCGCGTCTACACCAACTACGATTACGACCTGAACGAGCCGTTCCTCAGCCAAGGCGTCGACCCGGTCTACGGGCTGAACAAGCAGTTCCTCACCAGCCAGATCCGCAAGGGCGTGACCTTCGTCAACGACACTTTCTATTCGAATCCCGACGTCGACCGCATGCTCGGCGAGGGCGCGCGCGAGCCGGACGCGGAGAAGCGCGCCGCGCTCTACAAGACGGTCCAGCAGGTGCTGGCGGAGGACAGCCCGATGATCTGGCTCATCGACGTGCAGTACGTCAGCGTCTTCAACCGACGCCTCAAGGACCACACGACCGGCCCGCTCGGAACCCAGCAAGCCTTCGAACGGGCCTGGATGGACAAGTAGTCCCGTGCGGCTCGCGCGGTTCCTCGGTTACCGGCTGCTGCTGGCGATCCCGGTGGTGCTCAGCATCGTCGTGCTCAACTTCTTCCTGATCCACCTCGCCCCCGGCGACGCGGCCTCCGTGCTGGCGGGCGAGAGCGGCGCGGCGAGCCCCGAATACATGGAGCAGCTGCGCCACAAGTTCGGCCTCGACCAGCCGCTGGCCACGCAGTTCGGCGTCTACCTGCTGAACATGCTCCACCTCGATCTCGGCTACTCGTTCCGCAACGACAGCCCGGTCGGGAGCCTGATCGTCGACCGGCTCTGGCCGACCGGGCTGCTGATGCTGACCGCCTTCGCGGCCGCGTTGCTGATCGGCACGCTCCTCGGCCTCGTGGCGGCGACCGGGCGCAATTCATGGCGTGACGCGGTCATCTCCCTGGTCAGCCTCGTGGCCTACGCGACTCCGGGCTTCTGGCTCGGGCTGATGATGATCGTCGTCTTCGCGATCCGCCTCGGCTGGCTGCCCACCAGCGGCTACGATACGGTCGGCGCCGACAACGAGGGCTGGGACGCGGTCTGGGATGTCGGTCGCCACCTCGTCATGCCGGCCGTCGCGCTCGCGCTGTTCTACCTCGCGGTTTACGCGCGGGTGATGCGCGCCTCCGTGCTGGAGCAGGTCGGCATGGACTACGTCACCACCGCCCGCGCCAAGGGCCAGACCGAGGCGCGAGTGATGGCTGGGCACGTCCTGCGCAACGCGCTGCTGCCGGTGGTCACCATGGCGGGCGTTCAGGCCGGCAACCTGATCGGTGGCTCCATCGTGGTCGAGACGGTCTTCGGCTGGCCCGGGGTCGGCACGCTGGCCTTCAACGCGCTTCAGTCGCGCGACCTCAACCTGCTCCTCGGCATCTTCTTCGTCTCGGCCTGCCTCGTCGTCGTGATCAACCTCGCGGTCGACCTCGTCTATGTCTGCCTCGATCCGCGGTTGGAGCTCTAGCGATGCGCACGGGCTTGGCGCGGTTCGCGCGCAACCGCCTCGCGCTCGCGGGCGCGGCGGTGCTCCTCGGGCTGATCGTCCTCGTGGCGCTCACGCCGCTCCTCTATCCGGGCGATCCGTTCCGGCTCGTGGGCCCCGCCCTCCAGCCGCCGGGTGGCCCGTTTCTGCTCGGCACCGACACGCTGGGCCGGGACGTCGCCGCCGAGATCGCGTACGGCGCCCGCACCTCCCTGATCATCGGCCTCAGCGCCACCGGTGCGGCGATCCTGCTCGGGACCCTGATCGGCGGGCTGGCCGGCTACTACCGGGGCGGCGTCGAGGTCGCGCTGATGCGGCTCACGGAGTTCTTCCAGACGATCCCCGCCTTCGTGCTGGCGATCCTGATCGTGGCGATCCTGTCGCCGTCGCTCTTCAGCGAGGTTGTGGCCATCGTGGCCGTCTCCTGGCCGGGCATCGCCCGCCTCGTCCGGGGTGAGTTCGTGGCGCTCGGCGGCCGCGAGTTCGTGCTGGCCTGCGACGGCCTGGGGGCGGGCGATGCCCGCATCGTCTTCCGCCACATGCTGCCGAACTGCACCGCGGCGATCATCGCGGTCGGCACCCTCTTGATCGGCACCGCGGTCCTGATCGAGGCGGGGCTCGCCTTCCTGGGCCTCGGCGATCCCAACGTCATGAGCTGGGGCCTGATCATCAGTTCGGGCCGCGCGGTCCTCCGGTCGGCGTGGTGGATCTGCACGTTCCCCGGGATGGCCATCCTGCTGACCGTCCTCGCCATCAACCTCGTCGGGGACGGCCTGAACGAGGTCCTGAACCCGAGGCTCCGTGAGCGATGAGCGACGCCGTCCTCGAGATCGAGAAGCTGACGATCACGCTGCCGCCCGGCGCGGACCGGCCGAATGCCGTCTCCGACCTCGACCTCGTCCTGCGGCCCGGCGCGGTCACCTGCCTGATCGGCGAGAGCGGATCGGGCAAGTCGATGGTGGCGCGCGCGATCCTCGGGTTGCTCCCGGGGCCGCGCGTGCGCGTGTCGGGCGGGCGCATCCTATTCGAGGGCGCGGATCTCGCCGCGATCCCACCGCGTCAGATGCGGCGCGTCCGGGGCGCGCGCATCGCGATGATCTTCCAAGAGCCCATGACGGCTCTGAACCCGCTCCACACGATCGGACGGCAGATCGACGAGGTCCTGCGGATCCACACGACGCTCGGGCGCGCAGACCGCCGGACGCGCATCCTCGCGCTCCTCGAGAGCGTCCACCTCCCGGACCCGGCGCAGCTCCTGCGCTCCTACCCGCACCAGCTTTCGGGCGGTCAGCGCCAGCGGGCGATGATCGCCATGGCGCTGGCGCTGAATCCGCGGCTGCTCATTGCCGACGAACCGACCACGGCGCTCGACGTCACCACGCAAGCGCAGATTCTCCATCTGATCCGCGAGCTGCAGCGCGAGCACGGGACGAGCGTCCTGTTCATCACGCACGATTTCGGCGTCGTGGCCGACATCGCCGACACGGTGGCGGTCTTGCAGAAGGGCGTCCTGATCGAGCAGGGACTCGCGGCCTCTGTCCTTGGGGCGCCGAAGCATCCCTACACGCGCGCCCTTATCGCCGCCGTGCCGAAGCTCGTGGCGCCGCCGCGGCGCGCCGCCAGCACCGCCTCCCTGGTGGTGGAGGCTAAGCGGCTCGAGAAGACCTACGGCGCCCGCGGCCTGTTCGCCGGTCGTGTCACCCGGGCCCTCGACGGCGTGGACGTCCTGCTCCGGCGGGGCGAGACCCTGGGTCTCGTCGGCGAGAGCGGATCGGGCAAGAGCACGCTCGCGCGGGCGATCACCCGGCTGATGCCCATCGATGGCGGCGAGATCATCCTCGCCGGGCACAGCGTCGCCGATCTGAGCCGCCGCCAGATGCGTCCGCATCGCCGGCGCGTGCAGATGGTGTTCCAGGACCCCTACGGATCCCTCGATCCGCGCCAGCGCGTGGTCGACATCGTCGCCGAGGGGCCGATCATCCACGGCACCGAACCCAGGATCGCGCGTGTCCAGGCGTGCGAGATGCTGGCGCTGGTCGGCCTCGACCCCGCGGCGGCGCAGCGCTTCCCGCACGAATTCAGCGGCGGCCAGCGCCAGCGGATCGGCATCGCCCGGGCGCTCGCCATGAAGCCCGAGATCCTGGTGGCCGACGAGCCGGTCTCGGCATTGGACGTCTCGGTCCAGGCGCAGGTCCTGGCGCTGCTCGCCGACATCAAGGCGCGGCTGCACCTCAGCATGCTGTTCGTGACCCACGATCTGCGGGTCGCGCTGCAGGTCTGCGACCGGATCGCGGTGATGCGGGCTGGTCAGGTGGTCGAGGTCGCGCCGACGTCCGAGATCTTCTACGCGCCGAAGCACCCCTACACGAAGGCGCTGTTCGCCGCCGTGCCTGGCGCACAATGGCAGGAACCGATCCCCGCATGACAGCCGAGCAGCCCCTCTCGACGGACCCGTTCCTACCTGGACCACGCGTCCGCGTCGCCGGATCCGCGACGGGGCCGCTCGCCGGCCTCGCCTTCACCGTCAAGGATCTGATCGACGTCGCGGACACCCCCACGGGGGGCGGCAACCCGGACTGGCCGCGCGTCTACCCGACGCCGACCCGCCATGCCGGCGTGGTGCAGACGCTGCTCGATGCAGGCGCCTCGGTCGTCGGCAAGACGGTCACCGACGAGGTCTCGCTGGGGATCCTCGGCGAGAACGCCCACGACGGCACGCCGCTCAATCCCGCGATGCCGGACCGGGTGCCCGGCGGCTCGTCAAGCGGCTCGGCCTCCGCGGTGGCCGCGGGCGCCTGCGACTTCGCGCTGGGCACGGATACCGGCGGCTCCGTGCGCGTGCCGGCGAGCTTTTGCGGCCTCTACGGCATCCGGCCGACGCACGGCCGCATCGACTTTTCCGGGATCTGCGTCCAGGCGCCGAGTTCGGATACCTGTGGCTGGTTTGCCCGGGACGCGGTGACCTTCGCGCGGGTCGGCGCGATGCTGTTCGGCCAAGCGCTGCCGGACCGTCTGCCGCGGACGTTGCTCGTGGCCGCCGACGCGCTCGGCTTCGCCGATGCCGCGGTTCAGGAGGCGCTAGCCCCGCAGATCGACCGCTTGGCCGCCCTGATCGGCAACCGGCGCGACGTGACCCTGGCGCCGCAGGGCTTGTCCGTGTGGCAGCGGGCGCAGCGCGTCCTGCAGAGCAGCGAGGCGTGGCAGACCTTCGAGCCCTGGCTCGATGCCTGCAATCCACGCATGGCCTTCTCGGTCGCCCGCTCGCTGATCCAAGGCTCGATGATGACCGATGCCGAGCGCAGCGCCGCGAGCCTGATGCGGATCGAGGCAAGGGCCCGCCTCGCGCGGCTCCTGGCCCCCGGCACGATCCTGTGCCTCCCGACGACGCCGTTCCCGGCACCCCTGCGCGGGCTGCCGCTCGGCGCGCTGCATCCGCTGCGCGAGCGCATCGCCTGCCTCACGAGCCACGGCGGGCTCACCGGCGTCCCGCAGGTCAATCTGCCGGGCGCCCACGTCGATGGCGCGCCGGTCGGCTTGTCGATCATCGGTGCGCGCGGGACCGACCTCGATCTGATCCGCCTAGCGGTCGCTCTGGAGGGTTGAATGGACGTGACGGTGAACCGCCCGGAGATCGTGGCCGAGATCGCGGCTCTGTTCGAGCGCTACGAGCAGGCGCTCGTCGAGAAGGATGTCGCCGTCCTCGACGCGACCTTCTGGGACAGTCCGCACACGATCCGCTACGCGCTGACCGAGAACTGCTACGGATTCGCCGAGATCCACGCCGCCCGCGTGGCGGCTGATCCGCCACTGGGCGGTACCAAGGAGGCACGGATCCGGCTGGAGATCCTGACGCTGGGGAGCGACTTCGCCACCGTCAATTTCGAGTTCAAGCCGCGTGGTAAGACCGGCATCGGGCGTCAGAGCCAGACCTGGATGCGCTTGCCCGGTCTCGGATGGAAGGTGGTGTCCGCCCACGTGTCCATTCTGCCGATCGGGTCGTGACGCATCATCGCCAGGCGCGGAGGACTGGACACATCTAGGAGCCCGTCCGAGTAACGAGTTTACGCGGTGGGATGAGGGTGGAAGTGTGGGCAGACGTGGGCGTCGGCTTTGGGCTCAGTGACTGGCCTTGGCCAGCTTGAGGAGGTTGTGGGCGGTGCAGATCATCGCCCATTCG
>NZ_JAKSYH010000121.1 GCF_022829295.1 Methylobacterium sp. J-088
CGGGCGGCACGAACTCGTGCAGCGAGGGCGGCAGCAACCAGCCCTGATCCACATCCCAGGAGCGAAACACCTTGGCCATGAGCCAAGTGAATCACCCTCCGGCCCCGCCGTCGAGAGGATTACTCGGACGGGCTCCTAGCCCTCAGCACCGAACCTGCGGAAGAACCATGAATTTCGAGCGGGCGAACTTGCCCAGCCCTTCGACCTTGCCCTTTTCGTTGCCCTTGCCCCGCCGGCGAAGCGGTCGCGGACCAGGTATTGGCTCCCCAGCTCGGTGAAGGTGCGCGTGCGCTCGCGCTGCCCGTCACCGCAGATCTTGGCGACCGCGATCTTCGTGTTGTCGTACAGGATCAACAGCGGCACGCCCGTGAAGAAGGCGAAGGCGGCGACGTGCCCGTCGAGGAACGCCTCGGTGGTCTCCCGCGGATACGCCTTTATGAAGCAGGCGTCGGAGTGCGGCAGGTCCATGCGGAAGAAATGGATCTTGCGACGCACGCCGCCGATCGTGGCCACCGCCTCATCAGCCTGTCCGCGGGCGGAAAAATCGTGGGCGGCATCGCGTTCGGCTACATCTCCGACCGGATCGGACGCGTGCGCGCGGCCTACGCATAAATCCTGATCTATTCGGTCTTCTCGGGCCTCATCGCTTTGTTGCCTTCCATGACCTCGCTGTCGATCCTCGGTTCTGCGGCGCCCTCGGGATGGGGGGGGACCTGGACGGCCGGCGCCGCGCTCATCGCCGAGACCTTGGAATCCAAGTTGCGCGGGCGCGGCGGCGCCCTGAGGCGGATGGGCCTCCCGCTCGGGGCCATCCTGCCCATCGTCGCCTCAGCGATCGTCGGCTCGCGGTACACCGGGCTATTATGGGATGGATGGCGAATCCTCTACATGATCGGAGCCCTCCCCGCGCTGATCCTCGCTCCGGTCGAGAAATCACCCCTGAATCCCCGATCTGGATCGCACGACATGCCGAGACGGCCGCGAACAGGACGGTAGGCTCCGGTCCTATCATCACGCCCGACGCGCGACGAAATGCGCTGTTGGCCTTAGGGGTCGTATGCTGCCTGCGGTCCATGTTCTGGGGGGTGTTCACTTGGACCCCGACCTTCCTGTCCACGGTCAAGGTCTACGACTTCCTCAAAAACCTTAACTTCGTTCTGGCCCTGCAGATCGGTGCGGTGATCGGCTTCCTGGTCTACGGTGCGTTCGTCGATCGGGTGGGCCGCAAGCCAATGTTCATCGCATACATCGTCATCGGGATACTGGCCGTCGCTGCCTACGCCTTCGGCCCTGCAGAGAAGCTCATCGTGGCGATCTTTTTCTCGGGGCTCACCGTGAATGGGATCTTCGCGGGCATGGGACCGTTCACGGCCGAGATGATCCCAGACACCCCGGCCCGCGGCTTCGTCATGGGGTTGATCTACAATAGGGGGAGGCTCGGCGGCTTGCTGGCCCTCAGCATCATCGGCCTGATCGCCACCGGGCAGGGCGGGATCGAGGCGGGGCTCGGAACGACCGTCTGCGCATTCGTCATCGCACTCCTGATCGTGCTCTGCGTTCCCGAGACTCGAGGTCACGACCTGCGCTGAGAACCTGGCGCCCGGGACTACCTGGGCATGCCGGTGCTGGAAGGCGCCGTGCAGGCCCCGGCGTCGCGGCCATGGGACGAGCAGGACGACGCTGCCGAACGACTATCCAATGATGGCCCCCGGCAAGTCCGGCAAGCACGCCGATCCGGCCGACTTTTTTCCCCGACCTGTTCAATCGGGCTCGGCAGGGCGCATGGGCCGGTGGCGGGCGCCAGCTATGGGCGTCATCGGCCAAGTCGATGCGGCCAGACCTTCACTGCGATGCGAGGCTGATGCCTGGCATCTATCAGTCCCGTCCGGGAACTGCCTGCGCCAGCAGGACCGGCCTTCCGGCGCTATGACGCCGCGGGGGCCGTCCGAATACCGTCCGACTAATCATCTTTTCCGACCTAAAAACCATTTTCCAAAGGGGAATGTTAGCTTGAATGCCGCGCCGTCAGACGCTTAGAAGGCGGCTGCTCTATCCAGCTGAGCTACGGAGTCTGGTGCCGGGCCGGGTTCGTAGCAGCCACCCCGTCGCCTGTCATCTGGCCCGGCTCGCACCCACGAGGCGGCCATGCCATCCGCAGAGATTGATCGATCGGGTGCGCGCGGCACGAAGACCCGTGGTCAGCGCGCCATTTCATTGCATCGATCGTTCAACCCTGGATGACAACCGATATTGGCCACACTCCCGACGCATTCCCCCGGCTTTCGACTGTGGACAGCCGAGCTTGCCTGCTGCGCCGCGGCGCGGCACCATCGAGCTCGACGGTTGCGCGGCGGGACATGGGACGTCCAGAGACATGACGATCGACGCTCGGAAGACCGGTACCGGGGCATTGGACGCGTCCGCGCGACCCGGGCCGCAGGCGGGCCTGCTCAGCCGCCGGGCCTTCCTGGCCGGGTCGTCCCTCGGGGTCGGCGCCCTCGCCCTCGGTGGGTGCGGGACAACCGACACCCTCTTCCTCGCCGAGGCACAAAAAACCTACGGGCCGATGCCGAACGAGAAGTTCCCGATCCCGGCGGCCGACATCAGCAAGGTCGATCCGAAATACTATCGCCGGACCGTCAGCTATGACACGAAGGAGGCGGCCGGCACGATCATCGTCGATCCCGCCCATTACTACGTTTATCGTGTCGAGGGCGACGGCACTGCAACCCGGTACGGCGCCAATGTCGGCCGCCAGGGGTTCCTGTGGAACGGCGACGCCTATGTCGGACGCAAGTCCGAATGGGCGACCTGGACGCCGCCCGCAGAGATGATCCGGCGCCAGCCCGAAGCGGCGAAATACGCTCGCGGCATGCCGGGCGGCCTCGAGAATCCGCTCGGCGCCCGGACGCTCCACCTCTACCAGAACGGCGCCTATACGCTCTACACGATCTACGCGAGCAGCGACGCCGAATCGATCGGCACAGGCATCACGAGCGGCTGCGTCGGCCTGCTCAGCCAGGATATGATCCACCTCTACGCGCGCACGCCGGTCAAGACGAAGGTTGTCGTTCTGCCGGCCTGAGCAGGTTTCGCGAAAGTGGCCACCGGTTTTGCCATCAAATCCTGCGAGCGGCGAAGGACCTAAGCCGAGGATGCGTTGGCGTGCCAACGTATCCTCGGCTCATTAGTCCAGTACGATCGCGTCCCGAGCCGGTCCCGCCGCGGGCGCGATCGGGGCTCCCGCCGCGAAGAGCTGCGCCGGAAGCAGCCGGCTTATTACGTGTATCTCAGCGGGCTGTTCGGCGCCCCGCGGGCGGCGGAGCCGACGCCGCCGCGCCTGGACGAGACCGGCCCGATTGCGTCCTGCGGTCCGCGCTCGCCCGCCGCAGGCGCAGGCCTGCCACCCATGGATAGACGGCCGGCAGCACCACGAGGGTGAGCAGGGTCGCCGAGATCAGCCCGCCGATCACCACGGTGGCCAGCGGGCGCTGCACCTCGGCGCCCGCGCTGGTGGAGAGCGCCATCGGCAGGAAGCCCAGAGCCGCCACCAGGGCGGTCATCATCACCGGGCGCAGCCGCATCTCGGCGGCGCGGGTGGCCGCCTCCCGCGGGTCGAGGCCGGTCGCCTCCAGGTCGCGGATGTAGCTCGTCAGCACGACACCGTTCAGGATCGCGATGCCGAAGGTCGCGATGAAGCCGATCGCCGCCGAGATCGAGAACGGCATGTCGCGGAGCGTCAGCGCCAGGATGCCGCCGGTCGCAGCCACCGGCACGTTGAGGAAGATCAACCCGGCGAGTTGGATGTCGCCGAACATCACCACCAGCAGGAGCAGGATCGCCGCGAGCGCCGCGGGCACCACGACGGTGAGCCGGGCGGTCGCCTCCTGCAGGTTCTGGAACTGGCCGCTCCAGACCAGCGCGTAGCGCGGCGGCAGCGTCACCTGCCGGGCGACGGCGGCCTTGGCGGCATCCACGAAGCTCTGGACGTCGCGGCCGCGGACATTCGCCTGAACGAAGATCCGCCGTTGCAGGCGTTCGCGGCTGATCTGCGCCGGGCCGGAGGCCACATCCACGCTGGCGACCATCGACAGCGGCACCATCATGCGGCTGCCCGCCTCCCGGCTCGGATCACCGTTGCCGGAGCGGCCGACCGGCAGGGCGCGGATCCGCTCGATGTCGCCGCGGTCGGCCGGATCGAGCCGGACCACGATCTCGGTGATCGAATTGTCGTTGCCGTAGACGACGCCGCTGGTCCGGCCGCCGATGCTCTCCACCATGTCGAGCACGTCCGACACGTTGATGCCGTAGCGGGCCGCCTTGGCGCGGTCGACCTGGATCGTGAGCGCCGGCATGCCGGCCTGCGCCTCGGCCTTCACGTCCGCCGCCCCGTCGATCCCGGAGACGGTGCGCACGATGGCGTCGGCTTTGTCCTTCAGAACCTTCAGGTCGTCGCCGTAGAGGCTGATCGCGACGTCGCCGCGCACGCCCTCCAGCAGGTCGTCCATGCGCATCTGGATCGGCTGGGAGAAGGTATAGGCCACGCCCGGCACTTCCTCCTTGAGGCGCTTGTCGATGGCCGCCACGAGACCCTCCTGCGTGTCGGCGGTTATCCATGTGGCTGGGTCGGTGAGGGTGATGAAGCTGTCGGTCGATTCGACGCCCATCGGATTCGTGGGGATCTCGGCGCTGCCGGTGAGCGAGACGACACGCTTCACCTCCGGAAACGACTTCAGCACCCGCTCGATGCGGGTCACCGTGGCGAGCGAAGCGCTCAGATCGATGCCCGGCAGTTTCTCGGAGGTGATGACGATCGAGCCCTCCGACAGCTTCGGCAGGAACTCGCCACCGAGCCGCGTTGCCAGCACGCAGGAGCCGGCGAACAGGGCAAGCGTCGCCAGCACGGTGAGCCCGGCGTGCCGCTCGGCCGCCTTCAGCAGCGGCGTGTAGGCGGCCCGCATCCCGTGGACGAGCCGCGTCTCGCGCTCGCCGACGCCGCTGCCGGCGAGGAAGATCGCGGCCAGCGCCGGCATCAGCGTCATGGTGATGACGAGGGAGCCCGACAGGGCCAGGATGACGGTCAGCGCCATCGGCACGAACATCTTGCCGGCCACACCTTCCAGCGCGAGGATCGGCACGTAGACGAGGATGATGATCGCCACCGCGAACATCACGGGCTTGGCCACCTCGGCGGCGGCATCGCGGATCAGGTCCTCGGGCGGCCGGCCCGGGTGCTCGCCGCGGGCGCGCAGCACGTTCTCGACCATCACCACGGCGCCATCGACGATCAGGCCGAAATCGATGGCGCCCAGGCTCATCAGGTTGCCCGACAGGCCGAGCAGCCGCATGCCGGCGAACGCCATCAGCATCGCGAGCGGGATCGCGGCCGCCACGATCAGCCCGGCGCGGAGGTTGCCCAGCAGCAGCAGCAGGACGACGATGACGAGGACTGCGCCTTCGAGGAGGTTGTGCGCTACGGTGTGGATCGTGCGGTCCACGAGCGCGCTGCGGTCGTAATAGGGAACGATATCCATGCCCGGCGGCAGTTGCGGGCGCAGGTCGGCGATCGTCTTCTTCACTTGGCCGACCACCGCGCTGGCATTCTCGCCGACCTGCATCAGCGCGATGCCGACCACCGTCTCGCCCTGCGCGTCGTGGGTCACGGCCCCGAGCCGGACTTTTGGCGCCTCGACCACCTGGCCCAAAGTCGCGAGCGTCACCGGCACGCCGCCCGGCCCGGTGGCGACCACGATGTTGGCGATGTCCTCCGGGCTTTTGGCGAGGCCGAGGCCGCGGATCGTCTCCTGCTGGTCGTTATGCTCGATATAGGCGCCGCCCCGGGCCGCGTTGTTGTCGGCGAGCGCCGTGAAGACCTGGGCGAGGCCGACGCCGTAGCGGCGCAAGGCGTCGGCCGAGACCCGGACCTCGTAGGTCGGCATCTGGCCGCCGTAGATGTTCACATCGACGATGCCGGGCGTCAGCTTCAACTTCGGCGCGATCGTCCACTGCAGGGTGCGCCGGAGCTGCATCGGCGTGTAGCCGGGCCCGCGCAGCTCGAACTGGTAGATCTCGCCGAGCCCCGTCGCCATCGGGCCCATCTGCGGATCGCCGACGCCCGCCGGCATCATGCCCTTGGCCGCCGGCAAACGCTGGAACACCTGATTGCGCGCCTCCGTGATCGGCACGCCGTCCGCGAAGGTGACGTAGACCGCCGAGACGCCGGCCCGCGAGGTCGAGCGGATCCCGGTCAGGCCCGGCGCCCCCGCCATGGCGTTCTCCACCGGGAAGGTGACGAGCCGCTCCACCTCCAGCGGCCCAAGGCCCGGCGACAGGGTCAGGATCATCGCCTGCTTGGGCGAGATGTCGGGCACCGCGTCGATCGACAGGCCTTCGAGGTTGGCCACGCCCCCCGCCGCCGCGGCGAGCGCGATCATCAGCACCAGGAACCGGCGGCGGATCAGGAGGGCGAACCACGACCGCATGGAAGGCCTCAATCCGTCGAGCCGAGCAGGCTGCGCAGCAGGATCGCCTTGAGCCCGAAGCTGCCTTGCGTCGCCACGATGTCGCCGGCCGCGACACCGCTCTGCACCTCGACCCAGTCGGAGCGCTGGATCCCGAGTGTCAGGGCGCGCCGCTCGAACTGGTCCTCGCCCACACGCACGAAGGCGATCGGCCCCTGCTCGGTCTGCTGGATCGCGGCCGCCGGGACGGTGACGCCGTCGCGGCCGAGATCCGCCGCGATCGTCACCGCGACGAACATGTTGGCGCGCAGCAGGTCGCCCGGGTTGTCGAGCTCGATGCGGGCAGGCGCCGTGTTGGTGGCCGGATCGAGGGCGGCGTTCACCGAGCGGACGCGACCTTCGAAGGGATCGTGGCCCGGGACCGGGCTCTCGACCGAGGCGCCGTCGCCCGCCTTCACCCGGGCGGTATCCGGTCCGTAGAGGTTGGCCAGGACGAGGATGCGGGTCGGATCGGCGACCGTGAAGGCGTCGCGGGTGGTGTCGACGACCTCGCCGAGAGTCACGCCGACGCTGGTCACGACCCCGGCGATCGGGGTCACGACGGCGCTGGTTCCGGGGGCGCCCCCCTCGGTCGGGGCGAGGCGCTGGTACTGCGCCCGGTACATCTCGGCGTTGGCCTGGGCCGATTTCACCGCCGCCTGCGCCTTGGCGAGATCGACCTGCCGCCGTTCCACCTCGGCCTGCGCGACGCCGCCGAACTTGAGCTGCTCCTGTCCGCGCTTGAGCTGCAGCGCGGCCACCGCCTCGGAGGCCTGCGCCTCGCCGAGGGAGGCCTGCGCGGCGAGGTAGCCGTTGCGCGCATCAAGCAGGCCGGCAGCGTCGAGGGTCGCCAGGGTCTCGCCCGCCTCGACCCGGTCGCCGGGCTGGACCGCGAGGCTCAGCACCCGTCCTTGTGTGCGCGGCTTAAGATGCGTCACCCGCCGCTCGTCGAACGCGACGGTGCCGGGGACGCGCACCGGCAGCACGATCCGGCGGGTCTCGGCCGTCCCGAAGGCGAGGCCGATCCGCGTCTGCCCCTCCGCGTCGAGGGTGACGCGATCGGGGTTCGCCGGCGCCGCGTCGGGTTTGTCCGTCCCCGCCGCCGACGTGGCCGGCGCGAGGCCGAGCGCGGACAGGATGGGCGCGCGCTCGATCCAGCCGGCAGTGGCGAGGCCGGCCCCAGCCAGGAAGAGGAGCACGCGGACGCCACCGCGGCGGCGCGGCACCTCTGGGGCGGGCTTCGAGGGCACCTCCTCGTCCGAGCCCTCCGGCTCGACGGACTCAGCTTCCATGGCACGGGCATGCGCCTCCGCGTTCAGCGTCATGGGCGCGCGCGCCGCTCGCCGGGCTGCCCATTTCCGGCTGCCCGGTCGCTGGGGATCGGCCACCTCATGCGTCGAAACCCGGGCGCAGCACCTCGTCGCTCACGAAGCGTCCGGTCTCGACCTCACGGACCACCACCTCGTAGCCCTCGCTGCGCAGTTCCTTCAGCCGGTCTATGGAGACGTAGCTCCGCGTCTCCACGTCGTAGAGACGGGACTGGGCGTATCGGTTGATCAGGCGCCGCGGACGCTTCTTCCTAGGCATGCGCGACGCCTGCCGGATGGCATCGGACCGGGCGATGACGGCCAGGCTTCGAGGTTAGCCACTGAAGCCGGCAGCAGGGCGCGACAAGCCCCCTCTCCCGTGCGGGAGCGGGTTGGGGTGAGGGATGAGAAGCTTCAGCACCAAGCGCGCCAAGACCACGCGTGAAGATCGCGCCTCTTCCTGAACGTGCTCGACCCTCACCCTGTCCCTCTCCCGCTCGGGAGGGGGGACCCGCGCACCATCCTGTCGCCGCGGCGCGGGCCCCCATGTCCAGCTCCTGCGAAAGTGCGCAGGTAAGCTCCGAAGCCCTCCGCCCCTCTCCTCGAACGGCGATTCCTGGATCCGCACAGCGAGCCCATCGGGGCACACGCGTTCGGCGGGGCGGGGTCTGCATCGACGCAATCCGGTCAAACAAATGGGGCCGTGAAACCGGCGCCGGTACGCGCTAGAGTCATTCTAATAAGTTGGGCGAAGCCAATGCTGCGCCACTAAATTCGGGTTCACAATCGGACCGCGCCGGGACCGGCGAACCGAAATGCGGCACACAGGAAACCGGCCGGAGGTGCGGGCGTGGCGAGGGTGCTGCTGATCGAGGATGACGCGGAGACGGCAGCCGTCGTGCTCGATGACCTGCGCGGGCGCGGTCACGCGGTCACCTGGGCGGCGACCGGGCCCGACGGCGCCCAGGCGGCCCGGGACGGCACCTGGGGCGCGATCATCCTCGACCGGATGCTGCCCGGCCAGGACGGGCTCAGCGTCCTGCAGGATCTCCGCCGGGACGGGGACCGGACTCCCGCGCTGGTGCTCAGCGCGCTGGGCGACGTGGATAAGCGGATCCGCGGCCTGCGGGCGGGCGGGGACGACTACCTCGCCAAACCCTTCGCCCTGGGGGAACTCGCCGCCCGGATCGAGGCTCTGCTCCGGCGTCCGGTGGACAGCCGCGAGACCCTGCTTCGGGTCGGCAGCCTGGAGATCGACCTGATCGCCGGGACCGGCCGGCGCGGCGCGCGCGATCTCGAATTGCTGCCGCGTGAGCTCAAGCTGCTCGCCTATCTGATGCGCGCACCCGGCCAGATCGTCACCCGGGCGATGCTGTTCGAGGAGGTCTGGAACTACCGGTTCACCCCGAAATCGAACCTGATCGACGTCCATCTCGGGCGCCTGCGCCGGAAGCTCGAAGCCTGCGGAGGACCACCCCTGATCCAAAATGTGCGCGGCCTCGGCTTCACCTTCACGCCCGATGACTGATCTGCTGCGCTCCACGACCGTGCGATGGGCGCTCGGCATAGCCCTGTGGTCGGTGCTGCTGGCGCTGGCGATCTTTGCCTTCATCTACTGGCAGACGGCCGCCTACCTGCGCGAGGAACTCGCCGAGACGCTGCGGCTCGAAGTCCGCGCGGCCGCCGCAGATCCCGCCTCCGCGGCTTTGCGGGTCGACACCTGGACCGCCATGGACCTGCACGCCACCCATTACGGCGGCCTGTTCGGGCCCGACGGCGCGCGCCGGGCCGGCAACCTCGACGCGCTGCCCAAAGGTTTGGCTCGTGACGGGGACGCCTATCGCGTGAGTGCCGTCGTCGAGGTCGCACAGCGCAGGCTCGACGACGAGATCTGGGCGGCCGCCCTGCCGCTACCGGACGGCAGCACCGTGGTGATCGCCCACGATTCCGACGAGATCGACCGCGTGCGGGTGACGACCCTGCGGGCGCTCGGCCTCGGATTGGTGCCGATGCTGGCCCTGTCAGGTCTCGGCGGCCTCCTGCTGGCGCGACGGGGCCGTCGGCGGCTGGCCGCCACCGAGGCGGCTCTGTCCGAGGTGATGGGCGGCGACCTGCGCCGGCGCCTGCCGGTCGGCACCCGGGGCGACGAGTTCGACCGGCTGGCCGCCAACGTGAACCGGATGCTCGACGAGATCGAGCACCTGATGGGCGAGGTCCGCAGCGTCGGCGACGCGGTCGCCCATGATTTGCGCACGCCGTTGACCCGGCTGCGCGCCCGGCTGGAACGCAGCCGCATCCAGGCCCGGACGGTGGCGGAGTTCCACGAGACGATCGACCAGGGCCTCGCCTGGATCGACCAGACCCTCGCCATGGTCACGGCGGTGCTGCGGATCGGTGCGATGGAAGAGGGGCGCCGGACCGCCTTCGCACCGGTCGATCTCGGCGAATTGGCGGCGGCTGCGGTGGACCTCTTCGAGCCGTCGGCCGAGGAGAAGGGTGTGCGCCTCACCCTCGCGATCGCGGACGGGCTTCCCACCATCCGGGGTGACCGAGACCTGTGCTTCGAGGCCCTGTCGAACCTCCTCGACAACGCCCTGAAGTTCACGCCGCAGGGCGGGGCCGTGTCCGTGCGCCTGACTCACCTGGGCGGCGCTGTCAGCCTCGCGGTGGAGGATACGGGGCCGGGCCTGCCCGCGACGGAGCGCGACAAGATCTTCCAGCGCTTCTACCGCTCGGAGGTGGCGCGCCAGACCAAGGGCAACGGCCTCGGACTGAGCCTGGTGGCCGCAATCGTCAAGCTCCACGCCGCGAGCGTGAGCGTCCACCCGGCCGCGACGGGCGGTTGCCGCTTCGACCTGATGTTTCCCGCCGCAGCGGCCACCTGAGGCGGGTCCCGGTCGAAAAGATCCGATCGAAGGCCGGCAGGCATCCGGCGCCGATCGCGAGACCGTGACATCGCCAATCCCAGTCTCCACCTGGCGCCAGCACCGACATGTCCGAATTTTAATCCAGTGGACATGCGACCAACACGGTAGTTGAATATTATATGAACACGCGAAGAACGAGGCCGATACAGTCAAAGGTCTTGGTTCAAGCGCTCAGATGGAGTTATTAAGATGGCTTATCGCAAATCCATGGCTGCGGCGCTCGTGCTCTCCACCATCCTCGGCGGGACCGCTTTCGCCGCGGAACAGGCCGCTCAGCAGCCCGCCGCGCAGCAGACGGCGATCGACAAGGATGTGGGCAAGCTGTCGAAAGATGGCGCACAGGCGTTCCGTGATCTTCAACTCACGCGGCTCGCCATCTTCGAAGCGGACCCCGCTCAGGCCAAGGCTCTGATCGGCAAGACGCAGGCGGCCTTCACGAAGGCCAAGACCGATGACGCCGTGTTCACCAAGGCCGAAGCCGACCTCAAGACACCCGCCGACATGGCCGGCCACAAGGCGATGGCCCCGGTGGCGACCGCTCAGCCCGCGACGACCGACGCGAAGCCCTCCAAGGAGCAGGTCGCCTGGGTTCCGGTGGACGCGCAGCTGACGCTCGGTGACGACTTCGTGGCCAGCCCCGATAAGGCCTCGGCCGTGACCGAAGCGAACAAGAACCTCGCCCACGGCGACCAGAAGGGCGCGATCGAGAAGCTCAAGCTCGCCCATGTCGACGTGAACTTCACGATGGCGGTGCTGCCGCTCGACAAGACCATCGCGGACGTCAATCAGGCGGCGACGCTGATCGGGCAAGGCAAGTATTACGAGGCCAACGCGGTCCTGAAGACTGCCCAGGACGGGATGCGCTTCGACATGATCGACGCGGTCGCCCTTCCGCAGACGGGCAAGGCCGCGGCATCAAACACCGCGTCCCCGACGGCGACCGGCACGGCCGCAGGCGCCAAGGCCGGCAAGTAACAGACGACCGGGCGGCCGGGAAAGTCCTAGCCGCCCAGTCTGATCAGACCGACAACATCGTCAAGATCTTGTCCCAGTTAAATCAGAGGAGGACGACCATGATCAAGACAACGGTGAGCGCCGCGTTGTGCACGGCCTTTCTCCTGGCCACCGTCCCCGCCATGGCGGCACCGAACGAGATACCGCAGGGCAAGCGGGACGAAACGTCGATGAAGGACACGAAGCAAGCCATCACCGCACAGCGGAAGGACAACAAGGAGGCGAACAAGAACGTCGACAGCCTGATCAAGAACAGGAAGTGATACGTCCGGCCGGTCCGCACCCCGGCAAGACCAGCCGCTTCCATAAGGCGGCCCGTGGCGCCGCAGCCGAGCCGCGCCCCTCGACCGAGGCTCATTTCGCCGCGGTGATCACGGCCTCGATCAGGACATCGGGTCCCAGTTCGGCGACCCCGATGGTGGAGCGGCTCGGCAGGAGCTCGGGGGCGAACCACGCGGTCCAGGCGGCGTTCATCTCGTCCTTGAGCGCCATGTCGGTGATGTAGAGCGTCGCCGTCAGAATCCTGCTCCGGTCGCTGCCGGTCTCGGCAAGCAGCGCGTCGATCCGCGCCAGGATTTGCTCTGTCTGGCCCTGCATCGGCGCGGAGCGATCCTCCGCCACGATGCCGCCGAAGTAGAGGACGCCGCCATGCTCCACCACGCGGTGCATGATGGGCGTGCGGATATGGCGTTCGATCATCGAAACAGGTCCTTGTGCGTGGAGGATCAGCCGGCTGGCTGAAGCAGGGCCGAGCGGGTCTCGCGGGCGGGGCCGCCGAGGGTGAAGCGGTCCGGCGCGAATGCCGTGAGGGCGTGCGTCTCCGGTCCGTCGAGCAGCAGGCCGGCGACGATCGCACCGACGATGGGCGCGAGCGCGAAGCCGTGCCCGGAGAAACCGAAGGCGTGGACCAGCCCGTCCGCCACCGCGGACCGGCCGATCACCGGCAGCTCATCGGGCGTGACGCCCTCGATGCCGGCCCAGGCGTGGGCGATCCGCGCCTCGCGCAGGGCCGGGAACAGGTCGAGCGCCGTGCGGGCCGAATAGGCGAGCCGCGGGACGTCGAGGTGGATCTCTCCGGTGTCGAGGTCGGCCTGTCCCTTGTGGCCGCCGCCGATCATCACGTGGCCGCTGTCGGACTGCTTGAACGACAGCGGTCGCCCGGCCGCCCCCACCACCGGTGTCAGGAGTGGCGGCAGCGCGTCGGTGAGCAGCATCTGGAAGGCGTTGAAGCCAAGCGGGATCGGCTCTCCGGCCGCGCGGGCGATACGGCCGCCCCAGGCGCCCGCGGCGTTGAGCAGGAGCGGCGCGGCATGGGTCTCGCCCCCGTGTGTCCGGAGGCACCAGAGGCCGGCCCGGCGCTCCAGCGTGGCGACGCGTGCACCCTCGATCACCGTGGCACCGGCGGCCATAGCGGCGCAGCCGAAGGCGCGCGTCGTGCGCAAGGGGGACGCGAAGCCGTCGCGGCGGGCGACGATGCCGCCGACCACGTGCGGGGCGACCGCCGGGAGCAGCTGGCGCACCGTCTCGGCATCCGCCAGAGCCTCGTGCATCCAGCCGGCGGCGCGCAGGCGTTCGACGCGCTCGGCGAGCTGCGCGAGTTCCGCCTCGGTCTCGGCGACCCGGACCTGCCCGACGGGGCGGAAGCCGCAATCGTCGCCGACGAGGTTCGCGATGTCATGCCAGCGCTCGATCGCCTCCAGGGCGAGCGGCACCTCGGCGGGATGGCGGCCCAGGGTGCGCACGCCGCCCGCCGAGTAGCCCGAGGCCTGGGCGCCGACCTGCCGGGCCTCCAGCACGCGGACCCGGCGCCCGGCCCGGGCCAGATGCAGGGCGGCGGACAGCCCGTGCAGGCCCCCACCGACGATCAGGATGTCGGGATCGGTCATGCCAGCGCGCCCGTATCCGTCTGCGGGGGAGCCGCCTCCGGCATCGTGGCCACGAGGCCGGCCAGCGCAGCGAGGCCGACGGGACGCGCCGGCACCACCGCGCCCAGGATTGCGCACTGCGCGAGTGCGGCCCGGTGGCGCTCCGGCCCCGTGGGCCGCTCTAGCAAAGCCGCGAGGTCCACCGGATCGAGCCGCAGCGCGGGCGCGGTCTTGGCGGGCGCAGTCTTGGCGGGCGCAGTCTTGGCGGGCGCAGTCTTGGCGGGCGCGGTCTTGGCGGGCGCAGTCTTGGCGGGCGCAGTCTTGGCGGGCGGGATCATCGGCGCGTTTGTGTATGCCGGCCCGGCGGCCAGGGCGCGCGCGGCGATGGTCGCCTGACGCTCCGCCTCCCGCGAATTTGCCGCCCCCGCCACGCGGCCGGCTACCGAAACGCCCGGCACGCTGGTCCGGCCCTCGGGATCGGCCACGACCCGCCCGTCCCGGATGGCGCAGCCGAGGGCGGCCAGCAGCAGCGGCTCGTCTGCGCAGACCAGCAAGCCGTCGAACGGCTCGGCCCAGACCCGCCCGTCGCCCTCGACCCAGAGGCGGCGGGGCTCGGCGTGCCAGGCCGTGGCCTCGGGCCGGGCGATCTGGACGGCGCCGGGCAGCGCGGCCAGGGCGGCGCGGCCAGCCGGACCGCCGCCGACGATCACGATGCAGGGTTTCGCTGTCACGCGATCAGCTCCGGGATTGCGTCCGGCCGTTCGTTCGCGAGTTCGCCCACCGTCATCGGTTTGAACGGGGCCCGCGGCCGGAGCGCCCCGACCGTTTCCATGGAGGCCCCGCGGGTCTCGGCGATCAGCCCGGCGACAACGGTGCCGCACATGCGCCCCTGGCAGGGACCCATGCCGGCCCGCAGGAAGGCCTTGACCTGGTTCGGGCCGGCGGCGCCGAGGCGGGCGGCCCCACGGATCTGCCCGGCGGTGATCTCCTCGCAGCGGCAGACGATGGTGTCGTCTGTTGGGGTGAGGATCGCCGAGGCGGGGCGGTAGAGCCGGTCGAGGAAGGGCCGGAGCGCCAGGGCCGAACGCTGAGCCTTCTGCGCATCCGCAGCGCGGGTGTCGCGGGCGACTGCGTCGAACCGGCCGAGGCGGTGAGCCGCGTCGATCGCGGCCAACCGCCCGCCCGCGGCAGCCGCCTCCCAGCCGCCGATACCGCCGCCATCGCCCGCCACCGCCACATTCGGATGGCTCGTGGCGCCCCAGGCGTCGAGGCGGGGACGCCAGCAGAGCTGCCTGTCGTCCCAATCGTGGTCGAACCCCAGCGCCCGGGTAATGTGGGTCGACGGAATCACCCCCTCGTGCAGGAGGAGCGTGTCGCAGGCGATCGCGTGGTCGCGGCTTCCCTGACGCCAGCGCACAGTCGAGACCCGGCCATCACCCTCCGCCCGGAGGTGGCGGACGTTGCGCACCACGGTGAGGCCCCGCGCCCGGGTCTCGCGCATCAGGGCCACGCCCTTCGCGAGGAGCTTGCGGCCGGTCCAGAGGCCGCCCGCCCGCAGCGCGTCCCGGAGGGCACCACCGGCGCCGGTCTCCAGTAGCGTCAGCCGCTCGACGCCAGCGCGCAGGAGCTGCACGGCGAGCAGCCAGCAGAGCGGCCCCTGCCCGGCGATCACGACGGATCCCTCCGGCACGGCGCCGGCCGTCTTGAGGAGGATCTGAGCGGCGCCCGCGCTCATGACGCCCGGCAGCGTCCAGCCGGGAATCGGCACGGGCCGCTCCTGGGCGCCGGTCGCCAGCAGGATGCGCCGGGCGGCGATCTCCGCTGTGGCGCCGTCCGCGGCGACGGACAGCAGGCCCGCATCGGGGTCGAGGTGCCAGAGCGTGGTCCTTGGCCGGTAGGCGATCCCCTTGGTGGCGCGGAACGCACCCGCCAGGGCACCACCGGCATCGAGGAACTCTCCGGCGAGCGCCGGATCCCTCGACGCTGCCTCGACTGCCCGGAAGACCTGCCCGCCGGGGGCAGGCTGCTCGTCCAGCACGGTAACCGAGAGCCCGAGGCAGGCGGCCTCGGTGGCGGCGGCCATGCCGGCCGGGCCGGCGCCGACGATGGCGAGATCGTAGCTCATGCGGCGTCCTCGATCCGCGCCGCGCGGGCGCCGACCTGCAGCTCGATCCGCATGCCGGCGGCAACCGGCACGAGGCAGGATTGCCGGTTGGCCACGCCGTCGATCTCAGCGAGGCAATCGAAGCAGATGCCGATCATGCAGTAGGGCAGGCGCGGCGCCCCGTTGACCGGCGTCGTGCGGATCGCCGGCGCGCCCGACAGCAGGACGGCGGCGGCCGCCGAGGCGCCCTCGGGCACGCGGACGGGTTGGCCCGCGACGAAGACCTCCACCAGCCGGTCCCCGGGGGCCGGACGGGCCTCAGGCCGCCTTCTGAACATCGAACCGTCTCGCGCTGAAGGGGGACATCTCCGGCGCCAGCGCGCCGGCCGCGATCATCGGGGCGAGCAGGCTCGCATGCGCGCCGGCCAGGGTGACGCCGGAATGGCAATTGGCGATGGTGGCGCCCGGATAACGCTCGGATTCGTCGTAGATCGGTTTGCCGTCCGGCGACATGACGCGCAGCGCCGCCCAGGCCCGGACGATGTTCAGCTCGGCGATCCACGGGAAGGTCCGGACCGCCTTATGGGCGATGGCCCGCATCATGGCAGGCGTCTGGGTCAGGGTGTCGAAGCCCATATCCTCCTTGCTGTCGCCCAGCAGCAGCGAGCCCTCCTCGGTCTGGCGGACGACGTGGGTGGGCAGACCCAGCACCTGCCGTGTGCGCTCCGTGACGAGGATCTGGCCGCGCTCGGGCCGCAGGGGCGCCGACAGGCCGACCAGCGGTGCGAGGTCGGCGTTGCCGAGGCCGGAGGCCAGGACGAGGCGCGGCGCCCGGACGGTCTCGGCCCCGATCGCGACGGTAAAGTCGCGCGGGGCCGCCTTGATGGCGGTGACCTTGGCGTTCGGCCGGTAGTGGCCGCCGAGATCCTGAAACGCCGCGTGGAGCGCCCGCAGGAGGTGGAGTGGGCTCGCATGGCCGTCATACGGTGTCCATGAGGCGCCCACGACCTGGGGGCCGAGGCCCGGAACCATGTCGCGCAGCTCCGCGGCCGGGATCATGCGGTACTCGTAGCCGGCATTGCCGGCCTCCCGGCGCAGCTGACCCATCAGCGCGTCCCGCTGGGCCATCTCGTCGTCGGAGAAGCAGAAGTGCAGCCCCCCCGGCTGGTGCAGCCCGACACCGATGCCGGTCGTCGCGAGGAGGTCAGCGGCGAGTTCCGGCCAGGCTCCGGCCGAGGCATGGGTCCAGTGCTGGTAATGCGGCGCGCCGAGGCCCTTCGACTGCACCCAGACCAGCCCGAAATTGCCCCGGCTCGCCCGGTGGGCGACGTCGCCCTCGTCGAGCATCACGGTCGTCAGGCCCTGCCGCTGGAGCCCGTAGGCGATCGCCGCACCCACGAGGCCGCCGCCGACCACGATGGCGTCGCGCGTGTCTTGTCCGGTCGCTGTCATGCGCGGCGTTCCCCGGTGAGCAGGCGGTCGATCGGGTAGAAGCGATCGAGCCCTAAGAGGACCAGGGCGGTGACGAGGATCAGCGCCGCCGAGACCGACGCGACCAGCGGGTCGGTCATCTGGTCGATGTAGTTGAACAGCTGCACCGGCAGCGGGTTGGCGGCCGGCGAGGCCAGGAACAGGCTCACCGTCAACTCGTCGAAGCTGGTGACGAAGGCCAGGATCCAGCCGCCCGCGAGGCCGGGCGCGATCAGCGGCAGGGTCACGCGCCGGAACACGGTGAACCGGTCGGCACCGAGGCTCTCGGCGGCGCGCTCGATGCGCGGATCGAGCCCCGACAGGCCGGCGCCGACGAGGCGCAGCATATAGGGTGTGATCACGATGACATGGGCCGCCACGAGGCCCGTGAAGCTGCCCGACAGGCCGAAGCCGGAGAAAAAGCGCAGCAGCGCGACACCCAGCACCACGTGCGGGATCATCAGCGGCGAGGCCAGGATCGCCACGAGGGTGCCCCGCCCGGGGAAGCGCCAGCGGGCGATCGCCAGGGCGGCCGGGACGGCGATCAGGGCGGAGATCGTCGCGGCCGTCACGCCGAGACGCGCGCTGTACCAGAAGCTCTCCAGGAAGCGCGGGTTGTCGCCGATCGCCCGCCACCAGCGCAGCGAGAGGCCGTCGAACGGCAAGGCGAGGTAGCCCTGGCCGGTGAACGAGACGGCGATCACCACGACGAGTGGCGCCAGGATGAAGGCGATGAACAGGGCGTGGAAGGCCAGCGCCAGGGGGCCGTTGCGGCTGGAGCCGTCACCGCTCATGCCGGGCCTCCCTGCGCGACCTCGCCGAGGCGCCGCAGCGCCCGCTTCTCGACGAGCCGCGTCCAGAGAAGCGTGGCGAGCAGGATCGCCGCCATCAGCACGGTGGCGAGCGCGGCGCCGAGCGGCCAGTTCAGGGTGTTGAGGAACTCGTTGTAGGTCATGCTGGAGACGACCTTAAGGCGCTTGCCGCCCAGCATGGCGGGCGTCGCGAAGGCCGAGGCCGACAGGCAGAACACCATCAGCGCCCCGGCCATGACCCCCGGCATGACGTTGGGCAGCACGATGCGGGTGAACACCGTGAAACGCCCTGCTCCGAGGCTGGTGGCGGCGCGCTCCAGCACCGGATCGAGCCGCCCCAGGCTCGCCCAGACGGACAGCACCACGAGCGGCACCATCACGTGGACGAGGCCGATCACCACGGCCAGTTCCGTGAACATCAGCCGGTAGGGCGCGCCGGGCAGATGGAGGGCGGTGAACGTCTGGTTCACGAGGCCGTTCGTGCCGAGCAGCACCATCCAGCCGAAGTTGCGCACCACCACCGAGACCAGCAGCGGCCCGACTACGACGAGGAGCATCGGCCCGCGCCAGCGCGGATCCATGCGGTGGATGATCCAGGCCTCCGGCACCCCGACGAGGAGGCAGATCAGGGTGGTCAGCCCGGCGATGCGGAAGGTCCGCGCCAGGGCCTCGCCGAACAGCGGATCGGTGAACAGATCCTGATAATTGGCGAGACCCCAGCCGGGCAGCACGCCCTTTTCGAAGTCGAAGCCGTGCAGGCTTAAGGCCAGCACGCCGGCGAGCGGGACCAGCAGTGCCCCAGCATAGACAAGGGCGGAGGGCGCTGTGAGAAGCGCCGGGGTGAGGCGGTCAAGGCGGGTCATGCCGGCTCCAGCCGCCGCAGGCTATGGGCGTCCCAGTCCAGCGTCACGGCGGCGCCCTCGTCCAGCGGCGTCGCGCCGGTGTTCTGCGCCATGACGGCGAAGGCGCCCAAGGCCGTCGCCACCGTGTAGAGCCAGTAGCCGCCCAGGAAGAGCCGCGCCTGCACGCGGCCCTCGAGTCCGGGTAGCCCCTCGGGCGCCCGCTCGCTGCGGATGCGCATGCGCTCCGGCCGGATCGTCAGGAGGATGTCGCCCTGCCGGTCGGCCAGTTCCGGTGGCAGGGAGAAGCGGTGGCCCGCCGCCTCCGCCTCGCCGCAGGCGGCCCGCGCCGGCAGCCGATTGCTGCGGCCCAGGAAGTCGGCGACGAACGCGTCTGCCGGGATGTCGTAGGCCTGCCAGGGGGCGTCGATCTGCACGACCCGGCCGCCCTGCATGATCGCCACCCGGTCGCACAGGGCCATCGCCTCGGCCTGATCGTGGGTGACCAGCACCGTGGTGACGCCGATCCGGCGCTGCAATTCGCGCAGCTCGACCTGCATCTCCTCGCGCAGCTTGGCGTCGAGGTTCGAGAGCGGCTCGTCGAGGAGCAGCAGGCGCGGCTCCACCACCAGCGCCTGCGCCAGGGCGACCCGCTGTTGCTGGCCGCCCGACATGTTGCGGGGAAAACGCTCGGCGAGGTGGCCAAGGCGGACCTGGGCCAGAGCCTCGGCGACGCGCTTGGCCCGCTCCGCCTTCGGCACGCCGCGCATCTCCAGGCCGAAGGCGACGTTCTCGGCCGCACTCATGTGGGGGAACAGCGCGTAGGACTGGAACACGAGGCCGATGCCGCGCTTGGCCGGCGGCGTTCCGGTCAGGTCGCGTCCCTCCATCAGGATGCGGCCGCGGCTCGGCGTCTCGAAGCCGGCGATCATCTGCAGCGTCGTGGTCTTGCCGCAGCCGGAGGGCCCGAGCAGGCCGAGGAACTCGCCGGGCGCCACGGTGAGGCTGACATCGCGCACCGCGGTGACCGTGCCGTAATCCTTGCCGAGCCCGTCGAGGGTGAGGAAGGCGGGCGCGGACATCAGCGCTCGACCTGCCGCTGCCACTGGCGCGTCCAGTCGGCGCGGTTGCGGTTGACCACGTCCCAGTCGAGGCCGATCAGCGAGCGCACCTGATCCTCGCCGTAGATCACCCGGTCGGCGACCTCCGGCGGCAGCTTCGTGGCGCGGTTGGTCGGGCCCGCCCCGTACTGCGTGGAAAAGATCTCCTGGACCTTCGGCGAGACGAGGTAGGCGAGGAACTTGTCGGCGAGCGCCGGCTCCGGGCTGCCCGTGATGGCGCAGCCCGCCGTCATCAGCACGACGGCACCCTCCTTCGGCCGGGCGATGGCCAGCGGGAAGCCCGCCTGCTGCATGGCGGCGACCCGGGACGAGCCCCAGACGGCGAGCCAGATCTCGCCCGACTGGAACATCTCGCTCATCTTGCCGGGCGAGCTCTCGTAGGCGAGCACGTTCGGATTGATCTGTTGGCGCATCACCTTCAGCCCGGGCGCGATATCGCCGTCGCTGCCGCCGTGGATGCGGGCCATCATCGCCAGGGTGTGGACACCGTAGGTGTTGTCGATGCCGGGGATCGCGATCCGCTGCCGGTACTCCGGCCGGGCGAGATCCATCCAGGAGGTCGGCACCGGGAAGCCGCGCTCCTTGAACAGCTTCGTGTTGTAGGCGATCCCCGTGAAGCCGAAGCCGGTGCCGACGGCGTGGTCATCGCCCAGGACCGCGATCGGGTAGACCGCATCGCGCACCGCGTCGGGCAGCGTCCGGCACAGGCCGAGCGACACCGCCTGCACCATCGGACCGTCGTCGAGCACCGCGACGCCGACCGTCTGATTGCCGCGCTGCGCCTGCATCCGGGCGAGGTTGTCGGAGGAATTGCCGGTCAGATAGTCGATCCGGACGCCGTTCTCGCGCTCGAACGTCGGAATGACGCTGGTGCGCATGATCTGCTCGTAGCTGCCGCCGTAGCCCGCGACGGTCAGGCGCTGCTCAGCCAGGGCCGGAGCCTGCGATGCGACCAGCGCGGCGGTCGCCGCCGCAAGAAATCCCAGTAACGACCGCATCATCGCTTGCCTCCGTGAGCAATCGGAAAGCCGTTCCTGCGTGCTGAACAGGCAAGACGCTTGTCCGATAAGCATCTCCCGCGCCTATTGGCTCGCGAATGCTGTGCAACCTGCGCAGTCTTGACGAGAGACGCAAATTCATAATTTTTGCGGTTTCATTCCTTTTGGTCGCCAATCAGGGGGTGCGGATGACGCCGAGCCGGCTTCGGCAGCTGGAAGCATTCCGGGCCGTGATGCAGAGCGGCTCGGTCAGCCGGGCGGCGCAGCGGATGCTGCTCACGCAGCCCGCGGTCACGAAGCTGCTGCGCAGCCTGGAGGACGAGACCGGGCTGCCGCTGTTCGACCGGTCGCGGCGGCATCTGCAGCCAACGCCGGAGGCCGTGAAGCTGGAAGGCGCGGTCGCGACCCTGTTCGCGGCAGCGGACAGCCTGGATCGCGTCATCGACGACATGCGCGGCGTCGGCAGCGGCGAGTTGCGCGTCGCGGCCATGCCGCTGATGGGGCTGTCGCTCATCCCACGGTTGCTGGCACGCTTCGCCATGGAGGTGCAGCCGGTGCGGATCTCGCACGTGGTGGCCAGCTCACGGGAGGTTCACGATTTGGTGCAGGCCGGCAATGCCGATCTCGGCTTCGCCCTGCCGGTCGGCCGCAGCGCCCTCGTCGCGGCGCCGCCGATCGAATTGCCCGGGCTGGTGGTGCTGCCGCCCGGCCATCGCTTGGCGCGGCACAAGTCCGTCTCGCTCTCCGAACTCCAAGACGAGCCCTACATCTCGCTCGGTCGGCAGTACCGGCTGCGCGATCAGGTCGACGAGCTCTTCACCGTCAACGGGGTGACGCCGCGCCTCGTCGCTGAGACGCAGAACGCGGCGGCAGCCTGCGCGATGGTCGCCGCGGGGCTCGGATTCGCCATCGCGGAGGCTGTGACCGTGAGCGGCCTCAAGCGGCAGGTCATCGTGCGCCGCCTGCAGCCGACGGTGACGTTCGCGATCACCATTCTGGGGAGTCCGGGGCGTCCGCTCTCGAGCGCCGCCCTGGCCTTTCTCAAGCTGGTCCGCAACGAAGTCGGCGGATGACGCGCGCTTCGCTGCTGCCGCATCCCGAGCGCGGCGGGCCAGCCTCCCGGGCCGGCGCCGGAGCGCCGGCCCAAGCGCTCACCACCCGTAGTGCCAAGCAGCCCGGTGCCAGCCGCCATGATGGTGCCAACCCCAGGGGCGATGCCAGCCGGCGTGGCGCCAACCCCAGTGAGGCCGGTAGCCCCAGGGACGGTGCCAGCCATAGACCACCGGCCGGGCGTAATAGACCGGGCGGTAGGCGTAGGGCCGCCAGTTGGGCTTGCACCAGCCGTAATAGCCCCGGTGGAACCCGGGACCGCAGCCCTGTGCGGCCTCAGCCGTCCCAAAGGATGCGGTGAGGGTGCCAAGCGCGAGGAGCGCCGCGCCTGCAAGTTTCATTCGCATTGTTGCCTCCTTACGAACGCGAGGTCTTCGAAGCCGACCTCGATCCAAGACAATCCCGACTTGGCGGAGTCGGATTCCCGAGCCTCGCCACGAACCGGCATGAAACAGCCGTACCCAGGAAAGCGTTTCTTCACAAAAAAGTGCGTGCGTTGAAGCACACGCGCGATGCCGACCTCCCCCAGGACAGACCCACGACCTGGTCGGCTGGGCGCCTCGACTTCGAACGACCTGCGCTCTGCGGACTGGAGAGCGAACAGGACTGGTCAGCGGTGCCAGTGGTGGGGATGGCCGGATCGATCCAGGCCATCCCCCATCGGGACGAGCCTCGGAAACGCCGGTGGAGCCCCACGAAGCGTATTTCGGGATCCGGTACGCGGTGAACGGCCTGCCGATACCGGTATTATCCTGCGGCCAGACCTGCGACAGCGGCGGACTGTTTGCCCACCTGTTGAACACGCGCGATCACGGTAAAAGCAACGATCGATCCGTAATCCCCCGAAGCGCGGGTCCACCTTCGCCCGCCCGGTTCGCCGGTGCGGGCATTTTCATGCGCGCATGCCACCGGGTCCGGGCCGCACCGGCAACGCATCAGTAGGCAGGGACGACCCGTTTTTCCGGCAGAGGCGCGCGCATGGTGAAGTACAAACCGGTGGGCTGATAATCGAAGGCCAGATCGGCTTCGCACTGCACCTTCAGCACGCGCTGAAGCAGGGTCGACCCAAACCCCTTCCGGGTCGGCGGCTTCGTCAACGGACCGCCGGTTTCGGTCCAGTCGAGGCACAGGATCTGACGGTCGGCCTCCGCCTCGACCGACCACGTGATCCGGATCCGCCCCTCGGGAACGGACAGTGCCCCGTGCTTGGCCGCATTCGTGGTCAACTCGTGGATCGCCATCCCGGTCGGGACCGCGAGATCGCCGATCAGATCGACCCTCGGGCCATCCAGGACGATGCGGGATCCCTCACTGTCGTTGTAGGGACCCAACTCGTTCATCAGCATGTCGCGCAGCGGGGCCTGCTGCCAATAATCCTCGGTCAGCAGATTGTGCGTCTTCGCGAGCGAGATCACCCGCGCCGAGAATGCGGTGTAGAACGCCTCGACACTCGTCGCCGAGCGGGACGAGGCTCCCAGCAGGGCCTGGACCGTCGCAAGCGTGTTCTTCACGCGGTGATGCAGTTCACGGATCAGGAGCGTCTGCCGTTCCGCCGTCCGCTCGCGCTCCTCCAGATAGGCACGCGCCTCGAGTTGCCGACGCCGGGCGCGGTAGGCGGAGCGCGCCGCCATCACCAATGTCGCCGGATGGAACGGCCGCTCCAACACGCTGACATTGCCCAGGAGGTCCGTGAGCTGGACTTTGGGTTCAGCGCCCCGCTGGGTCAACAAGATGAACGGAAAGTCCGACCACGGCGGCTGGGCAGCGATCCACGCGGCCAAGGTCTGACGATTGGAGGACAGCAACGCTTCCTCGGTGATGATGGCGCAGGCCGCCGTATCGAGCCCGTCCATCACGTCCGCGAGGTCGGCGCAGATGCGCGACGCGATCCGCTCCTCACCCAGGATGGCCGCCGCCACACGCGCGTCGCGCCCAGTCGGAGCGAAGACGAGGACCGGCGGCTCGGCGTCGGTCATCAGGAGCCGCGCGTCTGAAGCAGCGAAGACCGCTCACCTTCGTATTTCGGGACGCCGGTCATGACCCCTCGGAACAAGCTCAGAGGCTCGCCAACGCAAATCCCCTGGGCGTCGATCCGAAACTCGCGGATCGTGTTTTCATGGCTGCCGGTGCGCTTCTTCACCACCGAGATGGCGCGGCGCAGACGCCCTTCGTCCTCGAACGCGCGGAACAGCAGCACGGTGTCGCTGAGATAGGTGAGATCGACGCTCGCGCTCATCGTACCGATCATACCGTGCTGAGCCAGGATCAAGAGCGTCAGCACGCCTTGCTGGTTCAGGTAAGTCAGCAATTCGTGCATCTGCAAGAGCAGGTAATTCTCCTCCGGCATGGCGTTGTGATAGCCGGTCAGGGAGTCGATCACGACCATCGTGACGCCGCGGTGCTCGACCGCGTTCTGAACCATGTCGGAGAGTTCGCCCGGCGACACTTCCGCAGGATCGATCTGCTCGACGTAAAGGGCGCCGGCCGCGATCGCATCATCGATCGGCATCGACAGGCCGCTGGCCCGCCGCCGGAGCACGCTCGTGGTCTCATCGAAGCTGAGCATCAGCACCTTCTCGCCACGGGCGATCGCCGCAGTGACGCCCGTGAGTGCCACCGTCGACTTGCCGACGCCGGACGGGCCGATCAGCATCGTGCTGGTCCCGCGATCGATGCCGCCCCCGAGCAGCTGGTCGAGCTCGGCGTTGCCGGTGCCGCACCGGTCATCCGAAAACGTCGCGCGATGCTCGGCCGCCACCAGCCGCGGGAACACCGTCAAACCGCCACGCCGAATGACGTAGTCATGGTACCCGCCACGAAACGGTATGGCGCGCATCTTGATCACGCGCAGCCGTCGCCGCTCGCCGCCGTACAGCGGCGCGAGTTGCTCAAGCCGGATCACGGCGTGGCTCAGGGAGTGCAGATTCAGATCGTCCGCCTCGGCGGTGAGATCGTCGAGGAGCAGCGCGGTGATGTTCTGGATGAGCAGGAAGCTCCGCAGCGCGTAGACCTGCCGACGGTAGCGCAGCGAGCCCTGCGAGAGCAGCCGGATCTCGGACAGGCTGTCGAACACGAGGCGCTGCGGCTTTTCACGCTCGATTTCCGCGATCGCCATCCGGACGGTCTCGCCAAGTTCGAGATCGGACGTATGGACGAGGGTCTGCTGCTGACTCGGATCGAGGCTGAGTTCCGGTGCGACGAGTTCACAGATCGTGATGCCGTCGAGCGACCAACCGTGGCGCTCCGCGACGTTCAGAAGCTCACGCCGGCTCTCCGAGAGCGTGATGTACAGGCACCGCTCGCCGCGCCGCGCGCCATCGAGCAGGAACTGCATCGCCAGCGTCGTCTTGCCGGATCCGGGCCGCCCCTCGATGAGATGCGACCGGTGCGACGCGTAGCCACCAACCAGGATATGGTCGAGACCGACCAATCCAGTGGAAACCGCCGCTGCATCGTGTTCGGGCACTGGCGCTCCAGACTGTGCACCGTCGTCGGTCGACGGCGCCCGCTCCTACACGAATTCGCGGTGGGCACGAAACGCTTCCACGGCGGCCCGGGGGCCATCGCTCGGAGATGAACCGTCGGCCAGCAGAGGTGTTCAAGCTTTGGCCGTGTCTGATACAGCCAGCCCCATCATGCAGAGCGACCGCCCAGCATCGACGCCGACGATTTCAGAGACGGTCCGTCGTGACACCAGCCGTATCCTCGCGGAGGTCGCTGGTGGCGTCGGCGTCACCGACCCCTTCGCCGCGGCCGTGCGGGCCACACGCATGCCGATGCTGATCACCGACACGCGCCAGCACGACAACCCGATCATCTTCGTCAACGAAGCATTCTGCCAGCTGACCGGGTTCGACCGCACGGAGATCATCGGACGGAACTGCCGCTTTTTGCAGGGGCCGGGAACCGACGAGGCCGATGTGGACCGCATCCGCGCAGCGGTTGCGGCCCGCGAGACGATCGAGATCGCGATCTACAACTATCGCAAGGACGGCACGCCCTTCTGGAACCAGCTGCTCCTGGCCCCGGTCAAGGACGCGAAGGGCGAGGTCGCCTACTTCTTCGCAAGTCAGTACGACGTCAGCGCAGACTTCGCGCAGTTGACCAAACTGAAGGGTGAGAACCGCGCGCTGGCGGCCAAGAGCGAAGCCAGTGCAGAACGCCTGCATGTCAGCCAGGAACGCTTCAGCGCGGTCCTCCAGGCCGTCGATACGGCCTACGCCATCGTCGAGGTCCGGTTCGACGCCGATGACCGCCCGGTCGACTACCGCTTTCTCGAAGCCAATCCGGCGTTCGAACGCCAAGCCGGGGTCAACCTCCGCGGCAAATGGGTGACCGAGTTCGCGCCCGATCTGGAGCGTTTCTGGTTCGAGACCTACGGTCAGGTCGCACGAACCGGCGAACCGGCGAATTTCGAAAACTACGCCGAGGCGTTCGGGCGTTGGTTCGACGTGAAGGCGATCCGCGTCGGTGCCCCCGCAGACCGACAGATCGCGATCTTCTTCAACGACGTCACGGCGCGCAAAACCGCGGAAGAGAACCTGCGCACACTGAACGAGACCCTGGAACTCCAGGTCCAGGAACGTACCCAGGAGCGTGACCACCTCTGGCGCAACACGCAGGACATCCAGGTCATCATCGACAGCCAGGGCATCTTCAAAGCCGTCAACCCGGCCTTCACGACGATCCTCGGCTGGTCGGCCGAAGACGTGCTCGGCAAGCCGGTGTTCGCGTTCGTTCTGGCCGAGGACGAGGCGCTGACCGATCGCGCGCTGCAGCACGCGCGGGCGACGACGCTGCCGACCATCGAGAACCGCTATCGTCACAAGGATGGCGGCTTTCGCTGGATTTCCTGGGTGGCCGCACCGGAGGGCGCGCTGATCTACGCGAGCGGGCGCCACATCACCGCCGAGAAGGATCAGGCCGAAGCCCTACGGCAGGCCGAGGAGGCGCTCCGCCAATCCCAGAAGATGGAGGCGGTCGGCCAGCTCACAGGGGGTTTGGCCCACGACTTCAACAACCTGTTGGCCGGCATCACCGGTTCGCTGGAACTGATGCAGACCCGCATGCAGCAGGGCCGCCTCACGGATGTCGACCGCTACATGACCGCGGCCCAGGGTGCAGCCAAGCGCGCCGCCGCGCTGACCCATCGCCTTCTCGCGTTCTCGCGTCGCCAGACGCTGGACCCCAAGCCGACCCATGTGACCCGGCTCGCCTCGGGCATGCAGGAGTTGATCCAGCGCACCGTCGGACCGGCGATCCAGGTCGAGGTGGTGGGGATCTCCGGCGGTTGGCCGGCCCTCGTCGATCCGTCGCAGCTCGAGAATGCTCTGCTCAATCTCTGCATCAACGCGCGCGATGCGATGCCCGACGGCGGCAAGATCATCATCGAGACCGCCAACAAGTGGCTCGACGACCGGGCCGCCCGCCAACACGACATTCCGGAAGGGCAGTACCTTTCGCTGTGCGTGAGCGACACGGGCACCGGCATGCCGCCCGAGGTCATCGCGCGCGTCTTCGAGCCATTCTTCACGACCAAGCCCATCGGCGAGGGCACCGGGCTCGGCCTCTCGATGATCTACGGGTTCGCCCAGCAATCCGGCGGGCAGGTGCGGATCTACTCGGAGGTTGGCCAGGGTACGACGGTGTGCATCTACTTGCCCCGCCACTACGGGGAAGTCGCCGACGACGAGACGGTTTTTCCGGTTACGGACCTGCCACGCTCCGAGCAAGGCGAGACTGTGCTGATCGTCGATGACGAGCCGACCGTGCGCATGCTCATCAGCGATATCCTGGAAGATCTCGGCTACACGGCCATCGAGGCAGGCGATAGCGCGGCGGGCCTCAAGGTTCTGCAATCGGATGTCCGCATCGACCTGCTGGTGACCGATGTCGGGCTCCCGGGCGGCATGAACGGGCGACAGATGGCCGACGCCGCGCGTGTGGCGCGCCCCGACCTCAAGGTGCTGTTCATCACCGGCTATGCCGAGAACGCCATCCTCGGAAACGGGCATCTCGCCCCCGGTATGGCCGTGCTGACCAAGCCCTTCGCGATCGAGGCGATGGCGGCGCGGATCCGATCGATGATCGAGGGCAGCCGGGAAAAGGCGGAGCGACCCTGAGCCGCCGCGCGCATCCGTGTGGGCTGCCAATCTCTGCAGGGACGCCGATGGTTCACGGGAGGCTGCGGGCAACAGAGACGTCCGCTTGCGGGGACGTCAGACCGACACGTGCGAGGCGACCGGCGACCGCCGTCGATGAACGTGCCCAGAGCGGATGTCGAACCGGCCGAAGGGTGGCAGCCTCCTGCTCGGCGCGCCAAGCCCGGAGCAGCTTCTTACGATAACTGGCGGAGAGGGGGGGATTCGAACCCCCGATGCCCTTGCAGGCATGCCGCATTTCGAGTGCGGTGCATTCAACCGCTCTGCCACCTCTCCAGCAGCGATCTCGGCAAGGTGATGCAGGCAGCACCGTCGCGAGAATCGTCGCTCTGACCTTACCAAGCGACCACCGCCAATGGCTCGGAGGCGGTCGCTCGGGAATAGCCGAGGCGGGTCATAACGAGGTTGCGGTGGCAGGGCAAGCCACGAGACCGAGAATGATCTCCTCCGCCGCCGCGCCGAGGATCCTCGAACACGGGATCGCAGCGGTCGCCGGGTCCGGCCGCGCCTCGGAGGTTGCCGCGTTGGCCCGGTGCGAATCGGGCGTCAGCGCGTCCCGGGTCCGGTCGCGCTCCGGGCCGTGGCGGCACGAACCGGATATCCAGGCACGCGCGCTCAGACCACCACGGTGATCGCTTGCGCGGCGCGGGTCAGGCCGGTGTAGAGCCAGCGCGCCCGGTGCTCGCGGAAGGCGTAGGATTCGTCGAAGAGCGTCACCCGGTCCCATTGGGAACCCTGCGCCTTGTGCACCGTCAGCGCGTAGCCGTAGGTGAACTCGTCGGTCTCCCGGCGCAGGAACAGCGGGATCTCCTCGTCCGAGCCGGCGATCATCGACCGCAGCACCTTGATGTCGGTGGGCTTCCGGCGCAGGCCCGGATCGTCCTCGGGCACCACGTCGAGGCGGATCAGGTCCGGCCGCGGCGGCGCGCGCAGGGCCTGCACCGTCCAGGTGGAGCCGTTGAGCAAGCCTTTCACTCGGTCATTGCGCAGGCAGACGAGCTTCTCGCCGATCGCCGGCATCGGGTCGGTGTGGCCGGCGAGTTCCCGCAGGCGGCCATTGTAGAGCCGGCGGGTCTTATTGAGCCCGACCAGGACCTGATCGCATTCGAGGACTTCGGCCGGGTCGAGGGCGCGGCGCGAAACCACCCGGCTCTGCCCGAAGGTGCCGAGTTCCAGCCGTCCGCCCTCACGGATGGTCATCGCCATGCGGACGATCGGATCGTCCTTGGCCTGTCGATGGACCTCGGTCAGCATCACGTCGGGCTCGGCCTCGGTGAAGAAGCCGCCGCCGCGCACCGGCGGCAGCTGCGCCGGGTCGCCCAGCACCAGCACCGGCCGTTCGAACGACAGGAGGTCGTTGCCGAGATCGGAATCGACCATCGAGCATTCGTCGATGATGATCAGGTCCGCCTTGGCGGCGAGGCCCGAGCGATTCAGCGTGAAGGTCGGGCCGCCCTCCTCCGCCTCCTTGGTGCGGTAGATCAGCGAGTGGATCGTGGCGGCGTCGTAGCAGCCCTTCTGGCGCATCACCGAGGCGGCCTTGCCGGTGAAGGCGCCGTACACCACCGTGCCGTCCACATCCTCGGCGATCCGCCGGGCGAGCGTGGTCTTGCCGGTCCCGGCATAGCCGAACAACCGGAAGACCTGGGATCCGCCGTCCCGCCGCCACGCGGCGATCGCCTTGAGCGCCGCGTCCTGCTGGGGGGCGTAGGCCGCGGGCAGCCCCGCGCTCATGACAGCCCCATCACGGCCAGCGCACGGTGGGCGGCATCGAGGACAGGATCGAGGCGACGTTGCCGCCGGTCTTCAGGCCGAAGATCGTGCCGCGATCATAGAGCAGATTGAACTCGACGTAGCGCCCACGCCGCACCTGCTGCTCGAACCGGTCGGCCTCGGTCCAGGCCGTGCCGAGATTGTCGCGGACGATCTTCGGATAGGCCTCAAGGAAGGCCTGTCCCACGTCGCGCGTGAAGGCGAGATCGGCCTGCGGGTCGCCGGTCCAGCGGTAGTCATAAAAGATCCCGCCAATGCCGCGCGGCTCGTTCCGGTGCTTGAGGTGGAAGTATTCGTCGCACCACGCCTTGTAGCGCGGATAGTCGACGCCGTGCGCCACGCAGGCCCGCTCCAGGCAGGCGTGGAAGTGGCGGCTGTCCGGATCCTCCTGAGTGCGGCGCCGGTCGAGCACGGGGGTGAGATCGGCCCCGCCGCCGAACCACGCCCGCGTCGTCGCGACGAAGCGGGTGTTCATGTGCACCGTCGGCGCATGCGGATTCCAGGGATGGGCGATCAGCGAGATCCCGGTGGCGAAGAAGCGCGGGTCCTCGGACGCCCCGGGCATCTGGGCCCGGAACTCCGGCGCGAACTCGCCGTGCACCGTCGAGATGTGGACGCCGGCCTTCTCGAACACGCGGCCCTTGAGCATCGACATCACGCCACCGCCGCCGGGCCGGCCGGTATGGTCGGTGCGGTTCCAGGGCGTCTTCACGAAGGTGCCCGGCCCGTCGGGCGCGTCCGAGTGGAACGGCCCCTCGGCCTCCGCCTCCAGCGCCTCAAGCGCCGCGAGGATGCGGTCGCGCAGGGTTTCGAACCACGCGGCCGCCTCGGATTTCATGGCCGTGACATCGGCCTCGGCGGGAGGTGCAGCCAGGGCTGCGCGCGCATCATCCGGCATCGTCATGGCCGAGGCTTTCCCACCCCGCCGGGCCGCCGTCAATTCGGTCGTGACCGGATCGGCGCATCACCGCGGTGTTGCACGACCGCGGCCGTTGACTTTCACCGCTCGGGGGCGCGGACGCGCTCTTCCCGACGAGGGCGCACGCATCCGGTACGCCGAGGGATTTCAGGTTCGCACGAAGGTGATCGATCTAGACAGCATTGATCATATCGGGAGAACGAAGAATCGATTTAGTCTAATCACCAGAGAGACGAGTCAAGGCTCAAACCGGTCCTGCGAAAGTCCCCATCCGTCCTACTCCGCGGGTGGACGGCCTACGGGCTTGAGCAGACCGGTGGCACTGGCCACCGCCAAGCCTTCGGCATCCCGGATCTCAGCCTCACAGAAGATCACGTCGCGCCCGGACCGGGTCACGCGCCCCTCCGCGAGCAGGACGCCGCGCCCGGGATTCAGGAACCGGGTCTGCATGTCGAGGGTCACCACGGGCCGCCCGACGCTGAGGCGCGCCGCCGTGCCGAGGGCGACGTCGAGCAGGGTGCAGAGCACGCCGCCATGGGCGATGCCAAGATTGTTGGCATGTTCCGGGCGCAGGACGAGCCGCAGCCGCGTCCGCCCCTCGCACACGTCCAACGCCTCGATCCCGCAGAACTTCACGAACGGAATGTGCGCTCCGAAGACGGTGCCGGGCTCCGAATTCTGATCCACATCCACCGTCCCGGCTTCCCCCGACAAACTTCTTTATGACGCAGGGCGGATCAAGCCCCAAGGCTCTTCTCGCACAGCACCGGACCCGAAGGATGCCGTAGCCCGGTGCTCCGGGGCTGCCCACGGCTACCCGCAGCGCGGTCTCGCCTCTGGCTCCCATCAGATCTTCCTGATCGCCCGGCGTACACAACGAGAGCGCGACAGGACGGGCCGTGAGGTTTCACCGGTCTCGTCAGACCGGCAACCGATCTTCGCAAACCAAGGGACCGGCTTGTCACCGGTCGGAGGCCCGCCGGCACGGCAGCGGTATCTGGAACTGGTGAAACCGGCCATCCCACCAATCGGGTTTCTCGGGCAACGATTTCAGCTGGACCGGCCGGTTGAATAATATGCGTGTTAACGGGCGGCAGCTTGTGTATGGAAATCCTCGACGACGACTTGATTTTGCTGCAGAGACGTTAGAACCGTCTCACCACCACCACATAGAGGGAATCATCGATGGACGACAACGCCCCTGAACAGCAGCAGACCTTTATCGAGCAGGCCTCGGACATCGTCTCGGCGTATGTCTCGAACAATTCCGTGCCGATCAGCGAGCTGCCCGGTCTGCTGGCCGGCGTCCATGCCGCTCTGGCGAAGCTGTCCGCCCCCACGGCGGCCGTCACCGAGGCGGCCGACAAGCCGACGCCGGCCCAGATCCGCAAGTCGGTGACCCCGGATGCGCTGGTCTCTTTCATCGACGGCAAGCCCTACAAGACGCTCAAGCGCCATCTTTCGCGCAACGGCCTGACGATCGAGCAGTATCGCGAGCGCTTCGGCCTGCCGCGGGATTATCCGTCGACGGCCGCGAGCTATTCGGCACAGCGCTCCGAGCTGGCCCGCAGCCTGGGCCTCGGCCAGCAGCGCCGCAAGTCCGTGGCGGTCGAGGAGCCGGTCGAGGAAGTCGCCGAGAAGCCGAAGCGCGCCAGCAAGCCGCGCAAGACCAAGGAAACCGCCTGAGGGCAGGCATCCGGCCGCCCTACCGAGCCGCATGACGGTTCGGCGGGGCGGCCCGGGCGCTCAAGCCGGACGGCGTACGCCCCGCGGGGCGGGTCCGTCAGGCGAAATCAGCGAGGTCATCGGCCACCTCGCCGGCGGCAATCTCAGTCTTGGCCTTTTGGCGCTCCGAGGGCGCGGATCCGGACTTCCGGGCGTCGTCGTCGGATCCTCGATCCTGCCCAGGCCCTCGATCCTGCTGCCGCAGTGGCGCCGCATCCGGCGGATCGCCCGTGCCCTGCCTGTCCCGGGATTGATCCCGCAGCCGATCCGTCATTGCGTATCCCCGCCGATTTAAACCGCGATACTCTGTATCTGGGTCGAAGGGAGGCGCCGGCTATAGTGCTGGACGTACACCCAAGCACGGTCGATCCTGGCCACACCCCTGATAGGTCCGCCCGTTTGAAACATCGCGCGGCCCCGGCCCGGGAGACAAACCGGAACGTCGGCGTTGCTGGAGCGCAAGCCGCCGGGCAAACCGGCCGCGACAGGGATGGAACTCCGCGATGACGGACACGCAAACCCGGCCGGAGGCGAGCCGGCGCGACCTGCTGGCGGCCTCGCTGCTCGGCACGCTCCCGCTGCTTCTTGCGAACGCGGCCGAGGCCTCGCCCCTCAACGCGGAACAGACCATCATCCGCGCCCCGGAGGCGCTGCCGTGGGTGCCTTCGAAGGATTACCCGGAGCGCAGCGTCGACCGGTGTAATCTCACCGGCGACCTCAACGGCACCGGCCTGTACTACACACTGATCCGCTGGTGGCCGGGCTACATGAGCGCGCCGCATACCTACACCTCGGACCGGTTCTGCATGGTCCTGTCGGGCACGTGGTGGTGCAACAGCGGCGCGGATTTCGACCCCGCCGCCTGCCTGCCCGTGAAGGCCGGCAGCTTCGTCCGCCGCGTGGCGGGGACGCCGCACTACGACGGCGTGGTCCGCGACGGGACGGAGCCGGCGGTGATTGCCATATGCGGCGTGGCGCCGGTGAACTACCGGCTGGTCGACCCGTCGCAACCGGGCTGGCGCCGGGTCTGAGGGGCGATCATTTGGGAGTCGCGCTTGGGTAATCGGTACGGGCTGGAGATCCGGGCAGCCGCGGGCTCCGACGCGGCCGGCCTCGCGGCTCTCTTGAGCGAGACCGGGGAACCGGTCGGCGCAGGGGATCTCGCGGCCCGGCTCGAAAGCCTGCAGCGGGCGGGCGGCACGGTTCTCGTCGCCGTCGAATGGGGTCCGCCGAGCGGCCTCATCGCCCTCACCCCCACCCACACCCTCGATGCGCCCCGCCCGTTTGGCCTGATCACGACCCTCGTTGTGGCAGCCGAATCCCGGCGCCGCGGCATCGGGCGTGTGCTGCTCAAGGCGGCCGGGCGGGCGGCGCGCCAGGCCGGCTGCGACCGGCTGCTCCTGCGCGTCGGACGGGAACAGCCGACCCTGCGCGCCTTCTGCACCGCAGCCGGTTTCGCCGGGGGGTCGGAACTCCACGAGCGCCCGTTGCTCAAGCGCGGATCCGGCGAGCCTTGAGGCCCGCGACATCCTGACCGCAGCCGACGGCGCTCCCAGGCGTTGACTGAGTCAAGCTGGAGTTCCGTTCATGTCCCTGCGATCCGAGACCCCGCCGCGGCCCGGCAACCTGCATGTCGATGCCCCGCCGAATGCGGACGCGCCGACCTCCGCGCAGCTCAAGGGCGACATCGACAGTGGCCGCACCGGCGACAAGACCCCCCACATGGATATCGGGGCAGCGCCGCTCGGAACCTGCGAGGAAGCGGGCGGAACGCCGCCGACATCCCAGGAGGTCCGGATTGCGCGCCAGAACGAGCGGGCCCCGTCCGAGCGGTCGAAGGCCGGTTACGTGCACCAGCGGCAGCCCTGGGTCGTCCCGGCCTTTGTCGGCTTCATCGTCTTCGCGGCGGTGGCGCTCGGCGGCGGCCTCTGGCTGACGCACTGAACCCCGGCGCACAAACAGCGCCGGCGCGCGATGATGCAGGACGGCACGGTCCCGCGGGGAGCGTCTTAAAGGTCGATTCACGTCGATGCGGTTAGCGTGAGCTTACTGCAGTCCTGCGTAAACCGATCGTCCATGCCCTCATCCGTCGATGCTCCGCCGGACCTGTCCGGGCTCCTCGAACTCTCGCGCATCGAGAATCTCGATCTGAAGCCCGTGATCCTGCGGGTGCAGACCGATCTGTTCGTCCGCGCGCCGGGCCGCGATCGGACTGCAACCGAGATCTTCGAATCCCTCGCCTGCGGTCTGATCCCCACGGTGGACGAGGAGACCGCCCGGGTGGTCGCCCGGAAGCTCGCCCCCTGCCCCGAGACGCCGCCGGCGGTCCTGGAAGCCCTGGCGCTGCGCGGCGGCGGCGCCCGCGACGCGGTTGTGGAATTGGCGCCTACGCTGAGCCGCGGCCTGATCGACGCGGCGCTGGCCGACGGCTTCGACATCGCCGACCGGATCGCCGCCCGGGCCGGGCTGAGCCGCGAGGCGGCGGACGAACTGTCCCGCGAGGGCCGCCCCGAGATCGACCGTGCGCTCGCCGCCAATCTCGGCATCACCCTGCGCGGTGCGACGCTGGCCCGGCTGGTCGGCCGCGGCCGCGGCGATGCCGACCTCGCCCGGTTGCTCCTGGTCCGCCCCGACGTCTCCGCGGCCGACCTGGTGCCCCTCTACCTGCACGCCGACCCGATGCGCCGCGCCGTGATCGGCAAGAGCGTGGAAGCGACCGCCGCCCTACGCCCCTGCCCGCCCCCGCCCCGCGACCTCGGCGAGTCCCTGACCCGGCTCTCGGCCGCGCACGACGTTGCGGCCTTCGTGGCCGCGCTCGCGGACGGGCTCGGCCTGCCCCCCGATTTCCTCGCCCTGGTCGCCGATCCGGGTGCCCGCTACGACCTCCTCACCCTCGGCCTGCGCGCGGCCGGGCTGCACGAGGAGGAGGCGGTCTACATCTTCCTCACCCTCAACCAGGGGGTGGCGCGTTCGGCCGAGCGCGTCGCCGACCTCGTCCGTCTGTTCCGCACGGTGAGCCGCCCGGCGGCGCGGGACCTCGTGGCGGCGATCCTCGACCGGCCGCTCACCGAGCGCGGGCGCAGCGAAACGCATCAGCCGGTCCACGGCCCGGAAGCCAAGCTGCGCCAGAGCGCCGCCGCGTCGCGCACGAACCTGCCGGCCCGCGCCCGCCCGGGAACCAAGGCGGACGTGGGCTGACGGATCGCCCTCAGCGGGGCTCGATCCCCCGCCAAGCGGGCTGTCGGTCGGCCGCCTCCAGGGTGTCGGTCGAGGGCGTATCCGCGGCGTCTTGAGGTTCGCCGGCCCGGCGGCTCAACTCCGCCATCAGGCCGCGGGCGAGCACTGCCCGGGCGACCCGCTCGCGGGTTTCGGCGGGGACAGCCTCCAGGGCCGCCGGAAGCACCGCCGAGGCGCTCGGCAGCCTCCCCGTGAGCTTGCGGGCCTCCGCGGCCGGATCAGCGCCCCCACGCATCAGCGCGAGATACGAGAGCACGCCGATCACCAGCGCGGCGCGCAGCAGGACGGTCATGGTTCGTCGTCTCCGCTCAGTGTGAATCGCATCGACGCGCGTGCTGGCTGTCGCCAAGGGTGACGATGCGCGGCCGCGAGCTTTCGACAGGTTTCGTGAACCGGGCCTCAACCAGCCTGGGCTTTCGCGCGCGATGGTGAACGAAGCTTATCCGAATGCGCTTGGTTACCTTGCGGAAAGCATCCTGACCGTTCTGACCCCACGCGCAACACTCGTTTAAGCCGTCTCTGCGACCGTTCGGAAGTTGTTCGAAAGTCGAACCGGAGGCGCGAGGGATGCGGAAACGCATACATCGCGGCGTGTGCCAGCCTTGCCTATTAAAAAAGTCCTGACTTCGTTGATCGACGACCGTCTCGCGGGGCTGGTTCACGCCTCCGCGGCCGATGATGTCGCCACCCGGTGCCGCCATCAGCGCTTCCTGGTGTCGCGCCTCGCCACCGGCGCCGTGATGATGGTCGGCCTGCCGCCCTACCTGCTGTGGCGCGGCGTGCCCTCCGGCATCGAGGTTCTGGCGATCGCGAGTCTGCTGTTGCCGGTCTTCGCCGCCGTGCTGCTCGTCCGGACGGGATCGCTCTGGCTCGCCCATGCGGTCTCCGCGGCGGGCCTGACCGGGATCGTGGTGGCGCTGTCGAGCGTCACGGGGGGCGTCGCGTCCCCGGCCGCGGTCTGGCTGGTGGCGATCCCCGTGGAGGCGCTGATCTCGGGATCGCTGCGCGCGACGCTGGCGGCGGCCGCCATGGCGGTCCTCGGCGTGCTGGCATTGGCCGGTCTCGACGCGTTCGCGATCGCCTTGCCGGTCATGGACATCTCCGCCGGCCTCGCCCTGCCGGCCTTCGCGCTCACGGCGATCAGCCACGTCGCCGCCCAGGCCCTGGAGCACGAGCGCAACGAGGGCGCGTGGCGCGAGCGGCTGCGCGACAACGAGGCCCGGGACCGGCTGTTGCTCTCGGCGATTGACGATCTCGTGACCTGGCACGACCGCAACGGCCGCGTCGTGGACGCCTCCGTGTCGGCGACGCGGCTGCTCGGCAGCGAGCCGGCGCGTCTGCACGGCCACGGCTTCCTGGAGCGGGTCCACGTGGCGGACCGGCCGGCTTTCCTCCAGGCGGTGAGCGATGTCGCCGCGACCGGGCGTCCCGCGACCCTACCGCTGCGCCTGCACGTCGAGGCCGGACGGCCCGATGGCGCACGCCTGATCCACGCCGAGATGCGCGCCCACCGGATCGAACACGGTCCCCACGACGCCGCCACCGCGGTGGTGGCGGTGACCCGCGACATGACCGAGCATTACCGCCATGCGGAAGAGCTGGAGCGCGCCCGCGCCGAGGCCGAGCGGGCCGACGCCATCAAGGGCCGGTTCCTGGCCAACGTCACCCACGAGCTGCGCACGCCGCTCAACGCGATCATCGGCTTCTCCGAGGTTCTGGCCGGCGAAGGTGCGCCCAGCCTCAGCGCCGAACAGGCGCGGGACTATGCCGGGATCATCGGCGCCTCCGGCCACCACCTGCTCGGCGTCGTCAACACGCTCCTCGACATGAGCCGGATCCAGAGCGGCAACTTCGATTATGCGCCGGAGGTGTTCGACATCGCGGGGCTGCTCCAGTCCTGCTGCGACCTGATGCGGCTGAGGGCCGAGGCTGCGGGCGTCAGCCTGGCGGTCGCAGCGTCGGGTCCGGTCGAAATCACCGCCGATCCCGGCGCCTGCCGGCAGATCCTGATCAACCTCGTCTCGAACGCCGTGAAGTTCACCCCGCGCGGCGGGCGGGTCGACCTGTCGCTGCGCCGCGGTGTCGAGGGCCTCGACATCGTCGTCGCCGATACGGGCTGCGGGATCGGCGCGGAGGATCTGTTGAAGCTCGGCACGCCGTTCTTCCAGGCCGGGGCCGGCGACTACAAGCGTCAGCACGAGGGGACCGGACTCGGCCTCTCGGTGGTGCAGGGATTGGTCGGCCTCCATGGCGGCGCGATGCGGATCGAGAGCGCGCCCCAGTCCGGCACCGTCGTCACCGTGACGCTGCCCCGGGTCTGCCGCGCGCCGAAAACCGCCTGCGGCCCGGCGCCGATCCGCATCGCCGTGCGGGGCGCGCCTCAGCCGCGCCGGGTCGTACGCCTGCCGCTCGGTCTGTTCGACGCCGAGCCGGGGCTCACGCTGAGCACCGGGCCGGGTTCGGCGCTGCGCCGGACCGGCTGAGCCCAAAATCCCCCCGGAACACGATCCCCCGGAAGGAGACACGATGTCAGGCTACCGCGAGATCACCGTACCGGGCGAGGCCGCCCGGGCCCGTCGCCCGGCCGCGCGGCGCAGCGCCGTGCAGGGGGATTGGCGCGCCGTCCTCGTCGGCGCGTTGCGGGCGGCCGTCAGCACCTGCCGGAACAGCCCCGGGACGGTCCTCAGCAGCCTCGTCGGCCTGGGCGCGGCCGGTTTCATCTGCGTCAACGCCCTCGGTTACCAAGCCGGCCGCCATCCGGCCCCAATCCTGCCCAAGCTCGCCCAGAAGGCCCCCGCCCCGCGCGAGGCCGCACCGGCCACCCGAGATGTCGCCCGAGAGGCTGCCAGGGAGCCGGTGCGGGAGATCGCGCGGGATCCGGTCCGCTCCGAACCGGAGAAGGCCGCCGCCAAGCCGGCGGCCCGGGACACGATCGGCGAGTTGATCCGTGCCGAGGAGACGACCGCATCGGTGACCCCGAAGGCCCCCCCGGTCCGGACGGGAGCCAAGCCGATTGCGAAGCCGGCCGCCAAGGAGCCCGTCAAGAAGGCCGAGACGGAGTCTGATCCGGTCCTCCGGGTGCAGAAGGCGCTTTCGAAGCTCGGCTATCCGGTCAAGCCCGACGGCGCCATGGGTCCGGGCACCCGGGCGGCGATCGAGAAGTTCGAGCGCAGTGCCAAGCTGCCGGTGACCGGGGAGGCTACGGGCCGGACCCTGCGCGAACTGACAGCCCGGGCAAGCCACGGTTAGAGCCATGCCCGAGCGCTTTGCAATCGTGTGCGGCTCTAAGCTTTTGTTGTGACGCGCTCTCTTGCGCCGAACCGGTATCCACTTCGTCGGCGAGCGCTCCAAGACGCCATCGCGGGAACCCCGCGCCGGACAGGTTCCGACGCGGGCCTGGATCACGCGGCTCAGTCTTGCGAACCGGTGAAGCGGCGGATCGTTTTGCAGCGCGGTCCGCTTTTGCCCTGCCACGACTTCGCGTGGCTGATCGAACCGGTCATGTCCTGGGTCGGATTGCCGCCCGGGCGCCGAACCACGATGTTGCACCGATCCTGCAGATTCCGCTGTTAGCGTGGGCAGGAGGCGGCTTCCCGCTGTCCCAGCAGATCCATGAGGATCTGCGCGGGGACTGGCAACGACGCAGTCAGCAGGCACAGGCAGGCGGCGATCACCGTGAGACGCGAGGGTCGTCTCGGCATGAAACTGCTCCTTCAATCGTCGAAGGATGCCTCCCCTTTTGACTTTTGCTCAGTCAATAATTAAACAATACTGTTGTTTTGCGATAACGCACAGCATTGACAACAGATTTAATCCTGAAAGACTCTGAATTGATGGCTGGCTTATTTGCGATGCGCGGGCGTGCACCGTGTCGGACGCGCTGCAGCCGTGCGTTGTCAGGAAGCGCCGGATCACGCATCTCAGGCGCGCTTCCGGGAGGCTCTACCGCATGCGCCTGCGTTCCGATTTCTGGGCTTCGGCTCATCTCCGCCGTCTCGATGTGGCGGGCATCCCGGCGGTGCTGCGGCGGCGCGGGGCCGCGGAGGCGGGGGCAATCTTCGTGAAGGTCGATCGCCTCGATGGCAGCGCGGATCTCTACGGGCCGGCGCCGCAGGCCCTGTTCGAGGCCGAGGACAGCGGTGACCGCCGCTTCGCGGCCCTGGTCACCGGCGGCACCCCGCTCGACGTGGAGGAGCGCCTGACCAAGGAAATCCGGTTCGATTCCGACCTCTGGATTATCGAGATCGACGATCGGCAGGGCCGGCACTTCTTGGAGCTGGCCGAGTAACGCACCGCCTTGAGGAGATTGTCCTCTCGCCGACGGAGGGCCTCACCCGCGCCTCTCACGAGGCGCGACCCGGCTTCAGCCAGCATGTTTCCAGCCGCGCGGCACCGCAAGCGTGCTGCCGGCGGAGCGTGAATTTCAGCCCCGTGCCATGTGATCATCTTACCCGTTGGAGATGACGCGATGCCGGAGCGGGATGCCGCCGAAACGTTCATCTGGCGCTGCGAGACGTTCTGGAGAAACGGGGCCCACGATATCGATGCTGTTTACATGGCGGATGCTATTTTACGCGGCTATCGGAGCGTTGAATTCGCCGGCGCGATCGGCGAACTCTTGAACGGCATCGTCGCGCAGGGATACAGCGACCTGTCGATCGAGATGGCGCCGTCGCCTGTCACCGATGCCGCCATTCTTCTGGCCTGCCACCGCCCGGGCTCGGCACCGGACCGAGGACAGGCAAATCTTCGACATGCGGCGAGCGGGGGCGTCCGCCGCCAGATTGCGGCGGTCGGACACCTTGAATGAGGTGAGCGATGCCGTGCCCCCGCGTCGCGCGAGATCGATCACCCCTCGATGATGCGCTCGTCGAGCTTGCGATCGACGGTCGCGACGGTGCGGTCGATCTCATCGCTGGGGTCGCCGAGTTGGTGCGAGATCAGCTTCACCAGCAGGTCGACCCGCTCGATATAGGGGGCGCCGTTCGCTACGGCGCGGGCCGCCGAGGACGGCTTGAGCAGGCTCTCGGCCGCCTTGGCGTATTTCTCGAACGGCACCTGATCGGCGGGATCGGCGCCGAGCTTCCGGGCGATCCCGTCGACGTGGTCGTAGATCGCCCTGGAGCGCGCCAGATCGCCGTGCACGGCATCGTGGATCGATTGGGGTTCGCCGGGCGTGATGCAGCGGTAATTGCCGGTGAGCAGCATCGACCACTTGGCGAGCGGCACGAACAGCGAATCGAACACCTTGAGCTTCACCGGCACGTCGTGCCCGTCGAGGCGCACGGCGTCGATATCGGCTTCCAGCTGCCTGAGCAGCGTGTTGTGCGCCTCGTCCGTAAAAGTTGCGGCCTTGAAGTTCGTCGGCAGCCCGACATGGAGGACGTTGGCCTCCTCCTCGGGCGGCCGGAAGGCCTGCGGATCGGGCGAGCACAGCGACACGAGGCCCGGCTCGAACCGGTCCCACACGCCGGCATTGGTGTAGGCATCCTCGAGGTCCATGGCGGCGAGGCCCGGAATCCGCTTGAGGTAAGGCAGCGGCGGCATGTTCATGATCGACAGGCACGGCAGCTTCGCGGCCGCGATCTTGATCATCAGCACGCGGATCGTGTGGTTGTTATATTGCGGCTCCTGCATGGCGAGGCCGACGAGATCGTAGCGCGAGACGTCGACGTCTTCCGGCGGCATCGCGTCGACCTTGCCGGGCAGGTCGCGCGAGAAGATCGCCCGGTGCTCCTTCTCGTCGCGCAGCTTGATGCGGACCTCGGTACCCTCGCGGTTGATCAGGTCGGCGGTCTTGCGCCGGCAGACCAGGGTCACGTTGTGACCGGCCATCAGGAGCTTGGTCCCCAGGAGCGAGCCATAGGAGGCCCCCAGGATCAGGATGTTCTTGGCCACGTCGTTCCTCCCCAGCATTGAGACTTGCTGTTCTGTTATCGGGCTGCCGGGGACGGCGCGTTGACTCACGACGACACTGGCATCCGCGATGGATGGCAGCCGGGCGGACGGAAGGCAAGCCTTCTGGTATACCTAATCCCAAACGGGTTGTGACGCCCCGCGGGTGACAGGCGGGGCGATCCTTATCCCCACAGCTCCGGCGTAGGCGGATACATCAGGCTCCCCTCGTAGCGCAGCGGCGTGTCGCGGTCGCGGGCGAGCAGCAGTGGGCCGTCGAGATCGACGAAATCCGCGTCGTTCGCGAGCAGAGCCGCCGGCGCCATGCCGAGCGAGGTACCGAGCATGCAGCCGACCATGATGGCGAGCCCCCGCGCCTTCGCCTCCTGGGCGAGCAGCACGGCCTCGGTCAGGCCGCCGGTCTTGTCGAGCTTGATGTTGATCGCATCGTAGCGCCCGGCCAACGCGTCGAGGCCGGCCCGGTCGTGCAGGCTCTCGTCGGCGCAGACCGGGACCGGATGCGGGATCTCGGCGAGCAGGGCATCGGCGTCGGCCGGCAGAGGCTGCTCGATCAGCGCAACGCCGGCCGTCAGGCAGGCGGCGAGGTTGGCCTCGATGGTCTCCGGCCGCCAAGCCTCGTTGGCATCGACGATCAACCGGGATTCCGGCGCACCGGCCCGCACGGCGGCGATGCGCTCCGGGTCGCCCGTTCCACCAAGCTTCACCTTCAGCAGCGGCCGGTGAGCCGCCATGCGGGCGGCCTCCGCCATGCTCTCCGGGGTGCCGAGGCTCAGCGTATAGGCGGTGATGGCCGGCCGAGGTTCAGCGAGACCGGCGATATCCCAGGCGGGGCGGCCCTGGAGCTTGGCTTCGAGGTCGAACAGGGCGCAGTCGAGGGCGTTGCGCGCCGCGCCCGCCTTCATGTGCGCCATCAGCGCGTCGCGCCCGATCCCGGCCGCGATCGCCTCCGCGTGTCCCTCGATCAGGGCGCTGACGCTCTCGACGCTCTCGCCGTAGCGCGGATAGGGCACGCACTCACCGCGCCCGGCCGTGTCGCCGTCCGTGATGGTCGCCACCACCACTGCGATCTCCGTGCGGCTGCCGCGGGATATCGTGAAGGCGCCCGCGATCGGGAAGCGCTCGACGGCGAGGGTCAGGCGGCGGGCCATGTCAGGCTCCCGGGAAGTCGGCGACGATCCGATCCATCAGCCCGTCGACGCCGAACCGGACCGGGTCGGTGGCGGGCAGGCCGTGCGCGGACCCGACCGTCTCCAGGAAGGCCCGGGCCTCGGCTTCATCGAGCGCCTGCGTGTTGATCGCGATGCCCACCGGCTTGATCGCCGGGTTGGTCAGGCTGCCGAGCTGAACGGTGAGGTCGATCACCTGCTGGATCGTCGGCAGCGGGTGCTTCACGCCGCGCATCGTGGTGCGTGTCGGCTCGTGGCAGACCACGAAGGCATCGGCCTGAGCGCCGTGGAGGAGCCCGAGGCTCACCCCCGCGAAGGACGGGTGGAACAGCGAGCCTTGGCCCTCCAGCAGGTCCCAGTGATTCGGGTCGGCCTCGGGCGAGATCGTCTCGACGGCGCCCGAGATGAAATCGGCCACCACGGCGTCGATCGCGACGCCCTTGCCGGAGATGAACACGCCGGTCTGGCCGGTGGCGCAGAAATCGGCATCGAGGCCGCGCTCGCGCATGCCGCGCTCCAGGGCCAGCACGGTGTACTTCTTGCCCACCGAGCAATCGGTGCCGACGGTGAGCAGGCGCCGGCCTGCCCGCTTGGTGCCCTTGCCGGTGGGGAAGCGCTCGTCGGTGTGGCGCACGTCGTGCAGCTGGCGCCCGCGCCGCGCGGCGGCCTCAGCGATGGCTGGCACCGCGCCGAGCTTCACATGCAGGCCGCTCGCCACGTCGAGCCCCGCCTCGATGGCCGCGACGATCTCCTTCACCCAATGGTCGGGCAGCACGCCGCCGGCGTTCACGACGCCGATCACCAGGGTCCGGCAGCCCTTCGCCAGGGCTTCGGGCAGGGTCATATCGGGGATGCCCAGATCGGCGGCGCACCCCGGCAGACGCATCTGGCCGACGCACCATTCGGGGCGCCAATCCTTGATCCCGTAGGCGGTCTTGGCCGCCAGCGTGTCGGGCACGTCGCCCAGGAACATCAGGTAGGGCGTGGCGATCTGCATCGGTCGAGCAACCTTCTCCGGAGGCCGGCGGACCGTCTATGCGGGATCGCGACCGTTCGGCGCAATGCATGAGGCCGGCCAGCACGGTGGACGCGACCGCTATCCGGCGCATGCCGGGGCTGCGTCCAGGCCGGAAGCTCCAGTCCTGGCTTCGAAAGGTCGAGACCTTTCGCGGGTCCGGGGTGGATCCCTGGTGCCGGGCATTGCCCGGTTGCTTCAGGGGCTCCGCCCCCGAACCCCGCCAGAGGGCATCAGCCCTTCGGAAACCCGGTGCCCCCGGTCAAAGATGACCCCGTTCAGGCGGCGTGTCGTCGCGCGACCTGGGCCTCGTTGGCCGCCGCATCGGCCGGCGACAATACGCCGGTCGCCCGGACAAGCCCCTCGGCGCCCGCCAGCGCGCCTGCACGCAGCTCCAGCCCGAGGAAACGCGCGCGCTCGAACGGACCCGGCAGGGTCAGGCCCGCCGCGAGCGCCCGGTCGAAGCCGAAGCGGGCGTAGTAGGGCGCGTCGCCGACCAGCAGCACGGCGCCGTGGCCGAGCGATTCGGCCCTGCCCAGGGCTGCCTGCATCATTACAGAGCCGAGCCCCTGGCCCTGGATCGCCGGATCGACCGCGAGGGGGCCGAGCAGCAGCGCCGGGCGGGCGTCGCCGGTCTCGACGTGCCACAGCCGCAGCGTGCCGACGAGGCGGCCTGCCCGGGTCGCCGCGAAGGCGAGGCCGCGCGCCGGCAGACGGCCCTCGCGCAGGCGCTCCGAGATCTTGGCGCGGCGGTTGCCGGGAAAGCACGCGTCGAGCAGGCGCTCGCGCGCCGGGACGTGGTGGAGATGCTCCGCGCGGATCTCGATCATCACACTGCCCTCCCCGGGCCGACATGCGGGAGAAGCGATTTTCTGAGACCGAGAGCCGGGTGCCCTCGGTCGAAGCGGTGGTGAGGTCAGCGTTCGGCGAAGTCGCCCGCGCCGTCGTCACGAGCGGAGCGAAGTGACCCAGGACCGCGCGAGCGTTATCGCCGTGGCGTTACCGGATTGCTTCACTTCGCTCGCGGGGGCAGCAACGTCGCTGCCCTTCAAACGGACCCAGTCTCACTCCGAAAAGTCAGATCACGATCTGCTGAAGGGGCGGGAAGCCGTTGAACGCCACCGCCGCGTAGGTGGTGGTGTAGGCGCCCGCGCCCTCGATCAGCACCTTGTCGCCGATCGAGAGGGAGATCGGCAGCGGGTAGAGCTGCCGCTCGTAGAGTACGTCCACCGAGTCGCAGGTCGGCCCGGCGATGACGCAGGGCTCGGTCGCCTCCCCGTCCCGCGCGGTGCGGATCGGGTAGCGGATCGCCTCGTCCATGGTCTCGGCCAACCCACCGAACTTGCCGATGTCGAGGTAGACCCATCGGACCTCGTCGGCCTCGGCGGACTTGCGCGACACCAGAACGACTTCAGCCTCGATCAGGCCGGCATTGCCGACCATGCCGCGGCCCGGCTCGATGATCGTCTCGGGGATCCGGTTGCCGAAATGCTTGGTCAGCCCGCGGAAGATCGCCTCGCCGTAGCTCTCCACCCCCGGCACCGCCTTGAGGTACTGGGTCGGGAAGCCGCCGCCGAGATTGACCATCGAGAGGCCGATGCCGCGCTCCGCGCACTCGCGGAAGACCGCCGCCGCGGAGCCGAGCGCCCCGTCCCAGGCCTCGGTGTTGCCCTGCTGCGAGCCGACATGGAACGAGATGCCGTAGGCCTCGAGCCCCTGGCGGTGGGCGTGCTCCAGCACGTCCGCGGCCATCTCGGGCACGCAGCCGAATTTTCGCGAGAGCGGCCAGTCGGCGCCCGCGCCGTCGCACAGGATGCGGCAGAACACCCGCACCTCGCCGGTGGGTACGCCCAGGGCGGCGGCAGCGCGGGCGATCTTCTCGACCTCGGCCTGGCAGTCGACCGCGAACAGGCGGATGCCGAGCGCGAGGGCGCGGCCGATGCAGCGCTCCTTCTTGATGGTGTTGCCGAAGGAGATCCGGTCGGCGGTGGCGCCGGCGGCCAGCACCATCTCCATCTCGGCGACCGAGGCGGTGTCGAAGCAGGAACCCATCTCGGCGAGCAGGCGCAGCACCTCGGGGGCGGGGTTCGCCTTAACGGCGTAGAACACCCTTGTGTCCGGCAGGGAGCGCGCGAAGGCGGTGTAGTTGTCGCGCACGACATCGAGATCGAGGACCATCACGGGGCCCTCGTCCTGACCGAGGTCGCGGCGCACGCGCAGGTAGTCACGGATGCGGTCGGTCATGGTCGTCTCCCGGCACGGGTTCGCGAGCGCCCTTACGCGGGGCGCGCTGTCGAAGATGACGGCCAGGATCGGCCGTCGGCGTCAGGGGGCGATGCGTCGCTCCGGCCCACGCGCTTTGGAGACGCGTGCGTCGGTGCGGGCGCAGAACACCCGGAAGCTGCCGTGGATTGGAAGGGAGAACCCCCACCGCACGCCGGGCAAAGATGAAACAAGCCTCTTCGGTGCCGGCCTTTGGAGGGCCGACGAGACCAAAAAAGCCCGTTCGTCGTTGCTTTAAGCTGCGTCCCCCGTGGAGAGCGGGGTTCGCCGGTTTCGCCTCCGGCTGCCGGTTGTTGTCGGGGTCCGGTGTTGCCACCTGGATGCCGGCCGTAGGGATCCACCCTTGCGACCATCGATCCTTTAAGACCCCTGGCGGCTGTCCGGCAGTTGACCGGATGCCCACCAACCGACACGCGGCCACAGGCACGTGCGAAGTTGGGCAAGGCGCATATATGGGGGATACCCCCGGGCGGCAAGGGCGACACAACCTGGGGGACTGGGTTTTTCGCCCGCCATCCACAACCGGGGCCGGACGTTGCAAAAACAGCGCATTCCGGGCGCACCGGCGGCCCGAACGGGCTTCCCAAGCGCCGTGGAAGCGGGCATCTGACGGCGGGGCATTCGGGCGAGTGATCGATGGGCGGGCCGGGCAGATCGATCGCGACGGCGCGGGCATGAGCGCCCCCCCCAATGAGCGCCCATCGATGAGCGCCCATCGATGAGCGCGCCCTTGCGCAACCCGGTCGGCGCCGGGCTTCCCGAGCCGACGATCCGCACCGCCACGCTCGCCGATCTCGACGCCCTCGTCGCCCTGGAGCACGCCGCCTTCGCCATCGACCGGGCCGAGCGCCGGGCGATCCGCCACGCGATCGGCTCGCCCACGATGGACGTGCTGGCCGCGCTGATCGATCCGCCGGACGGGGATCCGACCCCCGTGCTGGTCGGTGCGGCTGTTCTGGAACGGCGGCGCAGCAGCCGGATCGCCCGGCTGGCCTCGATCGCCGTGGCGCCGAACCGCGGCGGCCTCGGGCTCGGCGGCAAGCTCCTCGACGCCGCGGAGACGCGGGCGCGCGCCCATGGCTGCGATCGCCTGCGGCTCGAGGTCCGGGCCGACAACGGCGCCGGAATCCGGCTCTACGAGCGCCGGGGCTACACTCGCTTCGCGGTGCGGCCTGATTATTATGAAGACGGGATGGAGGCGTGGCGCTACGAGCGCGCGCTGTAGGCGCCCGCCTCAGGCCGCGTCAGCACGGGAGGCCCGCCGCTCCGGCCCCTGACGATCCAGTTCCTGCCGCTGCCGCCGATCCATCGGACCTTGCCGCAGCGTGAGCACGAAGGCGCCGACGCGCGCGTCGATCTCTGCGGATTGCGTGCGCAGGGTCCGCGCCACCGTGAGCACGCTGCCGGCCGTAGCCTCCGTCTGCGCGGCCACCGTGCGGACGCCGGTCACGGTCGCGGCCAGCTGCCCGGTCCCGTCCGCGGCCATCTGGACGGAGCGGGCGATCTCGCGCGTCGCCTTGTCCTGCCGGTCGACCGCCGCCGCCACGCTCGCCGCGGCCTTCAGGATCGCCTCCATCAGGCCGGAGACCGCCTCGTTGGCGACCACGGCGCGGCGCGTCCCCTCCTGGATCTCGGCGACCCGCGCGGCGATGTCGTGGGTGGCCCTGGCGGTCTGCTCGGCCAGCACCTTCACCTCGCCCGCCACCACGGCGAACCCTTTGCCGGCCTCGCCCGCCCGGGCCGCCTCGATGGTCGCGTTGAGGGCCAGCAGGTTGGTCTGCTCGGCGATCGCCCGCACGGCGGCCACCACGGCCCCGATCCGTTCACCCGTGACCGCGAGTTCGCGCACCTGCGCGGCGGTCTCTTGAGAGGTCGTGCTGCCCTGGCGGACCGTGTGAGACATGCCCTCGATCTCGCGGCCGATCTCCTGGATCGAGCCCGAGAGCTCGTCGGTGGCGGTGGACACGGCCGTCACGTGCGCGGAGGTCTCGGCCGATACCGTCGAGGCGAGGTCGGCCTCGCCGGCCGTCCGGGTCGAGACGGCCGCCAGTGCCTCGGCCATCTCGTCGAGCTGCGCGGTATCGCGCGAGACCGAAGCCACCACGGCGTGGATCTTCTCTTGGAAGTCCGCCAGCGCGGCCTCGATGTGGGCCGTGTTCCGCGCCTTCTCGGCGGCGGCGGCTGCGGCTTCCTCCTCCAGGCGCTGGCGGGCCAGGGCCTCGTCCCGCAGGGACTGGACCGCCCGCGCCATGGCGCCGATCTCGTCGCGCCGATCGAGGGCGGGCACCTCGCGGTCGAGCCTGCGCTGCCCGAGGTCGATCAGCACGCTGGTCAGGGTGGCGGCCGGGCCCGTCGCGCGCCGCAGGACGATCCAGCACAGGGCCACGCCCACGAAGGTGGCGACCGCCCCGATGAGCAGGACGCGCCGAAACAGCGTGTCGAGCGAGGACAGAAAGTCCGACTTCTTCACGCCGACATACAGGATGCCGATCGCCCGGCCATCGATATCCCGGATGGGCTCGTAGCGTGTCACGTAGGTCGTTCCGAAGATATCGGCCTCGCCGCGATAGCCCTTCCCGGTCCCGATGACGGTGTCATAGGCCGGGCCCTGACCCAGCTTGGTCCCGATCGCCCGGCTGCCTGTCGCCGTCATCACGTTGGTGGCGACCCGCGTGTCGCCGAGGAACACGGTCGCGGTGCCGCCGAGGACGTCCTTCACGCGGTCCACCGCCGGATCGTCGGATGTGATCGCGTGCGTGCCGAGATAGAGCTTGCCGTCCTGGACCGAGAAGAAAGCGCCGGGCCCACCCTCCTCGCCGAGCTTCTGCTCGAGCAGGCGCAGGTTGGCATCGAGCGCCAGCCCGGCGCGGTGCATGAGTTCCTCGCGGATCTCGGCGTAGAGCAGCCCGGTGACGATCCCCATCGAGACGACCAGCAGAACGGTCACCAACATGCCGATCCGGAACGACAAGGATTCCGTGAACCGCATCCAGCGTTTCAGGCTCATGGTGGCTGCCCTCCGACAATACACCAGACGCATAGTCTCAGAGAACAGATTCAACAAATGCCTCAAATCCGCACTTCTTCAGTGACGGAGATTTGATACTTCCGACCGAAATCGTCCCGGAAAATGATATTTGACTTTTGATTGCACTTTTATCGGCATGAATGTTCGGCAAAACGCGCCGCGCCGTGCTGGCCCATCGCGGACAATCCCGCCGCCCTGCATCACGGACGGGCCGGGAGGCCGTGGGATCCGCACGCCCGGGGACGGACCTGCCGCAGCCCGGCGGATCCGACGATAGCGTCCGATACTGGTCTCTGCCGCGATGCTGCCCTGTTAAAAGAGTTTTACGGCGACCACGCTATAGCGCAGCGACCGCCCGAAAGACCCCGCCGCCCGTGAGACGCCGTTCATGGCCGTGATCGCCGCCTTCATCATCAATGCGGGACTCAACTTCGTCCTGGGCCTGCTGATCGCCAAGCTGCTCGGCCCGGCCGATTTCGGGCGATTCGCCCTGGCCACCACCGGGGCGACCGTGCTCAACACGGTGCTGTTCGAATGGCTGCGGCTCTCGGCGACGCGCTTCTACTCGGGCAGGGTGCGCGCGGACGAGCCATGGATCCGCCACGGGCTCGACCGGGCCTACCTGCGGGTCGGCCTGTTGCTGCTGGCCGCCGCCGCCCTGTGCGGCGCCTTTGGCTTCGCCAATGGGGCGGACGGGCACGCGGCCATCCTGTGCGGCACCGGGCTCGCGGCCCTCGGGATCGGGGTGTTCGACTATCACACGGCCTTGGCGCGGGCCCGGTTCGACGGGAAGCTCTATCTCGGCCTCGTGGCGGTGAAGAATGTCCTCGCCTTCGGGTTGATGGCCGCCGCCGCATGGTGGCTGCCGCAGCCGGCCTGGGTGCTGGCGGCGGCGGGCGTGAGCCAGTTCCTGGCGGTCGTCCTGCTGCGTCATCCCCTGCGCGATCCGCGCACGCCGTTCGAGCGGCCGCGCCTTTCGGCCACCTGGCGGGTCTTCGCCCGCTACGGCCTGCCGCTGATCGCCGCCAACACCGCTTATCTGAGCGTCGCCTTCGTCAACCGGGGCGCGATCGCGGGCCATGCCGGCTTCGCGGAGGCCGGCTACTTCGCGCTCGCCGCCGACGTCACGTCGCGCGCGATGATGACGCTCGGCACCGCCCTCGACCTGCTGCTATTCCAGCTCGCCGTCCAGGCCGAGGAGCAGCGCGGCCGGGCCGCCGCCGAGGCGCAGGTCGCCGAGAATGCCGGCATGGTGTTCGCGCTGCTGGCGCCCTGCGCGGTCGGCTTCTGGGCCGTGCTGCCGGCGCTCCAGGCGCTGGTGGTGCCCGACGCCTATCGCGGCCCGTTCGAGAGCTACAGCGTCGCGCTGATGCCGGGCCTGTTCTGCCTGACCATGATGTTCTACGCCCTCAACCCGGTCTTCCAGATCCGCCGCCGGACCCTGCCGGTGATCGCCTCGGCGCTGATCGGGCTCGCGGTCAACGGCGTGGGCCTGCTGATCCTGCCGGAACGTCTGGGCGGGATCGGGGTCGCCGTGGCGCAGAGCACTGGGCTGGCCACGGCCGGGCTGTGGCTCGGCTGGCGCGTCCTCATGGGTCCGGAGCGCATCCATCTGCCCTGGGGCTCGATCGGGACGGCGGCACTCGCCTGCGCGGCGATGGGCCTCGCGCTGGCGCCGTTCCGCCACCTGCCCCCGGCCACCGCCCTGGCGGTGCTGGTCCCGGCCGGAATGGTCCTCTACGGGGCGCTGGTCTGGATCTTCGACATCGCCGGGCTGCGCCGGCAGATCGGCGGCCGGCTGCGGCCGGGGCGGGCCGTGGCGGCGGAGTAGAGCACCCCCCTCGACCGCCCTGCGGCCCATCAAGAAATCCGAGTCGCTGAAACCCCGCGACTCCGCCTGCGCTTGAATCCGCCAGCCGTTCCGGCGACACCCGCTGTGGAATGGTTTCAAACAAGACCGGGGCGGAAACGATGGGCGTCTACGAGCCCGGCACCGAGGCCGAGGCCGCGGAGATCGTGCGGGCGGCGGCCGGGCGCGGCGAGCGCCTGCGGCTTGAAGGCGGCGGCACCGCCGTGGGGCTCGGCCGGCCGGCGCAGGACAGCGCGACGCTCTCGGCCAGGAAGCTCACAGGCGTCACGCTCTACGAGCCCGCCGAGATGGTGGTGGCGGCCCGGGCCGGGACCCCGCTCGCCGAGGTCGAGGCGCTGCTCGCCTCGAAGGGCCAGATGCTGCCCTTCGAGCCCATGGACCTGCGCGGCCTTTACGGCACCACCGGCGCACCGACCCTCGGGGCGGTGGCGGCGATCAACAATGCCGGCCCCCGGCGGATCAATGCCGGCGCCGCCCGGGACAGTCTGATCGGCGTGCGCTTCGTCAACGGACGGGGCGAGGCGATCAAGTCGGGCGGGCGGGTGATGAAGAACGTCACCGGTCTCGACCTCGTGAAGCTGATGGCCGGCGCGCACGGCACCCTCGGGCTCCTGACCGAGGTGACCTTCAAGGTCCTGCCGGCGAGCGAGCGCGTCGCCACCCTGGTCTTCTCCGGCCTCGACGATGCCCGGGCGGTTACGGCCCTGTCGGAGGCTCTGGGTTCGCCCTTCGAGCTGACCGGGGCGGCGCATCTGCCGGCCGGGCTCGGCGCCCCGGAGGCGCGGACGCTGATGCGCCTGGAGGGCTTTTCGGACTCGATCGACTACCGCACGGGCGAGCTGACGCGCCTGCTGAAGCGCTACGGCCAGCCCGAGATCATCGACGGCGAGGCCGGTGCCGCCCTGTGGCGGAGCGTGCGCGACGCCGCGCCGCTCGCCGAGCCCCGGGATGCGGCGCTCTGGCGGATCTCCACGGCGCCGACCCACGGGCCGGCGCTCGTGGCCGCGGTGGCTTCCGAGCGCGCCGCGCGCTGGTTCTTCGACTGGGGCGGCGGCCTGATCTGGCTCGCCACCGGCGCGCAGGGCGATGCCGGCGCGGACGCGGTGCGCAAGGCCGTGCGGGCGCAGGGCGGCCACGCCACGCTGGTGCGCGCCCCCGACGCCGTGCGCGCCGCCGTGCCGGTGTTCGAGCCCCTGGCCGAGCCGCTGATGCGGCTCACCGCGGGCATCAAGGCGGCGCACGATCCGAACGGCGTGCTCAACCCGGGCCGGATGTACGCACAGGTTTGAATTTTCCCCCTCCCCCTTGTGGGGAGGGGTCAGGGGTGGGGGTGGCTCAGGATCGAGCGCCGAGGTGCCTTCTGCACTACCCCCACCTCCAACTCCTCCCCACAAGGGGGAGGAGAGCAGGCAGGCAGGAAGAGACCGTGCAAACCAACTTCGCCCCGGCCCAGCTCGCCGATCCAGCCATGGCGGCGTCCGAAAAAATCCTGCGGACCTGCGTGCATTGCGGCTTCTGCACGGCGACCTGCCCGACCTACCTGCTTCTCGGCGACGAGCTCGATTCCCCGCGCGGGCGCATCTACCTGATCAAGGACATGCTGGAGGGCGGCAAGCCGGCCTCGCCGGAGGTGGTCAAGCATGTCGACCGCTGCCTCTCCTGCCTGTCGTGCATGACCACCTGCCCGTCGGGCGTGCACTACATGCACCTCGTCGACCACGCCCGGGCGCATATCGAGGAGACGTTTGCCCGGCCCGCCGGGGACCGGTTCCTAAGAGCGTTGCTGGCGCAGGTCCTGCCCTATCCGAACCGCTTCCGCCTCGCGCTGCTCGGCGCCAAGCTCGGCGCCCCGTTCCGCGGGCTGGTGGCGCGGCTGCCCCGGGTGGGCAACCGGCTCGCCGCCATGCTCGACCTCGCGCCCTCCGGGATGCCGCCCCGGGATCCGACCAACCGACCCGGCCGCTTTCCGGCGGCGACTGGGGCTGCGACCGGAGCGGCCGGCAAGCGCGTCGCCCTGCTGCGCGGCTGCGCCCAGAGCGTGCTGCGGCCGGACTTCAACGCGGCGGCGATCCGGCTGCTCAACCGCCACGGGGTCGAGGTCGTCCACGCGCAGGAGGGCTGCTGCGGGGCGCTGACCCATCACATGGGCAAGGCAGATTCGGCCCATGCGCTCGCCAAGCAGACGATCGACGCCTGGGATGCCGAGATCGCCAAGGGGCTCGACGCGATCCTGGTCACGGCCTCGGGCTGCGGCACGACGATCAAGGATTACGGCTTCATGTTCCGCGACGACCCGGCCTATGCCGACAAGGCGCGGCGGGTCTCGGAGCTGGCCAAGGACGTGACCGAGTACCTCGCGCTGCTCGATCTGGCCCCCGTCGCCGAGACCGACCTCGTGGTGGCCTACCATTCCGCCTGCTCGATGCAGCACGGCCAGGGCATCCGCCTGGAGCCCAAGACCCTGCTCAAGCGCGCGGGCTTCACCGTGAAGGACGTGCCCGAGGGCCATATCTGCTGCGGCTCGGCGGGGACCTACAACATCCTGCAGCCGGAGCTGGCCGCGAAGCTGCGCGCCCGCAAGGTCGCCAATATCGAGCGCGTGCGCCCCGACGTGATCGCCACCGGCAATATCGGCTGCGCCACGCAGATCGGGAAAGGCACCGGCATCCCGATCGTCCACACGGTGGAGCTGCTGGACTGGGCGACAGGCGGCCCGAAGCCGGCGGCGCTCGCCGGAGTGGTGCCGCGGCTGGAGGCGGCGGAGTGAGGGGCGCTGGGGCTCATAGGCTGTTCGCTTGCCGTCGAAATTGACCTTGGTTCGTCATAAAAAGCAGACAGGGGCTCGCAGGTTCGGAACGTCGCACGCGCGAAGGTCATGGCACGGGAGGTTTGAGGGATGCCCCTCGAAACACATCCTTGGGATGCAGCCGAGGCGCTGAACGCACCCGCAAACATCGCGGCCTATCTCGATACCTGCCTGGAGGACGGGACGCAGGAAGAGCTGCTCCATGCCCTTGATACCATCGCCCGGTCGAAGGGTATGTCGGCGCTCGCTCGCGAGACGGGGATCGGCCGCGAGGCGCTCTAGAAGGCGTTCAGCGACAACGGCAACCCGACGCTCGACACGTTGCTCCGGGTGCTGAAGGCCTTCGGCGTGCGGCTCGCGGTGGCATCGTAAGGATCGGAGAGCGTCCCGGCGGGTAGCCCGCTTCCTCGACGATGCAGATCCGACAGGTCGCACGCAGCCCGCACCCCAGTCGCCGCGGCCGGGCCCCGTGACACCCCCGTGACATCTATTCACGGTTGACCCTTGCCAAATCCGCGCGGCCGTCTGTAATGATACCGACCCTTTCCGGTCCCGCCGGCCGCCGCAACGGCCCGCGGACGCGACCGAATTCCTCGCGAAAACGGCCGTGGTGTCGCGGCGGGCTCTGTTGGTCCGCCTGGCGGCAACGGGTGTCTTCCCCGATCGGGCAGGTGTCGCACGTCGCGGTGGATTTTCCGCCGCACCCAGGAATTCACGGCCGGTCCAACCCGGCCGAGAGTGTTTCGCGAGGTCGGGACCACGATGGACGGACGCACGGCCCAGCAGAGCGCTGCGCGTGCCCCGGAGGCGCATGCGTTGCGTCGCACCGGTCCGTCCGTTGACCCGGCCTATTTCAACCCCAGGCGCCCTGTGCGCCGACCGGCGGTTGACGGCAATTTCCCCTCGAACCCATCCGCCTCGGCGACGAGGCCGGCACCGTGCCCGACAGGCTTGACGTCGGGCGAGGCGCCGCCGGGACCACGGGCACGGAGAACGACGTCGGCCGCCATGCCGAGAGTCCGACATGGCCAACAAAATGCTGATCGACGCGATGCACCCGGAGGAGACCCGGGTCGTCACGGTCCAGGGGTCTAGGGTCGAGGAATTCGACTTCGAGGCCGCCAACCGGCGCCAGCTGCGCGGCAACATCTATCTTGCCAAGGTCACCCGGGTGGAGCCCTCGCTCCAGGCCGCGTTCGTGGAGTATGGCGGCAACCGCCACGGCTTCCTGGCCTTCAACGAGATCCACCCCGACTATTACCAGATCCCGTTGGCCGACCGGCAGGCCCTCCTCGAGGAGGAAGCCCGCGACGCCGAGGAGCACCGGGAGCGCGAGGAGCGCCGCCGTCGCTCCCCCCGCCGGTCTCGCGGCCGCCGCGCCGAGGCCCGCGCCCGCGGCACCGACGAGACGGTGAGCGCCGAGGACGCCCACGAGACCGCGCAGGTCGCGGGTGACGAGGCCGGGATCGAGGGTCGCGACGAGACAACTCCGGAGGCCGGGATCGCACCGGCCGGCATGCCCGATACGCTCGCCGAGAACCCCGAGGCGGTGCAGGAGGCCCTCGCCTCCGAGACCGAGGCCGGTGATCTCGCCGAGCCGGTGCGGGCTGCCGAGCCCGCCGGCGACGCCGCGCCGGTCACGGCGCAGACCGAGGAGGCCGCGACCGACCAGGACGACCCGGCCGAGCCCGAAGCCCGGATCGCCGTGGCGGAGGCCCTGACCGTGGCCGAGGAGCCGGCCGAGACTGTCGCGGAGGATGTCGCGGAGGCCTCGGGCCGCAGCGGCCCGGCCGTGGGCGAGGCCGACGAAGTGCTCGACGAGGATGAGTCTGAGGAGGACGAGTCCGACGACGACGAGGATGAGGACGAGTCGGAGGACGACGAGGACGAGTCCGACGACGATGAGGATTCGGACGAGGAATCCGACGATCCCGATGCCGAGCCCCGGATCGCCCAGATCGGCGGCAACGGCGACGCGCTGGCCGAGATCCCCGAGCGTCCGCGCCACTTCCGCCGCCAGTACAAGATCCAAGAGGTGATCAAGCGCCGCCAGATCATCTTGGTGCAGGTGGTCAAGGAGGAGCGCGGCACGAAGGGCGCGGCGCTCACCACCTACCTGTCGCTGGCCGGCCGCTACTCGGTGCTGATGCCGAACACCGGCCGGGGTGGCGGAATATCGCGAAAAATCACCTCGGCGGCCGACCGCAAGCGCCTCAAGGAGGTGGTGCAGGACCTGGAGGTGCCCGAGGGGATGGGCGTCATCCTGCGCACCGCCGGCGCCTCGCGCTCCAAGCCCGAGATCGCCCGCGACTTCGAGTACCTGATGCGCCTGTGGGAATCGGTCCGCGAGCTGACGCTGACCTCCATGGCCCCGGCCCTGGTCTACGAGGAGGGGTCGCTGATCAAGCGCGCCATCCGTGACCTCTACAACAAGGAACTGGACGAGGTTCTGGTCGCCGGCGAGGACGCCTACCGCGAGGCCAGGGACTTCATGCGGATGCTGATGCCCGGCCAGTCCAAGGTCGTGAAGCCCTACCGCGACCCGACGCCGATCTTCGCCCGCTTCGGCGTCGAGCAGCAGCTCGACGCGATGTTCTCCAGCCACGTCTCGCTGAAGTCCGGCGGCTACCTCGTGATCAACCCGACCGAGGCGCTGGTCTCGATCGACGTGAATTCCGGCCGCTCGACCCGCGAGCACGACATCGAGGACACCGCACTCCGGACGAACCTGGAAGCCGCCGAGGAGGTCGCCCGCCAGCTCCGCCTGCGCGATCTCGCGGGCCTGATCGTCATCGACTTCATCGACATGGAGGAGAAGCGCAACAACCGCGCCGTCGAGAAGAAGCTCAACGATTGCCTGAAGAACGACCGCGCCCGCATCCAGGTCGGCCGGATCTCGCCCTTCGGCCTGATGGAGATGAGCCGCCAGCGCATCCGCACGGGCGTGCTCGAATCCTCCTCGATCCCCTGCCCCCATTGCGGCGGCTCGGGCTTCGTGCGCGCCACCGCCTCGGTGGCGCTGCACATCCTGCGCTCGATCGAGGAAGCGCTGCTCAAGTCGGCCGCCCACAACCTCATCCTGCGCACGCGCACCGAGGTCGCTCTCTACATCCTCAACCAGAAGCGCGGGCACCTGCGCGAGCTGGAGGTGCGCTTCGGCGTAACCATCACGATCGCGGCCGACGAGCGGCTGGCGGCGACCACCGCCTTCCAGCTCGACCGGGGCGATCCGGCCCAGCGCGCCGAGGGTCCGGTGACGGGCGTGCGCGCCCAGGCGATCTCGCCGACCACGGAGTTCGAGGACGAGGACGAGGAGATCGAAGAGGCGGACGCCGAGGTCGAGGCGGATGCGGAAGGCGCGGCTGAGGCCGACGCCGAGGGCGAGGGCGACGCTGAGGAAGGTCGCACCGAGGCCCGGGAGGACGGCACGCGCGACGAGGGCGATGGCCGCCGCCGTCGCCGCCGCCGTCGCCGCCGGGGTGGTCGCACGGAGGGGCGTTCCGATGAGGAGCGCCAGGGTGCGCCGCAATCCGACGAAGACGGCCGGGACGAGGAGTGGGACGGCGAGGAGCCGGCGACCGCCGACGCAGCGAACGCCGAGACGGCGGCCGGCGAGCCGGCCGAGATGGCGGTCGCGGTCGAGAGCGACACAGTCGACGCCGTTGCGACAGGCGCGGACGACGTCGTCCAGGCGGAGGATGACGGCGGACGCCGCCGTCGGCGCGGCCGCCGCGGCGGACGTGGACGCAGCGAGGGCCGCACCCGCGAGGGCGCCGAGGCGGAGGAGACTGCAGCCTCCGACGAGGCGGTTGTGCTGCCGGCGGAGGAGCCGGTGAGCGTCGAGGCCGTGGCCGAAATCATCGAGGCCACGCCTGAGCCGGTCCGCGGCGAGACGACGGTGGATCTGCCGGTCGCCGAGCCGGAGACGGAGGCCGCCGAGACCCGACCGACGAACGGCACCGCCGAGCCGGACTCCGCGTCGACTGCGGAACCGACGCGCGAACCCGTGGCGGTCGTGCTGACGCCCCCGTCCGATCCGGACCGGCCCAAGCGCGCCGGCTGGTGGTCCCGCACCAAGGCGGCGTTGACCGGCGAGTGAGATACCGCGCCACCGGCCTTTGAGGCCGGTGGCGCAGACTTTCGAAGGATCAAGCGCTTCCTACAGGGAAGCGCTTCATCGGATCGATTAGAGAAGGATAAGATTAGCCTTCATCATTGGTTGAAGGATCCGTGCGAAGATCGCCTCCGATTCGTTGATTGGAGAACTCCGCATGTTCGGCCTGAACCGCAAGCGCTCGGAAAAGGGCGCCTCTGCCGCCCTGCAGATAGCCGCTGCGCCGGTGAAGGCACCGGTGATCGTCGAGGTTGCGGCGAGTCCGCAGCCTGCCGCCGTCCCGGCCTTCGATCGCGAATGGCAGTCGCTCCTGGCGCGCATGTCGGCCGCGGCCTCGGATGCCGGCACCTCGATCGGCTGGATGACCCACGACGCCTCGGGCACCGCCGAGCAGGCCCGGCTGATCGCGGCCGCCAGCGAGGAACTGGCCGCCACCACGGGCGAGATCGCGGCCCGCTCCGCGTCAGCCGCCGAGACCGCCGAGACCGCCCGCGCCGGGATCGCCACCTGCGTCGGCGACCTCCATCGCGCCACCGAGGGGATGCGCGGCATCGAGGAGGGCACCGAGGAGATCGGGAGCCGGCTCGACAGCTTCTCGACCGCGGCCCTGCGGATCGAGGAGATGGCCGGCACGATCGCGGCGATCTCGGCCCAGACGAACCTGCTGGCGCTCAACGCCACGATCGAGGCGGCGCGCGCCGGCGAGGCGGGGCGCGGCTTTGCCGTGGTGGCCGCCGAGGTGAAGACCCTGTCGGCCCAGACGGCGAAGGCGACCGACGAGATCCGCGCCCGCGTGGCGGGCCTGCGCGAGGAGATGGCGGCCATGCAGGCCGCGGTCACGCGCAGCCGCGGCGCGGTCGAGACCGGGGCCGCCGCCATGGTGCGAGCCAATGCCCGCGTCGAAGCCGAGAGCGGCGCCGTCGCGAACGTCGCGTCGCAGATGCGTGAGGCCTCCGAGATCCTCAACCAGCAGATCCAGGCCACCGGCGATATCGCCAACAACGTCGGCCGGATCGCGGAGGGCACCGACAAGGCGCGCCGGGAGATCGGGGACGCCATGGCCGAACTTGAGCGGATCGAAACGCTCGGCCGCAACCTGCTCGACCGTCAGGATGGCGGCCAGGCGAGCGAGGCGCATACGGCGCGCCTTCCGGCCGACCTCGCCGCCTGGCGGCGCGCCATCGCGGCGACCCTGGTCGGCATGCGCCCGGCCGACAAGCCGCCCGTAGCCGTCGCCGCCAATCCGGCGCGGCCGGCCGCCGTGGAGGCACCCCTGGCGCAGGCCCGCGAGCAGGCTGCGGCGATGATCCGCCACGTTCGCGCCCAGGCCTGGGACGAGGCGACCGCCGCCTTCGTGGCCTTCGAGGCGGCCATCAAGGACGCGCGGTCGGCGGTCGCCTGAACCGCCCCAGACACGGTCAGGCGTCGATCAGACGCTCCAGCCGCATGCGGGTGATCTGCGCAACCTCCCCCAGCGCGGTCTCCCGCTCGGTCGCTGGATCCCGGCCGAGCCGGGCCTCGAACGCCGAGAGGATCTCGGCCCGGCCGCGCCCTCGCACCGCGATGATGAAGGGGAAGCCGAACCGGGCGCGGTAGGCTGCGTTCAGACGTGCGAAGGCCGCCGCCTCCGGCTCCGCCATGCGATCGAGCCCGGCGCTGCCCTGCTCGCTGGCCGAATCGTCCGTGAGGCTTTTGGCACGCGCCTCCGGACCGGCGAGTTCCGGATGGCCGTTGAGAAAGGCGAGTTGCAGATCCGGGGCCGCCGCATGCACCGCCCGCGTCATCGCCGCGTGCAGCTCGGCAAGGCTGGCAAAGGGGCGCTGCGGCGCGGCGGCCTCGGCCACCCAGGCGGCGTGCTCGAACACCCCGCCGAGTAGGGCCACGAAGGCACCCTCCTCCATCCGGTTGACGGTGGCGAGGTCGGGCACGGCCTCAGCTGCCGCGGTAGGTGGTGAAGCTGCCGGGGGCGCAGAGCATCGGCACGTGGTAGTGCTGCGCTGGGTCGAAGATCGCGAAGCGCACCACCGGGTTGTCGATGAAGATATCGGCCTCCGCGGTGCCAGGGCGGTCGCGAAAATAATCGTCCACGTGGAAGGCCAGCTGGTACTGACCGACCTTGGCGTCGTTCGGTGCGAGGATCGGCTGGTCGGTGCGTCCGTCCGCGTTCGTGACCACGCTCTTCACGAGCCGCCACGTTTCCCCGTCCAGCACGGAGAAATCGATGCGGATCCCCGCCGCGGGGCGCCCGCGGTCGGTGTCGAGGACGTGGGTCGAGATGCCGGCCATGGAATCGTATCCTGACGGGGTCAGCTGCCGCGATAGTAGGAATAGCCCCAGGGCGTGAACAGCACCGGCAGGTGATGGCGCTGCCCCGCGTCACGGATCCGGAAGCGGATCGGCACGCGGTCGAGGAAGTTCGGGCTCGGCAGGCTGACGCCGCGGGCGGCGAAATAGGCCCCGACATGCAGCAGCAGCTCGTAATGGCCGGACCGGAGCGCGGCATCCATCAGCAGCGGCTCGGCCGGCCGACCGTTGGCCCCGGTGGTCATGGTCTTGATCGGCGTGAGGGTATCGCCCTCGCGCCAAGCGAGGTCGCAGACCATGCCGGCAGCCGGGGTGCCGTGGAAATTGTCGATGGCGTGCAGCGTCAGGCGCGGACCGAGGCCGGCCTGCGAGACCGGGGCGCTGGTGAGGGGGGCGGGCTTGTCCGACGCCGTCGATGGTACCGGGCCTGCCTGGGCCAGGACGCCGCCGGACGCTGTCGCCACAGCGCCGCCGAGACCGAGTCCGGTGAAGCTGCGGCGGGTCAGGGCGGATGTCTCCAAGGCGGGTCCCCGTCGCGCGACCAGTCATCGGATCGCGGACGGCGTCGGCGATCGTTCACGCCGCGTCGCAAACTACACGCCAGAGACGGGGAGACGCTATTGCGACGGTGGCTCAGACGCGGCCGGCCCCTCCTTGGCCGTCCGGCGCGCGCGCTCCTTGCGCAACTCCCGCTCGGCCAGGAGCCAGAACTCGATCTCGAATCCCTCCGGCCGATGGTTGCGTTCCCACAACTCGTAGGCACGCTCGCGGATCTGCTCGAACGTAATGGCGTCCGGCGCCGACGCCGAAGGCCCGGGAGACGGCGCGGTCTGGTCGTCGGACATGGCCGAGGGTTCCGAGGCGCGGGGCGGATACTCCGGAGCCGTTGATCCGGGAGGCGGATAGGGATCGGACTTCATGGCGACGCCCGCCCCGCTCAGGGGGCCGGCCTTTCAAGGTAGGCGGCGACGCTGGTGATCCGGCTCCCCACCATCGTGACGGCCTTGCGCAGCCGGTCCTCGCTTACGCCGAAGCGCTGGGCCCAGACCTCCCGGGCGGCGCGGTCGAAGATGTCGATATGCGTCTTGCCTCTGGCTTCGGTGGACATGCTGTGCCCGCTCCGGTCTCTGGCAGTGCCGCGGCGGTGCCGGGCTGTCTGCCGGGACAACCGGGCGTCCCCGTCTTCGGTTGCCGACGCGACGTCGCGCCGATGCGCGCCTGTGCATGGATCAGCGCAGGGGCGCCGCGGGCCGCGCCACCGGCTCGCGCAGCGGCTCGGATGGCTCCACCTCCTGCCCCACCCGAGCGGCCACGAAGGCGGTGAGAAGCGGCACCAGCAGGGCCGTGACCACGACGCTCGCCGCCACCAGCACCGTGGCGGGCCCGGCGGCCTCCGCGTAGGCGGGGTTGGCGGCGGCGATGATCGCCGGGACGGCGGCGGCGTTGCCCGCCGTCGAGGCGGCCGCCACCCCGGCGACCCCGTTGCCCCCGGTCAGTCGGTCGGCCACGAACAGGGCCGCACCCGTGATCGCCACCACGGCGATGCCGAGCCCGATTCCGAGGAGGCCCGCCTGCCAGATCTTGGCGAGGTCGAGCCCGAAGCCGAGCGCGAAGGCGAAGAACGGGATCATCACCGGTGCGGCGCCCGACAGGAAGGCGCGCATGTCCCGGTCGAGGTTGCCCAGGATCATGCCGATCAGGAGCGGCAGGATGCTGCCGACCAGCGTCGGCCACGGGAAGGCGGAGAGGCCGGCGAGCCCGAGCGTGACCATCGTGAGGAACGGGCCGGATTCGAGGCTCATGATCGCGTAGGCGCCCGCATCCTTCGGGCGGCCGAACTGGCCCATCAGGGCGAGGTAGAGCCCGCCATTGGTGTCGTTCATGGCGGCGACGATCGCCAGCGTCGAGAGCCCCACGAAGGCACCGCCCATGATCGGCGCCTCGCCGAGCAGATGGCCGAACACCACGCCCAGGATCGCCGCGATGCCGACCTTGGTGGCCAGCAGGACGCCGCCCTTGCGGGCGATCGCCGGGGTGGCGCGGAAATCGATGCCCGCGCCCATGCAGACGAAGAACACCGCCAGGATCGGCAGGGCGCCGTTGAACAGCGCCCCGGTGAACGAGCCGAAGAAGGTCGCGGTGTTGGGGAACAGCGTGTGAAGGATCGCGCCGAGGAACAGCGGCACCACCATCAGGCCGCCCGGGACGCGCTCCAGCGAGCGCTTGATCGGAATCTGCATGGGTCGTCCTCCGGCGCGACCCCTGTTCCGGGCCCGTCACCTGAAACCTCAACCCCCCGGGGCCTGCTACAACCTTTCGACAAGGGCGTGCAACATGGCGGACAACTGCAGACTTGTTGACAATTGGGCGGTCGCGTTGATGTCTTGGCCGCCGGAACGCACACGGAGGCCATCCCGGATGTCGTCAGCCCTGCCCGGCCACGCGCAGGCGCTCGGCTTGGTATCGGGGCGCCGCGGGGTGGCGAAGGCGGCCATTGCCAGGCCCGCGTCCCTGTCGGATGGCATCTACGACGCGATCCTCACCGGCATCGCCAACGGCACCTATCCGGCCCAAGGCCGCCTGCCGAGCGAGCACGACCTCGCCGGCCGGTTCCAGGTCTCGCGGCCGGTGGTGCGGGCCGCCCTCGACCGGCTGCGCCGGGAGGGCGCGATCGTCTCGCGGCAGGGGGCGGGCAGCTTCGTCCGGCCCCGCGAGGCGAGCCCCGCCCCGGGCTTCGCACCGGTGGAAAGCATCGCCGACATCCAGCGCTGCTACGAGTTCCGCCTGACCCTGGAGCCGGACGCGGCCTTCCACGCCGCCACGCGTCGCGACGCCAACGCCCTCGACCGGATCGCGGCGGCCCTCGATCTGCTCACTCTGGTCACCCGCCAGGAGCAACACCGGGAGGACGCCGACTTCGCCTTCCACCACGCGGTCGCAGTCGCCTCGAACAACCACTATTACGCGGCCTCCCTGCAGGCCCTGCAATCGCACGTGGCGGTGGGCATGAAGATCCACGGCCTCGCCCTGCTGGGGCCGCGATCGGGCCTGCGCGGCGTGCTGGAGGAGCATCACGGGATCTTCGCGGCGATCCGTGACGGTGATGCGGAGGCCGCCCGCACCCGCATGGCCGCCCATATCGGCGCCTCGCGGGACCGGCTGTTCGAGGGGCGGCTGCTCGATCTGTCGATGGGGGTTGCGCCGGCGTCGCCACGCGCTTGACCGCCTCGGCACCCCCTCTGTATGCGTCCCGACAGCTTTACAACAAGCCTGGATGTTCCGCCCGGTCAGGCAGGGCGCTCCGGTCGGACATCGCGACGCGATCTTGTCCGCGGTCTGTTGAACCCCTGCCATGATCCGCCTGCGCCTCATCGCCGACGACCTGACCGGCACACTCGACACGGCGGCCGGCTTCACCGGCCTGTGCGGGCCGATCCCGGTAGCGTGGCCGGAGATCCTGCCGGGCGATGGATCCGGGTGCCTCGCGATCGATTCCGGCACCCGGGAGGTCTCGGCTACGGAAGCCGATCGGATCGTCCAAGATCTCGCGCCGCGGCTCCGGGGGGCCGACATCGCCTTCAAGAAGGTCGACAGCCTGTTGCGCGGCCCCTGGGCGGCGGAGCTCGCCGCGGTGATGCGCCTCGGCGCCTGGCCGCGCTGCATCGTGGCTCCGGCCTTCCCGTATCAGGGCCGCCGTACCGCCAACGGGCGACAGCTCGCCCGGCGCGACGGCATGTGGGAAGCGGTCTCCGGCGACATTGCCGAGGCCCTGCGGGACGCCGGCCTCCCGGCGCGCCGGGCCGCCCTCACCGACGGCCCGGTGGCGGGGGTGGCGGTCTACGACGCGTCGCACGACGACGACCTCGCCCGCATTGCCGAGCTCGGCCGGGAGCTGCCGGTGCTCTGGTGCGGCAGCGGCGGCCTCGCGGCGGCCCTGGCGCGGGGCGTGACGGCGCCCGGCGGCGACCGCCTGGTCGGACCGGTGCTCGGCCTGTTCGGCTCCGACCGGCCCGAGACCGCGGCCCAGCTCGACGCCTGCGGCCCGCATTGCCTCGTCCTGTCGCCCGAGGCGGCGGACCATGCCGAACCGGTCGGCGAACGCCTCGCCCGGGACGGCGTCGTGCTGGCGAGCCTGGCCCTGCCCGCCGGCACCGCCCGGGAGGCCGCCGCCGCGCGGATCGCCGCGACCTTCACGAACGTGATCGAGCGGATCCCCAGGCCCGGCACCCTGCTGGTCGCAGGCGGCGAGACCCTGAAGGCGCTCTGCCTCGCGCTCCGGGTCGAACGCCTCGACGTCACCGGCCAGATCGCCCCCGGCCTGCCGCGCTCGACCCTGCGCGGCGGGCGCTGGGACGGGCTCGCGGTGATCTCGAAATCCGGCGCCTTCGGAACGGAGGGCGTCTGGCGCGATCTACTCCAAAGCAACGGTTTCACGCCCGACAGGAGCGACGCATGACCCAGCATCTCGCCATCACCATGGGCGATCCGGCCGGCATCGGCCCGGAGATCATCGTCAAGGCCGCCGCCCGCCTGAAGGATCGGATCGAAGCGGGCGACCTGAAGCTCGTGATCATCGGCAGCGCCCCGGCGTTGCATCGCGCGGAAGCCGCGCTCGGCCTGTTGCCCGAACCGATTCCCGAGGTTGCCGAGGACGGCGACTGGCCGGCGCTCTGCTGCCTCCAGGCCGATGCAGAGGGCGCGCCGATCGAGCCGGGCCGGCTCTCGGCCGATGGCGGGCGCTTCGCCTACAAGGCGATCGAGGCCGGGGTCCGGCTGGCGATGGCGGACCGGATCGGCGGCATCGTCACGGCACCGCTGAACAAGGAGGCGCTCAACAAGGCCGGCTATCACTATGCCGGCCACACCGAGATGCTGGCCGAGCTGACCGGCGTGCGCGGCTCGGTGATGATGCTGGCCCACGGCAACATGCGGGTCTCGCACGTCACCACCCATGTCGCCCTGGAGGACGTGCCCAAGCGCCTGACCCCGGAGCGCCTGCGCCTCGTCATCGACCTCACCGACAAGGCGTTGAAGGGCCTCGGGATCGCCCGGCCGAAGATCGCGGTGGCGGCGCTCAATCCCCATGCCGGCGAGGGCGGCCTGTTCGGGCGCCAGGATATCGACGTCAGCACCCCGGTGATCGAGACGGCCAACGCCGACGGGCTCGACGTGCACGGGCCAGTGCCGGGCGACACGGTGTTCGTGAAGCTGCGCGCCGGCCAGTACGACGCCGTGGTGGCGATGTACCACGACCAGGGTCACATTCCGGTGAAGCTCCTGGGCTTCGAGATCGACCCGGCCACCGGCAAGTGGATGGACCTGTCTGGGGTAAACATCACACTGGGTCTGCCGATCATCCGCACCTCGGTCGATCACGGCACCGCCTTCGACATCGCCGGCACGGGCATCGCCAACGAGCGCAGCCTGATCGAGGCGATCGAGTTCGCGGAAAGGCTGGCGGCCAATCGTCAGGCTGCTTGAGCAAGCGGATCCGCGCCCTTCCCGCATCGAATTTGCGGCTTCACCGTCAACTAAGGGATTGAAGATTAAGCGCGTTTCCCCCTCCCCCTTGCGGGGAGGGGCCAGGGGTGGGGGTGGTGCGGAAGGCACCTCTACGCCCCATCCTGCACCACCCCCACCTCCAACTCCTCCCCACAAGGGGGAAGAGAGAGCGCAAGCGGGATCCAAGCGGCAGTTCGGTGAAGCACCTGCCCATCACCCATGTTTCACGTGAAACAAAACAGGAACGAAGCTCCTCAACGCCCGTCCGATCCTGCGCCCTCCCCCACAGTCTCACAGGCGAACGCCGAAGGCGGCGCCTCGACGCCGCGCCAGCGGGCATAGGCCCAGGGGCGGTACCAGACCGCCCCTGCCGGCAGCCGCTCCGGAACGAGGTCGATCCCGTGGGTGCCGAACGGCCCGCACCGGCAGATCCGGGCAAACCCCATCCAGCCCCCCGGCCATAGCCCGTGCCGGGTGATGGCGGTGTCGGTGTATTCCGAACAGCTCGGCCAATGGCGGCACTGGCGTCCGATCAGCCCCGACAGGGTGAGCTGATAGGCGCGGATCCCCCAATGCGCCGCCCGGCGGACCATGCCGTCAGGCGGCCTGCCGCTTGGCGGCGATCTGGTCGAGGGCATCCACCACCGCGTCGAAGGTCAGGAGCGTCGAGGCGTGGCGCGCCTTGAACGCCCGCACCGGCTCCAACACGGCCAGGTCCGCCCAGGCCCCGTCGGGAGCCGGGCCGTTCGACTTGAGCATCGACCGCATGGTCTCGCGGACGCCGCGCAGTTCCTCGGCGCTGGCGCCGACCACGTGGCGCCCCATCAGCGATGACGAGGCCTGGCCGAGCGCACAGGCCCGGACCTCCTGGGCGAAATCGGCCACTCGGCCATCCTCGCCCAGCACAAGGTCCACCGTCACGGTCGAACCGCACAAGCGGGAATGCGCGGTGGCGCTGGCATCCGGGTTCTCCAGCCGGCCGAGCCGGGGGATATCGGCGGCCAGTTCGAGGATGCGGCGGTTGTAGATATCGTCGAGCATCGGGTCCTCGGCCGTGGGTACAGGTCCCGTCGGGACGCTGCCGCGCGGTTCGCGCATTGCGCGTTGCCCCGCGAACGATGATATAGGCGCCTTACGGTCGCTTCGCGAGGAGGCGGTCCGGCAACCAGGGTCGCGCCCACGGCTCCGGCGATCCGTCCGAGGGGATTCCCACGGCTTCAGTCCATTCCGGGGCGCCGGCCTGAAACCTTTTCAGGCCCGGGATCTTCCCTCACACGCCCGACGCGATCCGACGATGTACGCCAAGCCCGACAGCACCCCGATGAAGTCCCGCATCGCCCGGGCCGAGGATGCCATGGATGCCGCGCTCAAATCCCTGTCGTATCCGAGCGACGGCCAGGGTTTTCACCGGAACGGGCAGGATTTTCCCCCGAACGGGATCGACGGGCAAGGTCTAGACGGCATGCGCAATGACAACCGCCCGGTGGATGAGACCCGCCCCGTCGAGGTCGCACCGGAGCCGGCTTCCGCCACCCGCATCCCCGAAGGCATCGAGACCGGCCGCCCGAGCCGCGCCGAGGCCGAGGCCGCCGTGCGCACCCTGCTGCGCTGGGCCGGCGACGACCCGACCCGCGAGGGCCTGCTCGACACCCCCGCCCGGGTGACGAAAGCCTATGAGCAGCTGTTCGGCGGCTACGGCGTCAATGCGGAGAAGCTGCTTGAGCGGGTGTTCGAGGAGGTCGAGGGTTACTCCGACATCGTGCTGGTGCGCGACATCCCGTTCCACTCCCATTGCGAGCATCACATGGTGCCGTTCATGGGGCTCGCCCACATCGCCTACTACCCGACCCGGGGCGTGGTCGGCCTGTCGAAGCTCGCCCGGGTGGTCGACACCTTCGCCCGCCGGTTGCAGACGCAGGAGACCATGACGGCCCAGATCGCCGACGTGATCGAGAGCATCCTCAAGCCCCGCGGCGTCGCCGTGATGGTGGAGGCCGAGCATCTCTGCATGGCGATGCGCGGCGTCCAGAAATCCGGAGTCTCGACCATCACCAGCCAGTTCCGCGGCGTGTTCAAGGACAACGCCAACGAGCAGGTCCGCTTCCTGACCCTGGTGCGCGGCGGCACCAAGTAGTCTACAGCACGCCCAGAATCGGGGACCGCCCTTCCACGCCATGACCGCGAGCGACAGCGCCTTCGATCCCCCCGGCCCCCGCGCCGCGGTCGAGGAGGGCCAAGCCTTCACGCCCCGCTTCGACCGGGACGGGCTGATCACCTGCATCGCGGTCGATGCGGGGGACGGCCGGGTGCTGATGCTCGCCCACATGAGCGCCGAATCGCTGGCGCGCACGATCGAGACTGGCGAGGCGTGGTACTGGTCGCGCTCGCGGCAAGAACTTTGGCACAAGGGCGCCACCAGCGGCCAGATCCAGCGTGTCATCGAGATGCGGGTCGATTGCGACCAGGACGCGCTGCTGATCCGCGTGGAGGTCGGCGGCGACGGCGGCTGCTGCCACACCGGCCGGCGGGATTGCTTCTACCGCAGTGTCGTCCGGCAACCGGACGGCCGCGCCACCCTGGAGTTCGCCGGGAAATGAGCGCGACCCTTGCCGCGACCGGGTGGCAAGAGTGTCCCGCCGTTCCGTATTTCCTGCCCGGCGCCGTCGAGCCGATCCGGCCCTTGCCGAAGGCGGGCCCGCGGATCGGGCTGGCTTTGGGCGGCGGCTCGGCCCGGGGCTGGGCCCATATCGGCGTGCTGCGCGCCCTGGAGGAGGCCGGCATCCACCCCACCGTGGTGGCGGGCTGCTCGATCGGCGCCGTGGTGGGGGCCTGCTACGCCGCCGGGCGGCTCGACCGGCTGGAGGCCTTCGCGCGGGCGCTGACCCGGCGCCGGGTGGTCGGGCTGATCGATCCGCGCCTGCCGGGCTCCGGCCTGATCGCCGGCAACCGCCTGCGCCAACGGCTCCACGCCGATCTGGGCGAGCGCCGGATCGAGCGCCTGCCGATCCGGTTCGGCTGCGTCGCCACCGAGTACGGCACCGGCGCGGAGGTGTGCCTGACCGAGGGGCTGGCGGTGGATGCGGTGCGCGCCTCCTACGCGATCCCCGGTCTGTTCCCGCCGGTGACCCATGCGGGCCGGGTGCTGATGGACGGCACGCTGGTCAACCCGGTGCCGGTGGCTCTGGCCCGGGCGCTCGGCGCCGATCTGGTGATCTGCGTGAACCTCAATGGCGATACCGGCGGCCCGGTTGTGCGCGAGGTGCCAGCCTACGTCCCCCGCCGCGGCGTCCTGACCACGCTGCGCGACCGCCTGCGGGGCTTTCCGCGCCCGGAGCCCGAGATCCCCGTGCCGGGCCTCGCCCGGGTGGTGCTCGACGCGTTCAACATCACCCAGGACCGGATCTCCCGCTCCCGGCTGGAGCGCGACCCGCCGGACGTGGCCATCGGGCCGGACGTGGCGGGGTTCGGGCTGTTCGATTTCCACCGGGCGGATGAGGGGATCGCGATCGGCTATCGGGCGGCGCGGGCGGCGCTGCCGCGGATCCGGGCTGTGGTGGCGGGGGCCGAGGCGCGCGCTTGAGGGCTCGCGCGGCCGGCTGGAGCCCTCCTTCGAGGCTTCCGTTGCGCTCCGGCACCTCAGGATGAGGGGGATGGGCTGGAAGACCTGAGCAGGCCCCGGCGCATCCCCCCGTCATCCCCCTGTCGCCCCAGCCTGCGATGGCGCCCCCACCATTTGGAGGGGTTCCAATGACCACGAGTCGCCGTCAGATCCTGCTTTCCGGAGGCGCCGGCCTCGTCGGGCTGGCTTCCGGCCTCGCGCGCCCCGGCCTGAGCCGGGCCGCCGACCGGCCGCTCCTGACGCATGGGCTCCAGTCGGGCGATGTCGGCACCGACTCGGCCGTGGTCTGGGCCCGCTCCGACCGGCCCGCCCGGGCGATCATCGAGTGGGCGACCACCGAGAGCTTTTCCAACCTCCAGGGCGTCTTCGCCGACGCGCTCCCGGAGACCGACGGCACCGTGAAGGTGGCGCTGACCGGACTGCCGGCGGGCCAGGACGTTTTTTATCGCGTCCGCCTCCAGGATATCGCCGCGCCGACCATCGTCGGGCCGGCCCAGGTCGGCCGGTTCCGTACCGCGCCGGCGGAGCGGCGCTCGGTCTCGTTCTGCTGGTCGGGCGACACGGCGGGCCAGGGCTGGGGCATCGACGAGGCCCGCGGCGGCATGACGATCTACTCCGCCATCCTGAAGAATCGGCCGGACTTCTTCATCCATTCCGGCGACACGATCTACGCCGACGGGCCGATCCAGTCCGAGGTGAAGCTCCCCGATGGCAGCCTCTGGCGCAACCGCGTCACCGAGGCCGTCGCCAAGCCCGCCGAGACGCTGGAAGAATTCCGCGGCCGCCACAAGTACAACCTCACCGACCGGAACGTGCTGGCGATGAACGCCGCCGTGCCGATCCTGGCGCAGTGGGACGACCACGAGGTCACCAACAACTGGTGGCCGGGCGAGCCGCTGACCCGGGCCGAACACCTGAAGAAGAAATACACCGACCCGAACGTGCTGGCCCTGCAGCTGCGCGCGGCTCGCGCGTTCCACGAATACATGCCGATGCGCTTCGAGCCGTCCGAGCCCGGACGGGTCTACCGCAAGATCGGCTACGGCCCGCTGGTCGACGTGTTCATGCTCGACATGCGCTCCTACCGGGGCCCGAACGGCGAGAACACGCAGACCACGTACGGGCCGGATTCCTACTTCCTCGGGCCGCAGCAGATCGCGTGGCTGAAGCGGGCGCTGCTCGAATCCCGCGCGACCTGGAAGGTGATCGCCGCCGATATGCCCCTCGGCCTCGTGGTGACGTACGACGTCGATAAAAACTTCGGCTCCGAGGCGGTGGCACAGGGCGACGGGCCGGCGCTCGGGCGCGAATTGGAGATCGCCGACCTGCTGCGCTTCATCAAGAGCGCGGGCATCCGCAATGCGGTGTGGTTCACGGCCGACGTGCACTACACGGCCGCGCATTACTACGACCCCAACAAGGCAAAGGTCCAGGATTTCGAGCCGTTCTGGGAGTTCGTCTCGGGGCCGCTGCACGCCGGCACCTTCGGGCCGAACGCGCTCGACAACACCTTCGGGCCGCAGCTGCGCTTCGTGAAGGCGCCCGAGAAGGGCCAGGTGAACCTGTCACCGGCCTCCGGCTACCAGTTCTTCGGCCATGTCGCGGTCGATGGCCGGACCGAACAGATGACGGTGACGCTCAAGGACGCGGCCGATTCCGACCTGTGGCACGTGACGCTCGATCCCGTGAAGGCGTGAGGCGACGCTCTTTTGGGACTACGTAGCCGCGCATTCCCCCCTCTGCGGGGGAGGAGGGGGCCCCTGCGTCAGCAGGGGTCGGGCCGGGACGAAGTCCCGCAAGCGGGGAACCCGGGTTCAGGAAAGGGCGCGACCAGCACGACGGGCAGAGCGCTGTTCTGCACCGTCGCTCCCCTCTCCCGACCCGCTTCGCGGGCCACCCTCCCCCGCAGAGGGGGGAGGGAGAGTCGGCCCCCCTACGCCATCGTGATGTAATCCCGCAGCGCCTGATGCTCGGCCTCGACGGTGGCGATCTTGCGCGCCACCACGTCGCCGATCGAAACCAGCCCGATCAGGCGCCCGTCCTCGCAGACCGGCACGTGGCGGAAGCGGCCTTCGGTCATCAGCGTCATGACCTCCTCGATCGTCGTGCTCCGCCCGCAGGTGGTGACGTTCCCGGTCATGTGCGCGGAGACCGGCGCGTCGAAGGCCGAGCCCCCGTGCCCGGCCAGCGCCCGCATGATGTCCCGCTCGGAGATGATGCCGGCCACCGACCCGTCGTCCTGAGCGACCACCAGGGCGCCGATGCGCCGGTCGGCGAGGATCTGGATGACCTCCTCGAGGGTCTTGTCGGGGGCTACGGTGACGACCGAGCTGCCCTTGTCGGCGAGGATGCGTGCGACGGTCATGGCTCTCTCCCGTGTAACGCGTCCGGTGCGCCGTCAGCCCGCGACACCGGGATTGCGCTGTCGGCCGGGTTGGCCCCGGCGCCTTCACAATACGGCGAGTGTGTGGCCGTTTCGGCCGGTTGGCAAGGTGGTCAGGCCCGCGGCGTCTCCCGCGGATCGAGGAACGGGAACAGCAGGAAGCCGACGATGAACCCGCCGAGATGCGCGTCCCACGCGATGGAAGCGCTCTCGCCTACCAGCGGCACGCTCACGAGGCCGAACAGCAGGTTGGTCACGAGCCAGATCGCCAGGAAGGACACGGCCGTCCGGTTGCGCAGGAGTTCGGGGATGGTCTCGACCGGCCGGTGCGGCGGCAATTGCCAGGGCTGACCGCCATAGCCGGAGACCGGCGGCTGGAACACGAACCGGGCAGCAGCCGCCATCAGCGCCGAGATGCCGGCTGAGGCACCGACCAGCGGCCCGGCGCTCAGGGGATCGACCAGCACGTGCAGCAGGCCGCCCGCCGCGGTTCCGGCGAGCGCGATCAGACCGTAGCGCCAGGGGCCGCAGCGACGGGCCACCGGCGAACCGAAGGCGGCGAGCCACACGCTGTTGAAGATCACGTGCATCCACGAGCCGTGGAGCAGCGCGTAGGTGGCGAACGTCCAGGGCTGGAACGCGTGCTCGCCCACGATGTAGCGGGCGAAGGCCTCCCGCGCCGCCTGCAGGCCCGGATCGCCCGAATCGCCGGCCGCACGGACGACCTCGGCGGCTTGCCCGGGATCGAACCACAGGGTCCACCGGGCCGGCACCAGCGCGAGATCGAGGACGAGGCGGATGTCCCAGGTGTCCGGCAGCACGAACTCGCGCACCGCCTGGATCGCCAGCAGCAGCCCGATCGAGAGCGTGACGACCGCCGGCATGTTGAACACCGGGACGCGGCTCTGCCGCGGGAATTCGGGGGAGGCATCCATCGCGGCACCATGTCGGGGCTTGGGGCGGGTGGGCAAGCCCCGGCGACGTATTGAAGCCGGCTATGACGGATTGTCTGATCGGCCGAAGCCTCCGTGGTGACTGATCGTAACGCGGAGAGACCTGTTCAGACGCCCCCGTTCAGCCGTCCTGCAAAGTCTCTCCCGCTTCCGGCTGCCGACAACCCCGACCGGGCCGTCCGATCGGTCGATGGCCCGTTTGTCAGGGATGCAACGGCCCCGATTGTCTCGCCGACGCCGAAGCGGTACGGCCGGCTCACGGGCCGGCATGGGGCGTGCGCCCGGACGCCGTGAAGGCCCGGACCGGCCGGCTACAGCCTCGCGGATGTACCAGAACGATCCAGGGATGAACCACAGGCGTTTAGAGTCGGGACACCGATGAAGCATCCCACCAGCCGCATGCTCCATGCCTACTGGGAGCGTCTGCGCGGCGAGCGCGCCGCCCCGGAACGGGGCGAGATCGAGCCGGGCGAGATCCGCCACCTCCTGGCCGACAGCCTGATCCTGGAACTCGACATGGCGGCCAGCGAAGCCACCGTCCGGCTCGCCGGGACGCGGGTCTGCGCCCTGTACGGCCGGGAATTGAAGGGCCAGTCGTTCGCCGCCCTGTGGGGCGCCCAGGCGGTCGACCCGTGGCGGATCATCGAGATCGTCGCCAACGACACCCTCGGCGTCGTGGCGGGCCTGCGCGGGACCAACGCGGCGGGCGAGGTGGCCGACCTCGAACTCCTGCTCCTGCCCCTGCGCCACCGCGGCCGCACCCAGGTCCGGGCGCTCGGTGCCCTCAGCCTCGACGGAACGCCCCCCTGGATCGGCCTGCGCCCGCTCGTGACGGCGGAGACCACCTCGTTGCGCATCCTGCCGAGCCGCCGGCCGGATACCCTGCCGCCGCCGCGCCCGGTGATCCGGTCCAGCGCAGGCTACCCGGGGCCCGTGCGCCGCGGGCACCTCGTCGTGCATGCCGGCGGACGGGGTTAAGCAAGACCTGAGGGTTGTACAGGGCCGACTGGTTCGCGCTGTGCGAGATACTAATGGGCAAGTACAACGCTGAGGGGAAAAAAAGGGTTTCGTAACGGTCCCGCTCTAGGCTCCGACTTTGCTGATCGCGCAGGAGGATTAGTCCCGGGATGATCGCGGTCGACATCACCGCTGAGATGGAGCCCCGTGTGGCGCCCGACCCGGCGCGGAGCGCTTCGGACGAGCGCCGCCACCAGCGCGTGCGGATCTCCGTCCTCGGCCGCTACATGCTGGCGGATCGACGCGAGTATCCCTGCCAGACCATAGACATGTCGCCGGGCGGCGTCCGCCTCACCTGTGCAGTCCGGGGCGAGGTCGGCGAGCGGGTGGTGCTCTATCTCGAGCATATCGGCCGGATCGAGGGCCGGATCGCCCGCCTGTGCGCGGACGGGTTCGCGGTCCAGCTCAACGCCACCCCGCGCAAGCGCGACAAGCTCGCCTCCCAGCTCACATGGCTTGCCAACCGGGAAATGCTCGGCCTGCCGGAGGGGCGCTCCCACGAGCGCCTCGTGCCGACTCAGCCGGGGGTCACCCTGCGCATCGACGGCGGCAACGCGGTCCAGGCCCGGCTGATCGACATCTCCATGTCGGGCGTGGCGATCGCCAGCCCGCTCGCGCTGCCGCTCGGGACGCTTGTGACCGTGGGCAGCACGCCGGGGCGGCTGGTGCGCTACTTCGACGGCGGGTTCGGCGTTCAGTTCCTGCTGCCGCTCTCCGCCGACCGCTTCCACGCCGGGATGACGCTGTAGGCGGGCCGGCCCGGGCGTCAGGGCAGCGACCAACTTACTGGTCTTGCCCGACGCCTCAGGGCTCTGCCCCGAGACCCCGTCAAAGGGATGATATCCCTTTGGAATCTCCCGGTTTCAGATCTTAATCTCCCGGTTTCAGATCTTCTTGGCGAGCTGCGCGGCGGTGTCGGCGGCGGGCCGGGAGAGGTCCAGGGCGCCGAGGAAGCGGTTCTGCGCGTCCATCACGTACACGATGGCGGTGTGCTCCATCGTGTAGTCGCCGTCCTTACCGGGGACCTTGCGGGCATAGGCGCGGTACGCCTTCTCGGTGGCGGTGACCTGTTCGGGGCTGCCGGTCAGCCCGGTGATGCGCGGGTCGAAGCTCGACAGATAAGTCTTCAGGCTCGCCGGGTCGTCGCGCTCGGGATCGACCGTGACGAAGGCCACCCGCATGTTGGCGGCTTTCGGCCCCAGGGCGGCGAGCACGTCCGAGACCTGCTGCAGGGTCGTCGGGCAGACATCCGGGCAATGGGTGAAGCCGAAGAACACGAGATGCGGCGCACCGGCGAAATCGCGTTCGGTGACGGTGCGGCCGTCCTGATCGACCAGCGTGAACGGGCCGCCGACGCCGGGCACGCCCACCGGCGCCTTCTCGGGCATGAACGCGAACACCGCCGCCCCCGTGATGCCGACGAGGCCGAGGCAGAAGGCGAGGAGCGGGATGAGGGCGCGGCGCATCGTGTCGGACTCCGACCTCGGGACGGAGGTGGGCACAGCACGGAACGCCGCGTGGAGGCAAGCGGGCCCGGTGTCGCCGGCCCGCTTGCCGCGTCCGTCAGGGCTTCTGCGCCGGGTCGCCCGCGGGGTTGGCCGGGGTCGCGCCCTTCGGCGGCTCCTTGCCGAGGTAGATGTATTCGGGCGCGGCGCGGAGCTGATCCTTGGTGGTGTCGATCCGGGCCTGGAGGGTCTTGTCGTCGGTCCGGTTGAGCGTGACCACGGAGGGGTCGACCGCGACGTATTTCGAGCCGAGGCCCAGGAAGCCGCCGACCCCGATCACCCAGGATTTCACGGCGTTCTTCTCGTCGAGGACGATGTCGGCGATCTGCCCGATCGTCTCGTTGGCGCCGTTCACCACGCTGGTGCCGATGAGCTTGCTGGCGACCCGGTCGTCCGGGGTCTGGACCACGAAGGTCGGCCGCAGGTTGTCGGCCATGGTTGCGGGCTGCCCCGGAACCGGGGTGGCGGGGCTGGCGCCGCCCGCATTCGGGGTGGCAGTCTGGGCCGAAGCGGTGGCGAGGCCGGCCAGCAGGAGGGCCGAGGCGAGGAGTGGTTTGCGCATCGGATCAGGTCTTTCGGTCGTGGGCCGCGGACGCGGGTGGCGCCGCCTTAAGGCTCTGGCGGAGCTTAAGTTCCGCATGATCTGCCGGGCGCTGTCGAAAGCGCGGCGGTTTGCCGACTGCGCAACGGCGCGGCGGTCCTTTGACGGGGCGGCAACCGCCCGCCACAAAGCCCAGGCCATGCTGCGCCTCGCCCTCTACCAGCCCGACATCCCCCAGAATACCGGCACGATGCTGCGCATGGCGGCCTGCCTGGGGCTCGCGGTGGAGATCATCGAGCCCGCGGGCTTCGACGTCTCGGACCGCCACCTGCGCCGCTCGGGACTCGACTACCTCGACCACGTGGTGATCACGCGGCACCGCTCCTTTGCAGCCTTCGAGGCGTGGCGGGCCGGCGCGGGGTGCAGGCTCGTGCTCGCCACCACGGCGGGCGCCCTGCCCTACACGGCGTTCGCCTTCCGCCCAGACGATTGCCTGATGGTCGGGCGCGAATCCGCCGGCGCCCCGGAGGCGGTCCACGCGGCGGCCGAGGCCCGGATCGTGGTGCCGATCCGGCCGGGCCTGCGCTCCCTCAACGTGGCGGTGGCGGCCGCGATGATCGCCGGCGAGGCGCTGCGGCAGGTGGCGGGGCTCGAGATCTAGTGACGTGCCCGATCGCGTTGCCGGCGGGTCGGCCGCCAAGCCCCTGTCGTGACGCGCGCGATCGCAGGCCACCGGAGAGCGATGGCTCAACCCGTGGCGTATTCCAGCTGCGGCTCCAGGACCCGATCGCCGTCGGCGTGCACCGTGACGGGGATCGCCTTGGCGGCCGGGGTCTTGCTGCCGATCGCGTAATGCCAGATCGGCATCAGCACGTTGCATTCCGGGTAGTAGCCGCCGATGCAGCCGATCGGGATGTCGTAGGCCACGACCAGCAGCCCCGAAAGCGCCCGGTCGATCCCATCATGGGCCACGGTCCGCAGCGTCACCGGCTGACCGACCTTGAGCCCGAGGCGGTCGATGTCGGAACGGTTCATCAGCACCACGTTCCGGGTGTTCTTGATGCCCCGGAAGCGGTCGTGATAGCCGTAGACCGTGGTGTTGAACTGGTCGTTGCTGCGCAGCGTCATCAGCCGCAGGATATCGTGGCCGACATCGGGCATGTCGGCGTCCTCGTCGAGACCGGTCGGTGTGACGAAGATGGCCCGGCCCGACTCCGTGCGCCATTCCCGCCGCTTCGCCGGCAGGTCGCGCTGGAAGCCGCCCGGTTCCCACATGCGCCGCTCGTAATCCCAGAACGAATCCGGCAGCGTCTCGCCGATCTCCCTGCGAATCTCCGCGTAATCGTCGCTGTACAGGTCCCAGCGCACGCGCGGGTTGGGGTCGAGCACCCGCTGCGCCAATTCGCAGATCAGCCGGATCTCGCCGATCAGGTGCGGCGAGGCCGGGCGCCGGACGCCGCGGTTGCCGTGGACGCAGGCCGAGGTGTCCTCCATCGAGAGCATCTGCTGGCCCTTGGCGGTCTCGATGATCTCCAGGCGGCTGATGACCGGCAGGATGTAGCTGATCGTGCCGGGCAGCAGCGCGGTGCGGTTGAGCTTGGTGATCACGTTCACGGTCAGCCGCTGACGGCGCCACGCCGGCTCCATCTGGCCGTGATCGGGGATCGCCCGGGCGAAGTTGCCGCCCAGCATGATGAAGGCCCGGACCTCGTCCCGCAGGATCGCTTCGCAGGCCTCCACGGTGTTGTAGCCCGCTTCGCGCGGCGGCTCGAAGTGGAACTGCTGCCCCAGGCGATCCAGGTCGAACAGCTCGGGCTTCTCGGTGATGCCCATCGTGCGCTGCCCCTGCACGTTGGAGTGGCCGCGGATCGGGCAGATCCCGGCGCCGTCGCGGCCAATATTGCCGCGCATCAGCAGGAGGTTGACCAGCATCTGCACGGTCTCGACCCCGGCCTGATGCTGCGTCAGCCCCATGCCGTAGACGCCGATGACCGCCCGGGAATGGCAGTAGACGTGGGCGGTCGATTCCATGTCGGCCCGGTGCAGGCCCGAGCGGCGCTCGAGTTCGTCCCAGTCCTGGACGCGCAACCAGTCGGCGAAGGTCTCGAATCCGTTCGTGTTGTCGCGGATGAAGTCCTCGTCGAGGATGGAATCGCCCTTGGCCTTGGCCGCGTCATGCGTGGCGAGCACCGCCTTGCAGATGCCCGCAAGGGCCGCGAGATCGCCGCCCGCCTTCACCTGGTGGTATTGCGAGCTGATCCGGGTCGCCTTGCCGGTGAGCATCTCGGAGGGCGATTGCGGGTTGAGGAAGCGCTCCAGCCCGCGTTCGCGCAGGGGGTTGTAGGTGATGATCGGAACGCCGCGCCGGCTCGCCTCCTGGAGGGGATGCAGCATCCGCGGCGCGTTGCTGCCGGGATTCTGGCCGAAGAACATGATGCAGTCGGACTTGGCGAAGTCGTCGAGCGTCACGCTTCCGACCGCCTGGCCGATGCTGACCGGCAGGGCCACCGAGGTCGTCTCGTGGCACATGTTGGACGAGTCCGGCAGGTTGTTGTTGCCGTAGAGCCGGGCGAAGAGCTGGTAGAGATAGCTCGCCTCGTTCGAGAGGCGCCCGGAGCTGTAGAAGACCGCGCCCTTCTTCCGGTCCTCGACGGCCCGCAACTCACCGGCGATCTCATCGACCGCGTGGCCCCAGGAGACCTGCACGTATGTGTCAGTCGCCGCATCGTAGCGGAGCGGGTGGGTCAGGCGTCCGGTCTGCTCCAGCTGGTAGTCGTCCCAGCCGAGCAGCTCGGTGACCGTGTGGGTGGCGAAGAAATCCGGCGTGCAGCGATGGGCTGTGAGTTCCCAGGCCACGGCCTTCGCGCCGTTCTCGCAGAACTCGAAGGGGAGAGGGCTCGCCGGCTTCACCCAGGCGCAGCTGTTGCACTGGTAGCCGTCGACCTTGTTGTGCCGGCTCAGCACGATCGGACCGCTCGCCAGCACGCCTTCGCGCTTCAGGATGGTCCCGACCGAGAGGGCGGAGCCCCATCCCCCGGATGGCAGGCGGTACGGCTTGAATTGGGGCTTGTCCAAGAGGGATGTCTCCGGGCCGATGCATCCAGGGATACACGAGCGACGTCACAGCGTTCTCCGTCGAAACCGCGGACACCGAGCTTTGTTCGCGAGAATTATTGAAACTTAACGGAGGTTAGTTTGATCATCAGCCGGGACTACTTGCTGAAGAAGCCGTCGGGTCCTTCGGCGCCGAAGCTGTTCCTCGATACCCAGGTGGTGCCGCTCGCCGCCAATCTCGCGGGGGCCGTGGAGGTGGCGCTCGACCGCGCCGCAGCGCGCACGGGCGTCCGCCCAGCCGTGATCCTGGCCGGCGCGACGGGCCTGATCGGTCTCGGCCTGTTCCGTCTGCTCACGCACCGGGCCCCGGCATACCGGCGAAGCGCGCACGGCTAAGCGCTCGTTCGAGACGACGAGGCCCAACCCGCGGTGGCTGGGGTGCCCCGACCGCTCGCCTCTCATCGGGAAGCCGATCGTGTCCGATCGCGGCCCGTCCATAGGGCCGCCCACCACCAGCAAGGGCCGGTGGATGCCCGGCACCTCCCTGAATGCTCCGATCCGCGTCCGTCGGGGCGCCGCCGCCGCCGGCGCGCGGCTCGACCACCCCTACTTGGCGGCGGCGCCCTGCACGCGGCTGATCGACGAGGTCGAGTGAGTATGGACGCCGATCGCCGCGGCGCATGACGGGTCCCCGTCCGCGGCCAAGCTCGTCGCGGTCGCCTGGAAGGCGGCGGTCTGCGGCACGGACTCGGCTTCGAACTCAGCCTGAGCCGCCTCCTCGGCCAGCCGCCGGCGCTCCTCGGCGTAGCCCCCCGCGATGACGAGATCGACCAGCCGCCGGGTCAGCCGGAAGGCCAGCCAGAACAGGGCGAGGCAGAGCAGCGTCGCGGCGGCGGCCTTGAGCGGGTCCACGGCGTTCTCCGGTGGTGTCTCCCGATGCGTGAGGCCTCATAGGGCCGCGGGCGGCCGCGAGGCAATTGGACTTGGCTCCAAGATCGGCTCCAAGATCGGATCACGCATGGTCGGTCCCTTGCGTACACCGCCGTCCCGGACGTCTTGCATGAAGCGATGAGTCCGGCTTCCGAACCGCACGCCGCAGCCGCAACGAGGCGCGGCGAGCAGACCGGTCGACCAGTCGCGGTATGCTGCGGACGCGCGGCGTATTCGGGGCACAAATATTGTACTTGGTGATATATTGTTTTAAATGAAACCTGTTGAAAATTGACCGATATCCAACAACAGAGCAATTTATAATACACACCCAGCCAACGAAGCAATGTTAATTAATTATTATTGATATCGCAAAAAGTATACAGTATGAGGCTCTCCCGCCGACACGCCGGGTGGCGGTGTACAGCATCCACGCTCTGACTTCGCATGCAGACGCTCTTCTCGACGGATGGAGTGCACCCCAAGAATGCCTTCCGCCTATGGCGGGAGATGGTCTGCGAGCGGCTGGTGCCGGCCGACCTGCGGATCCTCGACGACGTCCCGTTCCAGGGCCGGATGGATGTGACGGGCATCGGCCCGCTGCTGATCTCGCACTTCTCGCACACGACGATGCGAACCGAGGCGACGGCCGACACGGTCCGGCGCAACGGCCGGCACGACCGGGTTTACGCGATCATGCGGATTTCCGGCCAAGATACCATGCAGCAAGGCGACCAAGAGGCGGTGAGCCGCGCGGGTGATTTCATCGTCGTCGACGCTCGCCCCGCCGTCTTCCAAACGGAGACGGGCAGCGCCCTGGTTCTCGACCTGCCGCGCGAGCGTTTCGAGGCGGTGCTGGGCCCGTCCCGGCTGTTCAGCGCCCTCACGGTCAGCGCGGATCTCGCCTCCACGACCCTGGCACGGACCTATATCCAAGAGCTGGTCCGGGTGGGTGACCAGCTCACGCCAGACGCGTCCGCGCGCATGGCGTCGATCGGGAGCGACCTGCTCATGGCGAGCCTCGCGGAGCGGCTCGCGCAGGAGGTGCCGCGCTCCACCCACGGCACCGTCACGGTCCAGCGCGCCAAAGCCTATATCGAGGCGAACCTGAGCGACCAGACCCTCGACCCGCCTCAGCTCGCCGTTGCGGTCGGCGTCTCCCTGCGTCGCCTTCAGGAACTGTTCCACGAGCGCGGCCGGCACATCTCCGACTATATCTGGGAGCGCCGCCTGGAGGTGGCGGCCAGGCGCCTGATCGATCCGGCCTGCGCCCACCTCTCGATCGGCCTGCTGGCCTACGGGAGCGGCTTCACCAGCCAGGCCCATTTCGCCCGCCGCTTCAAGGAGCGCCACGGCCTGACGCCGACGGAGTTCCGGCAGGCGTCCCGGCAGACCTCGACCGATGCGCGGCCCCGGAAGCGACCCGCGCGCATCCAGGGGCTCATCTGACGACGGCGGCACTGGCGCGTCCCTGGGTCGCTTCGCGCGGCAGCCGAAGACCGTGTTGAAGGGATCGTCCGGCGCCGGAACCCGGATCGTGGTATCGCGCCCCGGCCGGGCCACGCGGTCCGGCGACCGGACCCGGCCGGGTCCGGCAACCGGATGCCCTCGATCAGGCGGATGCCCTTGCGCGAAACCTTCCACATCGAAGTCCTCGGACCGGAGCCGGGCGAGATCCAGACGCGGATCTCGGTGCGGGTTGGCAGCCTGGAGACCGCGCAGGAACGGGCGCTGCGCCTGTTCGCCCGGGCTCGGGTGCCGCAGCGTTCGGGCGAGCCGGCCGAGGCTGTCCGCGTGATCGACGGCGCCGGGCGCGAGGTCTTCTACCGCACGCGGTTCGACGCGGGAGATTGAGGCGGATGCGTGTGCTGATCCTGCCGGGGCTGGTTCTGCTGGCCTGCGGGCTGTTCCTGCGCAGCTACACCCTGCCCCCGGCCCCGGACCGGCGGGGCGGCACCACGCTGTTGCTGACCTGGCCGAACCGCCCGATCTTCGGCAGCCCCCGCGCCGATTGCATCGCAGGACCGGCCGACCAGACGGTCCTGCCCTGCCTGATCGCCTCGGTCGCCCGCGCCCGCGACGACGGGATCGTCCTGGTCCAGCTCCCCTTCAGTCCGACCTGCTACGACCTGTCCGGGCGCGTCGCCGTCATGGGTCGCGACCCGGCGCAGACCCAGGCGCGGCTGGCGCAGATCGCCCGCTTCGGCTGGTAAGCCGCCGCCCGGTGAGGCGCGCCTGGGCGACGCGCTCCCGGAGACGCTCCAGCGCCCGGGCCACCGGGAAGAGGGGATCGTGCCCCGCCGCGACCAGAAGATGGGCGATCATCCGCCGCTCGGTCCAGAACAGCGAGCCGAGGGCGAAATCCGGCGGCGCGCAGGAATCGATCCGGTCGAGCGCCCACCCGCCCGACGCCACCGTCTCGGTCAGGCGGTGGACCAGCTGGACCCCGGGGGCGGCCTCCGGCTCCGCCTCGTCGTGGACGATCTTCAGCACCCAGGCCTCGGAGCCGGTGACCGGCAGGATCAGGGAGGCGAGCGTCCGGTCCGCCCGGCGCAAACGCGCGATCCGCACCCGCCCCTCGGCGCCCAGATCGGCCAGGGCGGCGCGCAGGAAGGCGACCTCCGCCGGCCGCTGGCCGAGGCCGGTGCCCGCCCGCCCCTTCCAGCCAGCCGCTTCGAGGGCGACGTGCTCGGTGAGCGCGCGATCGAGGGCGGCGGGCGTGTCGAGCATGTCGAACGCCACGGCGCCCTCTACCTCCAGGCGCGCATGGGCCCGGCGCAGCTTGCGCCGCCGCTGGCCCGAGAGGTGGCCGAGATAGGAGGCCCGCGCCTCCGGGGCCTGGGCGCTGAGGTCGAGCAGGCCGCGCCTGTGCGGCCAGTAGGCGGCGCGGGCGGCGCCCCGCGCCGCCAGGAGATCCGCGAGGAGCCCGTCCGCGGGGGCGTTCGGCAGGAGGAGCCGCGGCGGCAGGCCGAGAGCGCGCGGAGCGGCGAGGAGGCCGGCCAACGCCGCCTCCGGCCCAGCGCCGTCGAGGAGCGGGGCGCCGAAGGGGCAGTAGCCGTGGGTCCAGCCCATCAGCACCGGCAGCGGCAGGCCCCAGCGCCACCGCGAGACACGGAACGGCCAAGCGGCGTGGAACCGCGCGCCCAATGCCTCGGGGGGCCGGTCGGCCACGATCAACAGGCGCACCCCGGCGCCGAAGGCGTCGCGGGCGGCGAGCGCGTAGCCCGCCTCGTAGAACGGGTTCCGGATAGCGGACCCGTCCCCCAGCGCCCGCCAGGCCGGGATCCAGGGCGCCGCCGGATCGAGGGGCCGGATCGCCGCGACGAGGCCGTGCGGGAGCGTGGCGGTGTCCGGCATGGGCTCCGTCAGGCCGCGAGCCGATGGCGGATCGCACCGGCGAAGCCGAGCACGTCGTAGCGCCACGCCGCCGCCCCCGCGCCGGCGGCGAGCAGGACCATGCGCAGCACCTGCCCCGGCACCATGAAGCCCCCCGGCATCAGCCCGATCCCGGCATTGACGGCCGCGCAGGCCAGCGCAATCCCGGCGATGCCCGCCATGTCGGCGAGCGGCAGGGGCATCGTCGTGCCCTCCCGCCGGGCGCCGAACACCAGTACGAGGCAGGCCGCGCTCTGCCCGCCCGCGAAGGCGAGGGCCGCCCCGGGGGCACCGAAGGTCGGGATCAAGAGAAGCGAGAGCGCCGCCACGGTCGCCAGGGTGGCGAAGGCCGCCGCCGCCTCCAGCCCGCTGGTCCGGGTGAAGTAGATCACCTGCCCGAAATAATAGGCGCGGAACATCATCAGGATGCTCGCCAGGATCAGCACCGGTGCGAGGTGGCGCGCCTCGGCCCGGTAGTCGGGCCCGAGCAGCACGGTGACCACGAGATCGTCGAAGCAGAGGAAGAACACGGCGCCGAAGGTCGCCACCAGGGTCATGGCCCGGGCAGCGTCGCTCAGGACCCCCGCGGCGGCGGCCATGCCGCCGGTGCGCGCCTCCCGCTTGGCGAGCGAGATCAGCGACAGGGCGATCGCCTCGCCGAACACGATGAAGCTCTGCCGCAGGAAATCCGCCAGCGCCCCGTAGGCGCCGAGCCCCGCCGGCCCCACGGTCTTGGCGATGATCAGCCGGTCGAGGCTCTGGGCCAGCGCCGCGGTCCCGAAGGAGAGCACCAGCGGCCAGCCATAGGTGAACAGGCGCAGGGCCTCGGCCCGGCTGCCGCGCCCGGGCATCATCGGCGCGATGGTGGCGGCGGCCGGGAGCGAGGCGAGCGCGTTGGCGGTGGCTACCGCGAAGGCGAGATCGAGCGGATCGGCCGAGAGGTGCAGCGCGAGGCTGCCGAGGCCGAGGATCAGCACGGCCCGGGTCATCACCGAGGCCGCCACCGCCCCGACCCGCAGGCGGGTGCGGGCGATCTCGGTCGCGCCCTCGAACAGGGTGGTGCCGCAGGCAAGCGCCAGGACCGCCGCCGCCATCCGGCCCGGGACCAAACCGAGCCCGGCCGCCAGCGCGCTGCCGAGGCCCGCAAGCAGCAGCGTGCCGGCGAGGATGCGCACCACGGTGCCGACCTGCGCGGGCTCGCGGGCCTCGTCGTAGAGGGCGAAGAACGCGAATTTCGGCCATTGGCAGGTCGCCCCGTAAAGCACCAGCGCCCAGGACAGGACATACAGGTAGGTGCCGTAGCTGGCCGCCGGCGCGAGCCGGGTGAACACCGCCACCGAGGCCATGTTCAAGGCGGCCGCGAAGCCGCGCGAGCCGACATAGATCAGGCTGTGCCGGGCGATCATGATCGGGACCGGGGACTGTCGCCCTCCTCTCCCCGCTTGCTGGGAGAGGCCCGCATGGACCTCGTCGTCCAGGCGGGAAGCGCAGGCGCAGCCGAAGCGGCGGTGAGGGGGCGGATCCGGAAGAGTCTCATCCTCAACCGCCCCCTCACCCTCGGCTGCCGCCTCGCTTCCTGCCCCGACAAGGGGGCAGGAAGCCTTCTCCCCGCAAGCGGGGCGAGGGGGAGAGCTGCGTCCAGCATCGGCGCGTCGGGCAAAGTGGAAATCCGCAAACCCACCGAGAGAGACGGCAGCACGTATGGATCGTGCCCAGGCGCGGGCCACCCCCACCCCGCTCTGGCACGATCCGGTCCCGCAACGGGACGTATGGCGGGCAACTGAGGCATGACGGCCCGACCGGTGCAGCCGCCATGCCGGTCCATCAACCGGCCCGGCGGATCAGGGACCTGCCGGTCATCTCGGCCGGCTGGTCGAGGCCCATCAGGTCGAGGAGCGTCGGCGCCACGTCGGCGAGCCGGCCATCGGCCAGCGACACCCCGTCGACGCCAACCAAAGTCACCGGGACCGGGTTGAGCGTGTGGGCGGTATGCGGCTCGCCGGTCTCCGGGTCGCGCATTGTCTCGCAATTCCCATGGTCGGCGGTGACCAGCAGCGCCCCACCCTGCGCGGTCACCGCCTCGACCACGCGGCCGAGGCAGGCATCGACGGTCTCCACCGCCGTCACGGCGGCGGCGAGGCTGCCGGTATGGCCGACCATGTCGGGGTTGGCGAAGTTCAGGATGATGAGGTCGTAGCGCCCGGAGCCGATCGCCGCGACGGCGCGGTCGGTGAGGTCCGGCGCCGACATCTCCGGCTGCAGATCGTAGGTCGCGACCTTCGGCGAGGGCACGAGGATCGCATCCTGGCCCTCGAACGGCGCCTCGCGGCCGCCATTCATGAAGTAGGTGACGTGCGGGTACTTCTCGGTCTCGGCCATGCGCAGCTGCGCGCGCCCGGCCCGGGCCACGGTCTCGCCGAGCCCGTTCGGCAGGTCGAGGGCACCGAACAGCGCGTCGGCGAAGGCGTCGAGCTCGACGCTGTACTGGACGATGCCCAGGGCGGTGGCGAAGCGGATTGTCCGGGACCGGGGAAAACCGGAGAAGTCCGGGTCGAGGAGCGCGTCGAGGATCTGCCGGGTCCGGTCGGCGCGGAAGTTGAAGCTCAGCAGTCCGTCGCCGTCCCGCATGCCGGCATAGTCGCCGATGATGGCAGGCTTCATGAACTCGTCCGAGATATCCTGCGCGTAGGCGGCGGCCACCGCCTGCCCGGCCCGGGGGAAGCGGGTGCCGCGCCCCTCGATCAGGGCGTCGTAGGCGATCGTGAGCCGCTCCCAGCGCCGGTCGCGGTCCATCGCGAAATAGCGGCCGCACAGGGTAGCGATGCGTGCGCCCTGCGGCAGCGCCTTCTCGACGGCGGCGACGCAGGTGGCGGCGGAGCGGGGCGGCATGTCGCGCCCATCGGTGAAGCCGTGGAGCCGGACCGGGATGCCGGCCTCGACCAGCACGCGCGCCAGCGCCACCGCGTGGTCCTGGTGCGCGTGGACGCCGCCCGGCGACAGCAGCCCCATCAGGTGGCAGGTGCCGCCCGTGGCGCGCAGGGCCTCGATGAACCGGGTCAGGGCAGGATTGCGGGCCAGCGACCCGTCCGCGATGGCCGTGTCGATCCGCGGCAGATCCTGCAGGACCACCCGGCCCGCGCCGATATTGAGGTGACCGACCTCGGAATTGCCCATCTGTCCCTCGGGGAGCCCGACATCCGCACCGAAGGTCCGCAGCCGTGCCTGGGGGCGCTCCCGGATCAGCCCGTCGAACACCGGCGTCTGGGCCTGGTGGACGGCGTTGTCGGCAATCTCGTCCCGGAGGCCCCAGCCGTCGAGGATCACGAGCATCACGGGGCGCGGGGTGCTGTCGGGCACGGTCACAACTCTCCTGGGTTTCCGGCGCTCGGCCGGATCCTACGGGCCGGGCGAGGCCGTCCCCTTTGCGGGTGTCGATAATCGGCTTGGCCGCGCGAGACCACAGCCGAGGGGCCCGATCCGGCCACGACTCCATGAAAGCGTCGGGATTCTGACAGGCTCGATTACGCAGACGCGCGTGCGCCGCCCGACCCGCCGCCGGATGGAATTACCGGCCCGGCGCAACCGAACCACCCCGAGAAGGCTGCGGCGGGACGATCTTCGGGGATCACCGCGGATTGCAACTCCCCGGCAGGAGCCCGTGACAGGTCCGGCATGGATCCGTGGTTTCCGGTGGGGGAAAACCTGACGGAATCAAAGCCCGATCCGCCGGTCCAAGATGTCTCAGGGAAAACCGCATGCGGAACAACTTGGCCGATTGCAACGCCTTCGCGTTCTGTTAGCCTGCTCGGATGTAATCGACAGGGATCATCCACCGTGGCCTCGACCGAGATCGTGAGTTCCGAGACGAGCGCGGATCTGGCACTCGACATGGTCGGTCGCGCTTACTTGGCCCTGGCGCTTCTCTACGAAACCGCCCACCCGGGCGAGTTCGTCGATGTTCAGCGGAAGATCCGTGCGTTCGTCGAGGACAATTTCCGCATCGCCGAGGAATCGAGCCGGAGCGGAACCCTCGCTGCCGGAACCGTCGAGAATGCCACTCACCTTGTGAACAGCGTGCTGGCCGAGGCGGAGAACAAGATCGCGACGATGATTCGGCCTTCCCGACGCGGGCGCAATCAGATGATGACTTGATTTCATCAGCCAACATCTACCTGTGTTGCAGTCGAGCCATAAGCCGCCGTTAAATGTTCCCGCACCCCGAAGCGCTGCAATAACAATAGCTTAGAATATCGACAGTCTTAAAGGGGCATGTTAACTGTCGATTGGACAGCAATAAAACTCAAAGCGCGACATGGACAGCGATGATTGGGAGCAGGCCGCGAGCCGGTCGGATGTCGCGCTGGAGATCTTGGTTCGGGCCTACCACGCTCTGGCAGTCGTCTACGAGCTGTCCAACCCCGGCGCCTATGCGACGCTTCACGGCCAGATGATGCCGTATCTGTGCGACGGGCGCGGCCTTCGGGCACGGGACTGCGCAGGATCTCATCACACGGCCGAACTCGTGACCTCCGCCCTGGAACAGGTCCGCTGCGCGCTGGACGATGTCGGGTCCGACGTGGCGGCCGTCCGAAGCCGCCCGGACGAAGTCCTCGGCTAGAGCGGCGTTCAATTTCGGGGCAATCGAACCCGGCTCGCCATCTCTGTTTCTGTCCAGGTCTTTGTGCCGGCACACCCTGTGGGGTCGGCTAGAGCGGTGCCCGATCGCGTTGCACTCGAGCCCCACGCGAAGCCTTTGTTCTTGCGCGCTCTCTTGCGCCGAACCGGTGTCCACTTCGGCGGAGAGCGACCAAGTGCTCACTCGCATGCACTTCGTTCATGCGAGTGAGCACCAGACCTTTAGTTTTGCATCAATTTTCCGGACTCGGCTGACGCCTCCGTCTGGATCGATGCACTAGGGGCCATGCCGGCGCGGAACGCCCTGATCCCTCCTCGGGTCAGGACGTGCGGTCGGCGTCCGGTCGCTATCGGAACAGTGGCAGCCCGGCGCCGATGATGACGAGGCCGAGCATGATCAGGCCGCCGCCGGCGCCTTCGAAAGTTGTCTGCCGGACCGAGCGTTGCGGCGCCATGCCGGCCAGTGTCACGCCCGAGAGCAAGCAGATCGCACTGAGCAGGGCCATGGCGTCGAAGGCTCCGGCGCCCGATGGACGCTCACGACAACATCGAGCCGACGAGCATGCGGACGGACCGTTAAAAATCCCTTTGCGGATCGGTCGCGGACCGTCCCCGCCGACGGGCGATTCTCGGCCCTGGCGCCCGCGGATATCGACCCGAACCGAAGCCCCCGATCGTCACGCGATCCTGGGCGCGGGTTAACGCTCCATTAACCACGTCCCCGTTCCCTGGCCTGCGCAGTTCAGGTGGATGAACCCATGGCCGACATCGATCTTCGTACCGCCTTCGCCCAATTGTGTGCCGACATGCCTGCGGGCGATACGGACGAGGCCGCCTACGAAGAGACGCTCAGGATCGCGGTTCAGCGCCTCGGCCGCCGGACCGGCGGTCATCGCGTCGATCTCACGACGCGTCCCTTGTCGAACATCGGATCGACGGAGCCGGACTGCCCCTTCCTGATCTCGGTCGCGGCCCTGCCGATCGGCCGTCCGCACCACAGCCCCCACTGAATCAGGCCGTCCGCGACGGCACCGTGACGCCTTCGACAGGGTCGGACCGGAGCGCGCGGCCAGGCTTCCCGGCCTTGACGGTGCACCGGGCGGTCGGAGCCGTGCACCCCGCACGGCTCCGCATCTTCGGTTCGCCGCGATACCGAGGCGGTGCATGCCTCGGCGGAGCGCCTGTCAGGCCGTCTCCCGCCGCGTGACGACGAGTGCCCAGATCGTGGCCGGGATCCAGCCGATGATCGTCACGTGTAGGATGATGCAGAGAATGCCCTGAAGCACCTTCCCGCGCAGGAACATGGCAAGCCACGGCGCGAGGAAGCAGATGATGATCATGATCATGGGTCGAAACGCTCCTTTGTCAGCGACATAGGCGCCCGGCTCACGTCCGGTAGCCCCTCCCGTTCAGCCGCCGGTGGGTACGGCGCCGGAGGATCTTCCGGCATCAGCGCGCCAGCGGGCCCCTGGCATGCCTGTCTGCGAGACCTGCGGCCTGCGGATCGGACCGCCACGCGCCGTGATGTCCGCGGAGACAGCCGCGACGGCGTACCTCGGCAGGAACCATAAGATCGGGCCGGCCGTTGCTGGCGCCATGACCCATCACGTTGCCCTTGTCGGTTCGGTCCTTGCCGGCGTGGCGCTCTGGGCAGCGGTCTATGTCGCGCTCCTGCCGACGCGCCGGTCCGATCCAGCCGAGCCCCGTACCGTCAGCGTGATCACGCGCGTATCGTCCGCAGAATCCGCCGCCGATCGCGATGACCTGTCGCCCGGTCCGCGGCGTTGGGCCGATCTGCCCAGCGAGACGGCCAAGCGACCGAGCGCCCAGCCGGTCGATACCGATGTGCCGTCCGCGACCAGTCTTCCGGATGTCGGCGCCCAGCAGGCGGATCTGCCGACACGCCAGCGCGGCCGCGCGCGGATCCGAGCGGCCGCCCCTCGCGACCTCCCCCTCGCACGGCACCTCACCCGGCCACACGCCTCCCGATCCGCCCGCGCGTTCGCGCGGCCGCGCTTCCGGCGGGTCCGGGAGCCGATCCAGTTCAGCCTGGCCACGCGATCGTCCTCTTGACCCCCGACCGAAGGTTTTGGGCGGCCACGCAGCGTGGAACCATATCGCGCGCTGCGCCGTAACAGCCCCGCAGCGTTCCTGCGACCTCTGTGCAACCGGTAAAGCGAGGGTGGATGCGTCGTCTCGTACGCGCGATCATGGCCATCAGTCTGATCGCGGGCGATGCCGCTCAGGCCGCGTCCCTGACCGAGATGCCCAGCGAGACACCGGTCGGGAGCCGGCCGGTGGTGAGCGACCAAGCCCGGCTCAGGGACCTTGTCGACCGGGATGCCCAGACGTGGCGGCGCATCTCCGCCTCCATCTGCCGGGGATGCGGTGCGCCGCCACCGGCGCTGGACATCGTCCGGTCCAACCCGTTGCCCGTGCGGGCGCCGCGGGAGGCAGTCGCGGCGGCCCCCGTCCCGGAGGCCGGGCCTGCGCGCCCCACCCTGCGGCCGGTCTCACTCCGCAGCGCCGACGTGCCGACGCATGACGGGGCCCGCGGGCGTGGCGTGCGCTCGGACCCCGTCCCTGTACGCTTGACCGCCCGGGCGCGGCGCTACGCCCGGACCGCGCGCTTGCGCATCCTGCGCCATCACAGACGCCTGGCGCTCCTCCGGGCCCAGCGGAGACACGATGCCCGGCTGGCGGCCGAGAGACGCGAGGCCGCCGCGCATCGGTTGAAGCGCACGGGTCCGGAAGCTGGCTTCCTCAGGCTGGCGGAGAACCAGTCCGGCGGCGACCGTCGCCGGGTGCCGCTGCCGCCTCAACGACCCGATACGCTGTGTGCCGATGACCGCGCGCTGGCCACGGCCCGGATACGGCCGGTTTCGACCTGTACCATCACGCCGTAACGATCCGGGATACGCCGCCCCGGCTCGGTCCGTCGCGTCAGTGAAACGCGGCCTGGGCCGGCCCCTCCAGCTCGGCGCGCGCGAGTTCGATCCCGACCTCGTGCAGCAGCCGCTCGATGAGGGGGCGCAGACGCCCCACGGATGCGGGCTCGACGAGGGTGTGGGCCATGAGGAGGTGATCCGCCATGGCCTCCAGCATGGAACTCGGCGGTGTCGCCGGATGCACCGGAGGCGGCACGAAACTCCCGAGCGAACCGTAGGCCCGCATCTCCGCGGCGGGATCTTCAGCCATCGGTGTGATCGATCCGAGGAAGCCCAGGAACGTCCGGTTCGGCGGGCCGAAGGACGGTACCGCCCCGGCGGCGACCCACATGGCCCGGCCATCGTGTGCCAGCATCCGGTAGCGCAGGTTGAAGGCGCGCTGTGCCTGAATGGCGGACTCGACGGTTGTGCGGGCGATGTCGCGATCCTCCGGATGCACGACCCGAGCCCAGCCGAACCCCACGGCGTCCTCCAGGGACTGGCTGGTCAAGTCGGTCCATTCCGGGCTGATGAAGGTCGCCCGTCCCTGTGCATTCGTCACGAAGATCATGGGCGGATCACGCCGGAGCGCTCCGACGCCACCCCGCGCGCGAAGGCCAGGATCCTCCGGCGGTCCGCGTGGTCGGTCAGACTCTGCCAGATCCGCAACAGCTCACCCTGATCGGCGAAGTCGGATCCCGATGCGCCGTCCTTGCGGAACATGGCCTCCGGCCGGCCCAGCGCTTCGGCGATGCGTCTGATCATGCGCTCACGCGGCGGCGGACAGGGGGCGATCCGTTCAGGCGCACTCTCCGGCAAGGGACGCCCCTCCACGATCCATGGCGCATGCGATCCGACCCGGACGCACCACCCAAAGGTGTATTGAACCGCTGGCCCGACTTCAATGTAGAAGGATATACAATTCATAATCGACATACCGCGACGAAGACGCGTCATCGCCAGCGTGGCCGCGCCACCGGCTCATCCACCGCGGCGTCTCGGATGCGTCGCACCAGTGCAGGCGGGAACCTGTGCAGGCGGGGCTTGCATGGCGAGGTTCAAGATCGGCAGCGGTCGCCCGCACGACGCCAGCTTCCCCGGATTCGCGCGTGATCCGGCCCAGGGATGAAGGCCCGGAATGCTCGTCCTGCGAGCCTCGCCTTGGCCAGGCGCACCGGCCGTCGACGCGGCCGACCGACGACACTCCGACGGCGACGCTGCCCCCGCTGGTGCCCGATCCAGAGAGTTCTGGTGTTCGATGAAATCTCCGGACGATACGGTCGAACACGACGCGGGCCACATCAAGTAGCGTCGATGCCGACCCGCACCCCGACCCTGTCAGCGTCGCCGGCAGCGTTCCGGTTGAACACCACGGGCGTCAGTCGCGGTGCCCCGCGCGAACAGGTTCAAGTTGAGAGATGTAGAAAGTGGCGCCCCCGAAAGGATTCGAACCTCTGATACCAGCTCTCGTTGAGTGGGACTCACGGGGTAGCCTTGGCGGCTGAAGGGTGATTCTGTCTTCGGGTTTGGAGCCCGAGGAGATGGCATGGCTGCACCGGTGCCACTGCGATCGGACTTCGACGCGGAGGGCCTGCGCGCCGTGGCCAATTGCGCGCGCGATCCCGCCCATCCGCGGCGCCTGCTGGCTGTGTCGGCGATCTACGCGGGCGGCTCACGCTCGGCCGCCGCCGCTCTCGGCGGGGTCGGGCTCCAGACGGTGCGCGACTGGGTCGTGGCGTCTCGGTGTCCGGTCTGCCCCGCCCTCGGCAAAGGGG
>NZ_JAKSYH010000127.1 GCF_022829295.1 Methylobacterium sp. J-088
GCGGGTCAGGTTTCGCCGCGCATGGGCCGCATCAGGGCGCCGAGGAGGAAGCCGAGCTGCCCGCAGACCATCAGGGCGAGGCCACGGCGCATGCTCCCGCCGGTGCTGAGGTGATGGATGTACACCCCGTAGGCCAACTCACCCGCCACCACCGGCAGGAACGCCAGCAGCCACCACACCGAGCCGAACCGGCCCAGACCAAGCCCGAGCAGCGCGTTCAGCAACAGACCCTTCATCGCCGCCCGTCCCCGTCCCCTTGGGTCGGGTGGTAGACCGATCCCGATGCCCGCGCCATCGCGCCCGGGCCTGCCTCAGCGCGCGTCCCGCACCCGCCGAAGAAGCGATCACACCGGCCGCTTCACCGGCTGCCGCGCTGGGCCAGCACCGCCGGGATGGTGCGCAGCATGATCGCGATGTCCCGGCGCAGGCTCCAGCGGCTGGCGTAATCCAGATCCAGCGCCACCCGCTCGGCGTAGCTCGTGTCGGAGCGGCCCGACACCTGCCACAACCCGGTCACCCCGGGGGGCACGGCAAAGCAGGTCTGGAACGCGCGGCCGTAGCGGGCGACCTCGGCCGGCACGATCGGGCGGGGGCCGACCAGGCTCATCTCGCCGCGCAGCACGTTCCAGAGCTGCGGCAGCTCGTCGAGGGAGGTCTTGCGCAGCACCTGCCCGATCGCGGTGATGCGCGGATCGTTGCTGAGCTTATGCGTGGCGGCCCATTCGGCCCGGGCCCGCGGGTCGGCGGCCAGATGGGCGGCCAGCACCGCCTCGCCGTCGGTGACCATGGAGCGGAACTTGAGGCAACCGAACGAGCGGCCGTCGCGGCCCAGGCGCATGTGGCGGAAGATCGGGGCCCGGCCGTCGCCGGCCCAGACCAGGAGGGCGATGAGCAGGAGGAGCGGCAGCAGCAGGAACAGGGCGGTGACGGCCACGCTGACATCGAGGCCGCGCTTGGCCGCCCAGTTCAGGCGCAGGCCGCGGGCGACGAAGGGGACTTCCGGCAGGACCAGGCCGGTCACAGCCTCGGCGGCGCCGCTGACCTGACCGACGAGGTGGGCTGCAACCGGCTCGGCAACCTCCGGCTGCTCCGCCCGACGGTGCGCCGCAACGAAGTCCGCGGAGGCGGCGGGATCAGCATGAGTCAGCATGGTCTCAGCTCCTTTGGCGAGCCCAATGGCGAAC
>NZ_JAKSYH010000134.1 GCF_022829295.1 Methylobacterium sp. J-088
CCGTTCCTGCACTACGTGCGCGTCGGCCGCGCCGCCGGCCTGATGGGCTGCCCCGAGGATCTCGGGACGCTCCCGCCGCTCACCGCCCCCGATCCGCATGACTGGGACGGCCTGCCCCCCGCCCGGCCGATCGCGGACGCCCACGTGCTGGTCATCATGCCGGTCTACAAGGGTCGCGCCGAGACCCTGCGCGCGCTCCATGCCTGCCTGTCCCAGCCCCAGGCCACACCCTTCACCCTGCTCGCCGTCAACGACCGATCCCCCGAGCCGCAGCTGACCGCAGACCTCATGGCGCTGGCCGCCCGCGGCCTGTTCCACCTGGTCGAGAACGAGACCAACCTCGGCTTCGTCCGCTCGGTCAACCGCGCGCTGTCCCTGCGCCAGGGCCGCGCCGTCGTCCTGCTCAACTCCGACGCCCAGGTGTTCGGCGACTGGCTCGACCGCCTCGTCGCACACGCCGAACCAGCCGATCCAACAACCCCGCGCGTGGGTAGCGTCACGCCGCTGTCCAACAACGCTACGATCTGCTCCTACCCGCGCTTCAACGCCAACAACACCATGCCGCTCGAGATCGCCCCGCCCGAACTCGACCGCCTGGCCGCCGCGACCAACCCCGGCCGCAGCCTGCCCGTGCCCACCGGCGTCGGCTTCTGCATGTATATGACCGCCCACGCCCTCGACATCGTGGGCGAGCTCGACGCCGAGGCCTTCGGCCGCGGCTACGGCGAGGAGAACGACTGGTGCCTGCGCGCCGAGAAGGCCGGCTTCCGCAACCTCATGGCCGAGGACGTCTACGTCTACCATGCCGGCCAGATCTCGTTCGGCGCGGAGGGCGGCGGCGGGGCCGGCGGCGCCTACGACCACGGCCAGGCCGCGCTGCTGGCCAAGCACCCCGACTACCCGGCCCGCGTCGGCCAGCTCGTCCAGGCCGATCCCGGCCGGCGGGGCCGGGCGCGGCTCGACCTGGAACGGCTGGCCCGGCACGTCGCCGGCCGGGCGCTGCTGTTCGTCACCCACAGCTGGGGCGGGGGCATCCAGCGCCACCTCGACGACCTGATCGCCCAGGCTAGGTCCGAGGGCACCCCCGTGGTGCTGCTGCAGATCGACCGCACGCGCAACCTCGAACTGCACGTCGCCTACCGCGGTGCCGAATTCCTGTACCTGCCCAACCTCGACAGCCTGTACCTGCCGCGCGACGCGGACGAACTCGCCGGGTTCGTGGCCACGCTGGCGCCGCGGCTGATCCACGTGCACTCGCTGGCGGGCCTGCGCTGGGCGGCGGCGCGGGCGCTGATGGACGTGGTGGCGGGCTCGGGCCGCCCCTACGCCTGGACGCTGCACGATTACTCGCCGGTGTGCCACCGCAACCACCTGGTTCAGCCGGACGGGCGCTACTGCGGGCTTGCGGCGGTTGCGGAGTGCCGGGGCTGCCTGGCGCGGGACGCGGACGGGTTCGAGGAGCCGGATCCGGGCGAGCGGCGTGCGGTGTTCGGGCGATTCCTGGCTGGGGCCGCGCGGGTGTTTGCGCCATCCTCCGACACGGCGGGGCGGATCGGGCGCGTGTACCGGGATCTGGCGATCACGGTGCGGCCGCACGCCGAGCCGGAGCGGGCGGTGCGCACCACCGCGCCGCACCGGCCGGGGCGCGTCCGGCGCGTCGCCGTGCT
>NZ_JAKSYH010000217.1 GCF_022829295.1 Methylobacterium sp. J-088
CGGCAAGCGGCAGAACGAGATCATGAACGTGGTCGCGAAGGAGCTGTCGGACACCGATATCGCCAATCTGGCGGCGTATTATGCGGGGATTCAAGTCGACGTGCTGCCGCCGGGGTAGTGCGCGCGCCTCTCCCTCCCCCCTCTGCGGGGGAGGGTGGCCCCCGAAGGGGGTCGGGAGAGGGGAACCCGGCTTCCGACTAGGACATGGCCGTCTTGAAGGTCGCGCCCTTGCCTGAAGCGTCGCTCCCCTCCCCCGACCCCTGCTGACGCAGGGGCCACCCTCCCCCGCAGATGGGGGAGGGAGAGGCGCGCGCACTACCCCGGCGGCAGCACGTCGACTTGAATCCCCGCATAATACGCCGCCAGATTGGCGATATCGGTGTCCGACAGCTCCTTCGCGACCACGTTCATGATCTCGTTCTGCCGCTTGCCGT
>NZ_JAKSYH010000219.1 GCF_022829295.1 Methylobacterium sp. J-088
CAGCGCGGGAAGGTGCGGGGTAGGTAAGTCGAACCGCCAGGCTTGGAGCGGGTTGTGCACGCGCGGCGCGCGTGTCGGGGGCCGAATGAGGTCGGCCGTGTGAGACGCGGCATGTACGCTCACGAAGTATAGCGCGGACGCCTTCAGCGGAGGCTCCGGCTTGGCTGTTGTTGCCAAGCTTGGCGTGGGTGCCGCTCGCGGTTCTCTGGGCCTGCCGCACGCTGATGTGGGGGCCGCGCCGTGCCCTACTCCTCCCACTCCTGCAGTGCGTCGGTTTCGCGGCACTGCCGCCGCTGACGGCGTTCGCGCTATACTTCGTGAGCGTACATGCCCCGTCTCACACGGCCGCGCTCATCCGGCACCCGACACGCGCGCCGCGGGTGCACAACACAGTC
>NZ_JAKSYH010000145.1 GCF_022829295.1 Methylobacterium sp. J-088
ACCCGGGCTCGAAGCTGCTCGGCACGCCGCTGGTCCCGGTGGTCTACCGGATCGACATGCGCGACCCCAACAGCCTGTTCGTGTCCCAGGCGTTCCGGATGCGCAACCGCGACCTCGTCTACGTCTCGAACGCGCCGTTCGCCGAACTGTCGAAGGTGCTGACCGCCTTCAGCGGCGTCACCGGTCCGGTCTCGTCCGTCGCCACCGCCTACTACTACGTGAAGTAAGGCCGGGACGACGCGCGACAGGCTGCGGAAAACAATCGCGTTTCTCCGCATCCTCGCGTATGGCCTTCGGGTGCGGTGAGGGCGTGCGTCGCGGATGCCGCACGCCGTCCGCCTGTAGTCGCCGCGCGCAAGGATGCCTAGAAGAGCCCGATGAAGATCGGACGCGTCGTCCCCGCCAGCGGGCTGTTCCAGCCTGCACTGATGTCCCTGAGCCTGTGTGTCGTGCTCCTCCCGGCGGTGCCGGCGAAGGCCGATGTGGTGGTCGGCGTGGCGGTCCCACGCTCGGGGCCCTACGTTGCGGTGGGCGAGCAGGTGCTGCGCGGGGTCGAGGCGGCGGCGCGGGACGCCAACGCCATGGGCGGCCTCGACGGCCAGCCCGTCACCCTCGACGTGCAGGACGATGCCTGCGACTCGAACACCGCGACCGCGGTGGCTAACCACTTCGTGCGCGGGAACGTCCGCCTCGTGGTCGGGCATGTCTGCTCCAACGCCTCGATCGCGGCGTCCGACATCTACGCCCAGAACGGCGTGGTGATGATCACCGCCGCCTCCGTGGCGGCGCGGCTCACCGACCGGGGACTGCCGACCATCTTCCGCGTCTGCGGACGGGATGACGATCAGGCGCGGCTCTCGGCCGCCGTGCTGGCCGAGCGGTTCCGCGACCGGAAGATCGCGCTGATCCAGGATCAGACCCCGGCCTCCCGGGCGCTCGCCGCGGCCACCAAGGACAACCTCAACCGGATCGGCGTCAACGAGGCGCTGTCGCTCTCGTTCTCACCGAGCGACGCCGACGATACCGCCCTGGCCGACCGCCTGAAGGCCGCGGGGATCGACGTGGTCTATTACGGCGGCGACGCCACCGAGATGGGGCGCCTCGTGAAGATCGCCGCCGACCGGGGTTTTCGGCCGCAATGGTTCGGCACCTCGGCCATCGCCTCGCCGGACTTCGGCAAGATCGCCGGGCCTGCGAGCAACGGCGTCCTGATGACCTTCTACCTCGATCCGAGCCGGCAGCCGGCCGCGGCCAGCGTGGTGAAGACCTTCAAGGGCGAGGGCGTCGATCCCACCGGATCGACCATCTACGGCTACGCGGCCATGCAGGCGCTGGTGGCGGCCGCCAACTTCGCCCATTCGGTCGAGCCGAAGCCGATCGCGCAGGCGCTGCACACGGAACGGTTCGACCTCGTGCTCGGCACGGTCGGGTTCGACGCCAAGGGCGACGTCACCGCGCAGGGCTACGTGCTGTACGTGTGGAAGGACGGGAGCTTTACGCCGGCGGGCAAATAGGCGCTCTCGCGCAGATCCCGGCGTCGGGCGGGGCGATGCCGCGTACGGGGAGCTGCCGAAAGTCCGTTTCCGGACGTGCCGACTGGGGACGGCAGCTGCCTGACCGGACGGGCCGCGGCCTCACGCCTTCGCGGCGTCCACCTCCGCACCGCGCCCGAGCCCGCGCAGTAATTCGGCGAGGTGGGGCCGCACCCGCAATTGCAGGGCGTGGAGCTGCCGGACCGCCTCGCTGAGCCGTCCCTCCCGGCCGAGTTGCGCGTCCGCGAAACCGATCATCCTTGCATTGGGCCAGGCCGGCTCGCGCAGGGCGTGCAACCGCGCCACCAGGGCGTCGGCCGGCGTCCCGGGCTCGGCCTGCGCGAACAGCATCAGCAGCGCCGCGGTGGAGCGCGACAGGCCGTAATGGCAATGCACCAGCAGATGCGCCGCCCCGTCGAGTTGCCGTCCGAACCCGAGGATCGCCGCGACATCCTCCGGCTCTGGCGGCACGAGCCCGTCGCCGGGGCCGAGGCAGTCGTGGAAATGCAGCGTCGTGCGGGTATGGGCACCGTAAGCCCCGAAGGCCTCGGGCTCCGGCGTGCCGGGGTCGAGGAGCGACAGGACATGGCTGACGCCGCGCGTCCCATGGCCGGCCAGCTCCTCCAGGCCGCAGACGGTATGCAGGGTGACGGAGGGCATGGGTTCCATCTCCGGCGCCTAGCACGGTCGGTCGCCCGATTCGAGCTGCGACGGAACTGCCGCCGCCGCCCGCGGCTTTCGAGAACCGGTGCAGACATGCTAGCTGCGGGCCGGCAAATCCGCGCCGGACGGACATCACACGCTCGGACGAGATCCCGTTGGACGACACGCTTATCGCGCACCCCTCGAAGGCCGGAACGCGGCGCACCCTCCTGGCCGCCGGCCTGGGCGCGGCCGTCGCCGGGCCGCTCGCCGCTCCGGCCCTGGCCGAGGGCGCGCCGGAGCTGCGGTGGCGCCTGTCCTCGGCCTACGCCAAGACCCTCGACATCCTGTTCGGCGCCTCCGAGACGCTCAGCCGGATCGTCGCCGAGGCGACGGACGGTCGTTTCCAGATCCGGGTCCAGGGCCCCGGCGAGCCGGTTCCCGCCGAGGGCCTCTTGGATGCCGTCGCGGCCGGCACCGTCGAGATGGGTCACGGGCCGGCGACGCTGGGCATGGCCAAGGACCCGACCTTCGCGCTCGCGACCGCCGTGCCGTTCGGGCTCAACGCCCGGGGGGCCGCCGCCTGGTGGCTGGCGGGGGGCGCGGCCGAGCTCTTCGCCGAGGTGTTCGCGAAGGCCGGTCTCGTCTGCGTGCCGGGGGGCAACACCGGCGCGCAGATGGGCGGCTGGTTCCGGCGCGAGATCAAGAGCCTCGCCGATCTCCAGGGGCTCAAGTTCCGGATCGACGGCATGGGCGGGCAGGTGCTCGCCAAGTTCGGCGTCCAGCCGCAGACGATTCCGGGTTCCGAGATCTACGCGGCGCTGGAGGCGAAGAAGATCGACGCCGCCGAGTGGATCGGTCCGTACGACGACGAGCGCCTCGGGCTGCAGAAGGTCGCGCCGGTCTATCATTATCCCGGCTTCTGGGAGGGCGGCGCGATGCTGCACTTCTGGTTCAACGCCGAGGCATGGAAGGCGCTGCCGAAGAACTACCAGGCGATCCTGCGGGCCGCCGCCGCCCAGGTCGGCACCGAGGTGCAGGCCAAGTACGACGCGCGCAACCCCCAGGCCCTGCGCCGGCTGGTCGCCGGCGGCGCGCTGCTGCGGCCCTTCCCGCAGGATGTGATGGAAGCCGCCCTCAAGAACGCCAACGACGTCTACGGCGAGATCGCGGCCAAGAACGCCGATTTCCGTCGGGTCTACGAGGCGATGCGCACCTTCCGGAACGAGGAGTATCTCTGGTTCCAGGTCGCGGAATACACCTACGACAACTTCATGATTCGGGCCCGCGCGCGGGGGTAGAGTCTGTTACGGGACGTCTTTGGGCCTCTGGGGATCCCAAAGGGATCATCCCTTTGGCGGGGTTGGGGCAGGGCCCCGAAAATTCCGCAAAGCTTGCGCCGCGTACCCGCAAACGGTCGCGGACCGAGCCCGTTCAAGGTCTTTGGACTGACTGCCAGAATCGCGATTCTTGGGTCTGACGTTTTAAAAATCAACGCCTTTTCCCATCCACCTTGTGGGGAGGGGTACGGCGTGGGGGTGGCTCAGGATCGAGCGGTCCGGCGCCTTCTGCATCACCCCCACCTCCAACGTCTCCCCACACGGCGGAGGAGAGGGCGCCAAGGCAGTGTCAAAGTGACTCCGCAAACACCTCGAAAGGGCGGGTCCCGGACCGTTCGAAACCCTGATCGGATGATCGCTGCTAATGCAGCTTCACCCGCGGCTCGGTGCGGCGGGTGAGGGCGCGCGCCAGGGTGTCGAGGACCGTCTTGGCGGTGCCGTGGAGCGCCTGCTCGTGCATCTTGTAGAGCGAGCGGTACATCATCCGGGCGAACAGCCCGGCGATCAGCATGTTCTTGCCGCGCACGAACCCCATCAGGCTGCCGACGGTCGAGTACTCGCCGAGCGACACCAGCGAGCCGAAATCCTTGTACTTGAAGGGCTTGAGCGGCTTTCCGTCGATCTTGGCCCGGATCTGGCCGATGAGATGGCTCGCCTGCTGGTGGGCCGCCTGCGCGCGCGGCGGCACCGGCGTGTCGGAGCCCGCCTCGACCAGATAGGCGCAGTCGCCCATCGCGAAGATGTCGGGGTCCCGCGTCGTCTGCAGGGTCGGAGCCACCACGAGCTGGTTGGTGCGCGTCGTCTCGAGGCCGCCGATGCCCTGAAGGAACGGCGGCGCCTTCACGCCCGCCGCCCAGACCACCAGCTCCGAGGGGATGAAGGTGCCGTCGGCGAGCTGCACGCCATCCGCCCGCACCTCGGTCACGCGCGCCTTCACGCGGACATCGACGCCGATCTTGTTGAGGAGCTGCATCACCTCGGTCGAGAGCCGTTGCGGCACGGCCGGCAGGATGCGGTCGGCCGCCTCCACCAGGGTGATGCGGATGTCCTTGCCGGGGTCGATCTTGTCGAGCCCCGTGGCGACCACGTGGCGCAGGGTCCGGTGCAGCTCGGCGGCGAGCTCGGTGCCGGTCGCACCCGCGCCAATCACCGTCACATGGAGCTGCCCGGGCCGGACCGGGCCGGCCTGGGTGTGGGCCCGAAGGGACGCGTTCACGAGGCGCTGGTGGAAGCGCACCGCCTGATCCTGGGTGTCGAGCGCGATGGCGTGTTCGGCGACGCCCGGCGTGCCGAAATCGTTGGTGGTGGAGCCCACCGCCATCACCAGCGTGTCGTAGGGAACCGTGCGCTCGGGCGTGACCTCGCGGCCCTCGGCGTCGTGGCTCGCCGCGAGCTGGATCGTCCGGGCGTCCCGGTCGAGCCCGGTCATGCGCCCGATCCGGTAGCGGAAGCCGTGCATGTGGGCGTGGTGCAGGTAATCGACCGCGTGGTGGCCGATGTCGAGGCTGCCGGCCGCGACCTCGTGGAGCAGCGGCTTCCAGATATGCGTGCGGGCGCGGTCCACCAGCGTGATGTGGGCGCGCTTGCCCTGCCCAAGCTTGTCGCCGAGCTTCGTCACCAGCTGAAGGCCGGCGGCGCCGCCGCCCACCACCACGACGCGATGCAAACCTGACTCGTTCTCGACGGATGCCATCGCCACTCTTTCCGCTCCCGGACCGGGATTAAGACGCCGGCCTGCTTACACGTGCCGAGTGTCCGATTGCCACATCTGCCTGCCAAGATCACGCGCAACGAAGCCACGCGTGACGAAGCCACGCGCGCCCGCGACGCCCGTCCCGGGTCACGCCTGCGGAGCGCCGGGCTGACGCAGGGGATGGGCCTCGGCCACCGCCGGCAAGGCGAGGCATTCCGCAGCGATCCGCCCGACGGTCGGATAGGCCGCCGTATCCACGCCGAAGATACCGGTCCCGACCCAGAGGCTCACGAGACAAAGATCGGCGTGGCTCACCGCGTCGCCCTGGCAGAATCGGCCGGTTCCGGGCTCGTTGGCGAGGCGCGTCTCCAGGGTCCGCAGGCCGGTCTCGAAGGCGTTGCGCAGGAAGTCGAGCATCCGCTCCCGGGGCAGGTCGTAATGCTCCATCAGGAAGGTACGGACCCGCGGCACGTAGAGGGGGTGCGTGTCGCAGGCGACGACCTGCGCCAGCGAGCGCGCCCGCGCCCGCGCCCGGGGCTCCTCGGGCAGGAGGCGCACGCCGCCCTGCGTCTCCTCCAGGTAATCCAGGATCGCGAGGGACTGGGTGAGCGGCGGCCCGTCCCCGTCGAACAAGGCCGGGACCGCGCCCTGCGGGTTGATCGCCCGGAATTCCAGCTTGTGCTGGTCGCCCGCATCGAGGTCGATGAAGGTCTCCTCGTAGGCGATGCCCTTGAGCTTGAGGGCGATCCGCACCCGGAAGGCGGCGGCCGAGCGCCAGTTGCCGTACATGTGCATCGGATAGAGTCTCCGGAGGATCGGCAGAGCACAACCGAGTTTGCCTTCCGCCGCAAGGGGGCGCGTGCGACCGCCTGGGGGCGACAAGCCGAAGCGGCGGGCCCATATCGGTCGCCTGTCCCGGAGACCCGATCCATGGCCGACCAGCCCGCCCCGCGCGCCTTCATCCCCCTGTCGATCGCGGTGCTGACCGTGTCGGACACCCGCCGCCCGGAGGACGACCGATCCGGCGACACGCTGGTCGAGCGCCTGACGGAGGCGGGCCACCGCCTCGCGGCCCGGTCCATCGTGCCGGACGAGGTCCCGGCGATCCGAGGCCAGGTCGAGGCATGGCTGCGCGATCCGGGTATCGACGTGGTGCTGACCACGGGCGGCACGGGCTTCACCGGGCGCGACGTGACTCCGGAGGCGCTGGAGCCGCTGTTCGAGAAGCGCATGGACGGCTTTTCCGCCGTCTTCCACCGCATCTCCTACGACAAGATCGGCACCTCGACCCTGCAATCGCGGGCCACCGCCGGGGTCGCGCGGGCGACCTACGTGTTCGTGCTGCCGGGCTCCCCCGGGGCCTGCCGGGATGCTTGGGACGGGATCCTGGCGCAGCAGCTCGACTACCGGCACCGCCCCTGCAACTTCGTGGAGATCATGCCGCGGCTCGACGAGCATCTGCGGCGGGGGGCCAGCATCACGGTGTGAGGCGCGGGAATTTCCCTCTCCCCTATGCGGGAGAGGGTGGCCCCGAAAGGGGTCGGGAGAGGGGAGTGACGGTGCAGGACCAAGTTCTGCCTGTCCCGCCAGCCGCGCCCCCTTCTGAAGCCGGGCTCCCCTCTCCCGACTACTGCTGACGCAGGGGCCACCCTCGCCCGCAAAGGGGGGAGGGAGAGGCGCGTCGTGCTTTGAGCCAGCGCGTCGGCCACTGCGAACGGCGCTACGCCGTGGTCCCCTCCTTGCGGCGCAGGACCGAGTGCTTGCGCCCATAAAAGAAGTAGACGACGAGCCCGATCGCCATCCAGATCACCAGCCGCAGCCACGTATCGAGCGGCAGGCCGGCCATGAGCAGGAGGCAGAACAGGATGCCGAGGATCGGCACCATCGGCACGGCCGGTGCCCGAAACGGGCGCTTCATGTTCCGGTTGGTCCGGCGCAGGTAGATCACCGAGCCGCAGACCAGGATGAAGGCCGCGAGCGTCCCGATGCTGACCATCTCGCCCAGGATGTTGATCGGCACCAAAGCCGCCACCACGGCGACCGCGGCGCCGATCAGCGCCTGGCTGCGATAGGGCGTCTGGTAGGTCGGATGGACGTGGGCGAACATCTTCGGCAGCAGGCCGTCCTGCGCCATGGTGAAGAAGATCCGGCTCTGGCCGTAGAGCAGCACGAGGATCACGGTGGTCAGGCCGGTGAGCGCCCCGAGCTTGATCAGGATGGCGAACCAGCCGATGCCGATCACGTCGACGCCCTTGGCGATCGGATCGGGGACGTTCAGATCCTTGTAGGGAACCAGCCCGGTGAGCACGGCCGCCACCAGAACGTACAGGATGGTGCAGACGACGAGCGAGCCCAGAATGCCGATCGGCATGTCCTTCTGGGGCTTGCGCGCCTCCTGGGCCGCGGTGGAGACCGCGTCGAAGCCGATGAAGGCGAAGAACACCACGCCCGCGCCGCGCAGGATGCCGCTGTAGCCGTAATGCCCGAAGGTGCCGTCGTTCTCCGGGATCAGCGGCGTCCAGTGCGCCGTGTCGACATGGCCCCAGCCCAGCGCGATGAAGGCCACCACGACGGTCAGTTTCACCGCCACCATGACGTTGTTGAAGCGCGCCGATTCCTTGGTGCCGCGCATCAGCAGAAGCGTGATCAGCGCCACGATCAGCACCGCCGGCAGGTTGAACAGGGCGGTGCCCCCGCCGTCGATCGAAGTGCCGGGCGCGTGCGCGAATTGCGCCGGGATCGCGATCCCGACATCCTTCAGGATGCTGGTGACGTAGCCCGACCAGCCCACCGCCACGGTGGCCGCCCCCATGGCGTATTCCAGGATGAGATCCCAGCCGATCAGCCACGCGAAGAATTCGCCCAGCGTCGCGTAGGTGTAGGTGTAGCTCGACCCCGCCACCGGGATCAGCGCCGCCATCTCGGAGTAGCACAGGCCGACGAACGCGCAGGCGATGCCGCCGAGTACGAAGGACAACATGATCCCCGGCCCGGCATATTGCGCGGCGGCCGTGCCGGTCAGCACGAAGATGCCGGCGCCGATGATGGCGCCGATGCCCATCGCGGTGATCGACAGCGCGCCGAGCGACTTCGAGAGTTGCTGCTCGCCCTCGCCGCTTTCGATGATGTCGTCGACGGATTTCCGCCCCATCAGGCCCGACGCATCCATCGCAACATCCTCCCAGGGCGCAGCGGGCAGGCGGCCCCGCCCTCACCGGGAGAAGCCGCAAATCCTTTGCCATTGACTGAGAGTTGTAGAGGCGGATCAACGGACAACAACGTGGCCTGTAGCAATATCCTCGCGATTATGCTCGATCGATACGGGCAATCAGCGGCCGAACCTTGAGGCGCGCGGTGAAGACCGGTCCGCTCCGCAGCGCCTCGCGCCGGACCACGTCGCCCGCCCTGGCGCTGCGGGCGCCTGTCAGGATCTCGGCCCGGCCGACCAGGCGCGCACGCCAGCCGGCGGCCGGGCGGTGCAGGCGGCCGAGGCCGGTCTCCGGCCGGGCGGTGCCGACGAAGCGGTCGAGGGTCCGAATCCAGCCCTCCGCGGGGACATCCCCGGCCTCGAGGCACAGGATCCAGTCCCGACGCGCCAATGCGGCGCCCGCCGTGTAGGGGCTGTCGCCAGCGTGGACGACCAAGACCGCGCCAGTCGCCTCGGCGACGGCCGCCACGGCGTCGCTGGCGCGACCCGTCACGATCACCGCATCGCCGATCAGGCCACCGGCGACGCCGGAGACGAGCACGCCGAGCGTGTCAGCCAAGCGATCGATCGCGTCCGGATGGGCCGGGTCGGCCACGTAGGTCACCGCAGAGAGCATGAGCGCGCGCATAGACGATTTTGCGCTGCCGTAAACCATTCCTGCGTCGCCGGACGGTCGGGGTGTTACCGAGAGACGCACAGATGTGGAAGTTGCCCGAAAAACAGGCGTTCCTTAGCCCGATGTTCTCTCTATGTTTCACGTGAAACAGAGGGCGTCATCATGGCGGACAACGTCTTGGGTTCGCGGGACAAGTCGAGACCAGCGGGTATGCGGCGGCTCGCCGCTAGCACGCCCCCTGAGGCCGGGCGGCGCGGGCGCGGGTCCACGTCCAACCCCACCGGCCGTTTCGAGGCGGCCCAGCGCGAGGCGTTTCACGACCCCGACTGGACGGCCGACGATCCCGCTCCCCTGCGTACGCAGGTGACGCCGGAACGATCCGCCCGGATCATCGCCCGCAACACTTCGCCCGACATACCCTTCGATCGCTCGATCAATCCGTATCGTGGCTGCGAGCACGGCTGCATCTACTGCTATGCGCGACCGACCCATGCCTTCCTGGGTCTGTCGCCGGGGCTCGATTTCGAATCGCGGATCTTCGCCAAGCCGGACGCCGCCCGGCTGCTCCTGCGCGAACTCGCGGCGCCGGGATACAGCCCGGACACGATCGCGCTGGGCACGGCCACCGATCCCTACCAGCCGGCCGAGCGCACCCACCGCATCACCCGGGCGGTGCTGGAGGTTCTGCGGGACACGCGGCATCCGGTCGGCGTCACCACGAAATCCGACCTCGTCCTGCGCGATCTCGACCTCCTGGCCGAGATGGCCGCCGACAACCTCGCCCTTGTCGCGATCTCGCTGCCGACCCTCGATCCGGTCCTCGCCCGGCGGCTCGATCCCCGGGCCCCCCGGCCCGAGAAGCGTCTCGCCGCGATGGCGCGCCTGAGCGAAGCGGGGGTGCCCGTGATGGTCAACGTCTCCCCGATCATCCTGGGGCTGACCGACCACGAGATCGAGTCCATCCTCGCCCGCGCCCGGGAGCACGGCGCGCGCCGGATCGGCCATGCCCTGCTGCGACTCCCGGGCGAAGTCGCCGACTTGGTGGCCGATTGGTTCACCGAGCACTATCCGGAGCGGCAGGCCCGCGCCTTCGCGCTGCTCCGGCAGGCCCGGGGTGGCCGCGAGAACGATCCCCGTTTCGGTCATCGCTTCCGCGGCGAGGGTGCCTACGCGGCGATGATCGGCCAGCGCGTCCGGCTCGCCGGGACACGGCTCGGCTACGCGTTCGGCCGGATGGACCTGACCCGGGAAGTCTTTCGCAAGCCGGGGGCGCAGCTGAATTTGTTTTAAGCGCCCGTTCAACCCGTTCGGAAAAACCCCGGTTTCGAAAGGTCGAGACCTTTCGCGGGTCCAGGGCGGAGCCCTGGGAAGCACGTCAGGGCGCCGTATCGAACCCACGGGTGAAGCTCAGCCGATGGTGCGGGCTTCGGCCGAGGCTGGTCAGGCCGGCCCGGTGGAGAGCGGTCCCGTAGCCGACATTGCGCTCCCAGCCGTAGCCGGGGTGGCGCAGGGCGAGGCGCCGCATCAGCGTGTCGCGAAACACCTTGGCGACGATCGCGGCGGCGGCGATCTGCGGCACCAGCCGGTCCCCGCCGACCACCGCCCGGCTGGGCAGTCCGGGCAGCGCGTCGCGGCCATCGACCAGGACCGGCGCCGCGATGCCCAGTCGGCCCACCGCGCGCGCCATGGCGTCGAGGGTCGCGGCGCGGATGTTGACGCGGTCGATCAGCGCCCGGGAGCCGGCCGAAACGGCGACGCGGGCGTGAGCGCGGATCAAGGGTGCGAGCCGCTCCCGCTCGGGCTCGGGGAGGCGCTTGCTGTCGTCGAGGGCGGCGAGCAAGTCGGGCGGGAGCGCCGCCGGATCGAACCAGACCGCCGCGACCACGACTGGGCCGCACAGGGCACCGCGGCCAACCTCATCGCAGCCGATCGCCACCGGATAGGCCGCTGCGCGGGACGGATCGAACGAGCGCGCCATCGCCCTCTTCCGTGGAATCACGAACGTCACGGTTTCAAAAGGTCTCCGACCTTTTGCGGGTCTCGAACTTTGCCCTGCCGAGCCACCAAAGGGCAAGCCCCTTGGAAACCCGTTCAGGCGGCGTCCCGGGCAAGGCGCTCGCCGCCATGGGCTTCGATGATGTTGCCGAAGAACTGGCGCGCGCTCACCTCCCAGCCCCGGCGCAGGGCCTCGGCCCTGCACTCGGCCCGGGACAGGTCGAGGGCGGCGAGGGCGGCGACCCGCAGGTCCTGATCGAGGATGCCCACCCGGGTGCCCCCGATCACGTCGTTCGGCCCCGGCACCGGGAAGGCCGCCACCGGCAGGCCGCAGGCCAGCGCCTCCAGCAGCACGATCCCGAACGTGTCGGTCAGGCTCGGGAACACGAACACGTCGCAGGCCGCGTAGACCGCCGAGAGCGCCGCCCCCGTCCGGGTCCCGAGGAACCGGGCCGCCGGCGCCAGGCTCTGGAGCCGGCCCCGGTCCGGCCCGTCACCGACCACGATCTTGGTGCCCGGCAGATCGAGGTTCAGGAAGGCTGCGATGTTCTTCTCCACCGCCAGCCGGCCGACATAGAGGAACAGCGGTCGCGGCAGATCGGCGAGTTCCTCGGGCGGCGGCGCGCCGGGCGTGGCGGGGCGGAACCGCTCGGTGTCGACCCCGCGGGTCCAGCGCATCATGTGGGTGAAGCCCCGGGCCTCCAACTCGCTCTGGAGCGAGGCGGTGCTGACCATCGTGCCGCGGGCGGCCCCGTGGAAGCGGCGCAGATAAGCGTAGGACCACGCCTCCGGCACGGGCAGGCGGGCGGCGAGGTATTCCGGGAAGCGCGTGTGATAGCTCGTGGTGAACGGCAGGCCGTGCGACAGGCAGTGCCGCCGCGCCGCGTATCCCACCGGACCCTCGGTCGCGATGTGGACATGGGTCGGCCGCTCCGCCCGCCAGCGCGCCGCCACCCGCTCCCGTCCCGCATAGGCGAGGCGGATCTCCGGGTAGCCCGGCATCGGCAGCGAGGGGAAATCCGCCGCCGTCAGCATCGTGGTCGCGAAGCCGTGCTCTGGGGCCCGGCGGACCATCTGCTCCAGGGAGCGCACCACGCCGTTGACCTGCGGATGCCACGCATCGCTGGCGATCAGGAGCTTCACGGTCGAGCCCTCACGCCACCGCGCGCCGGCCCGGGACCGCCTGCGGCACGGTCTCGGCCGCGCGGGCGCGCAGCAGGCTCGGATAGTGCAGCACCTCCATGCGGCCGTCGTAATGCTCCACCAGCCCGGTGCAGGATTCGACCCAATCGCCGGTGTTGAGGTAGCGCAACTCGCCGATCGGCCGATCGGCCGCGTGGTGGATGTGGCCGCAGATCACCCCGTCGGCGCCCTGTCGGCGCGCCTCCTCGGCCAGGATCGTCTCGAACCGGCCGATGAAGCTCACGGCGTTCTTCACCCGCAGCTTCGCCCAGGCCGAGAGCGACCAGTAGGACAGTCCGACCCGGCGGCGCATCTTGTTGAGCAGCGTGTTGAGGGACAGCGCCAGCGTGTAGGCCCCGTCGCCGAGATGGGCGAGCCAGGGCGAGTGGCGCACCACCATGTCGAACTGGTCGCCGTGGATCACGAGGTAGCGCTTCCCGTCGGCGGCCTCGTGAATCGCGGTCTCGGAGACTTCGATGCCGCCGAAATTCATGCCGACGTAGTCGCGCAGGAATTCGTCGTGGTTGCCCGGCAGGTAGACGACCTTGGCGCCCTTGCGGACCTTGCGCAGCAGCTTCTGGACGACGTCGTTGTGCTCCTGCGGCCAGTACCAGCCGGAGCGCAGCTGCCAGCCGTCCACGATATCCCCGACGAGGTAGATCGTGTCGGCGTCGTAATCCCGCAGGAATGACAGCAGCAGACCGGCTTGGCAGCCGCGCGTCCCGAGATGCAGATCGGACAGGAACAGCGTCCGGACCCGGACCGGCATCTCCTCACCCTCGGCCACGGCTTCGTCTCCCGGCGGCTGAATACGGCCGGGATCCAGAGCGCGATCCCATCTCAGTTTGATGACGCGCCGAGGGCGGTATCCTGCGAGCCTGGGTGCGTTGCGGCGTAGCTTCTTAATCGGAGATTAGTATCGCTGCGGCGCACAAAAAATTTTTTTGGCAAGTTCCGGAAGTTTTTCCGGTTTTCCTTTCACGCTACACCGCCTCATAATGCCAGATAACCGGCGGCTCGGTACGAGCGCGGCCGGGCATGACAGGAAGGCGGCGAGGACGGCCCTGGGGCCGTCGGGCGGGACGGCATTTCGGAGGCGACCGGCGCGCGGGGGCGCGCCGCGACGCGAGCGGCACGAGGCCGCCTGCCGCTCCGCTGCGCCCCCCACCCACGGCAGAGGATGGCGTTCGAGGCGGCGTGGCGCGAGCCGCGCCCGCCGGCGCCGGACCGACTCCCGAGGACGTTTGGACAACCCGTCGCAGGCTCGGCCTGCGCGCAATCGACTATTCGGAGGAAACATCATGGCCGCAACCCGGCGCCCCGGTCGCAACCATCTCTTCATCCCCGGCCCGACCAACATCCCGGACCGGGTGCTGCGCGCCATGCACGTGCCGTCCGAGGATCACCGCTCGCCGAGCTTTCCCGAGCTGGTGAAGCCGCTCCTGCAGGACTCCAAGATGGTGTTCGGCTCGACCGCCGGAACGGTGATCCTGTTCCCGTCCTCGGGCACCGGCATCTGGGAATCGGCCCTGTCCAACACGCTCTGCCGCGGCGACACGGTGCTGACCTCGCGCTACGGCCAGTTCAGCCACCTCTGGGTCGACATGGCTCAGCGCCTCGGCCTCGACGTGGTCGTCCAGGAGGAGGAGTGGGGCACCGGCGCCGATCCGCAGAAGATCGAGGAGGCCCTGCGCGCCGACAAGGACCATAAGATCAAGGCCGTCATGGTCGTCCACAACGAGACCGCCACGGGCGTCACCAGCGATATCGGTGCGGTTCGCAAGGCGATCGACGCCGCAGGCCACCCGACGCTGCTGTTCGTGGATGGCATCTCGTCGATCGGCTCGCTGCCGTTCTACATGGACGACTGGAAGGTCGACTGCGCCATCGCGGGCTCGCAGAAGGGCTTCATGCTGCCGGCCGGCCTCGGCCTGATCTGCATCAGCCCGAAGGCGCTCAAGATCGCCGAGGGCGGCACCGGCCGCAACGACCGGCTCGGCCACGCCTACTTCGCCTGGAAGGACCAGCTCGCCGCCAACGCGACCGGCTACTTCCCCTACACCCCCGTCCTGCCGCTGCTCTACGGCCTGCGCGAGGCTCTGCAGGTCGTGAAGGAGGAGGGGCTGGAGAACGTCTACCACCGCCACCACGTGCTCGCCGAGGCGACCCGCCAGGCGGTTGCGGCCTGGGGCCTCAAGCCCTGCGCCAAGGAGCCGAAGTGGAACTCCGACACGGTCACGGCGATCGTGGTCCCGGAGGGCGCCGACGCCGCCAAGGTGATCACCCACGCCTACGAGCGCTACAACCTCTCGCTGGGCGCTGGCCTGTCGAAAGTTGCCGGCAAGGTGTTCCGCATCGGCCACCTCGGCGACCTGAACGAGCTGTCGCTGCTGGGCGCCATCGCGGGCGCCGAGATGGCCATGATCGATTGCGGCATCAAGGTGACGCCGGGCTCGGGCGTCGCCGCCGCCTCCAGCTATCTGCGCGAGAATCCGCTGCATAAGGCGTAAGCCGCGCACGCGATCGGGGCGGGACCGGGTTGCCGGGCCCGCCCCGACGCGCAAGTAAGAACAAGACTATCGAGGAAACTACCCGTCGTCCGAGAGGGGTCCTATGACCAAGAAGATCGTGTTCCTGGATCGTGAATCCCTCGATGCCAGGGTCCGACCGTTCAACTTCCCGCACGAATACGTCGAGCACGACTCGACCTGGACGCCGGAGGAGATCGTCTCCCGCCTTCAGGGCGCGGAGATCGCATTGATCAACAAGGTGCCGATGCGGGCCGAGACGCTGAAGCAACTCCCCGATCTCAAGCTGATCGCGGTTGCGGCCACCGGCACCGACGTGGTCGACAAGGCCCAGGCCAAAGCGCAGGGGATCACGGTCGTCAATATCCGCAACTACGCGTTCAACACCGTGCCGGAGCACGTGGTCGGGTTGATGTTCGCTCTGCGCCGGGCGATCGTACCCTATGCCAACTCGGTGCGGCGGGGTGATTGGGCGAAGTCCAAGCAGTTCTGCTACTTCGATTATCCAATCTACGACATCGCCGGCTCGACCCTCGGCATCGTAGGCTACGGGGCGCTCGGCAAGTCGATCGCCAAGCGGGCCGAAGCGCTCGGCATGAAGGTTCTGGCCTTCGACGTGTTCCCGCAGGACGGGCTCGTGGACTTCGAGACGATCCTGACCCAATCCGACGTGATCACGCTGCACGTCCCGCTGACCCCCGACACCAAGGGGATGATCGGCGCGGCCGAGCTTAAGCGCATGAAGAAGAGTGCCATCCTGATCAACACGGCCCGGGGCGGGCTGGTCGACGAGGCGGCTTTGCTCGAAGCGCTCAAGGACGGCACGATTGCGGGCGCGGGCTTCGACGTGGTGGCGCAGGAGCCGCCCAAGGACGGCAACATCCTGTGCGAGGCCGACCTGCCGAACCTGATCGTCACCCCGCACGTGGCCTGGGCCAGCAAAGAGGCGATGCAGATCCTGGCCGATCAGCTCGTCGACAACGTCGAGGCGTTCGTGGCGGGCAAGCCGCAGAACGTGGTCGAGTAGCGGCCGGGTTCTCCTTCCCCCCTCTGCGGGGGAGGGTGGCCCCCGAAGGGGGTCGGGAGAGGGGAGCGACGATGCAGGACGAGGCCTTGCCCGTCATGACACTCCGCCCTTTTCTGAACCCGCGCTCCCCTCTCCCTTCCCCTACTGACGCAGGGGCCACCCTCCCCCGCAGAGGGGGGAGGGGACGCGCGGATCCCGGCCCTGACTCCGATCACCCTTGAAAAAAACCCCTGACGGCGCCTCACGGGCGCGACGGAAAGGTCCCAAGAAAATGACAAAAAAACTGCTGTTCCTGTTCGACACCGATGCCGTGCCGAACGTGTTCGACACGGTCGTCGGCTACGATGGCGGGGCCGACCACATCACCGGCTACGGCGGCGTGAACCCCGACAACGTCGGCGCGCTGGTGGACGGCACGATCTACACCCGCGGCGGCGCCGAGAAGAAGTCCACGGCGATCTTCGTCGGCGGCGGCAGCATGGCGGCGGGCGAGGACCTGTTCACGGCGGTCAAGAAGCGCTTCTTCGGCCCGTTCCGCGTCTCGGTCATGCTCGATTCCAACGGCTCCAACACCACGGCCGCCGCCGGCGTCGCGCTGGTGGCCAAGGCTGCAGGCTCGCTTCAGGGCAAGAAGGCCGTCGTGCTGGCGGGCACCGGCCCGGTCGGCATGCGCTCGGCTGCGCTGCTCGCCGGCGAGGGCGCCGAGGTGACGATCGCGGGCCGCGCGTTGGACAAGACCCAGGCCGCCGCCGATCAGATCAACACGCGCTTCAAAGTCAACGTGAAGGCCGCCGCGACCCCCGACGAAGCCTCGCGTGTCGCCCTCGTCAAGGGCACCAACCTCGTGTTCACAGCCGGCGCCATCGGCGTCGAGCTGCTGCCGGAAGCCGCCTGGGCGCAGGAATCGTCCATCCAGTTCGTCGCCGACTACAACGCCCAGCCCCCGACGGGCATCGGCGGCATCGAGGTGATGGACAAGGCGCGTGAGCGCAACGGCAAGCAGGCCTTCGGGGCGCTGGGCATCGGTGGCCTGAAGCTCAAACTGCACCGGGCCTGCGTCGGCCAGCTCTTCGAGAGCACCGATAAGGTGCTCGACGCCGAGGAGATCTACGCCCTCGCCAAGACGATGGCTTGAGGAGGCGCCGGTGACCGAGACGCATCGCCCCGAGACCGACAGCATCGAAAAGTTCCTCACGGAGCTCGCGAGCGCCGCCCCGACCCCCGGGGGCGGCGGCGCGGCGGCGATCTCCGGCGCCATGGGCGCTGCCCTGGTGTCGATGGTCTGCAACCTCACCATCGGCAAGAAGAAGTACGTCGAGGTCGAGGCCGAGCTGAAGGACGTGCTCGCCAAGTCCGAAGGCTTGCGGGTCGTTCTCACCGGAATGATTGGCGAGGACGTCCAGGCCTTCGACGCCGTTATGGGCGCCTACGGCTTGCCGAAGGGCACCGACGACGAGAAGGCGGCCCGCGCAGATAAGATTCAGGCCGCGCTCAAGACGGCCTGCGACGTGCCGCTCGCCTGTTGCCGGGCCTGCCGCGCGGTGATCGACCTCGCGGCGATCACGGCCGACAAGGGCAATCTCAACGTGGTGTCGGATGCCGGCGTGGCGGTGCTCTCGGCCTATGCCGGCCTGCGCAGCGCGGCGCTCAACGTCTACGTCAACGCCAAGGGTCTCGAAGACCGGGAGTTCGCCGACGAGCGGCTTCAGGAACTGGAAGGCCTGCTGGCCGAGGCCGGGACGTTGACCGAGACGATCTACGGCGTGGTGAAGGCCAAGGTGAACTGACAGGCGCAGCGCTCTCCCTCTCCCTCTGCGGGCTTGAGGACTCACACAACTTGTTTGGAGAGGAGGCAGGACGAGGCCGTGCGTCTCCCTCCCCCTCTGCGGGGGAGGGCGGGCGCGCGGGATATCTGGTCGGCCCAACCTGGCAACCGGATGATGATCCCGAATGCGATGTGTGAATCGGCAAAGATTGGAAGAGCGTCGCGCTGGGAAAGAGTGTTCAGAGGCGGGTGACACACGCTGGCGCCGCGGGGAGAGGACGAACAATGGGGATAGCAGCACCTCACAACGTAGCAATCTGATGATCAGCCGGAATGACATGTGTGACAATGCAC
>NZ_JAKSYH010000221.1 GCF_022829295.1 Methylobacterium sp. J-088
GCACCTGTTCTGCGAGCTGTACCTGAAGCTGCAATCGGTGGGCTTGGCTGGCGATCACCGCTGCCCGCTGCCGATCACACAGACCGATCTCGCCGACGCGCTGGGTCTCACGCCCGTGCACATCAACCGCGTGCTGCAGGAGATGCGCGGCCGGACCCTGATCACGCTCCGGAGCCGGATGCTCGTGATCGAGGCGTGGGATGAACTTCTCCGAGCCTCGGAGTTTGACCCAACGTACCTGCAATTGGAGAAGCGGGCCGCTGCATGACCCTACGCTTACAGCCTGTGCAGGTTGGGACGGGCAGCTACGATGTGGAGGGCCATTTGGTCGTCGCCGATGGCTTCCTCGCAGCGGTGCTGGTTCAGCTCTCAGGGTTTCACGAGGATTTGGCCGGGATGTGGTTCCTGGAGGCGGGTTTCGGGCTGGTGAGCAGCGCGACCCCGCCCACCTTCGCCGACCTCGACACCGCACAAGACTGGATTGAGCAACGGCTGGCACACGCGGCCTGAGCCTTAGGCTTTGCTCTGCCGTCCCCAGGCGCTTAGCCGGGCGGCCATATCATCACAGCTCGCTCGTCCTCACGCACTCCAGACCGCGGCCGCGGCGGATAATTCTGGAATGGGGTCGAGGCTGGTTCCAGGAGAGCCTGGGTGTGTCCCTGGCGCCCTCGTCGGCGGGTGTTTCATCCGGTTGAATGCTCGTTCAAGCCGACGAGACACCCCGCGAAATCAGCATGGCTCACGCCTTCGTCTCCTACCTGCGGGTCTCAACCGAGCGGCAGGGCCGATCCGGACTTGGGCTTGAGGCACAACGGCAGGCGGTCGCTGACTTCCTCGCCGGCGGCGCTTGGCGGCATGTGGCCGAACTGGTTGAGGTTGAGAGCGGGTCCCGGGATAACCGCCCTCGCCTCTCGGAGGCCATGGCGCTGTGCCGGCTCCACGGGGCCACGCTGGTCATCGCCAAACTCGATCGCCTATCGCGTGACGCGGCGTTCCTCTTGAACCTGCAGAAGGCCGGCGTGCGGTTCGTGGCGGCCGACATGCCCGAGGCGACCGAACTGGTGGTCGGCATCATGGCCGTGGTCGCCCAAGCCGAGCGCAAGATGATCTCGACCCGGACCAAGGCTGCGCTGGCGGCTGCCAAGGCGCGGGGCGTGCGCCTGGGCAAACCGGAGAACCTGTCGAACCGGGAGGCTGGGCAGGCGCGCGGCCGGGCACGCCAGGCGCAGCGCGCCGAGGAGCGGGGCCAGGATCTCACCCCGGTGATCGCAGCCGTGCGGGCTGAGGGGGTGGTCTCCCTGCGCCAGATCGCGGCGGCGCTGAACGTCCGAGGCATCCCGGCGGCCCGGGGCGGGGCGTGGTCGGCCGCGCAGGTGCGGCGGGTTCTGGCAGTGTGTCAGCTTGTCAACACGTCAACGTGTTGACAAGTCAGCGCGTCTTCGCGAGGCGTCCTTTGCCCCTCTTGGCGAGAAGGTCGTTGATCGCCTCCATCATCACGTCCTGTGTGGTCATGTCGGTGTCGAGGCCCACCAGCTTGATCATTCGGTAGACCTCGGGTTCGACCCACACGGTGATCCCGCGCGCGCCCTGGCGCGTGGTGGGGCGCTTGGTCTTAGTATCCTTGATAGACCGGGAGGCCGCCGGAACCTGGACCGGAGCAGCCTCGGAAGCATCCTTGGGCTCTACGACCGCGGGAGGCTCATCCCGGCGCCCGGTTGAGACGCTATCGGTCACGGCAGCCCGGAGGCTGAAACGAGGCGCGGCGCTCATCAGGCAGCCTCGATGTTGGCAGGCTGAGAGAGGACGAGGCCGATCTGATTGGCCGCCCACCGGAATAGATCCTCGATCTCCGTCGCCGCCCGCCCCGCAGGTTCAATTTCCTGAGCGGTCCGGCCCGGGATGAAGCCGCGCGAATAGCTAACACGCTGGTAGACCGCGCCCGAGTAGACGGGAATGCCGCGTTCGCGCAGGCCGGCGCGCGCCTCCTCCAAATCGAACTCCGTCGAGGTGTTGCAGGCGTTGAACACGACCCACGATGGCTTGCGAGCGATGGTCGTGAGGTCGTGGGTCTGCCCGATCGCGTCGATGTCGAGGATCGAGGCACGGCAGGGGATCAGCACAAGGTCGGACGCCTTGCAGGCCACGAGGGCCGGTCGGTCCGCATGCGGCGCACTGTCGATAATGAGGAGATCGAGGCCGCCGGCCGCAGCCTGGGCCTTCACGTGTTCGAGCTGCTCTGCCGATGTGACGACCGCCTCTGGGTGATCCTTACGGCGCTCGGACCATTTCCAAGCGGACGATTGCGGATCAAGGTCTGCGATCGCGACTTGGAGACCTGCGCGATGAGCCGCCACCGCAAGGTGCAGAGCCAACGTCGTTTTTCCGGCCCCGCCTTTCTGCGAAACGAGAGCGAGTGTGTGCATCGTGTTGACCTTCTGACGGGCTGACGGGCTGACGGGCTGACAGATCATCGCGACAACAAGTTTACAATTCATCATCACAACACGATGACGACACAACCCGTCATCAACCTGACGCGACAGATTGTTGACACGTCAACGCGATGACACATAGCTTGGCCTTTGTATGAACTTTTACGAGCCTTCCTTAGGAGTGTATGGGCCGACCAGACACCCCTCCACCTCTCACCCGCTTAATCCTCCGGCGTGAGGCAGGTACCCATGAAGGCCTTCCGCTCTGGTCCTTCCCTGAGCTTCTGGCTGTCGGCCCGCTGCCGACACCGGTCGAGCACCCCCGGGTCGACGGCCGACGCGGCTTCCTCGCCGGCAGCTGCCGCGCCTGCTGCAGGCTTGCTAGTCGGCTCGGGCGTGCTCTGCGCGTGTCCCGCCGAGGGGAGCCAAGCGAGGATAGCTAGAGCGGTGAGAAGCGCTAGGGAGCGTCGCATGGGTGCCGCCGGGCTTTAGATGCCGAGATCACAACGTGAGCACCATTTGCGGCGAAGGTACAGCACTGGATCTCGGCCTGGATCATGGACCAGTCAGGGCACCGTGACCCCCGGACCGTGGTGGCTTACATCCGGCGGGCGAACGCCTTCAAGGGGCACTCGGGGAGCGGGTTTCTGTGAATGTTCTTAATCTGAGGTAGCCGCACGTCGCTGACCATTGATAAGCGGAGGTTATCGGTGATGAGGGGCGTAGCCTAGAGTTGCTCCTCTGCGAGCAACTATTCTGGCCAGCGTGGGCGCCGAGCAGTCGAAGACCTCGCCAGCGAACCTAGGCGAGGGGTTTAGCGGCGGCTGCAGCGTGATTGGCCAGATGGAAGCCATCGGGCGCGACAGATGCCCTCATGCTTCGGAACAGCGCCTGCTGGACCCGGTTCCCAGGAAGTGTCCGCTTCAACCGCCTTCCCCCGCTTGTCCACGTTCCTCAAGGCTGCGGGCCCCGGCCTCGTGGTCATGTTGGCCGACACTGATGTCGGGAGCCTGATCACCGCCGCTCAGAGCGGAGCGCGTTGGGGCTATTCGCTGCTGCTGCTGCAGATCCTGCTCGTGCCAATCCTCTACGTTGTGCAAGAGATGACGGTGCGGCTTGGGACCAGTACGGGGCGGGGTCATGGGGCGCTAATTCGGGAGTACTACGGGGCAGGCTGGGCCTGGGTCTCCTACGGTGGCCTGGTGCTCGCTGGCGTTGGAGCGATCGTTACCGAGTTCTCCGGCATTGCAGGTATCGGCGACCTGTTCGGGGTACCGCGCCTCGTCAGCCTCGGGTTGCCGGCAGCCATCTTGCTAGGTCTGGTGTTCACCGGGGGCTATCGCCGCGTCGAGGTGGTGGCGATAGCCGTCGGGCTGTTCGAGTTGGTCTTCATTGGGCTGGCGATCGCAGCTAAGCCCGACCCGGGTGAGATCCTAGCCTCGATCGGGCACATTCCGCTGGACGATAGCGGGTTCCGGGTGCTGATCGCGGCCAACATCGGCGCAGTGATCATGCCGTGGATGATCTTCTACCAGCAGTCGGCGATCGTCGATAAGGGGCTTGGTTGGGAGCACGCACGAAGTTCGCGCTGGGACACCCTCGTCGGTGCCATCATTTCACAATGCGTGATGGGCGCAATCCTGATCGCGGCCGCGGCAACGATCGGGAAGGCCGGGCAGGGGACGGCTCAAGGACTCGACACGGTGGGACAGCTTGCGGGTGCCTTTACCCCAGCCCTAGGCCCGTGGCTGGGTCAGGTAGTGTTCGGGGTCGGCATCGTGGCTGCGGCCTTTGTCGCGCTCAACGTAGTGGCGCTGGCCCTCGCCTGGGGCTTCGGCGACCTGACTGGCCGCAAGCACTCGCTGGAACAGTCGCCCCGCGAGGCACCGACCTTCTATGGCGCGTTCACGCTGGCAGTGGTGGCCGGCGCAGTCGCCGTGCAGTTCGTCCCGAACCTAATCGCCCTCAACATCGCGGTGGAGGTGATGAATGCCCTGCTCCTGCCGCTGGCGCTGGGCTTCCTCATCTTACTCGCCACGCGCGCGCTGCCCCCGGGGCGACGGGTGGAGGGAACTTACAAATGGGTGGTCTACGTCGTGTCAGGTCTCACGATCGCCTTCGCGATGGTCGGCGTTCTCGATGGGATCGGCCTCCTCTGAAGGATAGGCACTTACCTCCAGCGGCCGTGCCCGGGACAAACCACGCTGATCTGAAAAGGCACAGAGGACGTGTCGGCCACACGTGAACGGGGGGAACACGGTGACCGGCGCGCTAGCTTGCAGGAGCCAGTGAAGGCTCAACCACCGCGATAGGTGCGTATATGGGGATCGCCGGAGGTCGCGGGCAAATCCCAGCTTGGCGTCAAGCCTCAGCGGCTTCCTTCGCCTTCCGCGGCCGCCCAGCCCGCTTCGGCTTGTCGGAGACGGTCGCCGCTGGCTCGGCAGCCTTCGGAGCCGCCTTTCGGCGCTGCTGACCAAGCCCCGCATTCTTGGCGAGCGCGGAACGTTGAGCCGAATAGCTGGCGGCCGTCGAGGGGTAATCCCGCGGGAGACCGAAACGCTCCCGGTATTGCTCGATCGTCATCCCAGCGCCGTTCAGGTGCCGCTTCAGGGTCTTGTACGGCTTGCCGTCGACGAAGCTGATCAGCGCGTCCGGCGTGATTGACTTGCGGATCTGGGCGGGGGTCTGCTTGTCGACTATAGGGGCGGCCGGAGCGGCACCCTGGCTGAGACCGGCCAGCGCGGTGTGAACGCCGGAGAGCAGGTCCGGCAGATCGCCGGGTCGGACGGAATTGTTCGACACGTAGGCTGAGACGATCTCAGTCGTCAGTTCGACGAAATCGAAGGCCTGAGCCTTGATGATCTCTGCGTTCTCGTCCACGGTGCACCTACCTGATTGAAGTAGGTTATCTGTGCCAGCGAAAACAAGAAATCAATGTATAGTGAGATGTTTTTCTCTACCTGCTGATTTCTAGCACGCCATAGATCGCATATCAGTGATGCCATCGCGTAGCACGTAGCCGCGGCCCCAGACCGTCTCGATGTAGTTCTTGCCCTGGCTGGCGGTAGCGAGCTTCTTACGCAGCTTGCAGACGAACACGTCGATGATCTTCAGCTCGGGCTCGTCCAAGCCGCCGTAAAGGTGGTTGAGGAACATCTCCTTCGTGATCGTCGAACCCTTCCGGAGCGCGAGGAGCTCCAGCATCTGGTACTCCTTCGTTGTCAGGGGGATGCGCTTGCCCTCGATCGAGGCCATCTTCTCGTCGAGGTCGATCACGAGGTCGTCGATCGTGATGGTCGACTGGGCGTGGCCCTTCGAGCGGCGCACGATGGCGTGGATCCGCGCCACCAGCTCGTCCTTGTGGAACGGCTTGGTGAGGTAGTCGTCCGCCCCGAAGCCGAGGCCCTTCACCTTGTCCTCAATGCCGGCCATGCCGGAGAGGATCAGGATCGGCGTCTTCACCTTCGCCACACGGAGGTTGCGCAGCACCTCGTAGCCCGACATGTCGGGCAGGTTCAGATCGAGGAGGATGATATCGTAATCGTACAGCTTGCCGAGGTCGACGCCCTCTTCCCCCAGGTCGGTGGTGAAGGTGTTGAAGTTCTCGGATTTGAGCATCAACTCGATGCTCTGAGCGACAGTAGCATCGTCTTCGACTAACAGAACACGCATGACGCTACCCCAATTCGAGAAGCTTCATACTCGATCAAGGATACCGAGCCGTTAACACGCGTCCCCTCTATTCAGTGCTCGGTGACGAACCGCTCCGCCCACTCCTCGGCCGTCAGCTCGGGGCCAGTGAGACATAGCACGCCGTTGCTGACCGTCGCGCGGCCCTGTGCAGTCCAGCGCTGCCAGTTGGCGAGGGCGTCGGCCGCCCGCAGATCGCCAGCGGTGTCGCCGATCGGGTGATCCGAGAGAATTGCAGTCGGCGCCCCAGTGCGGCGGCCAGCTTCGATGCGGGCAAGCCGGCGCTCCAGGTCGATGATGCTTATGGCAGAAGCCCCTCGCGACGCATCAGGCGCTCTGCCCATTCCTCCCGGTCAGGGTCGATCGGCTCGCCGTTCTCGGACTGCCGTAGGATGGCAATCAGCCCATGCAGTTCATCGTCGGTGTACCGGTGAATGCCCTGGATCCGGTGCTGGAACCGCTGCTCGGCCTTCGCCAGCAGGGCCTCAATGGTACCGCGCATCTGAGCCCTCGATATCTTCCTCGATCAGATGGACGAGGGCAGCGTCTCCCGCGTCGCCGGTCTCGCGGAGGCGCCAAGCCGGTTCGGCTAGGCTTCCGTGCTCGGCTCGCAGCCCGGCGTAGCCGCTGCGGATGAACGTCATGAGCTGCCGGTCGGTAGCGCTGGCGATTTCACCCCTGAAGATGCGGCGGGTCTCGATCCGGCGCAGGCGGTTCTCAAGGCTGCCGGTCGTCATCGTCAGAGGCTCCGCTGTATGGCGTCGAATGCGCCGGACGGTAACGGCCCCTCGCCCCCGCCCTCGAACCAGTCGGCAAAGGCGTGGTCTGCCGGGTCGTTCGAGGCCTCGCGCAGTGCCTGGGCTAACTCGTCGTCGGGCATGGCCCTGAGGGCAGGATCGGCCTCGATGCGCCGGGCCTCGATCTTCCGTAGTCGCGCCTCCAGGCTGACCACGCTCATGCGTCGGCCCTCCAGAATGCTGCGACGACTGCACGGGATCGCTCGCGGATGGCGAGGTTCGGGTGAGCCTCTGCGGTCGCGTAGGCCAACGCCACGGCGCCAGGACAGATCAGTTCGGTTGCCGCTCGGGTGTCGCGCTCGGCCTTGGTGAGCGGCGGACGGTAGGCAACCCGGGCGCGCGCCTCCTCGATCCGCTTCAACCGGGCTTCGAGACTTACCACCGTCACAGCCCACCCTCCTCAATCCGGGCCAACCGCTCGGCCAGATCCGCCGTCTTGATGGCGTTCACGTGCGCATCGACCAGCTTGGACAGTTCGGCAGCCTCGCTCGGGGTGATCTCGCCGGCAGCAACGCCCTGCATCAGGGCGTGCGTCGCCCGGGTGAGGTCGGCCGGCTTCTCGATCGGCGGAAGCGTGAAGGTGATAGGCCGGTCCCTCCGAACCGGGATGAGGCGATCAAGACAGAGGCGCATGGCAACTAGGTCGCCGTCCTTCGCCATCTCCACGGCCTTGTTGAGGATCGCCTCGGCGTCGCCGTCGAGGATCTTCTCAAGGGCTTCGGTCGCGCGGTTGCGGGCGCCCTTGGGACGGCCGGCAGGGTTGCCGCTCTTGCCCTGCCCGAACTGGCCTTCTTCCTTCGGCATCACGCGGCCGTCCCGTGGTTGGTCGTCCTGTAAAGATCAGGATGAAAACAGGTTGATGATAGATAGCACCGGCTAAGAGGTTTCACGACTGCGCCTCATCTGCGGGTGCCTTCAGCGACTGCAATCCCTCGGCAAGCCCCTGCAACGCGGCGGCGGCAGCCTGCTGGCGAACAGCTCCGGCGTCCCCCCGAACCTCGATCGTGATGGCAGCAGTAAGTGCCATCTGACGGGCGGCCTCGATGTCGGCGGTGGAAGCCGCGCGTTTGCGAGCAGTAAAGCTGTCCATTAAAATGGTTCGAACCCCATCATCCGATAGAGTACTCAGTCCGTGGATGGCCAACAAGGGTCCGCACCTTCAAAACGAGCGGCATCCATGATCCATCGAACAGAAATGCCCGGCAATTTCTGGTCCGAGCTTGAGCGCAACGTGTCATCTAAGGTGGGCGACGCCCTTAACACAGATGAAGTTCCGCATGAGCTGCTGATCTCATATCTGCGCGAT